>NZ_CAJHGI010000008.1:0-217961 GCF_904886855.1 Acinetobacter sp. 'aerobic (ED)'
TAGCAAGAGTGAACCACCTGATCCCTTCCCGAACTCAGAAGTGAAACCTCTTAGCGCTGATGGTAGTGTGGCACTTGCCATGTGAGAGTAAGTCATCGCCAGCTTTTAAATACGAAACACCCCTAACCTGACGGTTAGGGGTGTTTTTTATTGTGAAATAAATATTAAGAGCAAAAAAAACATTAAATGTTAAGAATATTGATCTAATTAGTTAACTTTTTTGAGAGAGAGAAGATTATTGTATTTATAAGTAAAAACATAAAGATAACTATGAGATAAATTTAATGGTTGATATTAATGTAAATGAAAGGTCAAATAAATTGGGTGTTTTCCCTTATGTAATTGCAGCGATGTCATTTATACCTGGTATTGGTGTTATCTTTGGAGTTATTGCTGTTATTTGGGGGGTACTAACTAAAAAAAGTGGCGGTAAAGTACTCACGATTATTGGTGCTTTTGGTATCGGCCTTAGTATTGTTCTTTATGGTTCACTCTTTTACTTTGGTTTTGTTCAGCGCGGAGGTTTATATGATGAATTGCGCGCTCAATCAAGTCAAATAGCTATGACATCGTTAGTTCAAGCAATTGAATTTTATAAAGTAGAGAATGGTCATTATCCTGATTCGTTGGAAATATTAAATCAGTCCTTGCCAGAGAATAGTTCAGTTTTTGTGTTTGATGCTACTGATGTTTCATGGAGCAGTTCACCACGCTATTACCATTATGAGTTAAAAGATTCATCTCATTATTATCTGCTCAGTGTGGGGCAAGATGGAGAGCCTTATACAAGTGATGATATTTTGCCGAACATTGAGCTGAAGCCAGATAGTAAAATTGGATTGATTTTTCATGACAGCAGTACAGGCTCTACTTTATAGCTCCGAAATATATTATTGTTTAAAAATAAACAAAGAATCAAACTGGTCGTTTTTCTCATAATCTATATATGACTCATGCAGTCAAAAAGAATGTAATTTTCCTTGTATGCGTAAACATTGCTTTTATGTTATAAATATTTTTATAGGCATGTTTTTTGCTTATTTTAACAAAAGGAAAGACTATGAAATTATCTGTTGGATTGAAAGTTGCGAACAGTTTATCGTTGACTCCTCAATTACAACAGGCCATACGTCTTTTACAACTCTCCAGTTTAGAACTCGAACAAGAAATTCAGATCCAGTTAGACAGTAATCCCTTACTTGAAAAAATAGAAGAGATGGGGACTACAGAAAGTCTTTCGGTGCTAGAAGGGGCAGAGACTGGGGATTTAACGACTGAGCTCAATGCTGACCATCTTCCAAATGACTTACCTGTAGATACTGAATGGGATGATATTTATACCCATCAATCCACTGCTTTGGCTTCACCAGAATACGAAGAAAGAGAAGACAATCGCCAAGCACAAATGAGTTTGAAAGAGCATATTTTAGATCAGGTTAATCTCTTACATTTTTCGACTGTAGATAAGCTTATTGCATATTGCATCGTCGATTCTCTGGATGATAAAGGTTTCCTGGATGCGGAACTGGAAGATATTCTGCTTGCCGTTTCCCGGTTGTTGCTGGAGATGGAAAGTGATGAAGAAGTTGAGGAAGATGAAGTTATTGTTGTTTTGAAACATATTCAACGTTTAGATCCTATCGGGGTTGGTTCAAGAAACTTAGCTGAATGTTTGAAAATTCAGCTTGAAACTGTGCATGAGAAAGTTCCTTATGTGGCAGAAGCCAAGAATTTACTAAAATATTATGAATTATTGATCTCTAATGATTTGAATAAATTATTAAAGCAAACAGGGTTGACCAAAGAGCAATTAACAAGTGCAGTTGATTTACTCAAGACTCTCAAGCCTTATCCTGGATTAGAGTTCAACCAACAGGAATCTGAATATCAGGTTCCCGATGTCGTCGTTTCTAAAAAGGATTTGCATTGGCAGGTGCAATTGAATCCCGATGTTCTGCCTAAATTACGGATTAATTCATTTTACTCAGGCATGATTCGTCGTGCGGATCAGAGTGATGATAATGTTTATTTAAGAAATCAAATGCTGGAAGCGAAAAACTTTATTAAGAGTATTGATGAACGCCATAAAACCTTATTAAAAGTTGCAACCTGTATTGTTGAGCATCAACGCGCCTTTTTGGAGCAAGGTCCAGAGGCAATGAAGCCTTTAGTGCTCCGTGATGTAGCAGAAGAAGTTGAGCTACATGAATCTACCGTTTCCCGGGTTACGACCAATAAATATATGCTGACACCACGTGGTTTATTTGAATTGAAATATTTCTTTTCAAGTCATGTGGGGACAACAACAGGCGGGGAAGCGTCATCAACTGCGATTCGTGCCATGATCAAAAAGCTGGTTTCCAATGAAAATCCACGTAAGCCTTTGTCGGATAATGTAATTGCCGAGATGCTGAAAAAAGAAGGGATTGAGGTGGCTCGGCGGACGGTTGCGAAATATCGTGAATCGTTACATATTCCTTCATCTTCTGAAAGAAAAGTCTTGATCTAAATTTTAAGGTGTGACTATTCTATTGGTTCATTATTACGGAATAATGAATTTTTTTAATGAGCACTAGAGGAATCGCTGAAATGATTTAATGGATATTGATCCACTGATGTGCATTAAATTTGCTTGAGCGATTGCTTGTATCCTGAGAAAAAGGTGAGGGATAGAATTATGCAAATAACAATTCGTGGACACCATTTAACCATTACACCAGCAATTGAAGAAAATATAAAAGAAAAGTTTAGTCAAATGACCAAGCATCTGGATCAAGTGAATAGTATGCAAATCAAGCTGGCTAAAGATCATCAAATTGACAAACGTTCACACAAAGGGAGTGCAAACCATATTGCTGAGGCAATTATACGTTTGCCAGGGGTGGAACTGTTTGCCCAGGCGACAGCCGATGATATGTATACCTCGATTCGGAAATTGACCGATAAATTAAAACGTCAGCTTGCTAAGCATCGGAAAATCCAGTGTTCGTACCAGCATGAACTGGCACTTTTGAGTTAATTTTTATTTTTATATAAGAGGCTTTTTGTGAAGCCTCTTTTTTTATTGATAAAAAAAGAAACTGCTTACTGAATTATGTGAAAAAGTTATAGTAAAATAGCGCGTTTTACACCAATGGTTGTATAAGAGGTCTTGGAATGAATAGTGAGCAGCTCACGCAAATTTTAAAAGAAGCTTTCCCTGAAGCAGAAGTAGCGGTGAGCGGACAAGCTGGCAAATTTGACCTGCGTATTGTTGATGATCAGTTTGAAGGTAAACGTACCGTTGCTCGTCAACAATCGGTTTATGCACCTCTAAATTCTTATATCGCGAGTGGTGCAGTTCACGCAGTCACGATTCGTGCAATGACAAAAGACGAATGGCGCAAAGCAAGCCTTTTCGGAGCTTAAATATTAATGGATAAGTTTTTAATTACGGGCGGTGTTAAGCTCGAGGGTGAAGTGCGCATTTCGGGTGCTAAAAATGCAGCATTGCCTTTACTTGCAGCAATGATTCTTGCTGATTCTCCGATTACGTTAACCAATGTACCGAACTTAAAAGATGTAAATACATTGGTTAAGTTGATTGCTGGCCTTGGCGTGACCATGAGCTATGAAGGTGAGACGGTTTGTGCTGATGCTTCAACATTAGACAACCAGTTTGCACCTTATGAACTTGTACGAACTATGCGTGCATCTATCCTCGTGCTTGGCCCGTTGTTGGCGCGCTATGGCAACGCCAAGGTGTCTTTACCGGGCGGTTGTGCCATCGGTTCGCGTCCAGTCGACCAACATCTCAAAGCTTTAGAAGCTTTGGGTGCGCATATTGAAGTGGAAAATGGTTATGTGCATGCTTCAGTAGATGGTCGCTTAAAAGGCGGTGAAGTTGTTTTTGATATGGTGACCGTTGGTGGTACCGAAAACATCTTGATGGCTGCGGCCTTGGCTGATGGTGTGACTACGATTCGTAACGCTGCTCGTGAACCTGAAATTACCGACCTTGCGCAAATGCTGATCAAGATGGGTGCCAAGATTGAAGGCCTGGATACCGATACACTTGTGGTAACAGGTGTGGAAAGTCTGCATGGCTGTGAATATGCCGTGGTTGCTGACCGTATCGAAACCGGCTCATATTTAGCTGCAGCTGCCATTACCGGTGGCCGAGTGAAAACTACGCATACCGATCCTGCATTGCTCGAAGCAGTATTGGATAAGTTTGAAGAAATGGGTGCAGAAGTCACGCGTGGTGATGACTGGATCGAACTGGACATGCAAGGTAAACGTCCGAAAGCGGTGAGTTTTAGAACATTACCACATCCAGAATTTCCAACCGATATGCAAGCTCAATTGATGGCAGTGAATGCGATTGGTCGGGGTTTTGCAACGATTTCTGAAACGATTTTTGAAAACCGTTTCATGCATGTCCCGGAACTTTCACGTATGGGTGCTAATATTCAGGTGGAAGGACATGATGCGGTAGTAACAGGTGTGGAAACACTGCAAGCTGCCCCTGTCATGGCGACGGATTTACGTGCTTCATTTTCACTGGTTTTAGCGGCTTTGGTTGCTGAAGGCGAAACACTGGTTGACCGTATCTATCACATTGATCGTGGCTACGAACATGTGGAAGAAAAATTGCAAAGTTTAGGTGCTCAGATTAAGCGAGTAAAAGGATGAATGACTTAAGAAACGATGATCCAAATTTTGACGTAATGGGCAATTTTGATCATGGTTTAACTTTAGCACTCAGTAAAGGTCGTATCTTAAAGGAAACTTTACCCTTGCTTGAAAAGGCGGGTATTAATTTACTTGAAGATCCGGATAAATCACGCAAACTGATTTTTCCTACCACGCACAAGAAAGTCCGTATTTTGATTTTACGTGCTTCTGATGTTCCGACTTATGTTGAGAATGGTGCAGCAGATTTTGGTGTCGCGGGTAAAGATGTGTTGATGGAACATGGTGCCCAACATGTGTATGAGTTGCTTGACCTGAAAATTGCCAATTGTAAATTGATGACAGCTGGTAAAGTCGGTATGGAACGTCCAAAAGGCCGTTTAAAGATTGCGACCAAATACGTCAACTTAACTCGCCAATATTATGCAAGCCTCGGTGAGCAGGTGGATGTGATTAAGCTATACGGATCAATGGAACTTGCGCCTTTGGTTGGTTTAGGTGATTACATTGTCGATGTAGTAGATACGGGTAATACTTTACGTGCCAATGGCTTGGAGCCGTTAGAAGAAATTTGCAAGGTTTCTTCTCGTCTGATTGTGAACAAAGCCAGCTTTAAACGTAAACAAGCAGTGCTCAATCCGATTTTGACGCAACTTGAAGAAGCGATTAAAGCACGTCAAAACTGATTGATGTACATCAAATTAAGAAACCGTTCTCATGAGCGGTTTTTTTACATTTGAAGATTGTGTGGGAGATATAACACCTTTGTTTCTCAGCTGAGGCTATGTTAAAAAAGCTAATGATCTGTTGAGAATGTACAGGAACAATGAAAAATCCACAGCAGCGTAAACAAGAATCTATTCTAAAATTAAAAGCTAAAGCCATACCTTATATCGATTGGTTGCCGCATATTGAATCAAGTGATGACGTGATCCAGCGCTCCGCTGAGCACATTGCCAAGCGTGCGATTGCATGTTTACTGATGATTCAGGTGGCATGTGATCTGGATCAAGTCCAATTTGATCAAGAAACAGAAGATTTTATTGTTGATCTATTGAATAAATTTGCAGTCACTGATGAATTAACTGTTAAAGAAAAAAACATATTGAATCGAAATGCTTCACAGCAAGAGATTGTCAATATGATCTGGAAGTATGAAGCCTATTGGGTGTTGCTATGGGCGTTGGGGATTGTCGAAAAATTGAAATATCCAGATGAAATCGCAGATTGTGATTTTGCGATTCAGGTGGTATCAGGCTGTGATTCATTACAGGAATTTATGCAGCAGGTGAAATTAAGAAATATTGAAGAGATTTTGGATGAGGCAGATCTGATCTATCGTTATGACTGGGCATGTGTTGATGCGCGATTAAAACAGCAGCATGCACCTGCAAATTTAAATGCTTCTATAGTTCTGGAGCGTCATGGCGCTTTAAACTGGCTGATACAGGCCGATGCGGATTGGGATAATCCGGATGTAAGTACTTAAAACTTATAGATATCTTATCATTAAATGTTTTTTCCTATAAAAGCTGCGGAAATGCTGATGTTATCTTGCCCACAAGCGTACTGAAAAAGAGTAAACTTAGCGTTCTCTTTTTCGCCTTGTGGGTAAATTGATGCGACGTTTATCGACTCAGGATCAAAATTTTAAACAGACATTTGCTGAACTTTTAGCATTTGAAACCGTGAATGATCCTCAACTTATACAAACTGTAGATCAGATTATTGCTAATGTTCGTCAGCATGGTGATGATCATGTGCTTAAACTAACGCAACAGTTCGATCGACATCCAGCGCATCAATTCTCTGATTTAGAACTGACTCAGGCACAGCTCAAAACGGCATTTGAAGGCTTAAGTGTTGAAATTCGTGAAGCACTGGAACTGGCAGCAAAACGTATCCGTTCGTTCCATCAGGCACAAAAGCAGGAAGGTTGGACCTATGTTGATGAGCTGGGTAATACCTTAGGCCAGAAAGTCACAGCACTGGATCGTGTTGGAATCTATGTACCGGGTGGCTTAGCATCATATCCTTCATCGGTGTTAATGAATGCTTTGCCGGCACATGTCGCGGGTGTCCCAGAAATTATCATGGTGGTTCCTGCACCAAATGGTGAACTGAATCCATTGGTATTAGCTGCAGCTTATTTGGCTGGGGTAAGCCGCGTATTTACCATTGGTGGTGCGCAAGCTGTGGCGGCATTGGCTTATGGGACACAAACCATTCCTGCGGTGGATAAAATTACAGGACCTGGCAACCGCTTTGTTGCAGCCGCAAAACGTGCGGTGTTTGGCCAAGTCGGTATTGATATGATTGCAGGACCTTCGGAAATTCTGGTCTATGCCGAAGGTGAAAATAATGCTGAATGGTTGGCCATGGATGTGTTGTCTCAAGCAGAGCATGACACCGTTGCACAAGCCATTTTTATTACCCCAGATGAAGCGTTGCTCAATGCAGTTGAAGCTGCGATTGAAAAGCATTTAAGTGAATTGCCAAAAGCAGAAATTGCCAGAACCTCGATTCAAAATCGCGGTGCATTGGTGCTGGTCAAAGACCGAGCTGAAGCAGTTGAACTGATTAATCAGGTGGCACCTGAGCATCTGGAGTTATGTCTTGATGATGCCGAGTTGATGAGTCAGGAGATTCGTCATGCGGGTGCAATCTTTATGGGACGTTATACGCCAGAAGCCATTGGTGATTATTGTGCGGGTCCAAACCATGTCTTGCCGACATCAGGTACAGCACGTTTTTCTTCGCCACTCGGTGTTTATGATTTCCAGAAGCGCTCTAGCTTGATCATGTGCTCTGAAGAGGGTGTAAAAAGCTTGGCAAAAGCAGCTGATGTGTTGGCAGTGCAAGAAAATCTTGATGCTCATGCGCGCTCAGCCCGTTATCGTTACCAATAACTGATTCAAAGATTGATAGGGGCTGGTTAGCCCCTTTTTTAGGATACATGAGAGTAGAACAATGACGTTTACAGCAGAACAAATGCGGTTTTGGAGTCCCGAGGTTCGTGAATTAGAGCCTTATGTACCCGGTGAGCAGCCTAAGATTCAGAACTTACTCAAACTGAATACCAATGAAAATCCCTATCCACCATCCCCAAGAGTAGTCGAAGCGGTCCAGGCTGTGTTAACTGAACAGGCCGATGCTTTGCGTTTATATCCAGATCCTGACGCAACCGCTTTAAAGCAGGCGATTGCCAAGCAGCAGCATGTTGATGTGGCTCAAGTATTTGTTGGTAATGGTTCGGATGAAGTTTTAGCACATATTTTTAAAGCTTTTTTTATCCAGAAAGAGCCAATTCTTTATCCGGATATTACCTATAGTTTTTATCCGGTGTATAGCCAGTTCTTTGCAACGCAGACTAAGCAGATTCCATTGAATGAAAAATTCGAAATTGAGGTATCGGATTATGAGCAGGAAAATGGCGGGATTATCATCACCAATCCAAATGCCCCAACCAGTATCGCGCTCGGTTTAGATGAGATTGAGCAGGTGCTGAAGGCAAATCCAGATCGAGTGGTGGTGATTGATGAAGCATATGTCGATTTTGGTGCCGAATCCGCGGTACAACTGGTCAATCGCTATGACAATTTAGTGGTTTGCCAAACAACATCCAAGTCACGTTCGCTTGCTGGCTTACGGGTTGGTTTTGCCATTGCGCAAGCGCATTTGATTGCAGCACTTGAAGCCGTGAAAAACAGCTTTAACTCTTATCCAATCGATCGTTTTGCCATTGCAGCAGCGGTGGCTTCCTTTGAAGATCAGGCTTATTTTGAAGCACAATGTGCCAAAGTGATTGCCAGCCGGGAAAAACTGGTCGATGATCTGACTGCTTTAGGCTTTGAGGTATTGCCATCGAAAGCCAATTTTATCTTTGCCACACATCCACAACATGAAGCTGCGCAGTTGGCTCAACAATTGCGAGAGCAGGGCGTTATTGTGCGTTATTTCAATAAACCACGTATTAATCAATTCCTGCGTATCACGATTGGGACCGATGAGCAAAATCAGCGTTTAGTGGATACTCTTAAAACGCAAATTTTATAAATCTATATTAAAGCTTATTGTTTAGAAATCTGCCATGTATTGAGTAAATCCAGCATGGCAGAAATTTTATCAAAGCATTCCTGATATTCTGCTTCTGCATCAGACGCAATGGTGATGCCGCCACCCGCCCATATAGATAATTGATCCTGATATTTCTGAATACTACGGATCAAGATATTCCAGCTGCCTGTACCATCGAAATTAAAGTAACCCAAGCTGCCACAATAAGCACCACGTGGTGCACCTTCAAGCTCTTCAATGATTTGCATGGCCCGAATCTTTGGTGCGCCAGTAATTGAACCGCCAGGTAGCGCCGACAATAACATTTGCATCGGATTGATGTCTGCTTTTAAGCTCGCTGTAATTTCACTGACCATATGGTGAACCTGATTAAAGCTTTCAATTTCAAAGAGCTTAGTAGTTTCAACCGAACCTGTTTCTGCGTACACACTGAGATCATTACGTAAAAGATCTACAATCATGACATTTTCAGCTTGGTCTTTTTCAGAGTGACTGAGTTTATCTTTTGATATCTGATCTTGTTGGGGATCATCAAAACGTGGCATGGTCCCTTTGATTGGACGCGTTTTAATTTTTCGATTGGTCTGAAACTCAATAAATAATTCAGGCGAACAACTTAATAGTTCAAAATCCTGTATTTTGAGGTAGCCCGCGTAGGGTACATGGGTCAGTTTCCATAAATCATTGGCACGGCTTAACAGCGAACCCTTTACATGGGCGGTAAACTCTTGAGTCAAATTAATTTGATAGCAATCACCTGCTTTGATGTATTCCTGTACCTGTTGAAAGGCCTGTAAATACTGCTGTTTTGACCAACGGGCTTGGCATTTCTCAAGTAGATAAAATGGGCTAGGTGTTTGAACAGCTTGATTGATCAGATCCGAGATCTGCTGAAAGATGAATGCTGCTTGCTGTTCATCGCTGTGAAAATACCAGCCATCATTCTCATACTTTAAAAAAGTTGAATATTGACCTAGGAAAAATCCAGGTTGATGACGTGAATTTACTTCGACAAATTGCTCTGCGCTATAGTCATAGCTAAAGAAGCCAATATAGCCACCATTAAACGCGACGCTATCAGATGTCTCAGAGCTAGACTTAAACTTTGAGAATACGGTAAGAAATGACGCTTCAGATGTTATTTGGTATTGATTAAATTGAATTTTTTGAAATTGCTTTAATTCGGATTGTTGGAAAATTAAAAATTCTTGCGGTAAAAAGGCAATAATGGGCGTATTGTGGTCATATAAGTAGACTAAACCTGTTAATTCATACAGTTGTGCAAGAAGGTCAAATGCAGAGGTGAGTTGCGTGTTAAGCTTTTGCTGAAAATAAGACATAAAAACGGAAATACTTACAGATACATTTGATGGAATGAATTGTACTACATCCAAAAACACTGGACTGACATTTATAATCTGATGACGTAAAAAACCAGCAATTTAGTGGTAAGAATACGAACTGATTTTTGCTTTAGGAGGTAGATTGATAGGATAATCACTCAAATACTGAAAAACGCATTTTTGTATACACTTGTAACCATAACCTCATCAGTGGATAAATGGCCAATGATTAATCTATTTATCTGCATTGTTGTAGATGAAAATAAAAAATAAATATAATTTACAGTAGTTTAAAATCAATTTATCGAAATAAGAAAGTGGGTGAATTATATGCCGTTTGTCGGGTTGTACTTAAAAAGCAGTTAACAGGAGTTGAACATAAAATAACAAACAGGTAATTTAGTAATTGCTAAGCGAACTACTCAAGGATTGGAAGTTCTAGTTGTCATTAATAAAAAAACGACCGTGGACAGTTTAGAGTAGTGAAAGTCAAAAAATAAATGCTCTTGGGAGAGTGCTCAATGAAAATGTTTACTAAACTTGTTTTAGTTTCTTCAATGGCGATTAGCGCAAATGCAATGGCTATGCAGTCAATGGATGATGCTGCACTAAGCGCTGCAACAGGTCAAGATGGTCTTAATATCGGTCTAGGAATTTCTAGAGTCGAAATCGAAAAAGTTTTAATTCATGATAATGATGGTTTAGCAACCACTGCTGGTGGTACGGGTGAAGCTGGTGCGATCGTCATTAAAGCAAATGGTACTGGTCAGACTGCTGCAAATGGTATTGTAATCAATGCACCAATGAATGCTGCTGGCACAGCACTTGATACTACACGTGCTTTGGCATCTCATAACCTAGCTGATTTAGTGATTGATACAGATAAGGGGACAGGTACCAACGGTGCATTCCTGAACGTTGCTGCGGCAGTGTCTGGTCTAGATATCTATATTGGTGAAATCGGTGTATCTGGTTCAAATGCTGCAAGCACAACTGCAGTACGTCGTGGTAATGATGATGCAAACTACAATGCTATTCTCTCTGGTTTAACGCTTAAAACTGGTTTAACCAGCGCGAATATCCAACTAGGTGCTGCTCCACAAGGTGCAATGATCGTGTTGAATACCACGATGCAAGGTGGTTTGGAGCTTAAGGATCTTGGTATTGTAGATAGTTCAACGAAGCAAGGTACAGGTGACGGTACTACTGGTAACCGTGCTGCTGGTCAAATCTATCTTGACAGTATTAAAGTTGCTGACGCTTCAGGTGCGGACTTAACTGTAAATGCCAAAGTAAGTGTGGTGGGTAAAGAAGGTACAAATAACGGTTATTTACGTATCATTACAGGTTCTGGCGACACAACTCCAGCAACTGATGCATATATCAAAGGTGTACATTTAGGTAGTAAAGATGCTGCATCAATTGGTGATGTCGAAGTACAAGGGTTACAAACTTATTACAACAACGGTACAGCCAACGTAAAAGGTTCTATGATCACGATTTCTGGTCACTAAGTTTCCTTCAAAAAAGCGCACAATGTGCGCTTTTTTTTATTTTAATTATCGATACTTAAAGCAAAAAACGAGAAACGTTGCGTTAATCACAATCATTTATTAAAACTTTACTTAATTCTATTTTTCATTACATTTCGTCAAAAAAAACTAAAAAAAAGCTGTTTTTTTCTATAAAAAAAGGTATCTTCAACAGACAGGGATGTAGTGTTTTTAAACACTAAAATAAAACGAATAAGGCAAGTTGTGCCATAGTTAGAAAAAGAGACTTATGTTAGAGATCGCTTTAGGCTCAGCATTGATGTATTACTTTACAACGCAAGCCTTTGAAATTGAGAAAAAGCCAGAGGGGACTGTTCATTACACAGAAACTCTCGATTCCCGTAATCCTTCATTTACTCGTAATCATCGCGAAGCCGTGGTGATTAAGCCTGCTGTCGAAGATCAATTCAGGGGAATTGTACGTCAAGCTTACGACTATAGTTGCGGATCTGCTGCCTTAACTACGCTATTAAATGGTTATGGTGGTTTGCGCTTGACTGAACAACAGACGATGACCGGTTTGCTTCAATATGGTGAGTATCAACGTATTATTGAGCGTCGTAGTTTCTCCTTGTTAGATATGAAACGTTTCGTTTCAGCATTGGGGTTAACAAGTGGGGGATATCGCGGTGAATTCTCTGATCTAACTGCATTAAAACAACCTGCAATTGTTCCTATTACCTATGCTGGTTTTAAACATTTTGTAGTCTATAAAGCATATAAAGATGGAAGAGTCTATGTCGCTGATCCAGCTTTAGGGAATATCAGCTTTGATGAGATTCGGTTTAAAGAAATCTGGGATAACAATACTTTATTTATTGTTGATATACCTCAACAGTACCAAAAGAATTTATTGGCACTTCAAGATTCGGACATGCGTCATGTAGAAGATGCAACTGTAAATCGATATGCCCTTGCTGACATTCAGTATCCAACGCAACAGTTTGAGAAACTTGCAGATAAAGGATCAACTATGCGTCGGGTACTGGATACGAACTCTACATCAGATACTTACAATCAACCGATTACGACGTATATGCGCTTATATTACAAGCGGAAATAGTGAAGAAAAATCAGTAAAATTAATGTAATAGGATACAAAGTAAAATGAATCATACATGGATGAAGATGACTGTGCTGGCGTTGAGTTTAGGCGCAATCACATCAACACTTTACGCAGCAGAAGAGCAACCTGTAGCTGAAGCAGCGGTACCTCAAACAGATGAGGCAGCAACTGTAAAGTCTGAGACCACCACGCCTACCGAAGAGACAACAGCGAGTCCAGTTGCGCCAGTGGCGGAAAGCAGTCAGGCTGATCAGGCTGCGAGTGCATTGCAGAAAAAAGAAACGGATGCGACTCAAGAAACCAATTTGCAAGAAGTATTCACCTCAAATGAACGTCAGTACTCGCTCATCAAAAAAGGTGTTTTTTCATCCTACTACGACATTGACTACACTTATTATCGTGATACCCGTGTCGATGCCTCTATGGATAATGGCAACTTAAATAATCTAAGATTTGAAGAAGATGCCAATCATACCTTAACCAACACATTTACAGTACAGTACGGCTTATTGGACAATCTTACGTTGTCTGCATCATTGCCTCTCGTTGCAAAAAAAGAATTATTAAAAGATAAAACAGCTGCAGGTTTAGGGGATATTAACTTTGGGGCACGCTGGGAACCATTTCCTTTAAAACAAGGACGCTTACCTTTAGTACTATTCGGAAGTTTATCGACCAAAACGGGCGACAGTCCTTATGAAATTGGGATAGATGAACTTTCAACTGGTAAGGGCTATTACTCAGTTGGGGTCGGCGCAAGTACTCGTAAATATATTGATCCTGTTGTGTTATTTAGCTCTGTATCTGTCAACTATGGTTTTAAAGAGTCAGGGTTGGATCAGGCTCGAGGCCGAAGAACGTTAGAGAGTTTTGATCCTGGTGTGAGTGGGGGCTTTGCTTTTGGTTTTGCTTACTCATTTAACTATGATGTGTCACTGACCATGTCATATCAACAAAGCTTTAATACAGGAGCCAAATTCTACTTTAAAGAAGATGAGAGTTACGAGTCAGGGGATCAAAGTAGTGCCATGCTATCTTTTGCTTTAGGAGTTCGTGTTTCTCCTGAAACAATTGTTAATGGTACGGTGGGTATTGGCTTAACTGAAGATGCACCAGATGTGTCACTTGGTCTATCTTTCCCATTGGATATTATAGGTTTTGGCAAAAAAATTCGTTAAGGAGATGTAATGGTGAAACACCTTAAATTATGTCCTTTAACGATAGCCATATTTTTCGCTGGTTTATCTACTGTTGCTAATGCACAGTTAGGACAAGACTTATCTGTAGACTTGAGGTCGCTTGCTTTGGGGAACGCTGTAACGGCAGACCCACCGGGTATTAGTGCAGTGCATTTTAACCCGGCAGCACTTGCAAAACTTGATGGCTTACAAACCGATGTGCAAGGTATTTTGGCAAATTTTGCCATCAAACGTGATTATTCTGCACCTGCCGGTTACAACGTTTTTGGTTATTCGGATGATCCGCTAGTTTGTAATGATGGGCCTGAAATTGATTCCAATATTTGTACAGACTTTAAAGGTACAGTGCATGGGGATGTGGAATATGCCAGTATTTACGTTCCTGTTTTAAAGAAAATTGTTGATTTAGGACCAAACTCGCCTTTAGTTGCACCGACCGCAGGGATTTCATATAAACCCCCTGGTTCAAAAGTAACTTATGCAACCGCTGTGTATGCACCTTTAGTTGCGGGTTTTGGTGCGGAAGATGGCAACCCGAGTAACTATATGGGGCAACAAGTTGCCTTAGAACGTATTACCTATTTATCACCATCTTTGGGTTATCAAGTCAATGATCATTTATCACTTGGCGCGTCATTTGGTATGTCTTATCAGGCAATTGCCCTGAAAACGGATTTACGTTTTCCGAATGAAATGATTGGCGTATTACGTATGGTCGATGAGGTTGTTTGTCGGCCATTTAAAGACAATGGCGATATCATTACCGATTTACTATTATTTGGTATCTGTAATGCCAAAGAAGGGATGAACCCGTTTAATAAAATGGGAGCCATGGATGTTTCCTTAGAGCAGTCCTTAAGCCCAAGTTATAACCTTGGTCTACTTTGGGAACCAACTGATGACTTTAGCTTTGGTATGGTCTATCAAAGTGAAGCCAAAATGCGCTTAAAAGGCAAATATTTAATTAATAATGCGGTGGCTCCGCAACAGCTGGTTGCAGGTTTAAACTCGTCTGCAACAGGGCAGATTCTTGCTGCGATTCTGGGCTTACCTGGCTATGTACCCGATGTAGAGTCTGGACTGGTTGCGATGGATTTCAAATATCCTCAGCATTTTAAAGCAGGGATCAAATATAAAATTTTCCCAGACTTGCAAATGAACTTTGACGTTGGTTGGACAGACTTCTCTGCTTGGGACAAATTTAGATTTGAATTTGACCGACAAATCTCCTTACTTAAAGTGGCCAAGCTGTTATCTAATGATGTGACAGACCGCTCTCTGGCCCTACCATTACGCTTCCAGTCTTCTTGGCGTTGGGGGATCGGTTTTGAATATTCTGCGACAGATCGTTTGAAATTACGAATGGGATATGAACCTCGTACCAGTTCTATTCCTGATGACAAACGAAATACCATGGTACCTATTAACAATGCGCAGTTATTTGGTCTAGGTATTGGTTATCGTTTTGATCAGGATACTGATCTAGATTTATCATTAGGTTTCTTACGCAGCCGGGATGATATTCCAGCCAATACCAGTAGCTTATCGAATCAGACCGGGGTAGGTAACATCCTGTTAAACCCTTATGCAGGCCTAAATGTAAAAACCAATACTAAAGTCACCTTGCTTGGCATTAACTATAGAACAAAATGGTAATGTATAAAATGATTAAACAGCCTCTGCTCGTGACCTTGTTCGTTGCTTTGACAAGTGGAGGAGCTGTATATGCAGAAGAGGGCTTTTATACGATCATTGGCCCAGATGGTCGGCCAATGATTATTCCTCAGAAAAAACAATCTCAGCCTGTAAAAACCCTACCAGTTCAGCAAAAACAGGAGAAGGTGGCACAGGTTGAGAAAGTAGAAAAAGTAGAAACCGTCGTGGTTGAGAAAAAGCAGCAAGATCAAGTAATCGCTTCTTCCAAGCCAACTGCTGCAATGGCAGTGTCTAAAGCACCTGCACTACATAAACAAGCTACCGAGGCGAATGTTTCTCACGCTCCTGTCATCGCACCTGCATCACCTAAACAAGTAAAAAAAGTAGAAGAGATTAAACAACAACCGCAGCCATCTGCAGCAGAAACCGTCCTACCGAAGGTGATATCAGCACAGAAGTCACAATCTGTTGATATTGATCCTACTATTTCGACTAAACCACTTTTGACAGCAGAAAAGCTGAATAAAAAAGCAGTAGTACAAAGCCCGCAGCCATTTGAAACCGTAAATGTTGAAACTTCTACGACAGCACCTGTTTCAAGAATTGATGGTGTGGAATACGTAAATAATGAGTATTTAGAAGATCAAGAATTTAACCTTGATGGCAAGAAACGTTTTTATACCATGCCAGATGGGACGGGTCGTATGGAAACAATTGAGCGTAAAAAAGGTGTAAACCAGTCGATGCTGAATAGATTGTTGAATCGCAATTCTAAGCCTGAAGCACCAATTGTTTTATCCAGTACTTATATTCGTTTATCTGCAGAGGATTTGGCAGCAACGTTTGAAAATGATCGCTGTTTCTTAAAAGATTATAAAAAATCAATCAAGACCCTAACCCCTAAAAAGGAAGTCGGTGTTTGGCCGAGGAAGCCTTTGAAAGAAAAATTTGAATACGAGGTGGTTAAGCTGGATCATTCTGTGGAATATATGCAAATTGCCTCTTACGCTTCTAGTAATGAGAAACCTGTTTATTATTGGCCTTTGGTGGTCTTCTTAGATGAAAAGGGCTGTGCGCAGGAGGCCGTAAGTGGGTTTAAAAATAATCTGGTGAACACAACACTGCTGCAACACTCAGCAATTCAGGGGGTGGTAAAAATTCCTCCAAAAGCTGAGTATATGATGATGACACCACTTGCTTCTGCAATTGATGTGCCTGAAAGCGAACTATCAAATCAAGGTCAGATAAGGATCTCTGCTTTAAAATAAGCATTAACAGGATTAAAATGTATGAATAAGAAAATATTATTACCTTTTGCAGTATCGACGCTTGCAGTGATGTTACATGGTTGTGGTGGCGAAAGTGCCAAGATTAATGAAGACCCAACCAAAGGGGTAGAAGGTGTCACTTCAAATACCAGTTGTAATGTGAAAGAAGATACCTGTTTACAGTTTGTGCTGGATTATCCGATTGCTGGTCTCAATTTTGATTGTAGTTCAGATAAATTTAATCATTTTGCAACAAAAATGGAAGGTAATCTTGCTACGGGTGCCTGTAAGTTGGGGGATACGGTTACTTTCTATCTTCAAGGTGAGACCAGTGCACGCAAAATTAATCTGGGCTCAGTGCAATTAGATAAGATTACTAAACTCAAAACAGCCGCTTATTCCCGTATCCGTATTGTTGATTTAGCAATGGGCCTCACTGGAAAAACACCAGCAAGTGTAAGTGCAGAGGACGAAACCATACGCGTGGCAATGGCTTTAGTTAAAATTCTCCAGAGCCAGGGTGTTGCGGACAATCGTAATGTGATTGGTGATATTCAGCAGATTGAATTCACAAAAGAAAAGAAAAATACGCTTGCGGAAATATCTCAGGATGTTGGTGTAAATGAACTCAGTAGCGGAGCATATGCAGAAATTCTGAAACCTTGGCTAGACGTAAGTGGAATTACTGATGAACAAGCCTTGGCTATCGTTACTCAGCTGCTAAATCTAAGCCAGGTCGGCGTATGGTATGCGGAGTTACCACTCTTTAAGGCAGGAAGTAATGGAGCTGTTATCGAAACGCCAAATGAAGGAAGTGGCGTATTCCCAGATGGCTTGTTTGGATGCAACAGAGACCTTTATAAGGACTGTTTGAATGCTACAGATGGAAAAGGTGCAACCTTACGTCATTCTATGGGACGTTTTGAGTTATTGACAGATCGTCAGGGTTATATCCTCGGTTATGGTCAACAATGGCGAGGTAACCCGATTATTACCAATAGTGTGGTTGCTCCACCACTTGCATTAATTGGAAGTGCTAAACCAGAGAAAATGCAAGTTCAGCCACAAAAAAACTGGTTTAATTTGATTAATCAGGAAATTAATCCAGGGCAACCTTTGCGTTTCATGTTAAATAACAACTCTGCTGAAGATTTATTAATCACACAAGGTAAGTTGATTAATGGAACAAATATTGCCAGTACTGAAGCGGTTTATCGCCAACTTACTAAAGCTAAATCTACCGATCCTTTTAACAACGCAAAAGATTTAGGTTTATGGCAGCAGAATATTGATGGTATCACCTATAAAGGCGTAACTGATGTCTTTAAATTTAACTCGGCAAGTTATTTATCAAAAGATGTGTTTACTACAGAAGCAAATGTCAAATCTGGACAGCGTTATGCATTCCCTCTCTATGCAACCCTAACGTTTAAATTTCAAGATGCCAGCATTGCCCCTGTTGATTTAGGGATTTTGATTGATGAACATGGAGATATCCGAACCGATATCAAAAAAGATGCAACCGCAACAGATATGTCGGGTAATTGTGCCCAAGCTGAACCACAGGCGGATGGTACATATTTAGATGAGTTTGGTGTAACACAATATCGAATTGGTACAACAGGTGGCGCAAACTCTTCAACAAATGATAAGTCAGTAACCGTACGTATGATTTTCTCAAATCCGAAATTTGGCGTACTTGAGGGAATTTTACTTGGTTTAAACTTTACCTCTCTGAATAACAAACAAAATATTAGTGGCGCAAAAATCAACGTGTTTAACTTGCTAAATGGTGAAGCGAATGGAATTAACTTGACCAATTTCTCTGATAAGACCGTTTCATGGTTGAATATGCACGGAGTTTATCTGACCTCTTATATCACTATATATGACCATAAAGACACGGATAAGAGTAAATTGATTGCACCAACAGATGCTGAACGTGCCATCGCTAAGCGTTATACGGGTACCGCAAGTATTAAGGTTGCAGACCAAAAAATTCCAGCCTGTAATGCGATTAAGATAAAATCTTAAACGATAGTCACAATAAAAAAGACCGCGGCAATGCGGTCTTTTTTATTTAGCCGGTATGGTCCAGGCGTGTGCCAAGTGTTTCTAAATGCGGAGGGAATTGTCCACTTTTACGATCAGCAAAATAATGTCTGAGTGTTTGTTCTACACTTGGGAAAGCCAGTTCTTTCCATGGAATTTCATGTTCTTCGAATAAGCGGCATTCGATACTTTCTTCACCGGCACCGAACTGTCCTTGTTTTAACAGAGCTTTAAACAGGACATAAATCTGTCCAATACGCGGAATATTGTACATACAATACAATTGTTCGATTTCAACTTCGGCTTCAGCTTCTTCTCGGGTTTCGCGTGCTGCCCCCTGTTCCATGGTTTCAAATAATTCCATGTAGCCTGCGGGTAAGGTCCAGAGGCCATAGCGGGGTTCAATGGCGCGGCGGCACAGTAAGACTTTATCATCCCATAAGGCTAATGCACCACAAATCACTTTGGGATTTTCATAATGAATGTTGCCGCAATGTGTGCAGACCAATCGTGATTTATGATCACCCAGTGGAATTTTTGCTTCAGTTTGATGTCCACACGCAACGCAAAAGCTCATAATTATCATCAGCCGTAGAGATAACTCAGCATAACCGAATTTTGATGACTTCGCATCATGATCTATGATTGCAGCTAAAAATTCGGCTATGATGCTGATTAAGGAAAATGAGAACAAGAGATAATTGAGATGGAAGAACCATCGTTAATCGCGCTTTTACAACAACGGTTACGTTTTTCCAAACGAATCCAGCAGGCGGATGCTGCTGTATTGATTGCGATTACCCAAGAAAGTCAGCCTAAAGTCTTGCTCACCCGTCGTTCGATGCAATTGTCGCAACATGCAGGGGAGGTTTCCTTTCCAGGGGGGAAACGTGATCCAAGCGATACCAGTAATATTGTGGTGGCGCTCCGTGAAGCACAAGAAGAAACTGCACTGAATCCCTTCGATGTAAAGCTCTTGGGTGACTTGCCGATTCAGCGGGCGCGTAGTGGCCTATCTGTTAAACCGATTGTCGGGCTGATTCCAGCACAGGTCGAACTAATTGCTCAACCAACCGAGATTGACCGGATTTTCTTTGTTCCGTTGCAAGAACTGATTGATGCTCCACCTTTACCTTATGAAGTGCGTTTAGCCCGACAATCATTATATTTCCCGAGCATGCAGGTAGACAGTGAAGTGGTCTGGGGGCTGACTGCCCGGATGCTGGTGTCATTATTTCAGTATGGATTAGGCTATCAAAAAAGCTGGCCTTTCTTGGTGAATCCACCGCACTTTGGGATTGCAAAGTTCTAATTTTTTTAAGAGTTTTTTATCATGATGTATACCTATCAGGGATTGAGTCCGAAAGCTTTACATGAACCTTGGGATGGCTGGGTTGCACCAACCGCAACGGTTATTGGCCAGGCAGAACTCGGTCGACAGGTCAGTATCTGGTTTGGCGCTGTGGTACGTGCCGATAATTGTGTGATACGGATTGGTGATTTTTCGAATATTCAGGAAAATGCGGTTTTACATACTGATACTGGCATCGAGCTGCATATCGGCGAGTATGTGACGGTCGGGCATAAGGTGATGTTGCATGGTTGTCGCATTGGTGATAATTCACTGATCGGCATGAATGCAGTGATTTTGAATAATGCAGTGATTGGCAAGAACTGTATTATTGGCGCCAATGCCTTGATTCCCGAAGGAAAGGTTATTCCGGACAACTCTGTGGTGATGGGCTCACCAGGAAAGGTGGTGAAAACACTGGATGAACAGGGCGCTGCACGCTTGCGTTTAAGTGCCTTGCATTATGCTGAACATTACAAAAACTTTTTAAATCTGGAAGCTTTTACTTTTTAATGGACGTTTAAAAATCAAGCCTTCATGTAGCCAAGTTTATGCTTGGCTTTTTATGGAGATAAAAAAGCCAATAACTCGCCTATCGCGTTTGAGTGGAGTATGATACTCGACGTTTTTTATCTGTTTCGGGCTAAGGTTTTTGCATGAAGTTGCTGGCATTGGAATCTGCAAATGAGCAGTGTTCTGTTTCATTGATTGATGATACTCAAGAACTCTACTTTCAGTTGGATGACCGACCGAAAGCACAAACGCAAACTATTTTGCCCTTAATCGAACAAGCTCTATTACAGACACAAAGTCAACTTGCTGATTTGTCGGCAATTGCGTTTAGCCGGGGCCCGGGTTCATTTAGTGGGGTGCGAATTAATGCTGCTGTTGCGCAGGCATTGGCTTGGTCACAGGATTTACCGGTGATTCCAGTATCCAGCTTACAGGCTCTGGCACAGGCCGCTTATCGTGTTACAGGTTTAGCGCAAGTCACCGCAGTTTTAGATGCGCGTATGCAGGAAGTGTATATCGCGAATTTCAGTCTGGATGAGCAGGGCATAATGCAGGCGCAGGATGAAGAAAAATTAATGAATTACGAGCAAGCAGCTGCGTATTGCAAATTTACGCCGATTGGCTCGGGTTCAGAATTAATTAAGCCAACAGGAATAGACTCCGCTGAGGCTTCCACTCAAAACACCGCATGGGTACAGATTAAGGCAACGGCACAGGACATTGCGACCATTGCCCGTGTATATGCGGCACAGCAAAAATGGGTTGATGCTGAACAGGCGTTACCCGTGTATTTACGTGATGATGCGTGGAAAAAAATTCCAGAACAAGGTAAGGCGAATTAAGGTTAATTATGGATCTTTTATTGCTATTTAAAGCAGCAATTATGGGCTTGGTTGAGGGGATTACCGAGTTCCTGCCCATTTCAAGCACAGGACATCTCATTTTATCAGGTCAACTGCTTGATTTCTGGAGCATTGAAAAGCGTGATATGTTTGCTGTCGCCGTACAGATTGGTGCAATTGCTGCGGTGATTTATGAATATTGGGGTAAATTGTGGGGCGCGCTAATTGGTGCGCTCACAGGACAGGAACAGGGGCGCCGTCTGAGTCTGAACCTGATCATTGCCTCTATTCCCATCGTGATTATTGGCCTGACTTTTGGTGATGTGGTTAAAGCCTATTTATTTAATGCCATTACTGTTGCGATTGCCTTGATTGTCGGTGGTTTTATCATTTTATGGGCGGAACGTCGCCCGCATCAGATCGTTACCAAAGAAGTGGATGATCTGAGTTTTAAGCAAGCGACTTTAATTGGTCTGATCCAGTGTCTGGCCTTGATTCCAGGAACTTCACGTTCAGGGTCAACCATTATTGGTTCATTATTCTTGGGGGTATCTCGTAAAGCCGCAGCCGAATTCTCATTCTTCTTGGGCATCCCTGTATTGATGGGCGCTGGCTTGCTGGATATGTACAAGATGCGCCATGAATTGCATAGCAATGACATGCTGGTGTTAGCCGTCGGTATTATTGTTGCTTTCATTTCTGCCTTGGTGGTGATCCGTGCCTTGATTCGTTATGTGTCCAAGCATGACTTCACCGCTTTTGCCTATTACCGTATCGTATTTGGATTGTTTATCCTGGCGACGTGGTGGACAGGTTGGGTACACTGGTAATGCAGATGCAGTGCTACTATCAAGCGGAATATGAACAGGCATTTCAGCAACTGAAAAGCCGCTTGGCTGAATTAAAGGTTCAGTTGAACGGTCAAGCGGTTGAAAAGATCAATGCCCGTTTTTTACGTTTGAATCCAGAGATGGCTTTGGTCATCGATAGTGATGGGCTTAGCCTAGCTGCCAACGGCATGAAAATGCAACCGGACTGGCGTGCCGAGATTCCCCGTTTAAAAAGAGCCAGCTTAAAATCAGAGATGATTGCCAGAGCCTGCCAACTGGGGGAAAAGCCAAGCTTGATCGATGCAACCGCAGGTTTGGGGCATGACAGTTTACTGATGGCCTATTTGGGTGCTGAAGTCCGGCTGGTGGAGCGCCATCCAATCCTGTTTGTATTACTGGAATATACCAAAGCACAGGCCGAGCAAGATCCGTTTTTACAGTCGTTCATGTCGCGTATTCAACTGATCTATGCCGATTCCAACAGCTATTTGCAGCAGCTTGTCCAGCACGGCGAGCAGGTCGATGTGGTGTATCTGGATCCGATGTTTCCGCAACGGGATCAGAACCAGCAAGCAGTAAAAAAACAGGCTCAGGTCAAGAAGCAAATGCAGTTATTACATTTGTTGTTGCCGGAAGATGGGGAAATGGATCTTGGCGATCAACTCTTGCATCTGGCCAGCCAGATTGCCAAACGGGTGATTGTGAAACGCCCCCGACATGCGGTTTATCTGGCAGATCAAAGCCCTGATCACCAATGGCTAGGTGATGCTTGCCGTTTTGATGCATATTTTCCAAAAGGTTAATTTAAAATCAGATTCAAATGATTGTTTGGCTTGCGTCAATGCTCGGTAAAGTTTTGTGATATAGTGCAAAAGCATGATTGCTAAAAAATTCTTGTCGAGCTTACACTACAGTCACGCATTGCGTCTTTTAGGAAAAGTACTGCACATTCAAATATTAGGATGGCATATTTTCAGTTTAGGCTTGAAAAGAGAAACTCCCGAAGAATTTTATGATAGACCTCAAACCGTCCATTAATCTCTGGCATGATTTTAAAAGTAACCAAATTGCTGGAATGTGGTTGTTCCTCGGGTCTCGCCGTTCCTTGCAGGTTGTCCATCCATCCATTACCCAGCTGATTCTCTGGGGTATCCTCGGTGGCTGTACCAACTCGCTGTATAGCTGGCTGGTGGCCGGACAAATGGGAGAGTTTAATTCCCAAGGCTTGATCGGCTATGCACTATGGCCTTTTATTGCCCTGATTGTCGGTATTTTTCTTTCGCAACGGATGAATCAGCCACGTTTGATGCTGGTGCCTGCCTTATTGTGGCTAGTGCTTGATACCAATATTCTGCTGTTACAATGCATTATCCAGTATCTGGGTTCTAACGGTTATCTGAATTTTATTCCTGACAGTATCTATAACGGTTTCTTGCCACCGCTGTTTGTTGGGCTATTTGTCTGGCAAAGTCTGGCAGTGATCTGGGTGTTTTCACGTGCCCTCAACTGGCCGTGGTGGGAACGTGCACTGGTCTTTGTGGCAACTATTGCAACCATGGTGGTATGGCAGCTTTCCGTGAAGGATCAGCCGATCTGGAAAGTGGAGCAGACCCCGCCAAGTTTTGCCGAAGATGCTTTTTATGCGCAAAGCCATTTGCTGGATAAGGCACTGGATCAGATTCAGTATGGCGATATTGCCCAAAGCCACTGGTATTTTATGGGGGTGGCGGGTGATAGCTATGTGGATGTATTCAAATCGGAAATTGAACGTATCAGAGAACAGTTTGATACCCGTTTTGGCACCTTTGGCCGTTCCATCATGCTGATTAATAATCCAGCTACACGTTTAGAAGTGCCAATCGCATCGAAAACCAGTATGGAACTGGCGTTACGCCGTATTGGTCAGCAAATGAATCGTGATAGTGATGTGTTGTTTCTGTATATGACATCGCATGGTGAGCGGAATCATTTTGAAATTGAAAATGCGCCACTGGATCTGGATCAGGTTGATCCAAAATGGTTAAGAGAAACGCTGGATAAATCTGGGATTCGCTGGCGTGTGATTGTGATCTCAGCATGTTATTCGGGCAGTTTTATTCCGGCTTTACAATCACCGGACACCTTAATCATTACTGCTTCTGCTGCAGATAAAACTTCTTTTGGCTGTAATAACGAAGCAGACTATACTTATTTTGGTCGGGCATTTTTTGATCTGGCAATGCGCGAACAATCTTCAATGAAGAAAGCCTTTGAGCAGGCCAAACAGACCGTGACCAAGTGGGAAGTGGCACAAGGTGTTGAACCCTCTGAACCGCAATGGTCGATGGGCCGTAATATGGAACTGATGCTGCCACAGCTTGAACCGTATCTGTTCCCGACACAAAATATTGCATCAACAGACATTACAAAAACACAGGATGATGAACATGCAGCTACTGCAAAAAAACCGTTGTTTTGAGGGTGAGCAACGTATTTATCAACTTGATTCTCAACATCTGAAAGGTAGCACCAAAGTCGGCGTCTATTTGCCGCCTGTTGCTCTGGAAGGCAAAGCATGTTCAGCCCTATTTTATCTTGCAGGCTTAACCTGTACCGAAGACACCTTTGCGATTAAAGCGCATGCACAACGCATGGCGGCTCGACTCAGCCTGATTTTAATTACACCTGATACTTCTCCGCGTGGTGACGATGTTGCACAAGGTGATCATTGGGATATTGGGCAAGGGGCTGGCTTTTATATTAATGCCACCCAACAACCTTGGGCTGAGCATTATCAAATGGAGTCTTATCTGGTTGATGAGCTTTATACTCATGTTTTACAAGAATTCCCGGTGGCTGAAAACCAGATCGGAATTTTTGGTCACTCCATGGGCGGACATGGTGCATTGACCTTAGCCTTTAAATATCCGGATCAATTCAAATCGGTATCGGCTTTTGCGCCAATCTGCGCACCCAGTATTTGCCCGTGGGGCGAAAAGGCATTTGGCCAATATTTGGGACCGGATCAGCAGCAGTGGGTGGCACATGATGCGACCGCGCTGGTACAGCAAAAAGGTGGGTTATTTGAAGAAATCCTGATTGATCAGGGACTGGATGATCAGTTCTTTGCTCAGTTGAACCCCGAGAAATTCAAACAGGCCTGTCTGGAAGCTAAGCAACCGCTCACTTTACGTCTACACAAAGGCTATGATCACGGCTATTACTTTATTCAAAGTTTTATTGACGATCATCTCCAGTTCCACGCCATTCAGCTTGAAAAAGTAGCGGGATAAAAAAAGAAGCTCATGTTGAGCTTCTTGTTAATTGTGCTGCCATTCAGCCACAAATTCCTGCTGCGCCATACGGTTTAAGTGATTGATCACCACCTGTTCAAGATGTGCGACATCCTCTTGCTGGTTTTCGATCAGTACCGCCAAATGCTGTTCATGCGGTGTAAGGGTAACGGTTGCAGTAGGCATAAAGATTTTTGTCTCTGTGTCCGTTTCTGCAACTTCAAACTTATGCTTCCAGTGATTAAGCAAACGTTTACTGATGCGTTTTCCTTCAGTCGTCGTGATATTGGTGCTGCTATTCATGTTGCTTTTCTTCCTCTTATTTCATTGACTAACATAACAAAGCATAAAGCAGATAAAAATAGTTGAGATGCAACGCGTTGTTGCAAGTTTGCAATGCTTGAATAATGACTTTGTAACAGCCCTAAGTGGGCTGAATTTGTTATAATCGCCTTATCATTTTTCTCAGAGTTTGCCAGGTCATCCATGTCCAAGCCTTATTTGATTGCTCCTTCGATTTTATCTGCTGATTTTGCGCGTTTAGGTGAAGAGGTAGAAAAAGTTCTAGCTGCAGGTGCAGACGTTGTACATTTTGATGTGATGGATAACCACTATGTACCCAACCTGACGTTTGGTGCAGGTGTGTGTAAAGCACTGAAAAAATACGGGATTAAAGCACCCATCGATGTGCATCTGATGGTTTCGCCTGTGGATCGCATGATTGGTGATTTTATTGAAGCAGGTGCGGAAATCATTACTTTCCATCCGGAAGCAACCGATCACATCGACCGTTCTTTGCAACTGATCAAGGCGGGCGGTGCAAAAGCGGGCTTAGTCTTTAACCCGGCGACACCCTTACATTACCTTGATTATGTGCTGGACAAAGTCGACCAGATTTTATTGATGAGCGTAAACCCTGGCTTTGGCGGACAGAAATTCATCCCGATGACTTTGGATAAATTACGTCAGGCGCGTCAGATTATTGATGCCAGCGGTCGTGATATCCGTCTGGAAGTCGATGGCGGTGTGGGTCCTGCCAATATCCGTGAGATTGCCGAAGCGGGTGCGGATATGTTCGTTGCAGGTTCAGCAATTTTTGGTCAGCCTGACTATAAAGCCGTGATTGACCAAATGCGTGCAGAGCTGGCTCAAGTCGGTGCAACAGAAGTTTAGTGTTTTCATCCTATTTTTCACCCAGACTTGTGGATAACTTTGTTTATAACTGGGTGGATAACCGTGTTGATAACCAAGTGGATAAGATGTTGTTAAAATAAACAAAATGATTTCAGTTGTTTATATTGGCAGCAAAATATTGGAAAAAGGACAGGTTTTTGTCCTTTTTTTATGCGCTAACTTATTTATTTTGCATTATTTTTGTGCAGTGGGTGAAAGTGGTTAGAGTGACCAATAAAACAGCAAAAGCATAATGCTTTTGAATGGTGTGATAAGAATTTAAACAGTAAGGTCATTGTGCATAAAGTCGAAAGAAATTATGCTAGGCATATTCGATCACCTGAATTGATGGAAACAAGGAACCTTTAGTGCAATTTCGCAAGCAATACAGACATCTGTGGTTTGTATTCCTGATGATTTTTTTCATTGGGGGCAGCAGTGCGGCCGTTGCAGCAGTTCAAGAGCTTCATTCTCATCATTCATCTACGGTTTCAAGCTTATCCTGTCATGATCAGCAAATGATGCAACATCATTCTGCACAAAGCTCACATGCAGATCGCATGAGTCCCGGTCAATGTCATGACGGACAGATGCAGGACCATCTGCATTGTCAGGATTGTAATAGTACCTCGCATTGTCAAAGCATCAATTTCGCTTTAGACCACAATACCCCAAGCCTTTCTTCTTCGCCATTTTTAGAGCTGAGTACGCATATCC
Organism: Acinetobacter sp. 'aerobic (ED)'; assembly: GCF_904886855.1. Lineage (NCBI taxonomy): Bacteria > Pseudomonadati > Pseudomonadota > Gammaproteobacteria > Moraxellales > Moraxellaceae > Acinetobacter > Acinetobacter sp. 'aerobic (ED)'. The sequence goes on from NZ_CAJHGI010000008.1 coordinate 27,587, forward strand.
ATACGGATTATCAGGCGAGGCATCTGGCAGGCTATTGGCAAGAGATCTTACGGCCACCTAGAACCTGATCTGTCTTTGCAGGCTCTTGCTCTTTGTGAAAAGGGAGCTGAGCATTTTTAAAGTTAACAGATTAGGAAATCATCATGTCCTCAAAAATATATGCTGGTGTTGTCGCTAGCCTAAGCTTATTGTTTGCACCTTATAGTGTGGCTGCAATCAAGGAATATCATCTCAATATTAATCAGGGTACTGTCAATGTGACGGGTAAACCGGTGCAACGTATTACCGTGAATGGCAAATTTATTGCCCCATTACTTGAGTTTGAGGAGGGGGATGAAGCTGTCATTCATGTTCATAACCAGCTCAAAGATCAAGATACCTCTTTACATTGGCATGGCCTACTTTTACCCGGACTCATGGATGGTGTACCAGGCTTTAACGGTTTCAAAGGTATTAAGCCGAATGGCAGTTTTGAGTACCGTTTTAAGGTTCGCCAAAATGGCACTTACTGGTATCACGCGCATAGCAAGGGTCAGGAACAGGATGGTTTATATGGTCCTTTGGTGATTTATCCCAAAGGCAAACAGCCTGTCGCGGCCCATGAACAAGCGGAGCGTGATTATGTGGTGATGTTGTCTGATTTCCATGAAACTGAAAGTGACAAGATCATGGCAAATCTGAAGAAATCAGCCGAGTATTACCAGAACCAGCGTGAAACAGTCGGTGACGTCTGGAAACAGTTCAAGCAACAAGGGTTGAAAGCAACCTGGCAAGATCGTTCGATGTGGAACCAGATGCGCATGCTGAAAACGGACTTGTCTGATGTCACGGGTTATACCTTTCTAGTGAATGGTCAGACCCCGCAACAAAACTGGACCGGTGCTTTTAAGGCGGGAGAAAAGGTCCGTTTACGGTTTATCAATGCATCGGCGATGTCGTTTTTTGATGTACGTATTCCCAACCTGAAAATGACCGTGGTCAGTGCCGATGGCCAGCCAGTAAAACCTGTTCCTGTAGATGAGTTCCGTATTGGTACCGCAGAAACTTATGATGTGCTGGTCGAACCGAAACAGGCACATTATCAAATTGAAGCAGAGTCGATCGATCGTTCTGGTTTTGCCATTGCCTCATTGCAGAATGAAATGCTGACCCGTCCGACCAGTGTCCAGATTCCAAAAGCACGTCCGCGTGCTTTATTGACCATGGAAGACATGGGCATGGATCATGGCTCGCATGGTCAAATGAAAATGGGCGAAATGAACCATAGTCAGCACCAGATGCCACAGCAACAGGAGAAGGCTGCAACATCCTCACAATCTGCCATTGATCATAGTGCACATGCTGAAATGAATATGAGCAAGATGGAGCATAGCCAGCATCAGATTGCTCAGGACAAACAGGCTGATGCTCCTAAACAACATGTCGGTATGGATCATGGTTCACAAGAAAATATGGACATGTCTCAAATGGATCATAGTGCCCATGCACAGATGAGCATGAAAGAGATGGAGCATGGTCAGCATCAAATGGCAGACTCTTCTGCACAAGAAGGCAGGGATACTGTGCAGGGCTGGGCCAATGCGGCAACGCCTGCAGGTCAGAAAGCCTTAACCTATGCCGATCTGCAATCTTTGCAACCCCAGCCAGAAAAATATAGCCGTCCAGCAGAACGTGAAGTGGTAATTCGTTTGGGCGGAACCATGGAACGTTATATCTGGACCATTGATGGCAAGAAGTTTAGTGATCCTGACTTTAAGCCTTTAACGGTGCGTTATGGTGAGCGTATCCGCCTGAAATTCGTCAATGAAAGCATGATGGCGCATCCGATGCATTTACATGGCATGTTTATGCAACTGGAAAATGGGCAGGCACCGCAAGATATGCCGAATAAGCATACCGTGATTGTACCGCCTGGCAAGACGATTACGGCCTTGTTGACTGCGGATGAATTAGGGGAGTGGGCAATCCATTGTCACCTGTTATATCACATGACTGCAGGCATGATGAGCAAGCTGATTGTTGCCAATGTAGACGATTCAAAAAAGCCAGTTCAAGCCCCTGTTCAATCATCTCAAGGAGCGAGCCATGCACATCACTAAGCAAGTTTGCAAAATGAAACGATATACACAATTGTTGGCAATCGGTGGCATGGTTTCTTCGTTCAGTGCATTTGCCTATGCGCATGAAGGACATGATCAGATGATGCAAATGGAGATGCCCACACAGCAGCATATGCCAGTGGCTGCTGCATCTCCAATGGATCATTCACAACATCAACGTCAGATAACAGTTCAGCAACGACCTGAAACAGAATATGGGCAGCACGACCATACCCGTGAACATGGTGGGCAAATCTATCAGTCGACTCAGTTGGATACTGCATGGTTGCTGGATGAAGATGGCAAGGGTACAGTTAAATCTAAGTTAAAAACCTGGGTGGGCAGCGATGAAAATAAACTGTTTATCAACGCCGATTATGCCAAGGCCGAGTCTGAAAAATCGGAGCAACGTATTGCTGCCCTGTATAGCCGTAATATTTCAGATTTTTGGGATGTTCAAGCTGGCGTAAATTATCGTTATAACGCTGAGCATCAAGTCGATAAGGAACAGTTTGAAGGTGTTGTGGGTGTGCACGGCATGGCGCAATATTTCTTTGAAACCGATGCCCATCTGTATGCGGGACAGGATCAGCAATGGCGTTTTGTGCTAGAAACTGAACGTGATTTCTTGCTTACACAAAAGTTGATTATGCAGCCTTATCTGGAAATGCAATGGGTGCTACGAGATCAATCCAAATATGCAGCCAAAACCGGGCTTGCCGATGCGGAAGTCGGGATTAAAACCCGCTATGAAATTGTGAAAAACCGTGTAATGCCTTTTATTGATGTGGCTTATGGCTATAACAAGGGACGCAAGGCGACTGACTGGCAGGAAGCTTCGGATTCTAAAACAGGTTGGATCTATGGTGCAGGTCTTACGCTAAAGTTTTGATATTTTGTTTAAAATGTCATTTTTTCGGGATACTGTTGGTTTATACTAACAGTATCTTTTTTGAGTCATTCATGGTGCATAAATGGCTTTAGAACAACAACACAATCCAATAACAGATAAAAATACTCACGCTACTCCGTCGGGCGAAAAGCCTCAGCACGTCTCTACTTCTCAAGCTGAACGCATTCTCTCTGAGGGTAGCATGTATGTCAGTTTTTATCATATTCCGGCAATGTGTAGCGTTGCACATGAACAGCGGGTAAGACAGGCCCTCATTCCTTTTTCAGCACTGTTACTTGAACACTGTATTGATGTAGATGCCCGACATTTGGCGCTTTATCATCAAGACCCGATTGAGACTGTCACTGCGGCTTTACAGCGGCTCAATCTGGGGGCTGAGCTACAGCAAACCATGCCACATTATGAGCCTTTAGAGCTTGCCACTGTCAAGAACAAGACAGCTACTGGTCAATTGAACCCATCAGAAAACAATGCATTAAACCAGCTACAACAGTTCTTGTCCAAGCTCCTTGCACGTTTCGCACAATGGTTAAAAACCTTACGCAAGAAATAGGGGCAGTCACTGTTCATTACTCAAACTTTCAACCGAGTTGAAACATAACAAATCACATCATGGTCTATTTTACAGTACACTGCTGGGCTTAGGAGGACGACCTCCCTCGAAAGAATCACGTTGGGACGACCCAACCCTTGATAAAGTTGAGCGTAATAAAATGGCGTGGGCAATTTTAATTTTGGCAGGTATTTTTGAAGTCATCTGGGCATACTCGATGAAGTTGTCTGAAGGATTTACCAAATTAACGCCAAGTATCGTGACCATCGTTTTCATGGTTTTAAGTGTGGTGTTGCTGTCGATGTCAATGCGCACCCTTCCACTAGGAACGGCATATACCATCTGGACCGGGATTGGTGCGATTGGATCTTTTATTGTCGGGATCATGGTGTTAAACGAACCGATGACCGCGATGCGAATGATTGCAGCAGTCTTGATCGTATCGGGTTTGATGTTGATGAAACTGTCATCAAATTAACCACTTAAGGAGAACATGATGCAACTGGTTTATATGTATATGGATTCGCCTGTAGGCGTATTAAAACTGGTTGCACATGATCAGGCACTGGTTGCGGTGATGTGGGATAACGAAGACCATAAACGGGTTCGTTTAGCCGAGCTGGTTGAAGATCGCCAGCATCCAATGTTGCATAAAGTGAAACAACAATTAGAAGAGTATTTTGCAGGGCAACGTCAGCAATTTGATTTGCCTCTGGATTTTCAGGGAACGGCTTTTCAGCAACAGGTCTGGCAAGCATTATTGAGTATTCCTTATGGGGAAACACGCAGTTATAAAGAGATTGCAGTACAGCTAGGGAACGAGAAAGCGGTGCGTGCGGTGGGCGCTGCCAATGGCAAGAATCCGATTTCGATTATTGCGCCGTGTCATCGGGTGATTGGTTCGAGTGGGGCGTTGGTGGGTTTTGCGGGTGGTCTGGATAAGAAGCAGATTTTACTCAGTTTAGAGCAAAGCCAAATTCCATAATCCGTAGTGTTAATACTCGATTTTCATTTCTTTTTGGAATAAGCTACTTAACAGATATGAATCCACATATTTTATGACTGGAACCGTAACTCGGTTATTCGCGAGGCGGTGTCTTGCTTAGCGTAATCCAATATTAGGAATAACCTTCGGTTCGAGTTACTTTGGTTTCGCCCAAAGTAACCAAAGGCATTGTCATCTACAAAACCTGTTCACTTGTTGCATTTGTTTTATCTATCGCAGAAACGGGATATTACAAATACCACGCAGGTTGTAGATGACCTTTCCGAGTCTCATATATAGGGTATGTATTCATTTTCTTTTTCATAACAAATTGAATGGAAGTTTAAAAATGGCTGTTGGTGACGTAACTATGCCACTTATGCATGTGGTGCAGGGTGTAAAAATTGGCTCAACTGAGGCGTATGTACGTTATCCAAATCGACGAGATTTAGTCATTTTTGAATTTGCTGAAGGATCAAAGGTCGCCGGAGTGTTTACCCAGAGTGCTTTTGCGGCTGCGCCTGTTCAATTGAGTAAAAAGCATTTAACAGAAAATACCCCACGGTACCTGATTATCAACACGGGTAATGCCAATGCTGCAACAGGAACAGTCGGCTATCAAAATGCAGAAGCGACTTGTGCCAAACTAGCTGAGTTAACCGGTGTACAGACTAACCAGATTTTACCGTTTTCAACCGGTGTGATTGGTGAGCAGCTCCCGATTGAGCGTTTACTGCAAGGCATTCAGCCTGCATTAAATGAGTTAAATGCAGATCGTTGGGCTGAAGCGGCATCTGGCATTATGACTACTGACACTACGCCGAAAGGTGCATCCGAACAGTTCGAACTGGATGGGGTGACCTATACCATGACTGGCATCAGCAAAGGTGCAGGTATGATCCGTCCGAATATGGCGACCATGCTCAGCTTCGTTGCAACCGATGCGCCGATTAGCCAAGAACTGGTACAGCGCTTATTGCAAACCACGGTTGAGCATTCCTTTAACCGCATTACCATTGATGGTGATACCTCGACCAATGATTCTTGTATCTTTGTGGCAACCGGTTTGGCCGGTGGTGCTGAAATCCAGAACCAAGACGATGCACGTTATCAACAAATGCTCGATGTGCTTGCCCGTATTATGGATCGTCTGGCGCAATTAATCGTACGTGATGGTGAAGGGGCAACCAAGTTCATTACCGTTCAGGTTGAGGGCGGCGCAAATACACAAGAATGTTGTGATGTGGCCTATAGCGTTGCCGAGTCGCCACTCATTAAAACTGCATTATTTGCGTCAGATCCAAACTGGGGTCGTATTGTGATGGCGATTGGTAAGGCGGGCGTGCCAAATCTCGACAGTAGCAAGGTTCAAGTCTGGTTGGGTGACGTGCAAATTTGCCTAGATGGTGGTGCAAACCCGGACTATACCGAAGCAGCAGGTGCTGCGGTGATGGCTGAAAAAGAAATTACCATCCGGATTGATCTTGGTCGTGGTACGGCAAAAGACACGGTTTATACCTGTGATTTTTCTTACGACTATGTGAAAATTAATGCCGATTATCGCTCATAAATTTGCGTTATAATGAAGCCTCCACAGTGAGGCTTTTTTTATAAGCTGGTTTGTGGACAGTGTGATTCTCAACAAATGATCACCCCGACACCCACGTTATAGCTTTGCAATGATGCAAGCACGCAGGATAGAGAAGACGTTTTATGAATGATGCGAATTTAATTGCGAACGAAGCCAAAAATATTGTGCAGGCGCATTTAGATCGTTTGGGCGAGCCAAAGGACAATAGCCTCAGCCCAGAAGTGAAACAAGAAAAGTTCGCTCAAATCGCAGCAGAGCTTAAAAAACGTAATGCTGTGCTTGTGGCGCACTATTACTGTGATCCGGAAGTGCAAGAGCTTGCAGAACTGACGGGTGGCTGTGTTTCTGATTCATTGGAAATGGCGCGTTTTGGTCGCGATCATCCTGCAACAACCCTTGTGGTGGCAGGCGTGAAGTTTATGGGCGAAACTTCAAAAATCTTATCACCTGAAAAAACCGTGTTGATGCCAACCCTAGAAGCAACCTGTTCACTCGATTTGGGCTGTCCTGTCGATGAGTTCACTGCATTCTGTGATCAGCACCCTGATCATACCGTGGTGGTGTATGCCAATACTTCAGCAGCAGTGAAAGCACGTGCGGACTGGGTGGTGACTTCAAGTTGTGCGGTTGAGATCATTGAGCACCTGGACAGTTTGGGTGAAAAAATTATTTGGGCACCAGATCAGCATTTAGGCCGCTATATCCAGAAGAAAACCGGCGCTGATATGTTGTTGTGGGATGGTGCCTGTATCGTGCATGAAGAATTCCGTGCCCGTGGCATTGCGCAAATGAAAGCGCTTTATCCAGATGCAGCGGTATTGGTGCACCCAGAGTCACCTGAATCGGTGGTCGATATTGCCGATGCCGTGGGAAGTACCTCGCAACTGATCAAAGCTGCCCAGACTTTACCGCATCAGCAAATGATCGTAGCAACCGATCGGGGTATTTTCTATAAAATGCAGCAAGCGGTGCCTGATAAAGAATTATTTGAAGCACCAACTGCAGGTGAGGGGGCAACTTGCCGTTCATGTGCGCATTGTCCGTGGATGGCAATGAACGAACTGGATGGAATTTTGCATGTCTTGCAGCATGCCGATCAAGAAATACACGTTGACCCAGCTTTGGCAGAACGCGCTAAATTACCTTTAGATCGAATGTTGAACTTTAGTGCCTCATTAAAGCGTTAAAAAGCATCAAGATGCTTGTTAAATATACATTTGGTAAGGATTTTTAATATTTTTGAAAAATAGGTGTTGACGTTCTAGGGCGTCGCGCCTAGAATGCACACCGTACCGCACGATGTGCGATACACTAAAAGCTGAGAAATCGGAGCATAGCACAGCCTGGTAGTGCACCTGGTTTGGGACCAGGGGGTCGTAGGTTCGAATCCTACTGCTCCGACCATTTAAAATAATGTTTTAAAACATTAGTTTAAGATCGGCGAAGTATCGCTTGATATTATTATCATCGTTATGCGCCTGTAGCTCAGTTGGATAGAGCATCCGCCTTCTAAGCGGATGGTCACAGGTTCGAATCCTGTCAGGCGCGCCATTTGGTCGCTTGGTACATAGAACTAAATTTTGATGGTGGATGTAGCTCAGTTGGTAGAGCCCTGGATTGTGATTCCAGTTGTCGCGGGTTCGAATCCCGTCATTCACCCCAATTTCGGAGCATAGCACAGCCTGGTAGTGCACCTGGTTTGGGACCAGGGGGTCGTAGGTTCGAATCCTACTGCTCCGACCATCATCTTAAAGATGAGATAAAAAACCGCTAATTTAGCGGTTTTTTTGCACTTGGACTTTTAGTCCTCCCAATTAATTAAATTCTCTAAGTTTTTGATTATTCCAATTACATAAATGATATATGCATCAATTAAAATTAAGAGAAACAATGTAATTAAAAGATAAGACTCATTGATACCTCTTAAACCATACCATTCATATCCTAAAACAATTCCCATAATTAGAATGGAAAAAACAAAATAAAGCATAAATGCGATACCAATTATCTTTGGAAGCCAAGTCTTTTTAAGCAAGCACTTTATTTTTTTACTTTCATAATCAACGTGTAATAATATCCATCGGCTTTGAATATCTTTAGCTCTTAATTCAATATCTCTTACATCTCGATTAAGTAATAAAAATATAAGTTCGAAATTAAATTTAGTTGTAGCGAATGCCGCATTAGTTTGCTTTTGTATTACAGATTTTGGAGTTTCCTTTAAATCATCTTTATGCGGCTTATATGTATTATTAATATAGTTGGAGAGAGCGTTTGCTTTGTCCGAATGTTGTTTTCTATTTATTTCGAGCCTGTAGTGGGGCATAGCAATATATTTAAAAACTTGAATTAATGATGTTGAAATAACCGTTATACTTAAAATAGAGATTATTGTTTGCCAACTAAATTCCATAAAGATACCTACATGTGTTTTGCTAAGTGAAAAAAGATTAATTAGTTTGATTTGATATCGTTAGATTTCGATTGTTTATATCTCCTGTTCTATAAGGCTTGTTGAAATTGTCAGAGAGCAAATTTATGCGCTGAGTGAGAGTTAAGGAGCTTATAGTACTTAATATTTTCAAAATAAATTTCACGTGAATAATTCTTAATTTACATTGTTTTTTATTTTTTTAATTAAAAATCAATTGTATATGTGAATTTTGAGGGTTGCTAAATAATTGAATTTTTAGCATAAATAAGGAAGATTGGCCTTTTATGTTTTGTTTAATATCTTAATTTGTTCATTAAGATGATGAAGATATAGTGCTCAGCAATCGTAAAGAGGTAGTTTGATTTGGCTATTGCGCTTTGATGATGATCCAGTTAAGTTGCTTATATTGATATGAATTGGTTAGATAAATACAACAGTATTGGAATGCCATGTTCGGCATACTATTGCCGCTTTTTAAAAAGAAAAAACAGAGTATTGAGATGACACAAACAGCTTTTGATTTTGTAATTATAGGTGGTGGTTCGGCAGGTTCGGTGCTGGCTGGACGATTAACCGAGAACCCGAATATTTCGGTATGTTTATTAGAAGCCGGTGGAGAGGGTAATAGCTGGCTGGTGAATACACCTGCCGCTGCAGTCATCAGCATTCCCACGAAAATTAATAACTGGGCATTTGAAACCATTCCGCAAAAAGGCCTCAATGGTCGTCGAGGCTATCAGCCGCGCGGTAAATGTTTAGGTGGATGTTCGGCGGTCAATGCCATGGTTTATATCCGTGGACATCGTAGTGACTATGATCACTGGGCAGCCTTGGGTAACACGGGCTGGTCGTATGAAGACGTACTGCCGTATTTTAGAAAATCAGAACATAACGAACGTATCCATAATGACTATCATGGCCAGCATGGCCCCTTAAATGTCAGTGACTTACATTCAGATAATCCTTATCAGCAAACCTTCATTGAAGCGGCAAAACAGGTCGGTTATCCACTGAATGATGATTTTAATGGTGCGGAACAAGAGGGTTTGGGTGTCTATCAAGTCACCCAGAAGAAAGGCGAGCGCTGGAGTGCGGCACGTGGCTACTTATTCCCGTATATTGGAAAACGTCCGAATCTGCATGTAGTCACCCAAGCCAAAGTTTCACGCATTGTGATTGAAAATGGCCGTGCGGTAGGCGTTGAGTATAAGCATAAAGGCCATACCACCACGATTAAGGCCGATAAAGAAGTCTTATTATCAGCGGGGGCTTTCCAGTCACCGCATATCCTGATGCTTTCTGGTATAGGCCCACGTCAGGAGCTGGAAAAACACGGCATTCCAGTGGTGAAAGAGCTTGCAGGAGTGGGTGAAAACCTACATGACCACCCAGATTTTATCTTTGCCTATAAAACCAAGCTGATGGATGGTACCTTTGGAGTTTCGATGGGGGGCAGTCTAGATCTATTCAAGCAGGTGGGACGTTATCGTAAAGAACGTCGTGGTCTGCTCACCACCAACTACGCAGAATGTGGTGGTTTCTTAAAAAGCCGTCCTGAGTTAGACAAACCGAACCTGCAATTACACTTTGTGATCGCCGTAGTGGATAACCATGCCCGAACCATGCATATGGGGCACGGGATTTCATGTCACGTCTGTTTGTTAAATCCCCGGGCGCGCGGTTCGGTCAAACTTAGCGGTAAGCATGTCGATGATCCATTGTTGATCGACTTTAAATTCCTTGAGGATGAACAGGATCTTCAAGATTTGGTCGATGGTTATAAAGTCACGCAAAAGTTGATGCAGGCGCCTGCTTTACAAGACAAAATCAAAGAAGATATGTTTACTGCCAATGTAAAAACCGATGATGAGATCCGTGAAGTTTTACGCCAGCGTGTGGATACGGTTTATCATCCGGTCGGCAGTTGTAAAATGGGTGTGGATGAGATGGCGGTGGTTGATCCTGAACTTAAAGTGTATGGCGTTGAAGGGCTACGTGTAATCGATGCCTCGATCATGCCAACCGTGGTCAATGGCAATACCAATGCACCGACCGTGATGATTGCTGAAAAAGCGGTGGATATGATTCGCCAGACCTGGAAATAAACGTTTAGAGCTAAGGTTTTGCCTTAGCTCTTTTCATGTTCGGTTGGGTTGCGTGGTGTTTCCAGCATTCGTGGAAATGTAAAATGATAATGCTCGAGTGCATAGCGAAACAGTTGCGCAGGTCGCTTGCCGACAATTTTTTGCTGGCCAGTCTCTGCAACTGCACCAGCCTCTTGCATGCGCCGTCTAAAGGATTTTTTTTCTAAAGTATGCCCTAGAATAATTTCATAAATATTCTGTAATTCGGTCAAGGTAAATACTTCTGGCATCAAGCTGACCGGCAGCGTGGTATATCGGGTTTTATTGCAAAGACGCTCAAATGCCAGCTGCAGTAACTGTTTGTGATCAAAGGCCAAATCCAGCTGTAATGCCTGATCGATTGAAAGCCATTGACTGTGTTCTGCAGTGCCGGTGGCTTGAATAGCAAATTTTTCAAAATCAATCAGAGCGAAATATAAAGCAGTGATGGACCAGCCGCGTGGATCACGATGTTGATTGCCAATAGTTTCAACCTGTTCCAGATAGGGCGATTGAATTCCTGTTTTTTCCAGTAGTTTACGATGTGCTGTTGCCATTAAATCCGGATCGGCTTTTAAATCAACAAAACCACCGGGAAGGGCCCATTTACCTTTTTCAGGGAAGTTGGAACGCTGGATCATTAACACCTGTAACTGACCTTTTGCCACAGAAAAAATTGCCATATCGACTGTAAACAGCGGGGTGTCATAGTCGGTTTTTTGATAGTGGGCAAGGTATTCTTGTTCGGAGGTATGGATAGTTTCCTTACTCATAGAAATATTAAGAAATCGGAATAAAGTAATATCATAGCGGAGTCTTATTGGGTTCTCATCATATTTTAGGATAAGCCTTCGGCTCGACCTACTTTTGTTTTGGCAAAAGTAGGCAAAATCATTGTCATCCGCAAAACCTGTTCACCACTTGCATCTATTTAATTCTAATAAAGAGAGTCGTGCAGATATTCTTTTAATACCATGCAGGTTGCGGATGACTTTTCCGAGTATCTAATCACTGGATGTGTTTTAATCATAGAGAGTTTTGCTTAGACCAATCTTTCCCGAATCTGATCAAGCGAGCATTCTCTTAACAATTGGCCATTTTCAAATACTGTTTGCAGTGCACCCATGTTCTCCTGTTCAACGCTTTGCTGATCAAAGAGCTCAAAACCATTCTCAGTTTGTTCAACCCGTAATAAGCCCTTGGCTGATTTTTTAACACCAGAGTCGGTTACTGGGTCTTTGAATAGTTCACGACCGACACCGTTAACCTGACCCCAAGTGGCTTTGACGGCAAAACCAAAGCTATCGCGAGTCAAATAGTTATAGGTGTAGCTCCCGATCCCAAACACCAGATTATTTGAAGCAAAGCCTTTGGCTTGTAAGCCTTTTAGGATATTTTGGGCACGCTCCAGGGTAATTGAGTCACCATAGATTAAGCCAACCCGCTCATTCAGTACTTTATAGCCTTGCGCTGTTTCGGTACCGCCAAAAATTTCCCATAAACATTGCACCGCACCTTTATAAGCGGGACTATCTCGCTCTGCATCAGGATCGCCACAGATAATTTTCACAGGATCACCTGAGTCTGGACGGAACACCACTTTGGCAAGTCCGAGCGCATTCGGTTGGCGTTTTAAAATCTCTGTTTTTAATGCCACGCTAAATTCAGTGATGACACGCCAGAAATCCCAGGTATCAGACACGATACTGACCACACCGGCAGGATAGAGTTCACAGATCAGACGTCTAAAGGTCTCGATTTCACTTTCTTCACTGCCCATACACATCACACTGTGTTCTGTGGCAGGTACTGAAACGCCTACAATACCTGTGGCATTGTAGTACTCTTCGGCATAGTCAATCGAAGCAACCGAGTCTGTACCGATAAAACTGGTCAAGTGACCCACGCCTGACTGGGCTGCATCATAGATCCCACTCATCCCTCGGCTACTAAAATCATGGCCTTGAACCGGAACAAAGTCTAAAGGAGCACCCGTCTTTTCTGCATATTGGGTCAGCAAGCGTTTGTATTCATAGGCAATGCTGGCCGTGGTACAGCTTTTCCATAGCTCGGCACTGAGCACGGTTTCAATATAGTTGGTTAACCAAAAGAAATTCGGATCCGTATTGATAATGGTTAATACCGGCACTTTGATATTGACCTGGCTGCCTTCTGGCAAAGCTTTAATTTTTAATGGTAAATAGCCGAGATCGTGCAAGGCCTCGATGTGCTCGACCGGCACTGCGCCTTCACCTAAGGCATTGTCCATACGGCGTTGATAGGCTGCGACGACTTTGGCTTTAGGTTGATTGAAGAAGCCTTCGTTCCAGGTTTCAATCAGAAAGTGTTTGATAAAGCCTTGTAGACCAAAAAATACAATCTTGTCATCAAAATCAGGCAGCATTTTGGCTAAACGTGATGAACGTGGGGTAAAGTTGGCATAGACGTATTCAGTTCCCACTGGATACTGACGACGGTGATCTGCTTTGTAGAAATCAATTGCATTGAGCGGGTTAATTTTAATACTCATTGTTATCGGCCTCTTGCTTTAAATCTTAATTTTGAAAATTGATGATGTTGAGTTTGCTTGCTTCTGCTTGTGGCAGGCTATTGCTGGTAAAGACCTGATCGACCAAGCCATCAAATACCGCCAGACCTTTGCTAAAAATGCCATGCGTGACATACAAAATAATGTTTTGACAATTTAAGCTGCGTAGTTGCTTGGCAATCCTGATAAAAGTGGCACCACCGTCACAAATATCATCGGTGATCACGGCTGTTTTTCCTGTCAAATCAGGACTATCCACCGCAGTTGTGCTAATTTTTCCAGTGCTTGGATCGCGTTTTTTTTCACAGTGAATCACTTCAATGTCCTGTTGGCGTTGCGGATTGATATCGTTTGCAATGGCTTGGGTACGTTGTATTGCACCAGCATCGGGACAAACCAACACGCTATTGCCAGCGCTTAAAATCTGCATCAAGGCAGGGCTTTGCTGGATGATCTCGATGGGCTCGACGTTGATCACTTCTTGAAAGCAGGTATTTTTGCGTAATAGTTCAAGGGCTACGGGGCTATGACAATCCCACACCACAATTTTCTGAAGTTGCCCTGCAAATTTTTCGCTGTTGCTATTCAATAATCTGGTCATTAAATCTAGTGAAAAGGCCTGACCTTGTGCACAGATACGGTCTTGACGTGCATAGGGAAAATAAGGGATTTCCACCGAAACGCGAGTGCCTTGTTCAAGTAACACATTTTCTAGTAATAGATAATCCATCACATCTGCGCTGTTCTGTAGAGAGGCTTTGATCTGGGTATTGGCCTGTAATTGGTTTAATAACTCATGTTGTAGTTGAATATGACGTTCACCACCTGAAAACTGCAAAAACTCGATGGGAACATTGGCTTGAGCTGTCATAAGTTGAATCGTCATTTTTAGCTTCTCTTTTATGGTGGCTTAAAGCCAGTAAATATATATTGGCATAATGACACTATTAAATGCAAGGCTTAAATTTGATCGTTTTAATCAAAACAGACACATTGTTTAAAAATATCGATTCATCTATTTGAAGTTAAAAGAGAATAATTTTTAAAATTTTTTTAATGCGTTGGCGATCACGAGGGGCTGACTTTGTTGCTGCGAGATATTGATATTTTGGTCATGGTTTTTGACAATTATCCTTGTCAGGATTGATGTGTGTTGTTTGCTTGGCATTGCAACAGGTCAAAGTGCTCAAGGTAAACAAGGTGAATAAAACAAAAAAGGAAAGCATCCGATGAAATCTCTGATTTGTCATAACGCTGAGTTAAAACTGGAAGACAGTCTTCAATTGGTTCCTGCAAAGGGACAAGTCTTACTTGAAGTGGTCCGGTGTGGTATCTGTGGTTCGGATTTGCACATGCAGCATCACTGTGATCACATGCATGATCTGGCTGCGCGCGTCGGTTTTAATGGGGTAGCAAAGTCCTCGGATAAACTGGTGTTTGGTCATGAGTTCTGCGGCAAGGTCTTGGATTACGGCCCAAAAACACGACGTAAATTGAAAGCTGATACGCTGGTGTGTGCCATGCCTTTATTAAATGTCGATCCGCAAGGTTATATGCCGACTGGGCTGTCACCGAGTGCTTCCGGGGGATATGCCGAGCAGGTACTGGTGCAATCCAGCTTGATGTTTGCCGTGCCAAATGGTCTGGACGCGGATCGTGCTGCCTTGACCGAGCCGATGGCTGTTGCCTTACATGCGGTACGTCGCAGCCGGATCAAGAAAAATGAGCCTGCCATTGTGATCGGTTGTGGTCCTGTGGGTCTGGGGGTAATTCTTATGCTCAAGGCGGCAGGCGTTAAAACCGTGGTTGCCAGTGACTTCTCGCCGAACCGCCGTCGTCTGGCTGAGCAGTGTGGCGCGGATATCTTGATTGATCCTCAACAGCAATCGCCATTTAGTAACTGGAAAGAACTTGGCTTATTGGGCAATGTCTCCGAAGCGATTAATATGGGCATGGGGATTTTTGACAAGGTTCAGACGTATTCACTACCTTGGGTGAATGCCATGCGCGTCGGCGATAAACTCGGCGTATTACCGAAACGTCCGGTGATATTTGAATGCGTGGGTGTGGCTGGGATCATGCAGCAGATTCTGGAGGGCGCACCGCTGTTCTCACGGATTGTCGGGGTGGGGGTGTGCATGCAAAGCGACAAGATTGAACCTGCGTTGGCGATCAATAAGGAACTGGAAATCCAGTATGTATTGGGCTATACCCCGCTGGAATTCCGTGACACCCTGCATATGATTGCGGAAGGTAAAGTCGATTGTTCACCGTTGATCACCGGTGTCGTAGGGCTGGAAGGGGTGAGCCATGCCTTTGAAGCCTTACGTGATCCAGAACAACATGCCAAAATTCTGATTGATCCAAAACGGGCGGGTTCAGGCATTGAACTGATCAAGTCTTAACAGGGAAAATGAGAAAAGCCGCTGTCAATATAGCGGCTTTTTTTATTGAGCTTTGATTGATACTGACCTGATTAAAAGGTTTTGGTCAGTGAGAATGTCACGGTGGAATCAATCGGATTGGAGACTTTAGCATTGGGATTGCCATTGCTATATTGCTGATAAAAACCGTCTTTATCCCAGGCTTTGCTATAGATCAGGCTGCCGGAAAGGTTATAGGGCAATTCTTTGTTCACTGCAAAACTGGCATCCTGAAAGTTGGCTGCCGAAAAGTTTTTGATGCGCTGATTGCCGTAATGGGCATTCACTGACCAGCCTTGAGTAATGGGCTGATACCAGTTTACATCCAGATAACCTGAGCCACGTGAGTGCTTATTATTGCCGATGCCTAAGGTATCTGAATTATTGCCAAAATAATCTTGTGTATAGGTAATCGCATATTTTACGCTGAGCGGCCCGTAGCTGATTTCAGGAATGATTTCCCCATAGTCAAAACGGGTGTTGCCTGTTTCAGCCGTGGTTTTTGCGCCTGGATAATAGTAATAGGCGACTTTAGTGCCGACGGTAAAATCCCCGATGGTACGGCTATACCCCGTGTACACATCCCACTCAACTGATGCATCTCGAATAAAATGATCGCTTACGGTCGATGCCCAGGTACCTGCATAAAAACCGCTGTCATGGTTGTAGTCCAGCCCCCCTTGCAAGGCCGCTTTGCCCCAGGTTTGCTGGAAACCGCGTGAGACGTATTGGCTGGCAGCGGTGAGATTGGCAGAGTAAGGTGAGGTGGGTTCAGTGGCGTGGGTGCTTTGAAAATAAAAAGCCAAGGGTGCAATTACAAACAACGTTTTTTTCATCATTTCTCCCTGAATGAAGTGAAACCCGAAGCCGAAGCCCCGGGTATTCCCTAGAGGAATTTCCTTTTTATTGTATTGGACGTAATGGCGCTTGGCGTGCCGGGGTTGTACCCGCTTTGTAATAACCTGCCTCTGAACGCGGCAGTTTTTTGCCACGGATCTGATCGGCAATTTTTTCTGCGATCATGATGGTAGTGGCATTCAGGTTACCAGTAATGATCAATGGCATGATGGACGCATCGACCACACGTAAGCCTTGTACGCCGTGAACGCGACCTTGACCATCGACCACTGCCATCTCATCTTCACCCATTTTACAGCTACATGATGGATGGAATGCGGTTTCGGCATGGGTACGCACGAACTCATCCAGCTCGGCATCGGTCTGGATATGTTTACCCGGGCTGATTTCTTCACCGCGATATGGATCAAGCGCTGGTTGCGCCATGATTTCACGGGTGATACGGATTGCATCACGGAACTCGCGCCAGTCCTGTTCGGTTGACATATAGTTGAACAGGATACTTGGATGCTCAAACGGATCTTTTGATTTCAATTTGACCCGACCACGCGAAGGTGAACGCATTGAACCAACATGCGCCTGGAAGCCGTGTTCTTTCACCGCATTACTACCGTTGTAGTTAATCGCCACAGGCAAGAAGTGGTACTGGATATTCGGCCAGTCAAATTCTTCCGAACTACGGATAAAACCACCCGCTTCGAACTGGTTACTCGCGCCAACGCCGGTACCATTGAATAGCCACTCGGCACCAATCATAGGCTGGTTATACCATTGCAGGGCAGGGTAAAGTGAAACCGGTTGCTTACATTGGTATTGCAAATACATTTCCAGATGGTCTTGCAGGTTTTCACCGACACCCGGTAGATCATGTACCACATCAATATCCATCGATTTCAGGAAAGTGCTTTCGCCTACGCCTGAACGTTGCAAGATTTGTGGTGAAGCAATCGCACCAGCGCAAAGTAAGACCTCACGTTTGGCCTGTGCCTGTTTCATATTGGCTTGATCTGCACCAATAATATATTCCACGCCTACTGCCTGCTTTTGATTAAACAGGATGCGGTTGGTGGTGGCATGCGTGACGATGGTCAGGTTTGGACGACCCTTGGCCATATCCAGATAACCGCGTGCTGTACTTGAACGACGACCATTTGGGGTCACGGTACGGTCCATTGGACCGAAGCCTTCCTGTTGATAGCCATTTAAGTCATCGGTACGTGGGTAACCTGCCTGTACGCCTGCTTCAACCATGGCATGGAACAGTACGTTGTTGCCATTTTTAGGCGTTGCCACTGAAACGGGACCATCACCGCCGTGATAATCATTGGCACCAATGTCACGGGTTTCAGCTTTTCTGTAATAGGGTAAACAGTCTGCATAGGTCCAGTCTTCCAGACCTTTCATTGTTGCCCACTGATCCAGATCCATGGCATTACCACGGATGTAGCACATCCCGTTAATCAGGGAAGAACCACCTAAACCTTTACCACGACCACATTCCATACGACGATTGTTCATGTGTGGTTCAGGATCGGTTTCATAAGCCCAGTTATAGCGACGGCCTTGTAATGGGAAGGCCAAAGCGGCTGGCATTTGGGTGCGGAAATCTAAACGGTAGTCTGGGCCACCAGCTTCCAACAGTAAAACAGACACATCTTTGTCTTCAGTCAGACGTGTTGCGAGCACATTTCCGGCAGATCCTGCGCCAATGATAATGTAGTCATATGCTTGAGTATTCATCGTTATCCCTTTTGTATTCTGGAGAGTGCCAGTGCCATCAGCTGATGGCAGGGCACATAGGATTAATCTTGAGGGGGAAGGGTGAGCGCATTAGAAAATGCTTTGATACTCACCTAACTCAACTTGAATCGATTTGATACGGGTGTAATGACCCAATGTGGTTAAGCCATTTTCACGGCCCACGCCTGATTGCTTATAGCCACCGACCGGCATTTCCGCTGGGGATTCACCCCAGGTATTGATCCAGCAGATGCCGGCTTCAAGCTGGTGAATAATGCGATGTGCCTTGGTAATGTCCTGAGTCACCACACCTGCTGCCAGACCGAAATCTGTGGCATTGGCACGGCGAATCACTTCTTCCTCAGTGTCATAGCTAAGAATGCTCATCACCGGACCAAAGATTTCTTCTTGCACAATTGCCATGTCATCTCGGCAATCACTGAAAACGGTTGGTAATACGTATGCGCCTTTGGCTAGATCGCCTTCAGTAGCACGGCCACCACCGATCAGCACTTTCGCACCTTGCTGTTTGCCAGACTCGATGAAAGACAACACTTTTTCCATATGCGGGAAGCTGGTGAGTGGACCAAAATTGGTTTGCTCAGCCATTGGATCACCAATACGGATACGTTTTACACGCTCCACAATCGCTGCTTCAAAATCAGCCAGCATGGCTTTAGGTACAAATACACGCGTACCATTGGTACAGACCTGACCCGAACTAAAGAAGTTGGCCATCACTGCAATATCTGCAGCGCGGTCAAGGTTGGCATCATCACAAATGACCAGAGGCGATTTACCACCAAGCTCCATGGTCACTTCTTTTAAAGTTGAACCCGCAGCACTTGCCATGACTTTCTTGCCGGTTTCGACACCGCCCGTGAACGAGATTTTTTCAATCACCGGATGTTCAGTCAGCCATTGGCCGATGTCACGCCCCGCACCTTGCACCACGTTAAACACGCCGTCCGGCACGCCCGCTTCAGTATAGATTTCAGCAAGTTTGAATGCAGTCAGCGGTGTGGTTTCGCTTGGTTTGAAAATCATGGCATTTCCCGCAGCCAGGGCAGGGGCAGATTTCCACATTGCGATTTGAATTGGATAGTTCCAGGCACCGATCCCAGCCACGACACCAAGGGGTTCACGACGGGTATAGAAGAAGCTTGATTCACGCAGGGGAACCTGTTCGCCCTGAATGGCGGTTGCAAGGCCTGCATAGTATTCAAGTACATCAGCACCGGTCACGATATCTACAGTTGATGTTTCGCTGTAGGCTTTACCGGTATCGAGGGTCTCTAACTGAGCCAGTTCATCATTACGTTCACGTAAGATATCAACTGCACGACGCAGGATACGAGAACGCTCCATTGCGGTCATGGCAGCCCAGATTTTCTGGCCTTGCTGTGCGCTTTGAACAGCCGCTTCAATGTCTTGTTGTGAGGCTTGTTGAAGTGTTGCGATCACTTCACCGTTGGCAGGGTTAATACTGGTAAATGTTTTACCACTGGTCGCTGCGACATAACGTCCGTGGATATACAATTGATGAACTTGTGCATCACTCATTCTGTTTCTCCTGCAAAGGCTTGTTCGCAAATTGCAATTGCGTTTTTACATAATCGTAAGCAATGGAACGGGCCAGCTGGCTGTCAAACTCATCATGACTGCTTAAACTGCCACGTAACCATAATCCGTCAATCAAAGCCGCCAGTCCGCGGGCGGCAATGCTTGCCTGCTGTTTATCATCGACCAACATGAGGAAATAATGTTTCAGGTTGGAATACAGGCGTTGATCATTAATTCGTTGTAAACGTCCAAGTTCGGGAAGGTGCATACTGGCAGACCAGAAGTCTAACCAGACCCGCATGGCTTGTTTGTTGACCTGACTGATATCAAAGTTGGAATCAATAATCGCCTTGATCTGGCTTTCTGGATGTGGATCTGCTTCGGTTTTATATTGGTCAGTTTTCTGACGCAAAACGTTGAGCATTTCCTGCATACAGGTATTAATTAATCCCTGTTTGTCACCAAAATAGTGACTCACAATACCGGTTGATAGCTCGGCCTTTTTTGCAATCTGTGCAATGGTGGTATTGGATAACCCCACTTCAGAAATCACATAAAATGCGGCGTTAATGATTTCTTCACGTCGCACATGTTCCGGTTTTACTCTACGCTTTGTCATGCTTATCCATTTAAAGCCCTGCCAAGGTGCTTTTTATTCAACATTTCTCAATGTAGAGCATCATAACATTTTTTTATCATACTTTTTATTGATTGAACGTTCAATCAATAAAAAGTATAATCTGTAAAAATCAATGAATTTTTGCTAGGCAAGAATAGAACTAAAGTAATAAATGAAGGCTTCTTATAGATAAGCAGGTAAGGGTTCAATAGAACTTATCTTGTTATTTTTTAAGAAGGTACACCAATTGCAAGGAGCAAGAACATGGTGTCAAAAAGTAATGAAGGATCCGCATCCGAACCGATACGTTTAAATTTGTTTGTTTTTTGGAGCTCCGCAATCAGTATTGGCATTTTTGGCCTGTTGTTTGTGCTGTTTCCTGAGCAAAGCCAGTTCTGGCTGACCTATGTCCAAGGACAGGCCAACCAGCTGTTTGGCTGGTATTACATGCTGGTCATTATTCTGTGTCTCGGTTTTGTGGCCTGGCTGGCATTTTCGCGGGTCGGACAGATTCCATTAGGGCGCGATGACGACAAACCCGAGTTCGGTTATCTGGCTTGGGTTTCGATGCTGTTTTCAGCCGGAATCGGGATTGCCTTGCTGTATTACGGTGTGGCTGAACCGGTGGACCACTTTTTGCGCCCCCCAGAAGGGACCGGCGGTACAGTACAGGCAGCACGCGATGCCATGATGTATAGCTTCCTGCATTGGGGCATACATGGCTGGGTGCTATATGCCTTGCTCGGTGTAACGCTGGGTTATTTTGCCTTCCGTCTGGATTTGCCGCTGGCATTACGTTCTGCGCTGTATCCAATCTTTGGTGAGCGTATTTATGGACTGGTCGGTGATTTTGTCGATGGTTTTGGCATATTGGCGACTGTCATTTCCCTGGTCACCAACCTCGGCATTGGTGCCTTGGTGCTGGTATCAGGGCTGCATTATCTGCTGCCTGATATTCCCAATAACAATACAACATTGATTGCTGTGGTGTTATTGATGATGTTTGTGGCGACCATTACCACGGTGGTCGGTATTGAAAAAGGTCTGGCTTGGCTGTCTCGTATCAATCTGCGTTTGCTATATGCCTTATTGTTATTCGTCTTCCTCACCGGCCCAACCAATCATTTACTCAATGGTCTGGTGCAGAACACCGGGGATTACCTCGATCATTTCATTGCCAAGAGTTTTGATATGTATCTCTACAATGGCAAGGCAAGTGAGTGGCAGGGTGCATGGACGGTGTTTTACTGGGCATGGTGGATTGCCTGGGCGCCATTTGTCGGTATGTTTATCGCGCGTATTTCTAAGGGTCGTACCATTCGTGAAGTGGTACTGGGTGTGTGTCTGGTGCCGCTGGGCTTTACGCTGGCCTGGATCTCGATTTTTGGAAATACCGCGATTGACCTGATTTTAAACCAGAAGCAGCAGGCGCTCGGCGATATGGTACTGACCGATGCGGCTTTATCGCTATTCAAGCTTCTCGAATATTTACCATTCAACCCCTATATTGCTGGCATTGTTGTGGTGATTTGTTTCGTATTGTTTTTGACCCCGGTGGGTTCTGGTACACTCATGATCGCAAATCTGTCCTCGAAAGGGGGTAGCAATGAAAGTGATTCGCCAATTTGGTTAAGAGTTTTCTGGTCGGTGGTGATTACCATTGTCAGTATTGGTCTGCTTTTGGCAGGGAGTTTCCACTCCATGCAAAGCGCGGTGGTACTCTGTGGTTTGCCATTTTCCGTTATTATTTTGCTGTATATGTTTGGGTTGGCCAAAGCCCTGAAGCAGGATGCTTTTCGCCCTCAACCACCGCAAACAATAGCACCAGTAACTCCGCCATCACATTTTGCAACTGAAAAATCAGAAACATTGTAATTTGGGTAATGACTTTTATTTTTCATTTTTTATTCAGATCTGTCTTTTCATTGAAAATGCAATGGAAAGACGAGGTTGAATATTTTCTTTTTGTTCTCTAACTCCCTGAGGATTGTATGGCAACAGATAATCCAAGAGCGGTTGATGATTCTACATTAGCGAATAAAGATCATTTGAATCGTGTGGTCTTTTATGTTTCAGCTCTACTTATTTTAACATTTGCACTGGTTACGATTTTTTTTAACGACTTCTCCAACCACTTATTGAATGTGGTACTGGCCTGGGTCAGTGATAAATTTAGCTGGTACTACCTGTTAGCAGCGACACTTTATCTGGTATTTGTGGTGTTTATTGCCTGTTCGCGTTATGGCGATATCAAGCTTGGCCCGAAGCATTCCAAACCTGAGTTTAGTCTACTGAGCTGGTCGGCCATGCTGTTTGCGGCCGGGATCGGCACAGACTTGATGTTCTTCTCGGTTGCAGAGCCGCTCTCCCACTATATGAATCCGCCTGTGGGCGAAGGTCAGACCTTTGAGGCGGCCCGTCAAGGGATGGTGTGGACATTGTTCCATTACGGTTTAACCGGTTGGGGCATGTATGCACTGGTCGGGATGGCGTTAGGTTACTTTAGTTATCGCTATAACCTGCCACTGACCATCCGTTCAGCCTTGTACCCGATTTTCGGGAATAAAATTGATGGCCCGATTGGCCATACCGTGGATACTGCCGCCGTAATCGGCACCATTTTCGGTATTGCGACCACCTGTGGTATTGCGGTGGTACAGATCAATTATGGTCTGCATGTACTGTTTGGCCTGCCTGAGAATCTGTGGATTCAGATCGCCCTGATTGGCCTTGCGGTAATCGTCACCATTATTTCAGTGACAGCAGGGGTTAATAAAGGCATCAAGATTCTATCTGAAATCAATATCTATGCTGCCATTGGCCTGATGCTGTTTGTGTTGTTCCTTGGCAATACCGAATTCCTGCTCAATGCACTGGTACAAAACTTTGGCGATTACATTAGCCGATTCCCGAGTCTGGCGCTAGAAAGCTTTGCCTTTGACCGTCCAAAAGACTGGATGAATAGCTGGACCTTGTTCTTCTGGGCATGGTGGGTGGCGTGGTCGCCATTTGTGGGCCTGTTCCTGGCGCGAATTTCGCGTGGTCGTACCATCCGTGAATTTGTCTGTGGTACCTTGATCATTCCATTATTGTTCACCATTACCTGGTTATCCATTTTTGGCAATAGTGCCTTACATAGCGTGATTTTTGATGGTAATACCGCACTGGCACAAACGGTATTGACCGATCCTGCGCATGGTTTTTATGACTTGCTGGCGCAATATCCCGGCTTTGCTTTTATCGCGGGCATTGCCACCATTACAGGTTTGCTGTTCTATGTGACTTCGGCAGATTCTGGTGCTTTGGTACTGGGTAACTTCACTACTAAATTCTCCAATGTCGATAATGATGCGCCGCGCTGGTTACGGATTTTCTGGGCCACGGCGATTGGCTTGTTGACGGTTGCCATGCTGATGGCAAACGGCATTACCGCCTTGCAAAGTGCCACTGTCATCATGGGCTTGCCGTTTAGTTTTGTCATGTTGCTGGTGATGGCGGGGCTGTATAAGTCTTTGCGTCTGGAAGATTATCGTAAAGCCAGTCGCAGCCTGAATGCCGCACCTGTAGTGGGTAACGTGGATATCCTGAACTGGAAGCAACGTTTATCGCGTGTGATGCACCATCCCGGCAGTAGCGAGACCCAGCGCATGCTCGACAGCGTGTGTAAACCTGCGGTGCAGACTGTGGCAGATGAGCTGGTCAAGCGTGGAATGAGTGTTGAAGTCACGCAAGGTGAAGTGGAAGACAGCGATACCTTGTATCATCTTGATCTGACCATTTACATCGAAGAAGAGCATAACTTCGTGTATCAGATCTGGCCTGTGCGCTATATCGCGCCGACCTTCAGTGAGCGCGGCAAACGTGGTAAGCAACATTACTACCGTTTAGAGACCTTCCTGTATGAAGGGTCGCAGGACAATGATCTGGTCGGTTATACCAAAGAACAGGTGATTAATGACATTCTGGACAAGTATGAACGACACATGACTTTCCTGCATATCAACCGCATTAGTCCCGGTAACCGTCCTTTGTATCCGGACTCGCAAGACTAGTCTGATCCATAAAAAAACCTCACAGCATGTGAGGTTTTTTTTATTAGCACGTTTTTATAAAGCGCCGTGTTGTTGCCAGGTTTCACCGGTTTCATAGGGTGCATATGTTTGTTTTAATTCATGCAGCGACTGGCTTTGATACAGCGCAAAGATGATCATGATCAGGAATAAACCTGCCAGTTTGATCAGGCGTTTATTCTTATATTCATCGGAATATAAGTAAAAAATACAGTAGAAGGCGACAATCAGATAAGTACAGAATAATGAATTCAGCACCAGATAAATCAACAACACCGCAGTCAGTGCAGTGGCAATCCGGTTTTTTAGCACGGTTGCATGAAGGCTGAGTACATTTAAGATCAGTAAGCCCAAAGCGGTCCAGAACAGATAGGCACTGCCGCCAATAATCACGATATAGACCGATTGCAGGCACAACAGCACCAGCCATACAAAAATGGAAACAAGAATAAACCTGGATGCGCCAGAGGACGCGGGCAACGTGTGTTTCATATGACTTACATTGATTTTTTCTAAACAGCGATATAAAAGAATTTAAAAACGAAACTTAAATAACTCTTTGCTTCTGCTTCGGGTTATCGCCACGCAGAGCAAAGAAAGTGTACCGCCAATCAGCATTGCTGGGACTACGCTGAAAAAGCGTGTCATCACACTGGACTGCAAGGCGCCTAGCTCATTACTAGACGTGACAAAGATGCCATTAATGGCCGCAATACGTCCAAGCATGTCCTTGGGAGGGATAAGTTGCAGTATGGTTTGACGGATGACAATGTTGATACTGTCACAAGCCCCCATAATAATGAGAACTGCGACAGAAAAATAGAGGTGTCTGGTAACAGCGAATAACAATGTGCAACATCCAAATCCCGCTACCGCCAGCAGCATGATTTGCCAAGGTCTGTGTTTTGGGGGATAACGCACCAGAACGATCATCATGATCAGGCCACCAAACGCAGGCGCAGCGCGCAATAGACCAAAACCGTCGGCGCCGACATGTAACACATCCTGTGCAAAAATTGGCAGTAAGGCAATTATGCCGCCAAAAAAGACCGAGCCCAGATCGAGAAACATGGCCCAGAAAATAATTTTGGTTTTAAAAATAAATTGTAGTGCCTGTTGCAGGCTTCGGGAAATCGATTCAGTCTGGAGTTGTGGAAACTCTCGTGTTTGTAAGTTCCATAGCGCGATACTGCCAGCAGCAAATAATCCGACAATAACGCCAAAGCTAATATCCAGATCAAAATGCGCCAGCAAAAAACCACCGAGCACAGGGGCAAGGATGCCACTGGCCTGCCAGCACATACTGGTCCAGGTTGCAGCATTGGTATAAAGATGTTCAGGTACCACAAAAGGTCGTAACGAGTTAAAGCACGGGCTATAAATACCGCGAATGCAGCCGAATAAAAATAAAATGCTAAAGCTGGAAATCACTAACACTGTAGTGGTGATTTTTTCAGATTGAAACAGGTCGAAACACAGCCATAAGGCCATGGAAAGGGGAATGGCCATGCTAAAGCTGATCTGTAAAATACGCTGCCGGTTAAAACGGTCGGCAATATAACCGCCCCACAAAGAAAGCGCCAGAAAAGGCAAAAAATCCATGATTCCGACCAGCCCCAACAGCAGCGGATTCTTGGTGATCTGATACAGATGAAAGGCAATCAGCACTTCCTGAATCAGCACCGCAAAAGTTAGGCAGCATTGATTGATGGTCAATAACTTGAAGTCACGACAGGCAAATGCGGCAAAAGCAGATGGGCTTGTAGCAGAAGACATAGATTTAAAAAGATAGAGAGAAAATAAAAAAACAGCGAGAAAATAAAAAAAGGGAAGAGCCGAAACTCCTCCCTTTTAACATGTTCCTACACGGAATTACTGAGCAACAGCTTCAGCTTTTACCGCTTTTTTTGCAGGAACCATATTGGCTGGTGTCGTATAGTTCAAGCCAAGTGTTGAGCTTGAATAATGACGGATTTGATCAAGCAAGGCTGGATCATTGGCAAGATCTTGACCATAAGAACGGACAATCTCGTGCAACTTGTCATTCCACACACCTTTGGTTTGCTCAGGGAATGCTTTTTCAAGCAAGTTAAGCATAATGTAAGGTGAGGTCGATGCACCTGGAGAAGCACCAAGTAATGCAGTTACAGATTTATCTTTAGAGGCAAAGATTTCCGTACCGAATTGCAATTTGGCAGGTTTGCCCGGCTCTTTCTTGATGATCTGAACGCGTTGACCACCTTGTTGTAGATGCCAGTCTTTTGGATCAGCTTCAGGGTAGTATTTTTTCAACTCGTTGAAACGGTCAGCATCCGACATCAATACCTGGCTTACAAGGTACTGAACCAGATCAGCATTTTGTAGACCAATCGCTGCCATTGGCAACACATTGTTCTTGTTGGTCGATGCAAGCAAATCAAGCTGAGAACCATTTTTCAGGAACTTGTTTGAATAGGTTGCGAATGGGCCAAACAGTACATATTTTTTACCGTCGATATAACGGGTATCAATATGTGGCACAGACATTGGCGGCGCACCAAGATCAGCACGGCCATAGACTTTAGCCGTGTGTTTTGCTGTTACTGCTGGGTTGTCAGTGACAAGGAACTCACCACCTACAGGGAAGCCAGCATATTGTTGCGCTTCTGGTAAGCCAGTCATTTGCAAGAGTTTGATTGCAGCACCGCCCGCACCAATAAACACAAAACGCGTTTTCACATGATCAACTTTGCCAGATTTCACATCTTTAAAAGCCACAGACCAGGTGTTGTCATCGTTTTTGCTGATGCCCGTCACTTCAGTTGACGTGCTGAGTTTGAAGTTTGGACTCTTTTCAAGGTTGCCAATCAACTGCTTGGTGATTGCACCGTAGTTCACGTCAGAACCAACGTCCATACGGGTTGCAGCAACTTTCTGTTGAGGATCGCGACCGTCCATCACCAATGGTGCCCATTGTTGAATTTCAGCTTTGTCTTCACTCATTTTCATGCCAGCGAATAATGGGTTTTGAACCATGGCAGCATAACGCTTTTCCATAAAGTTCACGTTATCGCCCCAGACAAACGCGATATGCGGCACCGGGTTAATGAAGGTATTTGGTGTTTCAAGCACACCTTGCTTCACTTGGTAAGCCCAGAACTGCTTTGCAATTTCGAACTGGCTTGCCACGTTGATGGCTTTAGAAATGTCCATTTTACCGTCTTTTTCTTCGGTATAGTTCATTTCCATAAAGCCAGAGTGACCTGTACCCGCATTGTTGAAACCGTTTGAACTTTCTTGTGCTACTGCATCAAGACGCTCATACATGCGGATGTTCCAGTCGGGTTGTAATTCGTTGAGGTAAGTCCCCAAGGTGGCACTCATGATCCCGCCGCCGATGAGTACAACATCAACAGTCGGTTCGTCATTTGCTGTTTTAATTGCCTTAGACGCAACTGGTCTAAAAAGAAAGGCAATTGCAATAATAATTAGTACCACGAGCAGTACTAATAAATATTTCCAAAATTTTTTCATTCAATTTACCTTAAAAATTAAATGACGCTCTATATGACAGACCATATAGAGAGAAAGAATTTAAATGATGATACAGACGCAATTAAAGGCACATCAGTCAAGGGGTGACCTTGTCACTGACGTTAGAGGAGTTAGTTCATGAATTTTACTTTAAATTAGACAGTGTTTTGGTTAACCAATGTTTCAAAATGTAGTAATCAAGTGGCTTTTAATTATTTTATGTATTTAATTTGTATAAAATGCTGGAAAATCTCTGATTTATCGTTTAGAGAAATGTGTCACATTTTGATCAAATAACAATAACCTTGTTTACTTCGCCGATCTAAAAATTTTTAAACCTAAGCTGGGGTCATTCGTATTGCGTCATGCTCGACAGTAATGCATGGATAAGCAGTTTGTTATTTTAACTGAATCGACCTGACTTTTGTTGGTCGGATTGCGGTATCCAATGGAATGGTTGTCATCCATTTTGACCAAGCTGAACAAAATCCCAAAGTCGCTTGATGTTGCTGTCCGATACCAATAGTGAGACCAGCTCTTCAATCCTGCCTGTTGTATATATCGGCAGCTCAACTGCTGTGATCAATACAGATGACTATCTTCTAGAATTAGAATGCTTCTGAATTAAATCAGTACTACGAAAAACTTAAAATATTGTCTATTACCTTATTTATTTTAAAACTGTATTTTAAAGAATTTCAAAAGTATATATAAAATGAATAAAGTCTAAAAAAATATAATAGAAACTTTTATATGAGTAAAAGTCATTCGGTATGTACAAAAATCAAATCCTGTTTATCTTTGTCATGATGTTGTGCTGTGGCTGTGCATCCAGTTTAAATCCGGTCGGTGCCAAGCCGGTGGAAAGATTTGAGAAATTCTTTACCGAAACGCACCTGATCAAGAGCAAAACCACAAAGACCGATGTTATTGCGTTGTATGGCACCACGCGAGATAAAACCTTATATCCCGATAACACTGAAATATGGAGTTATTACGCAGAACGATCCAGCCCTGCAAGCGTGGCGATAGGTGAGCTAAACAGCTCGACAGGTTCTGACAAGTACAACCCGAAATCTTATCGTGAAAACCCTGCTTCAATCGCCATCTATTTTAATGCTCAGGGGGTTATGAGTGGTTATGCTATTTCGGATTAATACAGATGACCTATTTTATATATCCCAGATTTGACTAGGTTTGGGATTTTAAAACTCAGGTTGTAAATGTTTTAATATACTTGTGAAAATAATAGCTTAAAAAATAATTATGATATGCATTCGCTCTAGTGCTTAGTAAAAGTAAATTAAAGATCAAGTTGTTTAGAGGTGAATGATGAAAAATAATAGCAATATAGGTGTGGTGAAAGGCAATAATAATAATTTTAAGCAAACGATCCACCAAGGTGGATGTCCGGGGCATTCATCAGAAGATTCAACTTTAAACGGTATCGCGCTTCTGGGCGGAGTAGGTGTCTTGGTACTGTCCCTCATGATGTTTTACCTGCTTTATTTTGAACAGATTCTGTTTTTTCTCAAACTCTTTATTGTGCTGACCGTAGTGCTATTTGTTTTTAAAATTATTTATCCCTTTATAAATAAACAGCAGGATTTTCAGGAGATTACCGACTCCATTCTTGGACTGTTTTTTGCCGGATTATTGGCTGTCATGGTGAACATGACTGAGAAAGCCATGCCGCAGCAAATATTGATCATCGTCGAAGAACTTGGCTTAGAGTCAGACAGTGACTGGAAGATGGCTTGGCAACTATGGACGCAGTTTAAGCCATTGGGACATAAAATCATTCTTTGTAATATGGGTGCCAGCTTGAGTCTAATTCTCGGGCTTTGCTGCAATTTATTATATAGCTTTAACCTGTTTAAACCATTCACTCCGGTTTTGGTGGTGGCAACGAGCCTGCTGGCTTGTTGTCTGCTGGCTATTCCTTCATGAAAATATGCATCTGTGCGCTTTGGGTTTTTAGTACTTTTTAAAATCTAACTTATAAGTGTTTATAGTCAAAATTTAAAATAAAGCCGAAAAAATTACCTACTATATTCATTCAAAGCTGGGATTTCGCTGCGAGCTTACCACTTCTGCTGGCTAGAGGTAACATTAAAATGGTTGGGCTCGTTATCCTTGCTGATTTTTTAGAGGGTTAAATTTTTAGTCGATATACAGAAGGAGGGTGTTTTGAGAGGTAGAAGAAAGACAAGCACTGCGGCAAATCATGATCACCATGTTCAGTATCATTATTCAAATTATCACGAGGGGATGAAGGGTGCTAAAACTACTCCCTTGTCGAATACACTGCTGGTCTGTTTGAGCAGTTTTATGATGATGATCATAATTGCCATGAATTATCTTATTTATTTTGATCAATTTCTTTTTTTACTTTTAATGATGGCGATCATCGGTGCATTGCTACATTTTTTAAAACTGATCTACCAAATATTTGATATTTTAGATAATAGCTATCGTTATCAGGATTCTATTGATCCTGTACTCGGTCTGGTACTGGCTGCAATACTGGGATGGCTGGTAGGTGTGATTGCAGATGCCATGCCGATGGGTATTCTGGTATTGGCAGAGCAATTTGTTGCGGGTTCAAACCATCCTCAGACCTTAAAACTTTGGCAATACTATAACGGCACGGAACATCGAATCATTCTACAAAGCATGTGTGCCACACTATTCTTACTGATTGGGCTGGTTTCTAATTTACTCTATGGATTGATGAAGGTTAAGCGCTTGAGTCCACTGATCAGTGCCATTGCAATTTTGTCGGCCTACCTGCTGATCTGTTTATATGAATGATGAGTAGAGTGGTGATAATCAATAACGTTGCGATCTGTTGGCCCGTTCAATGAAAGTAATGATTGAGTAACCTAGCAGACCTTCAAGGATGTTAGAGGGAAAAGTCTGTATAGCTATTAATAAAATATACTTACATCATAAATTAAAAATATTAAATAATTAAAATAGTTAAGATATTGAAAATTAATAATAAACCTGTTTTTTACAATCAATCCGAACATTGACACTCATCAATACTCCGATTATTCTTTAAACGCTGGCCTACATGCCAGCCGGTTTTGACAGACCGTATCCTAAGTACATTGAAAAAACTTGTTTTTTTGATGTAGACTCGTTCGTCCCCCTTTTGTAGCGGTAGGGCGAAAGGGGGACGCCTCCGGGCGTGCTGATTCTTAGGTTCAGTCTGTCAACCCTCTTTCACCCTGCCACCATAATCTTTATGTCCTGGCAGCGTCCCGAATTTTGTAGGAGTTGGCCATGTATCGTATTCTTATTTATCCTAAATAGGGCTTGATTGCGTTTAAATGCTTTTAGGTATTTAGGCATTAGGTCGTCATGACTTAAAAATCCAAATCAAAAATAAAATCAGAGATGTGCTTGAGCCGTCTTTTCGGGCTTTTGTATGCCTTTTTTGTCGCTACAAGTTGGCGGGTACAGTGAGAACAAAAAAATTATAGGGACACTATATGTCGCATTTAGAAATTTCATTTCGCGCTTTAAAGGTGCTGGAGACTTCCCGAAAGTTGTTTAATGCTCATGGTTTTCATGGCGTCGGGGTTGATCTGATTATTGAGTCATCTCAAATCGCCAAAGCAACCTTTTATAAATATTTTCAATCGAAAGAACAGTTGATTGAAATGAGTCTGGGTTTTCAAACCGAAGCGCTTAAAGAAGACGTGTTTGCGCTGATTTATCGGCAAAAACAGCTTACGCTACATGAAAAACTGAAGCGGATATTCTTTTTACATGCGCATCTAGACGGACCTTATCATTTGCCGTTTAAAGCGATTTTTGAGATTGAAAAGCGTTATCCGGCGGCTTATCAGATTGTAGCGAATTATCGGAAATGGCTGATTAATGAAATTTTTAAATTGCTTTCCGCTGATGCGGCACATGCATCTAAAAAGGATGCGCATATGTTTTTATTTGTGGTCGATGGGGCGATGATTTTGCTTTTGGGCGGCAGGAATGGAGTGGATGATCCAGAGCGGTTGATTGAGGGATTTTTGGTAGGGTTGGGGAGGTGAATTTATCAATTCTGAATATGAGAGAGTTCTCAAGCCGGGGTATCTCTAAAAATATTATTTCATAAATGTTAGATAGGCAGTACGGTGACTGCCTTAAATCCAACAAATCCTGTTTATTTTAGTTGATGACTATAAATATGGGTGTCTTTTTTATTTTCATACACTGAACCTTCTACCCAAAAAACTTGGTCAGAGTTTGCTTCAACGCCCAATACTTTGAGATAACCCTGAATTGCTAATTTTTGCCAAGATGTTCCCCAGTCTTTTGAGTAAAAGACTGCAGTTGCAGAAACTGTTCCGCCAGAGCCTGCTGGTTTACGCCAGGTACTTGGCTGCAAAATACGCGCTGCAATGTGTTCACTCATTGTAGTAATCAAAAGTGCATCATGGGTTATCCAGATATCATAAACATATGAAGAACCGTTAAAAGGTGAAAAAGGGTGGGGTAAAGTTCCATGTATTTTCCAACTTAAATTTTCTGGGACTAACTCTGCAATTACATCCTGATCTTGATCCATTTGGTTCTGAATGGTAATAATTTTACCCTGAGTATTCTGTGCTAACTTCTTGATTGCTAAACCCTGAATACGTTTAACTTCCCCCATGATCCACTTGCCATTGACCCGATCAAGCTTGGCTCGGGTAGTCACTTGAAATGGGCCTGTGGTCAGAGCCTGACTGAAAATCTGTGTAACCCATAAGATTGCATGATCATCATGTGTCTGAGTAATAAAGGCTTTTATTTCTCCAAGATCATCGGCCTTCCAGTCAGGGTTTAAATTGGCTTTATCTGGAAGAGAAGTGATATCTAATAAAAGAGGGGCGGAAGCCATAATGGTTTCTATACTTTTACCTTGGTCTTTAGAAAAATAAAGTCCACTTGGCTGATTGGCTGCCAGTCCCTCTGTTGGTTGTTCAAAAGGAAAGTCTTTCCATGCCCAAAGAGCATTGTCTTTATATGCTGTAGGGCGGATTGTCCATGCCTGTTGTTGAACTGGGGCAAAAAAGCCCTCACTTTGAATTTTCCAATGACGACCTTGATCATCGCTACGGAATACGGCAGTTTGTTTTGAATAACCCTGTTGACCTTGATTAACATCTGTTAAGAGTAGGACGCTATTTAATATCGGTACCAAGCATCCAATACCTTGAAGGCGTGCAACTTCTTCAAAATATCCTTGATTATTGAGTTTTGAGACGTAAGTAATGGGTTCTTCCCGATTCATTCCCATAAAATTACTATACTCATCAGCTTCTTTGGCAGGGAGTAATGAATTTAGATTGAAAGACTTACTCGTTTCATCATCACTTAAATTTGGAGAATCATCTCGGGCAACTAACCATGTACCGCTAGGTGTTACTTTTATGCCAGTACAAAACTGTTGCATTTTTCTTTGAAAAGGAGTGTCTACGCTGGCAAATATTTGTTTTTGGGGTTTTTCACCAAACCACTCGTATTTTGCTGCGGTTATTATCGTAAGATAAAACCCTAGTATTATAAGAATTAAGAGGATAACAAACCATTTAAGGCGAAAGTAAGACATTGGATTCAAAAGCTCGTTATTTGTTATTGATAATCTAAGCGTCAGGTAAATGGATATTAAAATTTAAAAATATTTTTGCTATGGCAATGATGATATGCAAGATAAAAGATTTACAAACCCGCTTTTTATAGTGTTATGCCACGCTATTATTTTATAACAACGTGGCATAATCCAACTTACCAGCTTAACGCACCACCAGTTTGGTAATCCGTTACACGCGTTTCAAAGAAGTTCTTCTCTTTACGCAAGTCCATCATCTCAGACATCCAGCCAAACGGGTTGGTAACACCAGCAAACTGCTCAGGTAAACCAAGTTGCGCTAAACGACGGTTACAGATGAACTTCAAGTATTCTTCCATCATGCTTGCATTCATACCCAATACACCACGTGGCATGGTGTCACGCGCATATTCGATCTCAAGCATCGTGCCTTCAAGAATCATTTGAATCACTTCTTCCTGGAACTCAGCCGTCCACAAGTGCGGGTTCTCGATCTTGATCTGGTTGATCATGTCGATACCGAAGTTCAGGTGCATAGACTCATCACGCAAGATGTACTGGAATTGCTCGGCAACACCGTTCATCTTGTTACGACGGCCCATACTCAAGATTTGAGTAAAGCCACAGTAGAAGAAGATCCCTTCAAGTACACAGTAGAATGCGATCAGGTTACGAAGTAAACGCTGGTCGTTTTCAGGTGTACCGGTGTGGAACGTAGGGTCACTTAAAGATTGCGTATACTTCAGGCCCCATGATGCTTTACGTGCAACACTTGGAATCTCACGGTACATGTTGAAGACTTCGCCTTCGTCCATGCCCAAAGACTCGATACAGTATTGGTAAGCATGGGTGTGAATCGCTTCTTCAAATGCCTGACGCAAAATGTACTGACGGCATTCAGGGTTGGTAATGTGACGGTAAATCGCCAATACCAGGTTGTTTGCAACCAATGAGTCTGCCGTCGAGAAGAAACCTAAAGAACGCATGATGATGGTACGCTCATCTTCGGTTAAGCCATTTTCAGACTTCCAAAGTGCGATGTCATGGTTCATGTTGACTTCTTGCGGCATCCAGTGGTTTGCACACCCGTCAAGGTACTTCTGCCAAGCCCACTCGTATTTGAATGGCACAAGCTGGTTCAAGTCTGCACGACAGTTGATCATGGCTTTATCATCAACCTGAACGCGCTGAGCGCCCATTTCAAGTTCTTCCAGGCCAGGGGCAACGTCTAGGTGTTCTAGGGCTGCAGATGCTCGAGCCAGCGAATCGGCTGAATCTGTTGATCGCACGGTACTGGTTCCAGCGGATTGTGCAGCTGCCACGCGCGGCGATGATTGCTCTGAATCAGATACCACTTGCGTATTAACCGTTTTTTGCGTGTCGATGGGCGCAGACTTGTGTTCAGGTGCAGTCGGTTTTTGCGAATCATCTTCAAAATCGTCCCAACTAAGGATAGACATATCAATTCTCTCTTCGTTGCTTTATATCTTTTATGAAGACATCTCAATCAAGAAGATGTCCTTACTATACGCTCAATTTGTGTAAGCAAAATTAAGTTTTATTGATTGATTTTTTAAAAGTGACCAGTCGTCACTCGCAATCCCTAAGACTTATTTTGATTACGCTGTTGTCTACGTATTTTAAAAAACGCGTAAACGAGGGGGATATAAAACACTAGAAAGGCACAAATCAGCACTATCACACCAAATTGATAATTATGACTGAGATGGAACATGATCTATGCCTCTATAGATTTAAATCTTGCAAGGCCCTTCCAAAGTGAGAAGGGCGTATGCGGATTTAATTACTGACAAGCTTCACAGTCTGGATTGTCGATCGAACAAGCCATTGGGACTGGGGCTGCTGTCGTAAAACCATCTTCTTCAACTGGAGTTTCTGGTTTTTTCTCTGCAACCGCCGCAGGTGCTGCTGCAACCACAGGTGCTTCAACCGATGCCGGTTTTACTGCATTCAGTGCACCGGTATTGATGGTTGATTTCTCGGCAGAGGTTGCACCTAAAGCTCGGAGGTAATAAGTGGTTTTAAGACCACGTAACCATGCCATCTTATAGGTGATGTCAAGTTTCTTACCGTTCGCGCCAGCGATGTACAGGTTCAATGACTGCGCCTGGTCGATCCATTTTTGACGACGAGAAGCAGCATCAACGATCCAGCGGGTATCCACTTCGAATGCAGTTGCGAAGATGGCTTTTAATTCCTCAGGAATACGTGCAATCTTCTGCACCGAACCTTCAAAGTGTTTCAGGTCATTCACCATCACGCTATCCCAAAGACCGCGCTCTTTTAATGCACGAACCAGGTAAGGGTTGATCACGGTGAATTCACCAGACAGGTTCGACTTCACATACAAGTTCTGGAAAGTCGGCTCAATCGATTGAGACACGCCACAAATGTTTGAAATGGTTGCAGTCGGTGCAATCGCCATCACATTCGAGTTACGCATACCGTCTTTTTGAACTTTGGCACGTAATGTGTCCCAGTCTAAACGTTGGGTACGATCCACTTCGAACATGCGTTCCGGACGTGATTTGGCAACGATTTCCAAAGAGTCGATTGGCAGGATACCTTGATCCCACAATGAACCTTTAAATGTTGAGTAAGCACCACGTTCGATTGCAAGGTCGCTTGACGTTTGAATTGCGTAGTAGCTGATTACTTCCATTGATTCGTCAGCAAAATCAACTGCTGCGTCAGAACCGTAAGCAAGATTCATTTCATACAATGCATCTTGGAAGCCCATGATCCCCATACCCACTGGGCGGTGTTTCATGTTTGAGTTTTTCGCTTGTGGTACCGCGTAGTAGTTAATGTCGATGACGTTATCGAGCATACGTACTGCTGTTTTGATGGTACGTGCAAGCTTCTCACGGTCTAACACACCACCTTGAACGTGTTGTACAAGGTTGATCGAACCGAGGTTACATACCGCGATTTCGTCTTGGTTGGTGTTTAAGGTGATTTCTGTACACAAGTTCGATGAATGCACCACGCCCACGTGTTGTTGTGGTGAACGCAAGTTACATACATCTTTGAACGTGATCCACGGATGACCTGTTTCGAACAACATCGAAAGCATTTTGCGCCATAAGTCTTTGGCACGTACTTTCTTGTGTAGCATGTTTTGTTCTTTTGCGACTGCTTCGTAGTGTGCATAACGCTCAGCAAATTCAGCACCGGTCAAGTCATGCAGGTCTGGTGTTTCAGAAGGGGTGAACAGGGTCCACTCAGCATCTTCAAATACACGTTGCATGAACAGGTCAGGAACCCAGTTTGCAGTGTTCATGTCATGGGTACGACGACGGTCATCACCCGTGTTTTTACGTAGCTCCAGGAATTCTTCAACATCCAAGTGCCAAGTTTCGAGGTACGCACAGACTGCACCTTTACGCTTACCACCCTGGTTAACCGCAACCGCTGTATCATTCGCAACTTTCAGGAATGGCACAACACCTTGAGATTTACCGTTGGTGCCTTTGATATAAGAGTTCAAGGCACGTACAGGAGTCCAGTCATTACCTAAACCGCCTGCCCATTTTGAGAGCATGGCGTTGTCACGCATTGCACCATAAATGTCATACAGGTCATCACCAATCGTGGTTAAGTAACAGCTTGATAACTGTGGACGTAATGTCCCTGAGTTAAACAGGGTCGGTGTAGACGCCATGTAATCGAAGCTAGACAGCAAGTCATAGAATTCGATCGCACGATCTTCTTTATGTTCTTCATTAAGGGCAAGACCCATCGATACACGCATAAAGAATAATTGTGGTAATTCGAAACGTACGCCATTCGAGTGAATGAAGTAACGGTCAAATAAGGTTTGCAGACCTAAATAGGTAAACTGGTTTGAGCGCTCAGGCTTGATTGCAGCGGCCAATTTTTCAAGGTCAAAGTCAAGTAGGTCAGCAGAAAGCAGATCAAGCTCAATACCTTTCTTGAGGAAGGTTTCTAAAGCATTGCCTTCTGGTGTATCTGAAGGTAGACCTAAGAATTCAAGACCTGTGCTGACCAATTCATTTGATAATAAACGTGCAGTCACATAAGTATAGTTTGGCTCTTGTTCGATACGGGTACGAGTCGCCATCATCATTGTGGTCGCGATATCGCTTTCTTTTACGCCGTTATAGAGATTCTTTACGGTCTCATCCACGATCGCCTGAACATCGATCCCTTCCAGGCCTTCACTTGCCGTCTGGATGGTTGCAGTCAACGCATCAAGATCCAATGGCTGGAGCTGGCCATTGTTGTCGGTAATCTGAAGGGTAGGGTGATGGTTCGCACCAGTTTGCTGACGGGCACTTGCGCGTTGGTCACGATAGATCACATAGGCACGGGCAACTTTTTGCTCGCCAGTACGCATCAGGGCCAGTTCAACCTGATCCTGAATTTCTTCGATATGAATCGTGCCACCCGAAGGTAAACGACGGTTAAATGTGTTCATAACCATTTCTGTCAATTGGGTGATGCGGTCATGGATACGACTAGAGTCGGTACCTTGTTGACCTTCAACAGCCAGAAATGCTTTCCCAATCGCAACAGAAATTTTCTCGGCATTAAATGGCGCAATCTCACCGGTGCGCTTAATGACCTGAAGTTGGCCAGGAGTAGAAGTGATGATGCTCATGTCAGCATAGCTCCATTATCATCTATTTTTATGTTCATGGACCGTTTGAATCGAGCAAAAAGTATGCCACGATGTTTGAGGGATAAACACAATACTTAGTGGTTAAAGTTTATTTTCAACACAAGATACGGGATTTTTAGCAGTAGATCAATCCTTGACATTTTAGTAAATTTTTTTTCATGTCTTAACTGCTGAATTCACAGGGACATAGCATAACAAAGCCGTTAAAAAAGGCTTATAGATAACTCTGTGGATAACTCAAAAAACAGACACTTAAATTGTTATAGGTGAAGAAAGAAACAAATTGTTTAAGATTGGCACAAAATCTATACTAAATATCCATCCTGAAGAAAAAACGCTTACAATTCTGAAAAATATATTAAAATTCATAATTTTAATAAAAAGATAACAAAACAGGGTAAGCGTGTATCAGTTTGGTGAACGGCTACTTGTTTACAATGTAAACGTGTGTATATTGCAATTCATAAACCAATGTATCTGTCAGATTTATATAGATAGACTCACTCAGATTTTAGGGGCAACAAATGAGCCAAGAAGAAAAGTTACCGAAGATTTTGATTGTAGAAGATGACGAGCGTTTAGCACGTTTAACGCAAGAATATTTGATTCGTAACGGTTTAGAAGTTGGTGTTGAAACTGATGGTAATCGTGCCATTCGTCGTATTATCAGCGAGCAGCCAGATTTAGTGGTGCTTGATGTGATGTTACCTGGTGCAGACGGCTTAACCGTTTGTCGTGAAGTACGTCCGCATTACCATCAACCGATCTTGATGTTAACTGCACGTACCGAAGATATGGATCAGGTACTGGGTCTGGAAATGGGTGCAGATGACTATGTTGCCAAGCCTGTTCAGCCACGCGTATTGTTAGCGCGTATTCGTGCCTTATTACGTCGTACCGATAAAACGGTTGAAGACGAAGTCGCACAACGTATCGAGTTTGATGATCTGGTAATTGATAACGGTGGTCGTTCAGTGACTTTAAATGGTGATCTGGTTGATTTCACCAGCGCTGAATATGACCTGTTATGGTTACTTGCTTCAAATGCCGGTCGCATCCTGTCTCGTGAAGATATCTTCGAGCGTTTACGCGGTATTGAGTATGACGGTCAGGACCGTTCGATTGATGTACGTATCTCGCGTATCCGTCCAAAAATCGGTGATGATCCGGAAAATCCAAAACGTATTAAAACCGTCCGCAGTAAAGGTTATTTATTCGTTAAAGAAACCAACGGGATCTAAATCCCTGGAATCCCCCTGCATTCAGGGGGATTTTTTCCTTTCCACAAAGGACTTGCGTAGTAGCGCTGCTCAAGTGGGGTTTTAATGAGCTTGGAATTATTTAGCTTATGGTAAGTCGAGTACTGAAAAACAGCATATTCTTGCGTATTTATGCTGGCTTGGTGGTTTTGGTGGTTGTGGTTGCCGCATTTTGTTATTTGCTGGTCCAGATTATCAACTACCAACGGGCGCAGGAATATCGTGAATCTCTGACCGATGGCATTTCCTATGTCATTAGTGAGGGGGTATCTCGCCAGCCAGAAAAACAGCAGAAACTCGACTGGATTTCCGATGCTTCTGATTTGCTGGAATTGCCGATCTACTATGTGGATGCAGAGCGGGTCGAGTTATCGCGTACCGAGAAAAAACGCATTGCCGAGCAAAAGTCAGTAGTTCGTTACGATGCCAATAACGGCATTGGCTATATCATTATCGGTCTGAAAGACGATCCTAAGCATTTCCTGTATATCAAGGTCGATAAGATTGGCGAACGCCAGATGAAAGCGCTGCCGATCTTTGTGCTGGATTATCTGATTTTCTATCCGGGGCAGGAACGCGAATATCTAGAGCGGATCAAAAAACATTTCTATTACCCGATTGAAATTGCCGATATTAAAGATATCAATCTGGATTCGGAGCAAATTGGTCGTTTACGTCAGGATCAAAGCATCCTGCTGTATAAAGACAGTGCAACCGTTCGTGGCACCACCATTTCAATTGTTTCCCCAATGCCTAATCACCCTGCGCAAGTATTGATTCTGGGTCCGGTACCGATGTTTAACTGGATGCCATTCCAGCTTTCCGCAGGTATTACCTTGTTCAGCCTGTTCTTGCTGAGTCTGGGCGTTTATGGTCTGATTCTGCCGCTGGAACGTAAAATCCGTCAGGTGCGCCATGCCTTGAACAAGATGAAGTCAGGTGATTTGTCATTACGTGTCCCGATCGAGGGAAGTGATGAGATGGCCAATCTGGCTTCCAGTTATAACAATATGTCAGATCATATTCAGCGTCTGATTGAGGCGCAGCGTGAGTTGATGCGTGCGGTATCACATGAGCTCAGAACCCCTGTCGCGCGGATTCGTTTTGGTATGGAAATGCTGGCAGAGGAAGATGACTATAACTACCGTATCCAGCAAGTCGACATGATCGATAAGGATATTGAAGCACTCAATACCCTGATCGATGAAATCATGACTTATGCCAAACTGGAGCAGGGCACTCCTTCTCTGGATTTCGAAGAAATTGTACTGGTTGAAGTTCTGGATCAGGTGGCAATGGAAACCGAAGCGTTGAAGACGCAAAAGGAAATCGAGCTGATTGCACCGCCATTGGCCTTGCAGGTTGATGCAGAGCGTCGTTATCTACACCGTGTGGTGCAGAACCTGGTCGGAAATGCGGTGCGCTACTGTGATCATAAGGTGCGCATTAGTGGTGGTATCCGTGCCGATGGTAATGCCTATGTCTGTGTTGAAGATGATGGGCCGGGGATTCCTGAGCAAGAGCGTGCCCGTATCTTTGAAGCCTTTGCGCGTCTGGATGATAGTCGTACCCGTGCTTCAGGTGGTTATGGCCTGGGCTTGTCGATTGTCAGTCGTATTGCTTACTGGTTTGGCGGCACGATTCAGGTGGATCAGAGTCCAAATCTGGGCGGTGCACGGTTTATCATGACCTGGCCGGCAAAACGTTATAAGCAAGGCTTGAAGAAATAATTAAAAAAGGAATGGCAAGTACCATTCCTTTTTTGTTTTAGCCCCATAAAAAAGCCAAGGCGTTAAATGCCTTGGCTCAATTGATCAGAACAGTACTGATCCATCTACCTGTATTTATTCATGTACCGAAGGGTCAGGTTCGATCAAGGATTTGCCCGAGCGAAGCGCCTGTAACGCATCGGCATTGAAATCAATCAGTAGCGAATTGTTCTTGATGTCGATTTTATAGCCCTGAATCAGTGCCTGATCTCCATTTAAGGTTTCGACTTTATAACTGTCGGCAATATTGAGAATACTGTCTAAATTGGTGGTGGTAGCGGCAAAATCCTCTCTAAAAACCTGGTAGATGTCTCTTAAATCAAAAATCGCGTTATCAGCATCTGGATGTTTTCGAACATAACTTTCTATATGACGCATCAGTAGTTGTGAAAAAAAGAAATAATCCGAGTCGTGTGTGTATTCTAGATGCATGTTTTTCTCCTTCTTTGCTTCTATTAGAATAACGATCTATTGCTAGAGCTGTGTATAAAGATAATTAAAGTATTTAGCTGAATTGCAACATATTATGTCGAAATGGCAGCCCGGTTTCGATATTGTTATCAGGCTGGATCGATCGCCTGATCTGCCAGTTGAAATTATGATTCATTAAAATACTGTTTTCTGACCAGATAAAAATAATCCGTCGCAGGATATATACAGCTTACGGTTAAATTTTCAACATAGATTTGCAGCAATGCAATCATAGGGTTCATGTTGCCATATTTTTGTGCATTGAGCAGAAATGCAGAATGTCTTTGATGCGTTGATAAAGAAAAAAATGATCAATATAGGGTGTTTGATTAGATAATTCGATTTCTAGGGGTGAATTAAGCATGATCCCGTCTATATCCGTAACTTTATGGACAAAATCATCCGAAAGACTAAAGCGCTTCAACTAGCATGAGAAATTAGAAATCAGGTACAATTGGCGGGATTAATTTTGTGTTTGGTGTATTTGAAGGCCAATACATACATTCTTTGTTAAAAATAGGCCTGCCAGGAGTTATCCCCGCATGAGTGCCATTACTCCATACGATTGGGCAATTATTGCCTTCGTGATCGGCGTTACATTTCTTTGCGTTTTTATGCTCACTGTTCCCTTACTCCTAGGGGGTAAAGCATGGGGACGTGCGAAGCAAGAGCAGTTTGAGTCAGGTGTAGTTGGTGCGGGCGGTGCTCGTATCCGCTTG
Organism: Acinetobacter sp. 'aerobic (ED)'; assembly: GCF_904886855.1. Lineage (NCBI taxonomy): Bacteria > Pseudomonadati > Pseudomonadota > Gammaproteobacteria > Moraxellales > Moraxellaceae > Acinetobacter > Acinetobacter sp. 'aerobic (ED)'. Next base: position 70,108 of record NZ_CAJHGI010000008.1, read on the forward strand.
TCTGCCAAGTTCTATTTAGTTGCAATTTTCTTTGTGGTCTTCGATCTGGAAGCCCTCTATCTTTACGCTTGGTCAACTTCAGTTCGTGAAGTGGGTTGGGTGGGTTTTGCAACGGCTGCCGTATTTATTCTGGTTTTATTAATTGGTTTGATTTACGAACTTTCAACTGGTGCACTGAACTGGGCACCTTCTGATCGCCGTAAAGCTGCCGGTATCAAAACCCATATCGGTTCGCCAAATATGAACATTGCTGACATTACCCGATTCAATAACATTGAAGAGTTGGTTGTCGATCCTACTGGTCATATTCCAGCACAGTCTTCTGGTCGTGTTAAATCTAAAACACCGACTACCTCAACATCTGAACAGGAGTAAGTCGGGATGAAATATACTTTAACCCGTGCGAATCCGGATGCCGATCAATATCCATTACAAGATCGTCAAATCGTCACTGATCCACTTGAGGAAGAAGTGAATAAAAGTGTGATGATGACGCGTCTAGAAGATGTGTTGCATACCGCAGTGAACTGGGGGCGTAAAAACTCTTTGTGGCCATTTAACTTTGGTACTTCATGCTGCTACGTTGAATATGCAACTACATTAACAGGCGTTCATGACTTGTCACGCTTTGGTGCCGAAGTAATTCGTGCTTCACCGCGTCAGGCAGACTTGATGATTGTTGCAGGAACCTGCTTTGTCAAAATGGCACCTGTCATTCAACGTTTGTATGAACAGATGCTTGAACCTAAATGGGTCATCTCAATGGGTGCTTGTGCTAACTCAGGTGGTATGTACGACATCTATTCCGTGGTTCAGGGTGTAGACAAAATTATTCCTGTTGATGTGTACATCCCAGGTTGTCCGCCTCGTCCAGAAGCATTGATCCAAGCATTGATGTTACTTCAAGACCAAATTCAACTAGAGCGCCGTCCACTTTCAGCGGTTATTGGTGATGATCTTCAGCCTGTGTATAAGCCAAAGATGATGCCAGAACGTGACCGTAAAAATGCTGAACGTATTGCGGTGAAAAACTTACGCTCTATGGATGAAATTAAATAATTTTAACGATGAGTTTTTGACATGTCCCGTGATGGGTATGGTCATCGGAAAAATTTCCAGAATTTGTATTAAATAGGAAGCCAAGCCAATGGCTGAAACTGACATTGCTATGCCAGAATCAACGCCAGTTGATTCACGCCCAGCATTTGCAATCGTAGAAGAGCTCAAAACCAAATTTGGTGAGAACTTTTACGTGCAGGCGACTTTTGAAGAGTTTCCAACAGTCTGGGTTGAGCGCGCACGCGTGCAAGAAGTCCTCATGTTCCTCCGTAAAGTGGAACGTCCTTATGTCATGCTGTTTGACTTGTCTGCGGTAGATGAGCGTTTACGTGTTCACCGTGACGGTTTGCCAGCATCTGACTTTACTGTGTTCTATCATTTGTTATCGCTTGAGCGTAACAGTGACATCCGTATCAAAGTTGCGTTGAATGAAAATGATTTAAGCATTCCAACCGCAACCAATATCTGGCCAAATGCCAACTGGTACGAGCGTGAAGCTTACGATATGTTTGGTATCGATTTCGCCGGGCATCCAATGCTTCGTCGTATCTTGTTGCCAACCTATTGGGAAGGTCATCCGTTACGTAAAGAATATTCTGCCCGTGCGACAGAATATACGCCGTATATGCAAGACCAGGCAAAGCAGGACTTCGAACAAGAACACTTACGCTTTGTACCAGAAGACTGGGGTCTAAAACGCGGTAATGACGACGAAGACTTCATGTTCCTAAACTTGGGTCCTAACCATCCATCTGCGCACGGTGCTTTCCGTGTGGTATTACAGCTGGACGGTGAAGAAGTCAAAGACTGTGTGCCGGATATCGGTTATCACCACCGTGGTGTGGAAAAGATGGCTGAACGTCAAACCTGGCATTCATTCATTCCGTATACCGATCGTGTTGACTACCTTGGTGGTTGTGCGCAAAACATGCCATACGTGATGGCTGTTGAGCAAATGGCAGGAATTAAAGTTCCTGAGCGTGCACAAGTCATTCGTGTGTTGTTGAACGAATTATTCCGTATCAATAACCACTTGTTGTTCTGTGGTACCGCGATTCAGGATGCCGGTGGTATGACACCAGTATTCTATATGTTCGCAGACCGTCAAAAAGTCTATGACATCGTTGAAGCGATTACCGGTTACCGTATGCACCCAGCTTGGTTTCGTATCGGTGGTACAGCACATGACCTTCCAAACAACTGGCAAAAACTGGTGAAAGATTTGCTGGATTGGATGCCGAAGCGTTTGAACGAGTACTACACGGCTGCACTTAAAAACTCGGTATTTATTGGTCGTACGCGTAACGTTGCGCAATACGATGCTAAATCTGCGTTGGCTTGGGGTGTGACCGGTACAGGTTTACGTGCGACAGGTATTGATTTTGACGTTCGTAAATATCGTCCATACAGTGGTTATGAAAATTTCGACTTTGATATTCCAGTGGAATATGAAGGCGATGCATACGCACGTGTCCTGGTTCACTTCCGTGAAATCACTGAATCATTGAAAATTATTCAACAGTGCTTGGATAACATGCCATCTGGTCCATATAAAGCGGATCACCCATTGGCTGTTCCACCACCAAAAGACAAGACATTACAAGATATTGAAACCTTGATTACGCACTTCCTAAGCGTATCTTGGGGTCCTGTAATGCCGGCAGGCGAGTCTTCATTCATGACTGAAGTAGTGAAGGGTGCGAGTACCTATTACCTCACTTCTGACAAGTCAACCATGAGTTACCGTACCCGTATTCGTACGCCAACGTTCACGCATTTACAGCAAATGCCATCGGTGATTAACGGCAGTCTGGTGTCTGACTTGATCATTTATTTGGCGACCATTGACGTGGTTATGGCTGACGTGGATCGCTAGGGGTAAACGATTATGATGATTTTGACTGATAAAAAACCACGTGTGAATGTTGAAGGGATTTTGACTGCGGACGAAATCCATGAAATTGAACATCACATTGGCCACTATCCATACCCACGTGCAGCCTCTCTGGATGCGTTGAAGTGTGTACAGCGCCGTAATGGCTGGGTAGATGACGCACAAATGAATGCGATTGCACAATTGCTCAGCATGAGTGTGGCGGATCTGGAAGGCGTAGCAACGTTCTATAACCGTATCTACCGTCAACCTGTGGGTCGTCACGTGATTTTATTGTGTGACTCGATTGCATGCTTCTTGATGGGTGCAGAAACTTTGGCAGAAGCCTTCCAGCGCGAGTTGGGAATCCAGTATGGACAAACCACAGCAGATGGTCGTTTTACCTTGCTCCCGATTTGCTGTCTAGGCAACTGCGACAAAGGGCCAACCTTAATGATTGATGAAGATACTCACGGTTTAGTGGATGTGTCATCAGTTAAACAGTTATTGGAGAAGTATGTATGAATACTGAACCAAAACCAATTTATGGCGACGGTAATCCAGAAACTCATCCGCTGACCTGGCGTTTGAGCAAACAGGATGCAGTACGTAATGCTGACGAGTACGAAACACTAGAAGGCTATGCAGGCTTTAAAAAAGCACTTGGCATGCCACCAAAAGATGTACTTGAAGTGATTAAAGCTGCGACGGTAAAAGGTCGTGGTGGTGCAGGTTTCCCGGCAGGGATCAAATGGTCATTGATGGCGCCAAACGATGGTGGTCCTCGCTATTTGATCTGTAATGCCGATGAAATGGAGCCGGGTACCTTTAAAGACCGTTTGTTGATGGAAAAACTTCCACATCAATTGATCGAAGGGATGCTGATTGCAGGTTATACCCTAGAGGCAACTCAAGGTTATATCTTCATCCGTGGCGAATATATCGAAGCAGCTCAATACTTAAATGAAGCATTAGAGCAAATCCGTGCTAAAGGTTACCTAGGTGAAAACATCCTCGGAACGGGCTGGAATTTTGATCTACACGTTCATACCGGTGCAGGCCGTTATATTTGCGGTGAAGAAACTGCATTGATTAACTCGCTTGAAGGCCGTCGTGCCAATCCGCGTACCAAGCCACCATTCCCGCAAGTTGCAGGTGCATGGGGCCGTCCAACGATTGTCAACAACGTTGAGACCTACAATAACTTGCCAGCCATCATGTTGCGTGGTCCTGAGTGGTATATCAACCTTTCAGCAGGTAAGTCGAAAGATCCAGGCACCAAGATTTATGGTGCATCAGGTAAAGTCAAATTCCCGGGTCTCTGGGAACTGCCATTCGGTACCACTGCGCGTGAAGTGATTGAAGAACATGCGGGCGGTATGCGTGACGGTTTGACCTTGAAAGCCTGGTTACCGGGTGGTGCATCGACGGACTTCCTGGCCGCTGAACACATTGATCTACCAATGGATTCTGAAAGCATCATGAAAGCAGGTTCACGTTTAGGTACCTGTCTGTTGATGGTGGTGGATGAAACTCAATGTATGGTTTCTGCGACACGTAATTTAGAAGAATTCTTTGCGCGTGAATCATGTGGTTTCTGTACACCATGCCGTGATGGTTTACCTTGGGCAGTGAAAGCGCTTAAAGCACTGGAAACAGGCGAAGGTAAGAAAGAAGATATCGACCATTTACAAGAACTGACGCGTAAATTGTGGATCGGTAAAACTTTCTGTGCTCACGCACCAGGTGCGATGGAGCCGCTTATGGGCGCACTTAAATATTTCCGTAGCGAGTTTGAAGCAAAGGTTAAAACCCATGCTCCAGCTCTAGACGTAGAACAAGCTTAAGGAATTCGACTATGGCTACAATTCATGTCGATGGAAAATCGTATGAAGTTAACGGCTCAGAAAACTTGCTACAAGCATGTCTCAGCCTTGGCATCGACATCCCGTATTTTTGTTGGCACCCATCCTTAGGTTCTGTTGGTTCATGTCGTCAATGTGCGGTGACTCAGTATGCAAATCCTGAGGACACGCGTGGACGCTTGGTGATGTCATGTATGACACCTGCTGCCGACAATACCTATATCTCGATTGAAGACAAAGAAGCAACGGATTTCCGTGCGTCGATCGTTGAATTCTTGATGACCAATCACCCGCATGACTGTCCAGTCTGTGAAGAAGGTGGTCACTGTCATTTACAAGATATGACGGTGATGACCCAGCACGACCGTCGTCGCTACCGCTTTACCAAACGTACCCACTATAACCAAGAGTTAGGTTCGTTTATTGCGCATGAGATGAACCGTTGTATCGCGTGCTACCGTTGTGTGCGTTACTACAAAGACTATGCTGGCGGTACTGACTTTGGTGTTTATGCCAACGCTTCACGTGTGTATTTCGGTCGTCCAGAATCAGGCACTTTAGAATCTGAATTCTCGGGTAACCTGACTGAAGTGTGTCCAACCGGTGTATTCACCGATAAAACCCACTCAGCACGCTACAACCGTAAATGGGATATGCAGTATGCGCCAAGCGTATGTCATGGCTGTTCTTCAGGTTGTAACATCTCTCCGGGTGAGCGTTATGGCGAAATCCGTCGTGTTGAAAACCGTTTCAACGGTTCAGTCAACCAGTACTTCCTTTGTGACAAAGGCCGTTTTGGTACAGGCTATGTGAACCGTGCAGACCGTCCACGTCAACCGCAATTCCGCAATGCTGAAACGGTTGCAACTGTGAGTGTGGATCAGGCACTGGATCAGGTGATTGCCCAATTGCAAGGCAAGAAAGTGTTAGGTATTGGTTCACCACGCGCAAGCCTGGAATCAAACTACGCACTTCGCGAACTGGTTGGCCAAGACAACTATTCAACCGGTATGTCGCAAAAAGACCAGAATCTGGTGGAGTTGGCAGCATCAATCATGCAAACACAGGGCATCTATAACCCGAACATGCGTGAAATTGAAAGCTATGACGCCGTGTTGATCCTGGGTGAAGACTTAACCCAAACTGCGCCACGTATGGCTTTATCGGTTCGTCAAGCTGCGAAAAACAAAGCCAAAGAAATGGCTGCTGCAACACGTACTCCAGACTGGTTGGCTGAACCTGTTCAACGTATTGGTCAAGATGCAAAATCACCAATCTATATCCTTGCTGCAACACAAACCCGTTTAGCGGATGTGGCAACAGGTGAAGTGGTTGCATCTCCAAATGACATCGCACGTTTAGGTTTCGCGGTTGCTGCGGCGGTTAAAGGCGAAGCGCTTTCTGGTTTGGCGGATGATGCCAAAGCATTTGCGCAAACCATTGCGGATACCTTGAAAGCGGCGAAAAAGCCATTGATTATCTCGGGTACCAGCTTACAAGATCCTGCCATCATGGAAGCTGCGGCTCAAGTTGCGCAAAACCTTGGTGAACATGCTGGCTTGTCATTGACCGTTCCTGAAGTGAACTCAATGGGCTTGGCACTATTTGGCGGATTAAGCTTGGAGCAAGCATTTGCACAAGATTATGATGCAGTGGTTGTCATTGAAAATGACTTGACTCGTCGTTTACCTGTAGCGCAAGTGAAAGCTGCATTTGACAAGGCTGAAACTGTGATCGTACTCGATCATAGTGAAACTGAAACCTTGAAACTTGCAGATATCGTCCTGTCAGCAGCAAGCTTTGCTGAGGGTGATGGTACTGTCGTGAGCCAAGAAGGCCGTGCACAACGTTTCTATCAAGTGTATGACCCAAGCTACTACAAGCCTGAATATGCGATCAAAGAATCTTGGCGCTGGTTACATGCCATTGAGACGGGTATTAAAGGCAAAGCGGTAGACTGGACACTTCTTGATGATGTGATTGATGACATCGTGAAGAATGTTCCTGTGCTTGAAGCGATTCAGGATGTTGCACCGGATGCGGGCTATCGTATTCATGGTTTGAAGATTGCACGTGAACCACGTCGTTATTCTGGCCGTACTGCAATGCGTGCGCCATTATCGGTTCACGAACCGAAACAACCGACTGATCCTGATTCGGCATTAACCTTCTCAATGGAAGGTTATGTGGGGAATCAGACCGCATCGTCACTGGTCCCATTCGCATGGTCTGCGGGCTGGAACTCACCACAAGCCTGGAACAAATACCAGGATGAAGTGGGCGGTCACTTAAAAGGTGGTGATTCGGGTGTGCGTTTATTCGATCGTTTAGCAAAACGTCCTGCACGTAGCTATGTGGCGCCATCAGCAGTTGTTGTGAATCCTGAAAGCTTCCGTCTTGTACCAATGCACCATATTTTTGGTTCTGGCGAATTCACCATTAAAACACCTGCAATGGAATCTCGTATTCCTGAAGCGATGTTTGCGGTGGGCGAGCAAGATGCGACCCGTTTAAAGGTTCAGGATGGTCAACGTATTACCGTGCAAGCGGGCGAGACCAGCATCAGCTTACCTGTACAAGTGATCGAATATTTACCAACAGGTTATATCGGTTATCCAATTGGTCTGGCACCAACAGTTTCATTGGCAGAGCCAGTGTCTGTGGCGGTAGGAGTGTAATTCATGAATCAAGAAATTATACGTCAAACGCCACTTTGGGCTGAGAACTGGCCAATCGCTTATTCAGTGATTCAAGCCATTGTGATCTTGCTGGTGGTGGTTTTGGTTGCTGCGTTAATGTCATTTATTGAGCGTCGTCTCTTGGCATTATGGCAAGACCGTTATGGTCCAAACCGTGTTGGTCCGGGTGGTATGTTCCAGATCGTTGCCGACATGCTCAAGATCATGTTCAAAGAAGACTGGACACCAAAGTTTGCGGATAAGTTGACTTTCCGTTTAGCACCAGCAGTTGCGATGGCAACTGCGGTACTTTCGTTCATGGTGATTCCAGTAAGTCCTACACTGGGCGTTGCGGACATGAGTATCGGCCTATTGTTCTTTATGGCAATGGCGGGTATCGCAGTTTATGCAGTGCTATTTGGTGGTTGGGCATCTAACAACAAATACTCATTACTCGGTGGTCTGCGTTCTGCTGCTCAAACCATTTCTTATGAAGTGTTCTTGGGTATCTCGTTGATGGGTGTGGTTGCGATTGCAGGCTCATTCAACATGCGTGAGATTGTTGAAGCACAACGTGATATGTGGTTCATCATTCCGCAATTCTTAGGCTTCCTGATCTTTGTGGTAGCGGGTGTTGCGGTTACGCATCGTCATCCATTTGACCAACCGGAAGCTGAGCAAGAATTGGCCGAAGGTTACCACGTAGAATACGGTGGGATGAAGTGGGGGATGTTCTTCGTTGCGGAATACGTCAACGTGGTCTTGATCTCTGCCTTGATCGTAACTTTATTCTTCGGCGGATGGCTTGCACCATTTAACCTGGAAATTCCATTTGTTCCACCATTATTCTGGTTCGTGATTAAAACAGCATTCTTTGTAATGATGTTTGTCTTGGCACGTGGTTCGTTAATGCGTCCGCGTTATGACCAAGTGATGAACTTTGGTTGGAAAGTTTGTTTGCCATTGGCGTTGGTCAACTTGTTAGTGACTGGTGCTGTGATTCTGATGAATCAGGCCTAGGACAGCAGGGAGTACAAAATGTATAAAATTCTAGCTGGCTTCGGATCGATTGTACGTTCGTTATGGATGGTGTTCAGCCATGTAACGCGTAAACGTGACACGATCTTGTATCCAGAAGTACCAGGTGAACAAATTGCACCTCCACGCTATCGTGGTCGTATCGTGTTAACACGTGACCCGGATGGTGAAGAGCGTTGTGTGGCATGTAACCTTTGTGCGGTGGCTTGCCCGGTTGGCTGTATTTCATTGCAGAAAGCGGAAAAAGAAGATGGACGTTGGTATCCGGAATTTTTCCGTATCAACTTCTCGCGCTGCATTTTCTGCGGTATGTGTGAAGAAGCTTGTCCGACCACTGCGATTCAAATGACACCAGATTTCGAACTCGGTGAATATGTACGTCAGGACTTGGTCTATGAGAAAGAAAACTTACTCATCTCAGGACCGGGTAAATATCCTGACTACAACTTCTATCGTGTTACCGGTATGGCGGTGAGCGGTAAAGACAAAGGTCAGGCACAAAAAGAAAGTGCACCAGTTGATGTACGGAGCTTATTACCATGATGTGGCCATTTTATTTGATGGCACTCGTGGCCATTGTTTCGACAGTACGTGTTGTGACCAACACCAATCCTGTACATGCATTATTAAGTTTGATCGTTTCTCTTCTTGCTGTTGCAGGCATTTTCATGATCGTAGGCGCGCCGTTTGCTGGTGCGCTTGAGATCATCGTGTATGCAGGTGCCATCATGGTCTTGTTCGTCTTCGTTGTCATGATGCTGAATCTTGGTCAGGATACGATTGAACAGGAAAGCAAATGGTTGACCTCAGATGCCTGGGCCTATCCTGCACTGATGAGCTTCTTGTTAGGCTTGATTCTGGTATGGATGTTAGGCGGTGAATACACCACAATTTCTGCGCCAATGGGTACAGAAGTTGTTGGCCCGAAAGCAGTCGGTCAAGCCCTATTTACTCACTATCTATTATTGGTAGAAGTTGCCGCGATGTTATTGCTTGCAGCACTGGTTGCAGCATTCCACTTAGGCAAACGTGAACCAGGTGCAGAAGAGGATAAAGAATAATGGGACACATCCCTTTAGAACATGGTTTGATCGTTGCAACCATCCTTTTTGCACTGGGTTTTTACGGTGTGATGGTGCGACGCAACCTATTATTTATGCTAATGAGCCTTGAAATCATGATGAATGCTGCTGCGTTGGCATTCGTTTTGGCAGGTAGTGTTTGGGCACAGCCAGATGGACAAGTCATGTTCATCCTGATTCTGACCCTTGCTGCAGCAGAGGCATGTATCGGTCTTGCGATCGTCCTTCAGTTTTATCATCGCTTCCATCATCTGGATGTGGATGCTGCTAGTGAGATGCGCGGATGAGTACATTATATTTAACCGTTTTATTCCCGCTCATTGGTTTTATCCTTTTAGCGGCAGGGCGTGACAAACTTTCTGAAAATGTCGCTGCCATTATTGGTGTCGGTTCAGTTGGTTTATCTGCGTTATTTGCTTTAATTGCCGGTCTTGCATTTACCAGCAGCGGTCAAACCGTTTTTGTTCAGCATTTATGGACCTGGTTCAGTGTTGGCGGTTTTGAGCCAGGCATCAGCTTACATTTAGACGGCTTGTCATTATTGATGACCGGCATGATCACAGGTGTTGGTTTCCTGATTCACATCTTCGCTTCATGGTATATGCGTGGTGAAGAAGGTTATGCGCGTTTCTTCTCTTATTTCAACCTGTTCGTTGCCAGCATGTTGTTGTTGGTACTCGGTGATAACCTGGCGTTATTATTCCTGGGTTGGGAAGGCGTAGGTCTGTGTTCATACCTGTTGATTGGTTTCTACTACTCAAATCCTGCAAATGGCTGGGCAGCAATCAAGGCATTCACCGTAACACGTGTGGGTGACGTTTTCTTACTGATTGCATTGTTCTTGCTTTATCAACAGTTTGGTACTTTGAATACACAGTACATTGTTGAAAATGCAGCGACCGTAATGACGCAAAGCTCATCATTGTCGATCTGGACCGCATTGATGTTGTTCTTGGGTGCAGCAGGTAAATCTGCGCAAATCCCATTGCAAACCTGGTTAGCCGATGCGATGGCGGGTCCTACACCAGTATCTGCATTGATCCACGCTGCGACCATGGTAACAGCGGGTGTGTACTTATGCTGCCGTATGTTCTCTGTGATGGAAATGGCACCAGAAGTAATGCAGTTCATCTCGATTACGGGTGCAGTAACTTTGCTTGTGGCTGGTTTTGCCGCATTGGTTCAAACCGATATCAAACGTATTCTGGCTTACTCAACCATGAGTCAGCTCGGTTATATGTTTATGGCGGTGGGTGCTGAAGCGTACCAGGCAGGTTTATTCCACATGCTGGCTCACGCCTTCTTTAAAGCATTATTGTTCCTTTCTTCAGGTGCAGTCATTCTTGCATGTCATCATGAACAGAACATTTTCAAAATGGGTGGATTACGTCACAAGATCCCATTCGTATTCTGGTGTTTCGTGATCGGTGGTGGCGCATTGGCAGCACTTCCAATCGTAACCGTGGGCTTCTTCTCTAAAGATGCGATCTTGGGTGCGGTATATGCTCAGTCGACCATTGCTAATCTTCCACTTTACAATACCTTGTACTGGGTGGGTGTTGCAGGCGCATTCTTAACGTCGATCTATACCTTCCGCTTAATCTGGGTGGTCTTCTTCGGCGAAGAGAAAACCCATGCACATGCCATTCATGGTGTCACTTACTGGGGTCCGCTTGCGATTCTTGCTGCATTGTCAACAGGTATTGGTTACTTCTTACAAGCACCCGTTGCCAAGTTATTGACGACTGCAAATATTCCAAGTTTTGTGATTCCTGAAAGCTTAGAAGCTGCTGTTTCTCATGCTGAACACTTAGCAAGTGGTGTTGCCCTTGTGGGTCTGGCTGTGGGTATCTTCTTGTTTGCCTTTGCGTATGGTGCAGTTAAATCATTTGCTCAAAGTTCTTTGGGTTCAGGTTTAGCGCATATCTGCCGTACAGCATTCGGTTTTGATGCCTTGTATGACATCGTCTTTGTAAAACCTTACTTATTGATTGCGAAAATTTTAGGTCGTGATCCGGTTGACGGTTTATGGTTAGTGCTCCCTGCTATTGTGAAGGGCGGTAATAGCTTTACAAGTTCGCGTCAAACAGGTTCATTACGTGAATACGCATCAAGCATGTCACTCGGTGTAGTGGTGTTATTGATGATCTTGATCGTGATTCAGGTTGTGGGGAAATAAAATGGAAAACAATTTAATTTTACCCGCACTGATTTTAGTTCCTTTCATTGCTGGTTTTATTTGCTGGTTGGTTGATAAATTCGACCAGCACTTACCGCGCTGGATTGCCTTAATTGGTATGCTCATTACTTTTGGTTTGGGCATTGCACTTTGGCAAAGTGGTACATATAGCTACGAGTTGGGCGGTAAAGTCCCGACTTGGGCGGCTGAATTCCATCTTCCATGGATTCAGACTTTAGGTATTAGCATTCACTTGGCAGTGGATGGTTTATCTCTTCTTATGGTGTTGTTAACCGCATTACTCGGTGTACTTGCAGTTGGCTGTTCATGGGGTGAGATTCAAAAGAATGTTGGTTTCTTCCATTTAAACTTGCTTTGGAGTTTAGGTGGGGTCATTGGTGTATTCCTGGCGATTGATCTGTTCCTGTTCTTCTTCTTCTGGGAGATGATGCTGGTACCAATCTACTTCCTGATCGCGTTATGGGGTCATAAAGGTTCGAATGGTCGTTCACGTGTTTACGCTGCAACCAAATTCTTCCTCTATACCCAAATCGCTGGTTTGATCATGTTGATCGGTATCTTGGGCCTCGTGGTCTATGGCTACATGATGACAGGCATGATCGGTTTCGATTACAACTACCTCTTGGCGGTTGCGAACCACTTACCACCTGAAGTTGCTTATGCATTCATGCTGTGTTTCTTCATCGGCTTTGCGGTGAAATTACCGGTATTCCCATTACACGGCTGGTTGCCTGATGCGCATGCGCAAGCACCAACAGCGGGTTCTGTGGATTTAGCGGGTATCTTGATTAAGACAGCTGCCTACGGTTTGCTTCGTTTCGTTATTCCATTCTTCCCGGCAGCGTCAGCACAATTCGCTGATATCGCCATTATTCTGGGCTTGATTGGTATTTTCTACGGCGCATTCCTTGCTTACCAGCAAACTGATATGAAGCGCTTACTTGCATATACGTCTATTTCGCACATGGGTTTCATCTTACTTGCAATCTATGCAGGTAATATCCTGACCTTCCAGGGCCTCATGATCATGATGTTGGCACATGGCTTGTCATCTGCTGCATTGTTCATTATGTCTGGTCAGGTGTATGAGCGTTTACACACACGTGATTTACGTTTAATGGGCGGTCTGCGTGGTCAGCTGCAATACTTGCCATTCTTCCTGATGTTCTTTGTAGCAGCATTGGTTGGTGTACCAGGTCTAGGTAACTTTATTGGTGAATTCCTGATCTTGATGGGTTCATTCAAAGCTTATCCAGCTTTCACCATCATTGCAGCAGTGAGTCTGGTATTTGCTGGTCTTTACGGTCTGATCCTGATTCACAAAGCATTGTTTGGTGAGCCAAACCCAGAGCAAAAGCAACACTACAAAACTCCTCTGAAAGATTTATCAGTGCGTGAAGTTAGCATTTTGATGATCTGTGTGATCGGTCTGGTTTGGTTAGGTATTTACCCACAAACATTCCTGGATATGTCACATTCAAGCATGCAGTGGTTAGTAAATAGTTATATGCCAGTACAAGAAGTTGTTGAAACTGTTCAACAGGCTGCAACTCAACTTGAACATGTGGAGATGCAATAAACCATGAACTTCACAATTTCTTTTTCTGAGCTGATGCCTTTAGCTCCCGTGATGATTGTGGCACTGACCGCAATCGTCGTGATGTTGTTGACCGCGATTAAGCGTAATCACAACCTCATTGCGACCACTTCGGTTGTCGGTTTAAACCTTGCTGCAATCTTTATTGCATACACCATGTTTACTGGGCACTTTGCCCCAGTCAACGTGATGGGCATGTTTATGGTTGATCCATTTACCATGCTCTATCAATTCCTGATTCTGATTGCTGCCTTGGCGTGCTGTACTTTGTCTCATGCGTATATCGAGACCTATAAGGAAAACCGCGAAGAACTTTACATCTTGCTGCTATCTTCAGTGGCAGGTGCAATGTTATTGGTGGCAAGTTCGCACTATGCAGCATTCTTCATTAGCTTAGAGTTGATGTCGATTCCTGTGTACGGCATGTTGGCGTATACCTATCAACGTAGCCAGTCTTTGGAAGCGGGGATTAAATACCTAGTACTTTCAGCGACTGCGTCTGCAATGTTGTTGATGGGTATGGCGTATATCTATGCTTATACCGGTTCATTGTCATTCTATGACTCTGTTCAGGCATTGTTTACTGCTATCAAACAACCCATGGTATTATTGGGCTTAGGCTTAATTATCTTTGCTGTTGCATTCAAACTTTCACTTGCGCCATTCCATAAATGGACGCCAGATGTATATGCTGGTGCACCAGCGCCAATGGCTACCTTTTTGGCTACGGCTGCGAAAGTGGCAACGATCGGTTTATTTGTGCGTTACTTACTCACTTCGGGCGCGATCCTGATTGAATCGATTGTGACAGTGATTACCATCATTGCAGTCTTGTCGATTGTGGTGGGTAACTTACTTGCAGTACGTCAAGTCAACTTGAAGCGTATCCTCGGTTATTCATCCATTGCACACTTTGGTTATTTGCTGATTGCTTTGATCAGCATGACTTATGCAAGCCTCGGTAGCGTAACGGTTTACGTGATTACCTATGTACTTACTACTATCGGTGCGTTCGGTGCAGTTGCATTGATGTCGAGCCCGTACAACAACGTGGATGAAGCACAAAGTCTTGCCGACTACCGTGGTTTGTTCTGGCGCCGTCCGATCTTGACTGCAACATTAACGGTAATGATGCTGTCTTTAGCAGGTATTCCATTAACTGCAGGCTTTATTGGTAAGTTCCTTGTAGTGATGGCTGCGGTCACCACACAGCACTGGTTCCTGGCTGCCATGATCGTGGTAGGTAGTGGTATCGGTTTGTATTACTACTTACGTGTGATGGTGGTGATGTACATGACACCACCAGATGTACCACGTATTGATGCCGATGCACACTGGGGAACTAAAGTAGGTGGCTTGATGGTGCTTGCTGCTGCATTACTGGTGTTCGTGATGGGTGTCTATCCAGATCCGATGATTAATCTGGCTTTGAAGGCTGAGATCTTGTCTCCATTGCACTTTATGTTGTCTCAACAACAGTAATCGTCTGATTTGTACAAAAAAGCCTCCAAAATTGGGGGCTTTTTTATTGCCGAGTAAAAAAACGCTTTATAATAGACAAAGATTAACATTACCTAGGTACTCACTCGTGTCGATTCAAGAAATTCGTCATCCGCTAATTCGCCATAAACTTGGTTTACTACGTCGTTCTGACATCAGTACCAAGAACTTTCGTGAATTAGCGCAAGAAGTCACGATGTTACTGACTTATGAAGCAACAAAGGATCTTCCTGTTGTTGAGCATGAAATTGATGGGTGGGCAGGGAAAGTCTCAACTCAGCGTATCGCAGGGAAGAAAATCACCATTGTACCGATCTTGCGTGCGGGTATTGGGATGCTGGAAGGCGTATTGAGCCTGATCCCAAGTGCCAAAGTGAGTGTTTTGGGTTTAGAGCGTGATGAAGCAACTTTAGAAGTTCGTACTTACTATAAAAAGTTAGTACCAGATGTTGCCAATCGTCTGGCCATGATTATTGATCCAATGCTGGCGACGGGTAATTCACTCATCGCTGCGATTGATGTATTGAAAGCCAGTGGCTGTAAAGATATTCGTGTTATGGTGCTGGTGGCTGCACCAGAGGGCGTAGCTAAAGTTGAAGCGGCACATCCGGATGTTCGCATTTATACCGCATCGATTGACCAAGGTTTAAATGAAGAAGGTTATATCGTTCCTGGTCTGGGTGATGCTGGCGATAAAATCTTTGGTAGTGTTCAAAAAGACTAATTTTTGACACATTCATAAAAAGAGACTTGATCTCATCCTGAAGCTGTTTTGGGGATCGATTGAAAGTCTCTTTTTTATTTTTATATACTGTCATCATCGCATTGAGAAAATAGGATAAATGTCATGAAGCAAGAATTCTATCAAGGCAAAATTAAACAATATAATCCAGACAAAGGCTTTGGTTTTATTGGCACTTCTGAAGGGGATGTATTTTTTCATATTTCCGAATATCCAGCGGATACTGAGCCGAAAAGAAATGAAAAAGTGAAATTTATCGTGGTTGAAAATGACGGGAAGTACAAAGCGACCAAGATTGAACGTCTTGATCCGAATCCTGCCAAAACCAAGAAGACCAAAATTGCTGAGCACAATAATTCGATTACATCGGCATTATTGTCAAACTTCCGCCGTTAACTGCGCTTTATTTATTATTTCTTTGTTCAGTTATCCATTTAAATATGATGAGAAAAGAGGCTTTAGCGCCTCTTTTTTATTAGAATAGTGCCTATATAAAAATAGAGTATAGAGCATGATCCTTGAGGGGAAAATTAAAAAATATAATGCTGAGCGTGGTTTCGGTTTTATACAGGTAGAAGGAAGAGCATCAGATATTTTCTTTCATATTTCTGATTTTCCGAAGAAGACGGGTGAGCCGAAACTTGGGGAAAGACTCAAATTTCTAGTGGTTGAAGAACGTGGAAAATTTAAAGCAGTCAATATTGTCAGGCTGGGCTTACAAGAATCACGTTCTATTTCTGAAGTCACGGCAAATGAAAAATTGTCCGTACCTGCGTTATCTGGCCGTAGTCGATCTCAGTCGAACAAAGGGCTAACCTTTACCATTTTAGGCTTGATTATAATTGCAATCTTAAGTGCTTTGGTTTTTCAAAAATATCAGTCTTACCAGCAATCAAAACAATTTAAAGCCGCACGATTGGCAGAGGAACAAAGCAGAATTATAGAACAACAACGCAAAGCAATTGGTGAATTACCTAAGCTGAAGTTCTCAGAAAAGACCGAGCGGGCTTTACAGCATCAACAGGTGCAGCCGATGCAAGCAACGCGTTCGAGCGGTGCTGCCAACACTCAGTTTCGCTGTGATGGAAGGCAACATTGTTCTCAGATGAATTCTCGTGCGGAAGCTGAATTCTTTATTAAAAATTGTCCTGATACCAAAATGGATGGTGATAACGATGGTATACCTTGTGAAAATGATTCCCGTTGGTAAGATATTCATTGATCTATGAGGCTGCATTGGCGCTTAGAGCTATATTTTTAGAGATGAGGAGAAACAATTTAACGTCTTATGAGAGAATGTAAAAGAAGTAATAAATAATAGTTATGATGTTGTTAATGATTTTTATTATCATTTGTTAATTTGTCTTATATAATGTGATCAAATTTTTATCGGGGACTGATTACATGAAAAAGAATCTATTATTTTTATCTCTCATTGCATTACCGATGTTTGCCGTTGCTGAAGACAATACAGTTTTACCAACGATTAAGGTGAAAGCCGGTCAGCTAGACAGTTATGCGAATGGCAAAATTAAGAAAAATTCAAACCTAGGCAGTTTAGGCCATAAATCCCTTATTGATACTCCGTTTTCTGTCACAACTTATTCGGATAAGCTGATTCAGGATCAACAAGCTGCCACTGTTTCAGAAGTATTAAGAAATGATCCAAGTATTCGTGAAACCACCAATGCAGGACATTTAAATGAAAATGTCCAGATTCGTGGTTTTAGTGTGGGCTTTGAAGACTACAATCTAAATGGACTGTTCGGGATGGCACCGACTGGCCGTATTCCAACAGATATTCTTGAATCTGTGACTGTATTAAAAGGTCCCAATGCTTTAGTGGCAGGTATGGCGCCAGCAGGGAGTGTTGGTGGTGTGGTCATGGCACAGACTAAACGTGCCAATCGAGATCTGACGCAAGTATCTGCCAGCTATGAAGATGGAGGATATTATAAATCTGGTGTTGATATCTCTCGCCGTCTAGGAACAGATCAGGAGTTTGGTATTCGAGCCAGCGGAACTTATGGTAGCGGAGAACATCTGATTAATGGAATGGATGATCGCAATGCAGCAGGTGTGCTTGCGCTGGACTATACAACAGATCAATTAAAACTGAATTTTGATGCCTATGCGATGCGAGATCATCGGGAAGGAGGTTCTCCAGCCATGGTTTCAATGGGCACGATCAAACAGGTGATTGCAGCGCCAGACGGCAACAATAACTATTTCCCAAAAATTGAAGGAAAGCAGAATAGCCAATATGCTGGATTGTCTGGAGAATATAAATTTAATCCAGATTTAAAAATGTTCGCAGCGGTGGGATATACGGAAAAAGAATATTCCGGTCATCTCTTCGGTACACGTATGATTGTACAAAATGCTGAAACAGGGGCAGCAAAGTCCCAATATTATCGAGTGGGGACACAGGAGCACAATGTTGCTGCAAATACGGGGCTGGAAGCAAAGTTCGATACGGAAAGCATCAAGCATACTGTCGGGTTAAGGGCAGATTATTTAACACGTAAATATTGGCAGCATGCGGCTGCAACAGTATCGGCTTTTGATACCAACCTGTATCACCCAGCAGACAATGGTGCAATGCCGATCAATTATCCTGACATCGTTCCTTATGCAGATAACCGCTATGTGAGTTATACCCTGACTGACCAGCTTTCCATGCTAGATGACAAGTTGCAATTGATTCTCGGAGCACGTTATCAGGATATTAATACCAAAAATTTGTTTAAAAAAACCGATTACTCAGCAGATAAGGTTTCTCCAAGCCTGGGTATTGTGATTAAACCTTTCGGTGACAACCTTTCATTATATGCAAGTTATGTTGAGGGCTTATCTGAAGGCGTTGAAGTATCCAGCATCACTTATCCAGATGCAAAAAACAAAGGTGAAACTTTTGCTCCCTATCAAACCAAGCAATATGAAATAGGGGCAAAATACCAGATAGGTTCATGGTTCAATACATTTGCCCTATACCAAATTGAAAAACCAGATATCTATCTGGACAAGACTTCCTCCACCGTAAAAGATGATGCTGAGACCCGTTCGCGAGGGATTGAATGGTCTTTCTCCGGTAATGTGACAGAGGATTTAAGCTTATTGGGTCATCTGGCTTATATAGATGCGGAATATGTAAAGTCTGGTACGCCTGCGCTTGAGGGAAAAACCGTTTATGGCATACCTGATTTCACTGCGGGACTGAGCTTAGACTATAAGATCCCCTATATTGATGGCTTGAGTTTTAATACACGGGCAACCTATGTGAGCACACAGTATTTAAATAACTCAAATAGTTTAGAGTTGCCTGATTATACGATTGTTGATTTAGGGGCGAAGTATGCGACTCAACTGGGAGGCGTAAATACAACTTTCCGTGTCAATGTGGATAATGTCGCTGATAAAAAGCATTGGTCAGGGGTATTTAATAATGATTATGCCATTATTGGCGCAGGTCGTACTTATAAACTCGGGGTGAGCTTCGATTTCTAAATTGAACGGTATAAAAAATGCTTCCAGCTGGAAGCATTTTTATTTTAAAAAGCTAAACCTGAGCTTCGCAGAATTGCAAAAAGGCTTTTAAACCGGGACCTTGATATTTCTGACGATGTACCAGCATATACAGCGGACGGGTTAATTCCCAATAAGGGGTATCCAGAATCACCAACTGGCCTTTTTCCTGAAGCGGTTCAATTGCCAGTTTGGAGATACAGGACATGCCTAAACCACCGGCGACGATTTTTAAAATTGCTTCGTTATGGCCTAGGGTTAAACGGATATTGGCATCGGGTAAATCTTGTAAAATGGCATTATCAAATACTTCACGTGTGCCTGAACCTTCTTCACGCAAGATCCATTCCACTTCATGAAAATCTGCCGGTGTAATCGGGCGGTTGAGTTGTGCCAGCGGATGCTCCGGCGCACAGCACACGGCCAGTTCGTCATTGCGCCAATGAATACATTGCAGTTGCGGTAAATGACAGGAACCTTCAATTAAAGCCAGATCAAGCTGGAACTGATTCACCGCTTCGATCATTTGACGGGTATTACCCACTTGCAATTGCAAATGGGCTTGTGGATGACGTTGCAGGAAATCGGCCATCAAATCAGGCATTAAATAATCACTGATGGTGAGTGTCGCCCCGAGACGTAAATCAATACTTTGCAACTCACCTTTGGCTGCCTGCTCAAAAGCATCGCAACGACCTAAAATTTCAAGGGCTTGAGGAAGTAGAAAGCGGCCTAAATCATTGAGTTGTAGGCGTTTCCCGAGACGGTCAAACAGTGGTGCACCCAGACCATCTTCTAAATCTGCTAAGGCCATACTTGCCGCACTTTGTGTGAGACGAACAGCATCACTCGCTTTGGTTACAGTTCCCTCTTGAGCGACCGCCACGAAAACAGCCAACTGGCGTAAAGTCATGCGCATGTTAAATAGCCTTAATGTTTTGAGTATCCATCATTTATTCGATCATGCTAACATGAGCCTACTGTTTCGTGCCACGTTCAAATCATGTCAATTGAAAAATTTAGCGTAGAAAAGGTTTTATCTGTACAGCGTTGGACTGACAATCTGTTTAGTTTTACCATGACCCGTCCAGCCCATTTTAAATTTACTGCAGGGCAGTTTGCCCGAATTGGTTTAATGGTGGATGGCGAACTGGTGGTCCGTGCTTATTCTGTGGTGTCTTCACCCTTTGATGAAACGCTAGAATTCTTTTCGATTGTGGTCCCCGATGGTGCATTTACCTCTAATCTGCAACATCTGAAAGTGGGTGATGAGCTGTATCTGGAAAAGATCTCCTATGGTTATTTAACCCTTGCTCGTTATCAGCAACCTTTGCCACAGGATTTATGGTTGTTGGGGACCGGGACGGGGCTAGCGCCATTCTTATCGATGTTGCAAGATTTTGAAACATGGAATAAATATCAGCAGATCAATCTGGTTTACAGCGTTCGTACTGAATCTGAGTTGGCTTATGTCGAGCGTATTCAGGAGATTGCAGCACTCTTTGGTGAAGGGCATACCGGCTTTAAGTTTATTCCGATTATTACCCGTGATCCGAATGCAGCCTTGCATGATCGCTTACCGGTTCTGATTGGCAATGGTGAACTGGAGAAAGCAGCAGGACTCTCTTTTAACCGAGACAGTAGTCATGTGATGTTATGTGGTAATCCGCAGATGGTGGAAGATACCAAGGAAGCCTTGAAGCAACGGGGTCTGATTATGAACCGCCGTGGTGAAGGCAATATTGCCGTGGAGAATTATTGGTAAAGTAAGGATTGAGTGTTTCCAGCTTACTCAATAATAAGGAAAAACAATGGCATGGAAGAACAAGATAAAAAAAAGAGAATAGGCAAAGTACCTTATATGGCTTTTTTTGTCGGTCTGCTGTTGATGCTTGTGCTGCTCATTTATAGCTACACGACGGTTTATGCAGGAGGCTGGGGCGATTTAAGCCGGAATATCATGCTAGGGCTAACTTTATTGGCTTTTGCTGTGTATTGCTTATTCTTTTTTATTTGTTCACTGTATCTTTGGGTGGTTTATCAGAAACAGCCCAACTTGGATTTGTCTCTCACAAATTGGGCTATGGGACTACATGGCTTGGCAGTGGGGTTGGTATTATTGTTTTTTGCAGGCAGCTAAAGCCATAAGAGCATAAATTAAATACAAAATTAATGGACAAACATATCCATAAATTCACGAATTTCTTGAATCGCGGTGTCTACATCTGTAGTTAACCAGGTCGGTTCAAATAACCCGATATAGTGCTCCAGGCGTTCTTGGGGAACGACCAAACGGACTGGACAATCTTCTTCAAGCAGGCGCCAAGGTAAAATGGGTACTTCATTGTCGAGGAAAGGCTGTACATTACGAATATCAATGATCATGGCATTGATACAGTCAGGCAGGGGCATCACCGAAAACTCTTCTGTACGGCGACGAAAATATTCCAGATCTCCCCATTTCAGGATATAGCTTGGCTTATTAAATTCAATAATGCCAATCAAATGTTCATCGCGCGTGTGATGTAAAAAACATTGATGCGTAACATCAGTGTCCAAATCAAGAGAAACGCTTTGTTGGCTATAGAACATAAAGCAAAACATTTAAAAAACGGGACTGGATAGTATAGCTTATTTTTGTTGTCCGCTAAAGCCGACTATATTTTAAACAAAAAATAAAATAAAAAAAGTAGAGTTCTGCAACTGGCGCAACGATAGTCCGAAGCTTCTTCACACAATGCTACATAGGGGATTGCTAATATAAATATTGAAAAGTAATAAGGAAGAGGGCTGCTATCATGCATGATTTTAGTAAGCCACAACCCCATGTGGCGAGCAAAGAAGAAGTTACCAAAAAGAGAAGATTACCCGTTTATATTTTGATTCTAGTGGGAATCTTTCTAGTTGCATTACTTGTTTATATGGTTGCTGACCATTCGGCCAATCCAACTGCGCAAGTGATCTTGTCACAAATGCAGTCGGCAGTACTGAATGCTTAGACAAGCATATTTTAAGACCGAGAATTAATTCTTCAAAAAGCTCATTGGTGTGAATCAATGAGCTTTTTTGCAATATTTTGCGCACTTTTTGTTGTATTAGTGCTGCCATTTATTGATTGGAAAATAGACAAAAATTATGGTGGAAGCATCCATAAATCATGTTCTTAGTTCATAGAGCAAGCATGGGTGGTTTAGACCAAAACTGAAAAACACAACATAAGGATAACAACATGAATGATTTTTTTAATGACCCCTCCAACCGTGGAGGATTTGACGCAATGTATTATTGGGATCAATTTCACCCTATTTTAGCTGCAATCGTGATCCTGCTGGTGGGCTGGATTATCGCCTTGCTGATTGCTGCCGGCGTGAAAAAATTACTGCAAAAACTTGATACCAATCATAAATTGTCGTCTGCAACTGGACGTACCCCAAATATTGAGAATCTTATTTCCAAGCTGGTGTTCTGGTTTATCATGATTCTGGCGGTCGTGGGTGCATTAAATGTTTTAAATATTAGTGGTGTAAGTGATCCATTCAGCAATATGGTCGGGCGTATTCTGGCCTTTATCCCGAATCTGTTTGCTGCAGTTGCAGTCGGCTTTATCGGCTGGATCGTTGCCCGTCTGGTACGTGCAGGCTTGACCAATGTTCTGGCAAGAACCCAGCTGGATGAGAAACTCAGTGGTGAGGTGGGTGTCAGTTCACTGAGTAGCAATATTGCCGAAATTTTCTACTGGTTGGTTTTATTACTGTTCTTGCCGATTGTGCTATCAATCCTGGGTTTAACAGGTCTACTGATTCCTGTACAGAACATGGTCAATGAAGCAGTGGCTTATTTACCGAATCTGTTTATTACAGGCGTGATTATCTTTGTCGGATATATTCTTGCAAAGATTGTCCGTGGCATTGTGGAAGGTCTCAGTAATAGCTTCGGTTTACAGGCTCAGGCTGAAAAAGTCGGTCTATTTAAAAATTCAAATGTCTCGAAATTTTTAGGATCGTTTGTTTTTGCGGTCATTATTATTACCACTTTAATTGTGGCATTTGAAGCATTGGGTATTGAGGCGATTTCGCAACCGGCAACCTCAATGCTGAATGAAATCATGCATGCAATTCCACAAATTATTGCAGCAGGTCTGATTCTAATCGTAGCTTATATCGTTTCACGTTTTGTTGGACGCTTGGTGGCTGAACTGATTTCAGGTGCAGGCGTTGATGAAATCCCGGCGAAACTCGATCTACAGCGTTTTCTAGGTCAAACACGTGTTTCTGACATTGTCGGTTATCTGATCGTTTTCTTCACCATGCTGTTTGCGGTGTCAGAAGCGGCTGACCGTTTGGGTCTGGAACAGGTGAGTGTGCTGATTGCCATGTTCATCCAGTTCGGTGCAAGTATCCTGCTGGGTGCGGTAATTCTGGTGATTGGCTTCTGGCTAGCGAATGTTGTTGCCAATGTGGTTCAGCGCGGTGAATATAATAGCTCACGCTGGTTAGGTAATCTGGTCCGTGTCTTAATTATGGGCCTTGTGATTGCGATGGGCTTAAGAGCAATGGGTATTGCCGATTCCATCGTCAATCTGGCATTTGGTTTAACCCTGGGTGCAGTTGCAGTTGCCTTTGCTCTGGCGTTCGGTTTAGGTGGTCGCCAGCCAGCAGAGCGTCTGTTAAGTGATTTATTAGACAAGGCAAAAACAGAAGGGAAGCAACCGAACCCATTGCACAAAGATGATGCTGGATCAAACAATGTTATGACTCCAACGCCAGTGTCTCCAGTTAATCCTGTGAGTCCGACATCTACTTCATCGACTAATCCTGTGAGTCCGACATCTACTTCATCGACTAATCCTGTGAGTCCGACACCTGCTTCATCGACTAATCCGGTGAGCCCAACACCAGTGTCACCAAATACTCCGGATAACTCAACTCCACCGACTCCACCATATTCGGATGAGTCGTAAAAAATAATCTTTGATTTTTTTTAGCAATTCGACCACTCTAAGCAGGGTGGTCGTTTTGTTTTTAAGAGTAGTAAGGCCCTTTGGTTATAACCAGATCAGCAACATTAAGACATAAGCTTCTTAATATCGCCGAATGGGAAATGACTTAAATCCGGAGTGATGTCGAAAGTATGGATGGGGCATTTGAGGTGGTCGAAGTAAAATTTGGCCTAAAAAGCAATTCATTTATAGAGCAAGTCGCCCTAGTCTCTCAATAAAAAGTCGATAGGAGAACAGAATGAAGAGGCCAAATCGTGTATTTGCACCAGTTATTATTGCAGGTATTACTGTCGGTTTTTTGGCGAGTGCCTACAAATTTGTGGTGGCGAAATCAAGCCCAAGCAAAGACAAGTCAATGCAAAAAACACAGAAAATGCCTTCGTCAGAAGCCGCTAATTCTTCAGATGAACAACATTAAGTATTGATTCATCTGAAAAAGCAGGTGGTTTGCGTCAAAACCCTATTTAAACGAATTGGGCTGCTGCCTGTGCAGATGACCATGCCCACTGGAAGTTATAACCACCCAAGTGTCCGGTCACATCCAGTACTTCGCCAATAAAATAGAGACCTTTCTGTTTTTTACTTTCCATGGTTTTGGATGAAACTTCGCTGGTGTCGACACCACCAAGCGTTACCTCTGCGGTGCGATAACCTTCGGTTCCAGAAGGTTTGACCGAGAAGGCATGGAGTTGTGCTGCAATCTGTTCCAGTTGCAAGTCGCTGATATTGCCAATCGCAGTTTCACTTTGCTCTGCCCAGATCAATTGCTGCAATTCCAGCACGATACTTTTGGCGGTAAATTCACTAAGTAGGGTCCGTAGCAGCACTTTGGGTTGAGATTTTTTCTTGACCTTGAAAAATTCAGCAAAGTCCTGACTTGGGAAGAAATCAATTTTAAAGCTTTCACCGACATGCCAGTAGTTGGAAAGTTGCAAGGAACTTGGGCCGCTAAGTCCGCGATGGGTAAACAGTAAGGCTTCGGTAAATTGATGACGCTCATTCATTAGCGTTGCATCCAGTGCATTACCACTTAGACGTGTCGTTACTTCTTTAAACTGGTCAGAGAAGGTAAACGGAACCAGACCTGCACGGGTCGGGTAAACATGATGCCCGAACTGCTGTGCCAGCTCATAACCAAAACCTGAACCGCCTAAAGTCGGAATAGACAAGCCGCCTGTGGCAACCACCAGCGATTCACACTGATAAGTCCCTTGACTGGTTTCAATGCTAAAACCAGATTCTGCTTGTGCCTTGACTTGCAGGACTTCGCAATGCGTCTGAATCTGTACACGCTTGGCTTTCGCACATTCTGCCAGTAACAGTTCCAGGATTTCTTTTGATCCTTTCAAGGTAAACAGCTGACCGTGCTTGCGTTCTTCATATTCAATCCCGTATTCGCATACCAGACCAATAAAATCCCAGTTGGTATAACGGGTCAGGGCAGAAATGACGAAATGCGGATTTTCAGAAAGATAGTTCGCAGGTTCGACCTCCAGATTGGTAAAGTTGCATTTACCGCCACCAGACATCAAAATCTTCTTACCGACTTTATTGGCTTTTTCCAGTACAGCAACCGAGCGCCCACGTTTGCCTGCTTCTGCAGCCAACATCAAGCCTGATGCACCTGCACCTAAAACAACAACATCAACTTGATGAATCATGGGAGAAATACTCAAGAGCGGAAAAGCGGGCAATTATAAAAGATTTATGCAGCTTTTAGTATGTTTTCAATTTTCCTTGTAAACCCCCTGTGTGAATCGCCAGAATACGGGTATGTTGTGGGAAATGCTGGCTTTGCATCAGGTCAAACAGACCCATCATCATTTTGGCGGTATAGACCTGTTCCAAAGGAATTCGGTATTGCTGTTCAAACTGTTGCATAAAGTGCAGGAGTGCTGGATTGGTTTTGGCATAGCCACCACAACAATAGGCATCAGTTAAAGACCAGTTCTGTTTATTGGTCCATTGTTGAATGTCTTGTTTTAGAAAATTCCCTTTTAAGGCAGAAAAGCCCAGTACATGCTGTCGATCGGAACTGCTTTCAATCAGCCCTGCAATGGTTCCACCGGTGCCGACTGCACAGCAAATCACATCATAATTTTCGCGGTCATCTTCAGTTAAGATTTCCTGTGTCCCTTGTAGCGCCAGTGCATTAGTGCCTCCTTCTGGAATAATCAATGCTTGCGGATAGCGCTGTTGTAATTGCTGTAAATACGCGGCTTCATGGCGCAGCCGATATTCGGCCCGACTCACAAAATGCAGCTGCATACCCAAATCTTGTGCAGTTTGTAGGGTAGGGTTTAAGGCTTGCAAAGCCAGCTCTTCACCCCGAATCATGCCAATACTTTGCAAACCGAAGTGCTGGGCAGCATAAGCGGTTGCTGCAATGTGGTTGGAGAATGCACCACCAAAGGTCAGTACTTGTGTCAAACCTTGTTGCTGTGCGGCAAGCAGGTTGTATTTGAGCTTAAAAAACTTATTGCCTGAAATGTAGGGATGAATCTGGTCCAGACGCTTAATGGTCAGTTGGACCGTACCGGGAAGCGCTAATGTTTGATAGGAAGTGGGAAAAGCAATGTGATCAAACATTTTCGAATAAGAGCAATAAATTTGACCACATTGTAAATGGATTTGATTGAGAATGTCAGTATCGTTTAGGAACTGGTATCTACCGAAGTAATCACCGACATCCCGGGACGTAAATTTTCTATGCCTTGCTGATTCGGATCTACGGTGATCCGCACCGCAATACGTTGTACCACCTTGGTGAAATTACCCGTTGCATTGTCAGGCTTTAACACACTGAATTCTGAGCCAGCTGCAGGCGAGATCTGTTCGACTTGCCCAGTAAACTTCTGATGATTCAGGGCGTCTACCGTGAAAGAGGCTTTTTGACCAATTTTCATATTGGCAATTTGGGTTTCCTTAAAGTTGGCAATCACCCAGGTTTGTTGCGGAATTAAATACAGCAATTGTGTACCGGCAGCAACGTACTGGCCCACGCGTGGATTGACTTCGCCCAGTTGACCATCTAGCGGCGCCACAATGGTACTGTAATCCTTGGTGGTATTGGCCTGATCCAGTTGTGCCTGTGCACTATTGACCTGAGCCTTTAAACCGGCTTGGGCCACTTGCGCTGTTTTTAAGGCTTCTTGCGCGACCTGAATGTTGGCTTGGGCCTGTTTCAGCAAGGCAAGGTTATTTTGTGCATCGGCTGCTGCTTTATCCTGTTCTGATTTTGATGCCGCACCACTATCGCCAAGTTGTTGGTAGCGTTTGAGTTGCGCGACGGATAAATCGTATTGTGCCTTGACCTGATCCATTTTGGCCTGCGCCGCAACCACATCGGCCTGACGCTGGGCAATGGCCTGCGTCTGGTTGGCCAGGCTATTTTGTGCCTGCTCTACACCAGAGACAGCTTGAGTCACTTTCTGGTCATAGGTGGTTGCATCGATATGCATGAGTACCTGACCCTGTTTGACATGATCAAAGTCCTTGACCAGCACATCCTTGATGTAACCATTAATCTGTGAGGAAAGAATGGTGGTTTTACCTTTCACATAGCTGTTGTCGGTCTGCTCAATCGCCGTGTGAAATGGCCCGATTCGCCATGCCCATAAAATAATCGTGATCCCGACAATAAGCACCAGCAGCATCCACCATAAGGTTGAACGCTTGGTCTTGATCAGCTTACTGGTTGGCGGTGGTGGAGGCGGTGGCATTTGAGCTACCGCTTCTGGCGCCTTTTCCGCTGGAACCGTCTGGTTTTGCCCGTTGTTCTGAGCATTGGTGTTTTCTGGTTTATCTTGTTCAGACATAATGTTTTCTCAATCAAATACCATCAGGGTTAACTGGCTGCTTGCAGATTTTTTCGGGTCATGTACTTGTTACGCACATATTTAAATAAGCCCCATAGCAGTAAAACCACAGCAAAAATGCCATTTAAGACAATCACATCGTTATAGGCACGAACCTGTGCTTCGCGGGTTACTACTTTGTTTAGGTTCTGCAAGGCCTGATTATTTTGCAGGACCGAATCATTGGTACTCGCCATGGCACTGCGCTGATAAGCCTGTAGGCGTTGGGCCACCAATGGGTCGGTCGGGTCAAGATTGCTGTTGATCTCGACTTTATAATCATAGGTATGGTGTTGCTGGTAGGTATTAAAGAACGATGAACCGACCAGACCACCAAAGTTTTGTGTGGCTGAGAACAGGACAATAAAGGTCACCACATATTGCGGCCCGCGTTGCAAGGTCCGCATAAAGCCCATCAGCAACAGTGGCCCAATAAACACACCACCGGCAAAGCTCACTAAAAACTGACTACGATAGAAATTGGCCGGGCGTACATCACTGGTCAGGTGATAATCCAGTGCACAGGCAATCAGAATCAGGATTTCAGCAAGGAATAAATTTAAAATTAATCGTTCACGGTGGAAGGTCAGTGCACTAAAAACCGAACCGGCAATGGTTCCGCAAAAGATCACCACATATAACGGCACGAACTGGTCTGGCCCCATGCCCATGGTCTTCAGGAAATTCACGGCCGCATAACTTTGCTCTGACATCAGCAGGCGTAATGCAAAAGCACTGACCACAAAACTGAGTAAATCACCCGCCGCCAGCCAACGGGTCATGATTAGCGGATTGGTCCGGTAATGTTCGTAGGTGAGACCCAACACAATCAGACAGAAGCCAACGATCAAGGTATAAGCCAGCCACGGACTATCGAACCACCATAGAATTGGTCCTTGGGTGAGCACGATACACAGACAGGCAAAGCCGGGTGCCAACAGGGCAAAGGTAAAGAAGTCCTGCTTCTCGAACACTTCCAGACGCAAGCTGCGTGGCAATTTGAGCGATACCACCATGGCAAAACAGCAAATGGCCAGACCCAGCTCAAAGGTATAAATCACATCCCACTGGTTTGCACTGAGGAGGAACGGTGAAATAATCCAGGCCAATGGCAATCCCAATTGCTGAAAGCCAAAAGCCAGATAAATACCTTTAGCCATATCGGCCTTGCCAAAGGCCTGCATGGTGTAATACATGCCGAGCGAGCTGAGGGGGGCTGCGGCCAGACCCGCAATAAAACGGACAAAAAGCGCCATTTCATAGGTTTTGACAAAGATGTGCAGAATCAGTACGCCAATAAAAACCAGTAACCCGATTTCTGAAAACAGGCGCAAGCCATATTGCTGACGGGCCTTAAACAGGATCAGGTTTGAACTGACATTGGCCATGACATAGGCTGCAGGGAGCCAGGCCGCTTGTGAAGCGGTTAATCCATATTCCCCCTGAAAAATCGGTAAATTGGCAACAATAAAGCCATTACTGAGACTGGCAGCAATACAGATCAGCAGGCCAATAACAAAGTAGGCGAAACGTTTCGGGCGAGCATGTGCAATCGCTGCAGGCGAGCCAGGTAAGGTTGGACGCTCGTCTGCAGACCAATCCGGAGGAGTCTCTAGATAGCGAGGGTTTTTATCCATATTCTTCCTCGAACTACACTTTAATGCCGTTTAATAATAATTCTATTGCGCGTTTCGCCAGCCGTAGCTGGTCGCTCGCCTGATGTCCCTGAAAGGAGGACCCCAAAATCGCGGTGATCATACCAAAATCTTGAGGGGTAAGATCAGCACGACATAACTGGTGTTGGATCGCCTGATCAATCAGCGGTTGTAATGCTTTATCCCGTCGTTCATAAATGTTTAGCATGATTGGGTCTTGGCGATCAATGATGCGCCAGTAATCAATCAGCACCACCAGCTGTGGAATCTGTTCGATATGACCTTCGATTAAACGGATAAAGCCATCATTAAAGACCCGTAATTCTTTGGCCTTCTGCTCCAGACGAGTGATGGCCCGTTCCAGCAAAGCTGCAATCAAGGCTTTACGATCAGCAAAATTACGATAAAAAGTTGCCCGTCCCACACCGGCATGATCAATGATGGCCTGTAAAGGCACATGAACCCCTTGCTTGCGGAAAATTTCCTCTGCGGCGTTGAGGAGTTCATCACGATTGTGAGCCGCCAATTGCTGACGTTTTGCCATGACCAAGACTCGTGGAAGATATAATGTGAATTAAACGGACATTTTTGTCCGAAGTAAATATGTAGCGAAAATTTATTTTGTTTATTTTCGGTAAAATCCATCGTAGAAGATATTTTTCCAAGTGCATACAGTGTTAAAAAATAAAGTGAAATGAATCATGAATAAAAAATACAATCAGGTGAAGCATGCAAGGATTTGTACAGCGTTTTGCGAGAGGGATAAAACATCGTCCTTACCTGTCCGCAACTTTTAGTCTGGGGTTGCTGATCTATGCGGCATTGCACTTTTTTACCGACTGGAAATGGGCCACCTGTTTGCAGTTAGGCTGGAATATTGCCATATGGCTGTATTTGTTTCTGACCCTGAAAATGATGTGGCATCTGGATGCAACACACATTTTAAAACGTGCCCGGCAACAGGATGAAGGCAAGTGGGTGATCCTCACGGTGGTATTGATTGCGATTGTGGTCTGTTTTATTTCAATTGTGGTACAGCTTAGTCATGTGCCGAAAGATTTTCCTATTTTAAAAAGCGCCTTGATTCTACTGACCATCGGCACCATATTTTCAACCTGGTTATTACTGCATACTTTATTTGCGATTCACTATGCCCATGACTATTATCTGGCCAAAAGTCGACATGAAGAAGCAGGACTGGACTTTCCTAAAACAGATCAACCCGACTATCTGGATTTTATTTATTTCAGCTACATCATTGGTACCTCGGCTCAGACAGCAGATGTGTCGATTACCAGTTCTGCACTCAGACACTTAAATATCTTTCATTGTGTACTGGCCTTTATCTTTAATACCGTGATTCTGGCGGTTGCGATCAATGTCGCGGCGAGTTTAATCGGATTAAATTAATAACTTATTTTTATTAATAAAATTAAAATTGATCATTTTTATTTTTGTTTGTGTCTGTTTATTGTAAAGGCAATCAGGCACAGCAAGGATAAGAATATGACCACCCAGCATCAAGTCAATCAACAGCAATATCAGGATAAATCTCAGGCCTATTTAACCAGTAGCGTGCATGCGCAGGGAATTGAATTTCAGAAAATGCAGCAGTTGATTCAGGCACATCAATTTAAAATAGTACTGGATTTGGGCTGTGGCGGTGGGCATGTCAGTTACCAGGTTGCACCTTTTGTAGAGCAGGTGACTGCCTATGACTTAACGCCATCGATGGTCGAACTGGTGGCTCAGCAGGCCCAGCAAAAGGGCTTTGATCATGTCATGGCCGTACAAGGGGCTGCCGAGGCACTGCCTTTTGCCGATCAAAGTTTTGATTGCGTCATTAGCCGTTATTCAGCGCATCACTGGAACAATGTCGCACAGGCGATGGCGGAAATTCGCCGTGTATTGGCGCCACAAGGCAAGGTGATTATGGTAGATATTTTGGGAAATTCGAATCCTGTCATGGATACCTTTTTTCAGACGATTGAAACGATTCGCGATCCAAGTCATGTGCGTAATTATAGTTTGCAAGAATGGATGCACTTTGCTGAATGTGCAGGATTTCGAATCGAATGTGTTGAAAAACAGCATTTAGAGTTAGAGTTTCAGAGCTGGACAGAACGGATGCAAACGCCTGATTATGCAGTCCAGACCATACGGCATTTACAGCACAAAGCTTCCGATCAGACGCGCCATTATTATCAGATTCAGGCGGATGGCTCATTTCGTAGTGAAGTGATGTATCTGGTTTTGAGTCGGGCTTAAGTTTTATATAAAAGGTATAGGCTCAAAAATATTGTATTCAAGCGTGAAAAATAAGAGGGCAACTCAAAATTTATCTATCACCTTGATCCTGTTTTTAAGTAAAATCATTGCTTGAAAATTATTCTAATCTAGAGGTTATCTTGGAATCGTTATTGATTTTAGGCTCAATTGCGTTGGCCTTAATGTTGGGTGCAATTAGCCCGGGCCCTACATTTATTTATGTGGCGAAGAATTCAATTGCGATTTCACGTAAACATGGCCTATTTACCGCTTTAGGTACAGGCACGGGGGCAGCCTTGTTTGGTTTGCTGGCAGTCATGGGCTTACAGGCAATTTTATTGGCGGTGCCTTCTGCGTATATCGCTTTAAAAGTATTTGGTGGCCTATATTTACTTTGGCTGGCGTATAAAATTATCAAACATGCCAAAGAGCCAATGGAAGCAGTCAATGGTACTGTGAATCAGATGAGCTATGCACAAGCCTTTCGTTTAGGGTTAATTACCCAGCTCAGTAATCCGAAAATTGCCATTATCTTGGCCAGTATTTTCACGGCCTTATTACCGAAAGACATCCCAAGCTATTACTATGTGGTGTTACCGATGTTGTGCTTCTTTATTGACGCAGGTTGGTATTCGCTGGTGGCGGTTGCCCTGTCAGCAGAAGGGCCACGCAAAGTCTATTTAAAATCCAAATCTGTGTTTGACCGTATCGCAGGTGGCGTGATGACGCTGTTGGGATTAAAGCTGATTTTTGGAATGAAATAATACAGCAGAAAAAGCGACCACGAAGGTCGCTTTTTTATTGTCTAGAATCCACTTATTCAGCTTAATCTTTAAAATGCACTGGAATCCATTGATAGCTCTTACCATCTGCTGAATAAATATGCCCCATTCCTGGGAAAGGTAAATGTGGTGCAGCAATGGTTTGGCCATTTTTAGCGAAATCAGCAAACTGTTTTAAACGGGTTGCCACTGCTTTTTTCGGATCAATATCGTATTCAATCGCAGTTTTAGGTTGATCAAATTGCACGGTATGTGAATGTACGATATCGCCAATAAACACTACGCTTTCGCCTTTGCTTTTGAGTTCATAACTAAAGTGGCCTGGAGTATGTCCCGCCGTGTTAATGACTTTAAAACCCTGAATGTCATCACCAATTTTATAAGTTTTAAAGCGTTGCTTGGCTTGGTAAGGAGTAATCGCCTGTTTAATTTGCTTCACAGTTCCTTCATAGCCCGCTTGTTTGTCTTTTGGAAGCTTGGCTGCCTGTTTGGGATCTAACCAGTAATTGGCTTCATCATTGGAGACATATACGGTTGCATTGGGGAAATTGGCAACGCCATCTTTACTGATGCCACAGACATGATCAGGGTGTAAATGTGTGAGTAAAATGGTATCGATTTGTTCAGGTTTGTAGCCTGAAGCGACCAGATTTTTCAGGATTGAACCTAAGTGTGGGCCAAAGCAACTGGCTGCGCCGCTATCGACGAGTACCAATGATTTTCTTGTATTGACGAGGAAAGCATTGATGGAGGTTTGCACTCCTTTGTCTTGGTCTGCGTAGTATTTTTTCAGGATATGTTGGACTTGTTGCGGTGAAATATCTTTAAACAGGCTTGGTGACATAAAGTTAGTGCCATCGAGCAGGGCAGTGATTTGCACATCACCCACTTGGTGTTGATAGAAGCCTGCTACCTGTTTTTGTTGTTCAATGATCGGCAGGGTTTTGCTTGTTTCTGCATGGCTCAGTAAAGGGATGCTGCTCAAGAATGAGATAGAAAGAAGTAGGGCTATTTTTTTCATTTATAAATATTCTCAATTTTAGTTGAATTGTCTACTTTTTAGCACGGATATCTATTCTTTAAAAGAGAATAATCATTATCGAAGAAATACTATAATCTCCGATTGCTTTATTGTTTGTAGTTACGCTTGGGCTGGAAGAAAGGTACAACTTGTATTTAGTTTGAGAGAATTTATTTGATTAAAAGTATTAACTATTATTTTGATTTTTTCCATTCAATAACGGCACAAATAGTCGTAATTGGCAGGATTAAAACAAATTGTAGATATAAAAAAGTCAGCAACCATTCGTGAGAAAATTGTGAAAGTAGCAATAAAAGAGGCGCCCATAATAAACTGGTAAAACAACCATAAGCGATGGCTTGGTATAGATTTGCATTTACTAACTTATCTTTGAATATATGTAAAAATAACTCACCCGTAATATAGGCAGGAATGTAGCCAACAACATATCCGACTGCGATCGCAATTAACATTAAGCAAAGCATAGGAATAACTATACTGGGTGTGATTAGACTTTGTAAAAAACGGATTGGATGGTCTAGATAAATCAAGATATGGAAACTGATTACAATGATAAATGTTCCAATAGTTGAACCATAACGTGTAAATGTGGTTGTTTCTGAGTTGTTTTTATTCATTTTGAGCTTTATTTGATTTAATTAAAAATAATATAAAAGGGCTTCCGAAGAAACCCTTGATATTTTATAAATTAAGACACTTTATCGCCTGGTTTTGCTCCAGATTCAGGTGAAATCACCCAAACCCCTTCGCCATTACCAGCGGCAAGAACCATACCGTTAGAAATACCAAAACGCATTTTACGCGGTGCAAGGTTAGCCACCATCACCACTAATTTGTCTTTTAGATCTTCTGGCTGATAAAACTCACGAATGCCACTAAACACATTACGCGGTTCAGCTTCACCGACATCTAAAGTCAATTGCAGCAATTTATCAGAACCTTCAACTGTTGCAGCTTCCAATACTTTTGCCACACGAAGATCAATTTTCATGAAGTCTTCAATACCAATGATGTCAGCTTCACCTACTTTTGGCTCAGGCTTCTTCTCGGATTTCTTTTCTTTTTTCTTCTCTGCTTTTGGCACTTCCGCCGCCGCAGCTAAAGAATCTTTAGA
Organism: Acinetobacter sp. 'aerobic (ED)'; assembly: GCF_904886855.1. Taxonomy (NCBI): domain Bacteria; kingdom Pseudomonadati; phylum Pseudomonadota; class Gammaproteobacteria; order Moraxellales; family Moraxellaceae; genus Acinetobacter; species Acinetobacter sp. 'aerobic (ED)'. The sequence continues at coordinate 104,984 of NZ_CAJHGI010000008.1, forward strand.
TGCATCCACCATTGCAGCCACAGCTTTGGCATCAACACGCTGCATCAATGGTTGGAATTGCGCAATTTCATGTCCAACCAAGATCTGCTGACGTGATGCAAAGTCGAAGCTTTCAAGTTGTAAGAAGGCTTGAACCTGTGCAGCAAGCGTTGGCAATACAGGAGCCAAGTAAATCGCAAGTTGACGGAACAGGTTAATACCTACCGAGCACACATCATGAACTTGCTGTTCCTGACCTTCTTGCTTCGCAAGTGCCCACGGTTTTTTCTCATCGATATACTGATTGGCGCGGTCAGCCAATGCCATGATTTCACGGATCGCAGCCGAGAATTCACGTGCTTCATAGGCTTGTGCGATTGAATCACCTGCATCAATAAAGCTTTGCACCAGTTCAGATTCTGCACATGTATTCGACAAGGTATTATTGAAGTTGCTGTTAATGAATTTTGCACAACGACTGGCAATATTCACCACTTTACCCACAAGGTCAGAATTCACCTTCTGAACGAAGTCATCCAGATTCAAATCTGAATCTTCAACTTTGTCAGACAGCTTAGATGCAAAGTAATAACGTAGATATTCAGGATTCAAATGTTCTAAATAGGTTTCAGCTTTAATGAAGGTCCCACGAGATTTCGACATCTTCTGACCATTCACCGTCAAGAAACCATTCACGAATAAACCTGATGGGGTACGGTAGTTGGCACCTTCAAGCATTGCCGGCCAGAACAGGGCATGGAAGTAAACAATGTCTTTACCGATGAAGTGATAAACTTCTTTATCGCTGTCTTTTTTCCAGAAATCATCGAAGCTGAGATCAGGGCGTTTAGTTTTGATGTAGTTTTCAAAACTCGACATATAACCAATCGGCGCATCGACCCAAACATAGAAATATTTGTTTGGCGCATCTGGAATTTCAAAACCAAAATAAGGCGCATCACGCGAAATATCCCAATCCGATAAGCCTGCTTCAAACCATTCGTCTAATTTATTGGCAATTGAAACTGGCAGACGACCTTGGTCACGGGTCCATTTCTGTAAGTATTCTGCAAAATTCGGAAGTTTAAAGAAGTAGTGATCTGATGATTTTTCAACAGGGGTGGCACCACTTAAGGTTGAACGTGGGTTTTCCAGTTCAGTGGCATTATAGGTTGTACCGCACACTTCACAGGCATCACCGTATTGATCTTCCGCTTTACATTTCGGGCATGTGCCTTTAATGAAACGGTCAGACAGGAACATGCCTTTTTCAGGGTCGAATAACTGGGTAACAGGACGAATTGCAATATTGCCTGCTTCACGGTTTTTAATATAAATTTCTTCTGAACGCGCTTTGTTTTCATCACTGTTGGTTGAATCATAGTGATCGAAATGTACGCCAAAACCATCAAAGTCACGGATATGTTCTTTCTGAACATTGGCAATTTGCTGTTCCGGGCTAATGCCATTGGCTTCAGCACGCAGCATGATCGCGGTACCGTGAGCATCATCCGCACATACATAAGTCACATCATGGCCCATTGCACGCATTGCACGAACCCAAATATCTGCTTGGATATAACCGAGTAAGTGACCCATATGGATAGGACCATTGGCATAAGGTAGGGCATTGGTGACTAAAATTTTACGCACGGATATTGTTCTCTCATTCGTATTTGCAAGGCAGATGATTTTACATGACTTGACCCCGACTTGCACAAGGGATTCAGTGAAATCTTTTCAAGCTAGGTTCGGAGACAATTTGGGCCTGCATTCGTCTTTTAAACGTGTTTTGAGTTAACTCATTTTAATTAAGCTAATAATTTGGTTTTCGTGATCAAAATAAAGCTTATAACTTTTGAGTTTACTGTGATGGCGATTGACGATGAAATAACCTGAACAGGGTACTTGCCATTGTTTCTCTGTATTCTCAGTAAAGCCGATCCAAGCATGTCCACTAAATATAAAAGTACGATCATCTTTCATTGTAAATTCATCAAAATAGATTGCATCGCACCAAAATGTATTTTGACCAAAATTTACTTTAGAAAATTTCCAGCAACTTAAAAAAGCAATCAAGGCTTCTAAGTCTTCGCTTGGTTTATTTGTCTTGAATTGAAGAATAGTGTGGGCAATATCACGCTCTATAGCCAAGACTCTACGTTGAATTCTTCTTTTGCTGGAGTAAACATATTTTGACCACTTTGCATACCTCTCATCTTCTTGTTTTTGCAGTGTAAGTTCTTCTTTATTCATATTCGATTTTGAATAGTTTTATCTATGAATTTTTGATTATTGAGTTGAGAAAAAAGTATGCATCCCGAAGGATTACATACTTTGCATTTGCTTGACTGTGATGCTGTGCTTGGAGTTCTTCCTTAACGAAATGACTTTTCCTTTAGACAGGAAATGGATGAAATAGCTTTTTAAGCCGTCCGTTTTCGGATCAAGTGTAATCTCAGCAAACATCGGCGTTTGCCAAAGCTCATCACTGCCCAATGTGCCTAACCATGCCTGTGCTTTTAACACCACAGTAAATTGATCTTTGATTTCAAGGTCAGTAATGCTCAGTTCGCTGCACCAATGTTCCGTTTTAGGAAACTCGGCTTTCGAAAATTTCCAGCAAATGGTCAGCGCCAAACTGCTCTCAACCGGCGCTTTATCATCACTGATGTGATCAATAACCGGAATTAACTGTTCAGCCAAATCCTTTTCAAAAGACAGAATCATATTCTGGATTCTTCTTTTACTTGAAACAATGTACTTCAAGCGTTTTTCTTGGGCCTGAAGTTCCTGTTGAATTTCTAGAAGTTCATTTTCATTCATATAGGCAATTTTGACGACAAGGTCTATGATTGAGATATTTTCAGCAGTATATCCGATCTATCTCCTTATATTGTTAATAGTTTTTAATACACATTTATTGGTTCTAAAAATGATCGAAACAGCCAGATTACGTCTCAGACAATGGCGAGCAGAGGATAATGAAGCCTTTGCAGCCATGAGTATCAATCCTCAAGTAATGCAGTATTTTCCAAACCTGCTGACACGGGCAGAAAGTGATGCCTTGATTGAGCGCATGAAATCAATTATCGACACGCAAGGCTGGGGGTTCTGGGCGGTTGAGTTAAAACATAACCAGCAATTTATTGGCTTTACCGGGTTGCATGATCAACCGACACAATTTTCATTTTCTCCGTGTGTGGAAATCGGTTGGCGACTCGATCAGGCTTATTGGGGACAGGGTTATGCGCCTGAAGCTGCCCAAGCTGCGCTTGCATTTGCTTTTGAGCAGTTAAAGCTGGATAAAGTGGTGGCCTTTACTACCTTGGACAATGCGAAATCGCAAAGAGTCATGCATAAATTAAACATGAATAAAGTTGGTGAATTTCAGCATCCCGCTATAGCCAAAGATCATCCACTCAGTTGGCACGTGCTCTATGAGATATTAGCCAAGAATTTTGTTCGCTAGGCAGGATGTTATTCATTTATATGCTTTTTATATCTGATAATAAAATAATTTATCATTCAGCATTGTTTTGAATCTTCCTGTATTTCAATTGTTTCAATTTGCAGCGCTCAGCAAAAAATAGCGTTAAACGCGGTATAACTAAGATTGCTCCAAACAATATGTTTTTTACCTATAGTGAGGAAATACCATGACAAATGAAAAACTTGATGAATTAAAAAACCAAGCCGCTGAATTGGGCGATGATTTAAAACACAAAGCAAAAGAAACTCAGCTACAAGGTGAAAAGGCAATTGATGACTTAAAACATTCTGCCGCAGAACTGAAGTTGAAAGGCGAAAAAGCCGTTGATGATTTAAAGAAAGATGTTTCTGAAAAAAATGCTGAAGGTAAAGAAGCGGCTTCGAGCAAAGTGGATGATATCAAAGCAAAACTGGAAGATACCCAGCATGCGGTTCAAGACAAATTTGACCACTTGAAAGAAGAAGCCAGCCATAAACTGGATGATGCCAAAGCCAAAGCCGCTGAATTGAAAGATGAAGCTGCAGCAAAATTTGATGATCTTAAAGCTCAGGCCAGTCACAAGCTGGATGATTTAAAGAAAGCCGCAACGGATACCATCAATAAATTCAAAGGTTAATACCTTTAATCTGCGAATAGGATGAAAGACTTCCCCAAACATATCTACGCTATGTTTGGGGATTTTTTTATTTAAAGAGGTTTAAAAATGTCTGGGCGACATGAGACTGAATATTCAGTCTAGCATTGTTCGATCTAAGCTTTTTCTAACAAAAAAAGTGTATTGTCGGGCAGAGAAATCTAAAGCAGAAAAGTTGCTATAAAAAATGAGCAATTATCTGCTTTGAGAGGAGCGTCAATTGTTCAATACTGCTAAACTAAGCGAACTCAATGCTATGTTGATCTGTTTTTGGAGTAAACAAAATGTCGTGGCTTTCTTCCTTAAAATCTGTTTTTTCACCAGCGCAAGAAGTGAAGGAAGACGAGATTCAAACAGTTCTACAAAGTTATGTATTACCGCATTCAGATAATGCGCTCAAAGATCGGATTAGTCAGGTCAATGTACAAGGTCGTATTTTACAGCTGACCATTAATACCTTTCCCCAAGAAAAAGATCACTTGCAACAGATTCATGACGAACTTGCAGAAGCATTGGAAAAATGCGGCATTCAGGAATTAAATCTACATATTATTCAGCAAAAACATGCGGCGCATGGTGAGGCAGGTCACAGCTGCTCATCCAAACCAAAAGCAGAAAATAGCAATTTACCGCCTGTGATGGATGCTTCACCTCAGGCAGAAGCAGATCCTAATAATCCGCCGATTCAAAAAGCGGCACCGCAACAGCGCGATGTTGCTGCTCATCCCCGTATTCAAAATGTGATTCTGGTGTCATCAGGTAAAGGCGGTGTGGGTAAATCAACCACCACAGTAAACCTTGCACTTGCACTACAACAGCTCGGCCTAAAAGTAGGTGTGCTGGATGCCGATATCTATGGCCCAAGTATTCCAACCATGTTGGGCAATGCCGGTAAAACCCCACTGATTGAAAGTGAACACTTTGTACCTTTAGATGCCTATGGCATGGCCGTACTGTCGATTGGTCATTTAATCGGTGAGCACAATACGCCTGTGGCATGGCGTGGACCCAAAGCTACCGGTGCATTGATGCAGTTATTTAACCAGACCTTATGGCCTGATCTGGATGTGCTGGTGATCGATATGCCGCCTGGTACTGGCGATATTCAATTGACCTTGGCACAACGTATTCCGGTCACGGGTGCGGTGATTGTCACCACCCCACAAAATGTGGCGTTAATGGATGCGACCAAAGGCATTGAGCTATTCAATAAAGTGAATATTCCTGTGTTGGGTGTGATTGAAAATATGTCGACCCATATTTGCTCGAATTGCGGACACGAAGAGCAGATTTTTGGTACAGGCGGTGGCGATCAATTGTCAACGCAATACCAGATTCCATTACTGGGACGCTTACCTTTAGATGCGAAAATCCGTGAGCATGCCGATCAGGGCACACCAAGTGTAATCGCGAAGGATACCGCCGCCGAAAGCTATCTCAATATTGCCCAGGCCGTGTTGCAACAAATGGATAAGCTGCCAAAGCGCCAGAAAGACGATAAACGAATTTTCTAAGCCCACCGAAAACCCAACACGCAAATGTTGGGTTTTTGCTTTCTAATCGAAATCAACTTTTGATCTAGACCATTCCTCAACTCACTTTTAAAAACAAAGTAGGTACATAACTTGCTTTGTATAGACTTTCTTTTTTTAAGACAGGTGAATGATGCAATTCAAATCTTTTATCGGTATTGCCACGCTATGTACGACGCTTTTTTTAGCTGCATGTAATGGTGATAGCAACTCAAATTCGACTCAACCTCAAGAACAAGCGAAACTCCAGCCGATCGTGATTCAGGGGGCATTACCTGTCGAGTCGGAAAAAATGGCTGCTCAGTTAGAGAATGCGACTGTAGAAATGATTGGGGAATGGAAGTTCTGGAAGGGTACCTATAAGGGTTATCCTGTGGTGATTTCCAAGACGCGGATGGGCATGAGTAATTCTGCTGCTGCCACTGCACTTGCAATTCAACATTACAAACCGATTGCAATTATCAATCAGGGCACAGCCGGTGGTCATGATCCAGATCTGCATGTATTTGATATTGTGTTAGGTAAATACACCACCAATATCGGTGCATTTAAAACACCTAATAAACCCCTTGGTGGTGGTTCAAATGCTTTAGAGTGGAATGAAGCCTTTGATGTCTTACCTGATGATGAGTCTAATCCTGAGCCAATTGCGATCCGTAAATTTGAAGGTGACAAAGAACTCTTGCTTGCTGCTTACAAGGCAAAACCAAATTACAGCAAAGGACAAGTGGTGGAAGGTACGATTGGTTCGGCAGATACCTGGAATAACGAGCTTGATCGTATCAAGCAGTTCCATACGGTTTATGGGACTTCGGTAGAAGAGATGGAAGCAGCTTCAGTGGCCCAGATTGCCCATCAATTCAATGTGCCATTCTTGGGGATCCGTGTGTTATCCAATAACATTACCAATAATGGTACCTATGACCCTGCCACAGGTGAAGCATGTCAGGAATATGCACTCGATGTGGCAGAACAATATATGAAGGCCAAAGCCGCAGCGAAATAAGTATTCTTGTTAAGAAGAAATCATTTAGATGGTTTCTTCTTTTCTCCCTTTTTCACGATTTCTCCAGCTTCGAATCACACTCCAACGCCAGAGTAAGTGTGTCGCTGCATAAAATAAAACCGCAAATAAAATCGCTTCAATTATCAGCCCTGAAACCAGAATCTTGGCAAGGCTAAAATCAATATGTCCATGCCCAAAATTTTTGATCCAGTTTAGAATCTGATGCAGAACACCAAGCAACATGTCTTTATTAATCATATTGACGTGATAAATCTTGCTACCGAACCAGAATCCTAAATAAAGAATCGGTACAACCGTAAAGGGATTGGTTAACCATGCCATGCATAATCCAATCGGCAAGTTCACTTCAAACAGTAGCACGGTCAGGATAATAAACACGCTATGAAACGGAACCGGTAAAATGCCCCAGAAGGTGCCAATAAACATGGCTTTTGCAATAGAACGGCGATTTACATACCAAAGCAGTGGATTTAAGGTGCGTTCACCAAAAATCTTCATAAATTTTAGTCGAGCGACTTTTTCCGAAGAAGGTAGCCACTTATGAAAAAATTGCTTAGGCATAAATCATGTGGAGCGAATAAGAGATAGGAGGGGAAACAGCTTATAAAATAACATTAATTACTTAGCAAAAACTTAAAATCATGTCTCCATTTATCTGGGGGTAGCGGGGGCACTTATCAAGCCATCTCCAGAATTTGAATCTTAAATACTCAGGCATCTGCCTGTGACTGTGCAGTTGGTACTACTTGTAATTTTAAAAACATAAATAAAATAAAAGCTTATAAGGATTTTCGTCATAAGTCCTTACAGTTATTTTTTTGCTATAGCTGAGTAATTGGATTAATCTGAAAATCTCTCATAGTGAGGTCATTCAATGATTTCATGGTTTTTTATTGGTTTAGTAATCACCATTCTGCTGACACCAGGCCCAACTAATACCTTACTTGCATCTTCAGGGATTCAGGTCGGATTACGTAAATCTTTACTGCTTATTCCAGCGGAAGCGGTCGGCTATATTATTGCCATTACGGCTTGGGGGATGTTGATTGGTAAAGTATCGGCCACTTTTCCTTTATTACCCACGTTTTTGAAATTAATGAGTGCGGCTTATATTATTTTTCTTGCCATCAAGTTATGGCGTACGGCGAATCAGGATGTGGTTTTAAACCAGCCGACCATTCGCCCTAAAGAACTCCTCTGCGCAACCTTGCTCAATCCTAAGGCTTTACTGTTTGCTTCAGCCATTTTCCCTGCTGCTGCCTGGAAAAGTCAGGACATTTACCTGGCTCATATGGGGACATTTGTGGCTTTAATCCTTCCGATTGCTTTATTCTGGATTTCAGTCGGTGCAATGCTGGCAAGCAAGAAGGTAAACTGGCTCTCTCAAGCGAAACTGCAACGTACCGCCTGTGTGGTGCTGGTCAGCTTTGCGATTCCAATTAGTTATTCAGCGCTCAACAATTTATAACATTCCCGCCTCTATTGAAGCGAACGCATGAGAGGTGTTGTTTTCATTAATAGCATTTTAAGTTAAAGTACTCGCCAATTATTAACTTCGTCTTTGGATAAAAAGTCATGGCTATAAAATCTGATCGTTGGATTCGTGAAATGAGCGAAAAACACGGCATGATTGAACCTTATGCGGAAAATCAAGTTCGTTTTGATAAAAACGGTGAAAAGTTGATTTCTTACGGGGTATCGAGCTATGGCTATGATGTCCGTTGTGCGCGTGAGTTCAAAGTGTTTACCAATGTGCACTCAGCCATTGTTGACCCTAAGAACTTTGATGATAAAAGCTTTATCGATATCGAATCTGATGTGTGTATCATTCCGCCAAACTCGTTTGCCTTGGCACGTACCATTGAATATTTCCGTATTCCACGCAACGTATTAACCGTTTGCCTTGGCAAATCAACCTATGCACGTTGCGGTATTATTGTAAACGTGACCCCGTTAGAACCTGAGTGGGAAGGTCACGTTACTCTGGAATTCTCGAATACGACCAACTTGCCAGCACGTATTTACGCAGGTGAGGGTGTTGCGCAAATGTTGTTCTTTGAAAGTGATGAAGTATGTGAAACTTCATATAAGGATCGTGGTGGTAAATACCAAGGTCAAACTGGTGTGACTTTGCCGAAGACCTGATTATTAGATTTAAAAAAAAGCTCATCATATAAACTATGGTGAGCTTTTTTTATGTGATGTATTTAAATAAGCTGTATATGTTTGGCCTAAATTGTTTAGATAAATTAAACTTGTATTTAATTTATTTTAAAATATAATTAGAAAAATGCTTTGTTTTATCGCCGTTCACAGTGTGGATATAAATTAGAAAACTGTCTGTAGCTGAGATAAAACATTATAAAAATAAACAAATATGGATGTTTTAAACATGGAGGTCGGTCATGCGACAGTTTAAATCTCTTCATTTAGCTATGCTTTTGTTAGGTAGTTCATACGTAAATTTTGCTTATGCCACAGCCGGTACATTAAAAAGCATGACGGATACGGAACTCTCTGCAACCACAGGTCAGGCATTGATGAGTTTTTCGTATATTGCTCCCACTGATTTGGCCAATAAAGAAGCGTTGCGAGATGGCGGAGACAAAACTATCGGTTTCTATAAATTGGGATTGGAAGCTGAAATGGAGTTGAACGTCAATATTAAAAAGCTTCAGTTAGGTTGTGGTGGTACCAATGGAGCAGGTGGCTGTGATATCGATATTGATTACCTCAGTCTGAGTGGTTTAGGTAATTCTGAAACCTCTAATACCGATAGTGCGGCTGATCGCGCAGCACGTGCTGGCTCATCAGCGGTTTTAACCAATCCATTCATTGAATTTGCAGTCAAGAATCCAGATAAAGCTTCAACCCGTCAAATTGTTGGACTAAATTTAAGTGCCGAGAAGGCTTTGGGTTTAATTACCTTTGGTCTTGAGAATGGGCCCACTAAGACAGGTATTAACTCACTCAGTGGTTATATGGAAATTGCAGCCACAACGGGTATTGCCAATGTAAATGGATTTGGAACAAGTCAGGTGTCAGGAGAGCCAGACAGAAACACGTTAAATCAATCTGATGGTTATAATCCGATTACTGGCAAGATATGCTCTACACCTCTTCTTTGTATACCCACGATTGATTTTGAAACTACGGATTATGCGCTCAATCTTCGGGATAAAGCCACAGGCAGTAATATTTTAAAAGGGGATTTAGCTATAGGTCAGCAACCGATTACTGGAAAGCGGATTACCAGTGCCAATTTAACTGCTACAGCCGCAGTCCGTGATATTGATTTAAGCGGAAACATTGTAGCGAAGGCAATGGGACTGAATCTGGATAAACAGGTCACTGGTACGATTCAGAATTTGCTAGTTGATGTCGCGATCAGTGAAGATTTAGGTTATTTCCACAAGGCGAATCTAAATGGTACAGCAGCGTCACTTTCTTTACAGTCACAGAATATCCAGTGGAGTAATAATAAATCTGTTTCGCAAAATGGCTGGTGGCTTGAGTTTAGTAATCCGATCGATATTGGTTTCATTCAACCTGTATTTAATGTTGATATTCCTAAAGCGACGCTTAATGAAGCATTTTCACAAGTATCTCAGTATTTGAACGATCATCCGATTGATTGTGGACCACTGGGTGCGGCAAATTGTCTTTTGGGGGATACAGTCCCTGTAGGGACGGTGAATTTAATCAATGCAACCCGACCACAAATGGCCCTGACGAATTTAGAGCTAGCGACTCAAAAATTTACCCCAAACTGTTATGGTACTTTAAAATTTTGCTAATTTAACCTAAAAAACTAAGCAGCTTTGGCTGCTTTTTGTTTATATATTTTGATAGCTTAACTAAGAGATATCAATTAATTATCTTTAAAATACAATTCATTAGATGATGAGTTGAACGGATATATAGAACTTAAATCTTTATATTTGATTTTTTTCACGTTATTCCACTTGATTCACCCTTTCTTGTCAAAAATCGCAGTAGCTTAGGACGCCTCTAAAACAAGGAACAAGCCTTCATGTTTCTTCTGTCACATCTAAAGTATGTCTAAAACTCTCCTTATGGTGATGTGGAAGGATGAGCGTATGAAACAACACTTTATTTTACATTGCAATATTTCAACTTTAATTTGCTGTATGAGAAATGATCTATTTGAAATTTAATATGATTATTTTTTTTGTGATATTTTTTTACCTTTATGGGTCATTTTTGTCATATATTGTATATTATTTAACACTTTTCAGGGTTATAGTAGGTGTAGTTATAAAAGTAATTATTAGCTTACTAATTTTTCTGTCCCTTAATTTTAGGGCGGAAAATTGTTTAGAGCTAAGATTTAGAATCAAAAAAAAGGATTTTTATAATGAAAAAGAAAGGATTATCTACAATCTTTTTGGGGATGATCGGAGTTTTTGTTCATCCTGCTTATGCGACAACCAGTACGTTGAAAAGTATGACGGATACGGAACTGTCTGCAACCACAGGTCAGGCATTGATGAGCCTGTCGTATATTGCTCCTACTGATTTGGCTAATAAGGAAGCACAACGTTTTGGGGGAGACAAAACCATCGGTTTCTATAAGTTGGGACTGGAAGCTGAAATGGAGTTGAACGTCAATATTAAAAAGCTTCAGTTAGGTTGTGGTGGTACCAATGGAGCAGGTGGCTGTGATATCGATATTGATTACCTCAGTCTGAGTGGTTTAGGTAATTCTGAAACCTCTAATACCGATAGTGCGGCTGATCGCGCAGCACGTGCTGGCTCATCAGCGGTTTTAACCAATCCATTCATTGAATTTGCAGTCAAGAATCCAGATAAAGCTTCAACCCGTCAAATTGTTGGACTAAATTTAAGTGCCGAGAAGGCTTTGGGTTTAATTACCTTTGGTCTTGAGAATGGCCCCACTAAGACAGGTATTAACTCACTCAGTGGTTATATGGAAATTGCGGCTACGACTGGTCTGGCCAATGTAAATGGATTTGGAACAAGTCTGGTCTCAGGAGAAGCGGCCAAAGGTACCTTGAATCAATCCGACGGCTATAATCCGATTACAGGTAAGGTATGTAGTCTTCCCGCTCTCTGTGTTCCTACAATCAACTTTGAAACCTCATCTTATGCGCTCAACCTTCGGGATAAAGCCACAGGAAGTAATATTTTAAAAGGTGACTTGGTCTTGGGCCAACAACCGATTACTGGAAAGCGGATTACCAGTGCCAATTTAACTGCTACAGCCGCAGTCCGTGATATTGATTTAAGCGGAAACATTGTAGCGAAGGCAATTGGATTGAATTTGGATAGACAGGTCACTGGTACGATTCAAAATCTTATTGTAGATGTTGCAATCAGTGAAGATTTAGGTTATTTCCACAAGGCGAATCTAAATGGTACAGCGGCGTCACTTTCTTTACAGTCACAGAATATCCAGTGGACCAATAACAAATCTGTTTCGCAAAATGGCTGGTGGCTCGAGTTTAGTAATCCAATCGATATTGGGTTTATTCAACCTACATTGAATGTTGATATTCCTAAAGCAACACTTAATGAAGCATTTTCACAAGTATCTCAATATTTGACCGATCATCCGATTAATTGTGGAACATTTGGGGTATTGAATTGTCTTTTTGGTGATACGATCCCAACAGGGACGGTGAATTTAATCAATGCAACCCGACCACAAATGGCCCTAACGAATTTAGAGCTAGCGACTCAAAAATTTACCCCAAACTGTTATGGTACTTTAAAATTTTGCTAATTTAACCTGAAAACATTAAGCAGCTTCGGCTGCTTTTTATTGGTCTAATGATTTATCGCACGTATATTCTACGTGTTGGTCTAAAGAAAAAAATAATAAAAATAGATAGATCCGTTGATAACCCAAAACTTAAATATTGGAGAGTTTCATCGGAAGTTACTTATTATTTAACAATAGATTGATTTATATTGCTCGAGGGGAAAGGTAGATCTGTCGATTATACCTATTAATAAAACTTGTGGTGATCATGACTTCATCTAAGTTTTAGAACTTAAAGGGATTTCTATAATGAAAAATAGATATTCATCTATATTTTTTCTAGGGGTAATGAGTTGGTGTTGCAATGTGACTTATGCAGTTCCGCATACGTTGCAAAGTATGACGGATAGTGAAATGTCTGCAACAACAGGACAGGCATTGATGAGTTTGTCTTATGTGGCACCCACTGATTCGGCCAATCAGGAAGCAAAGCGTTTTGGTGGAGATAATACCATTGGCTTTTATAAACTTGGTTTAGAAGCTGAAATGGAACTGAACGTCAATATTAAAAAGCTTCAATTGGGTTGTGGCGGGAGTAATGGACCTGGCGGTTGTGATATTGATATTGATTACCTGAGTTTAAGTGGACTGGGTAACTCTGCAACTTCCAATACGGACAGTGCTGGCGACAGAGCTGCCCGGGCAGGTTCTTCGGCGGTTTTAACCAATCCATTTATCGAGTTTGCGATCAAGAATCCAGATAAAGCATCGACACGTCAAATTGTCGGGTTGAATCTAAGTGCAGAAAAGGCCTTAGGTCTGATTACTTTTGGTCTGGAAAATGGTCCGGCTAAAAGTGGGATTAACTCATTGAGCGGATATATGCAGATTGCCGCAACAACAGGTATTGCCAATGTAAACGGGTTTGGAACAAGCCTAGTCGCAGGCGAGGCCGCGAAAGGCACGTTAAACCAGTCAGATGGTTATAATGCGATTACGGGGAGGGCTTGCTGTGTTTTAGGTATTCCGATTGGTTTTACGACAACGGCTTATGCGCTTAATTTAAGAGATAAAGCGACAGGGAGTAATATCTTAAAAGGAGATTTGATTTTAGGGCAGCAACCGATTACTGGTAAACGTATTACCAGTGCCAATCTGACTGCTACGGCCAAGGTCCGTGACATTGACCTGAGCGGTAAACTGAGTGCAAAAGCAGCAGGAATCATTAATCTAGATAATAAAGATGCGAGTGGTCTCATCAAAAACTTGACCGTCGATGTGGCGATTAATGAAGATCTAGGTTATTTCCACAAAGCCAACCTCAATGGTACAGCTGCCTCATTGTCTTTACAGTCACAGAATATCCAATGGACCAAGAACACCTCTATTTCTCAAAATGGCTGGTGGCTTGAGTTTACCAATCCGATCGATATTGGATTTATTCAGCCTACGCTGGCGGTAGATATTCCTAAAGCCACATTAAATGAAGCGTTTAAGCAAGTAAGTGATTTCTTGTATGATACGCCTGTCAAATGTGGCGGAATTATTGCAGAGAATTGTTTGCTTGGTAGTGCTATTCCAGTTGGTACAGTAGATTTAATCAATGCAACTCGTCCACAAATGGCCTTGACGAATTTGGAGTTAGCGACTCAAAAATTCACACCGAATTGTTATGGAACTTTAAAGTTCTGCTAGTTTAATACGAATAATGAATTAAGCAGCTTCGGCTGCTTTTGCTTTATGCACTCATCGGAAAAATGTAACATTTAGCCAGTTTGTTTTGCATTTGTGTAATTATTCGGCATAATAAATTGTGATGAGATAGACATGATTCGTCTATAGCTTGAGTGATGCTAGGAAGCAGTTTTTAAAATCACTCAGAAGGATGAAAGAAAAAATATAACGTAGGTGCGGAGCATCGGGTGATTAGGAAGGTCAAGATGGCTATACTCCATATGGATTCATTTCAAAAGACTGTTTTAGCAAGTTTTATTGGACTATGTATCAGTCAATCTACTTTTGCGTTACAAGAACTCTCAGATGAAGGTTTAAGCCAAACCACAGGTGAAGGGATCGCATTACTCCCACAAAACACCTATATGATTTTTCAGGGAGAAAAAAATACCACGACAGGGGCAGATTTACTGAATCGGCAATTAGATACCGGCTATATTAACTATGTTCCAGTTGGACCATTATCACTTGCTGCAACAGATACTAATAAAAGTGGTGGTGTAGATGCGGGAGACCGTGCAGTCGGTAAAGCAGATTTATTTTTATACGGATTGGCGCTCTCTGCCTCAAATCCAGGTCGTACAAGCAATAATAATGAACGGGTGGGTTTGAATACTGCGGGTACAGCAATTAATGCAATTAGTAGCTGGGGTTCAACGAGTAACCCATGGATTGTAAAAGTTCAGTCGGAAGCCAATGTTCCTACCTTTACACCAGATGGAAGTACGCCGAATACCGATACTGGACAAATCACCTACATGGCTTTAGAAGCGCCTTTGTATGAATATTATAATGATAATACGACAGGTGTCGGTGCTCCCACGGTTATTAAAACAGGGGCAGATCCAGTCGGTGTAAATGCTTATAACTTAAAACTTGGACTATGGGCTGATGCATTTGTACGTAATCCCAATAAGGCTGATGGCGCAGCGGATCAGTTTCAATATGGAAATAATGTTGGCTTAGTTGGTACCAGTATTGATCCTACCCGTGCAAATCGGCTGCGTTTACAAGGGATATGGAATGGTTTTAGTTTAAATGGCAGTAATTTAAAAATATTCCAGACTTTGAATGGTGCAGGAAGCACGGGAGGCTTAAGCCCTTTTTATAACAACACATTAGGTCTGGCAGGGGTTTTTCGTTTCAATAGCGGGGATGGTGCCAATTTAAAAGCGGGTATGGTTATAAATACACCTACCTCCACAAAGACAGATACTCTGCCTGCACTAAATGCGGGTGAAACTTGTACAGCCTGTGGATCCGGAACGGACATCTGGACACCTCGTTATAGCCCGGGACAAACCAGTGATCCTGGTGCTGCCGGTGTGACCGAATATCGTATTCGTAGTCAGACCACTAAAATAACTTCAACAGGTAACTGGACCGCACCTACAGGTTTAAATGATCGCGTACTCCGTCTAAGTACCAGAGAAACAACAGATACAGCGAATTTATCAACACCTGCGATCCAAGGTGGCAATGCGCCTAATTTTGATGCCAATGAAGGGATTTTTATCTATAACCTGAATACCAATCTTGTATTAGGTAATTTGTATCAGCCTGTAATTTTAGGTTCAGATGGCAAGAACTTTAGTCTGGAAGTTGCACGTATCCCAAATAAAGAAAGTATTTATAAAAAGATCTATACCGATTATACAGGTGCTGATACAAGCTATAAAGGATCTACCTGTAACGTTTATCAATGTGGCAGTAACATCAGTTTGGGCGGTAAAACTTATCAAGGCTCAAATGCAACACATAGCAGTATTGGTATCGGTACTGTTTATAGTGATGATGGCGGTAAAACCCTTCAGGCTTTCAAGGGAACTGACACACAGGATGCGGTGGGTATTTCTTTTGGTTCTTTAAAATCAGGCGCCGTCTCAAGAGATCGTTATTTTTATCAACTACAAAATCAGCAACGAACAAGTGTAGATTGCTCAGGTTTGTTCTGTAGTGGTTATCGTTGGCAATACCGGACCAGTAACAGTAACGGTAGTACTACAGGAAGTAATAGAGATTACGGTCTGAGATTTGATTCTACCAGCGGTGTAAACTGGATCAATATTGATAGTACGGCACTGTATGACCCAACTGTTTTAAATTCTGGTTATATACGTCAAGATGCCGGAAATAGCAGTCAAAAATTTGTGGTTCCAACGGCAGGAGCATTACCGGATGCCCGTTTTGAAGGTGGACGTTGGTATACAACCACACCAAATGCAGATATCAATACTTATAGATCTGGTTCACCAATCAATAATATGGGTTCGGCTGTAATTGATGGCGTCTTGATTCAGCATCTTAAAATTACGACAACTGGACTGTAAAAGGAGTAGAGCGATGAAAAAAATTACAACTTTACTTCTTGTATTAGCCACAACGTTAACGCATGCCGAATTACAGAGTCTGGATAATGAAGCTTTACAGGCTGTTGAAGGTCAGGCAGGAGCAGATTTATCCCTCAAGCTATCATTAAACCAGATTTATAACAGTACCACTGGAAAATATGAGTTTGATAATGGTCTGGGTGGCGTGTGTGAAAACTTGGCCTTTTGTCATCTTGGGATTTCAGTGAATAAACGTTTTGTCCGAAATGGCAATCAGCCTGTCAGTGATCCGACCCAAGCCAATCCGGCAAATAAAGTCTGGTTAGTCTTTAAAGGCATACAAGGCACGATTGATCTGCAAAAGCTAGGTCTAGATGGCGTTGACCTGATTTATAACGATGACGGTGGAGTTGCAAGAACTAAACCTGCAATGCAATTAAGCTTTGACCCAACCAAGCCAATTTTGATCCGTAATTTTGGTTTTAATGCGCTTGCCATCGAGCAAGATGATTTTACCAGTTACTATGATAGTAATGGAAAATTGGTCGAAGGAAATAATCCGACTACACCGCCAGCAAGCGGTTATGGCTATTTAAAAGCACCGACATACGCTGCTGATCATCCTTCCGTGTATGACCGTAATAAAGAAACCGGATTTATGGGGTTAAAAATGAATGGTAATTTGGCGATTCAGGGAAATGTCATGATGTTTTCTTGTGATGCAAGCCATCCGCGTTGCTAAGCTGGTCTAAATTTCAAAGGATTGAAGCGATGAAAAAAAATAATGAAAATAGTCGGAATATAGGTTTTGCACTCAATACCTTAGCTGCAAGTATATTTTTCATTAGTCATTCTGCTTATGCATTACAAGCTTTGGATGATAGTGCTCTACGTAGTGTGAATGGACAAGATGGTGTCCATATTGAAACCACCTATGACAAGATACATGTGGACCAGTTTTTTTGGCAAGATGATGCTGGCCGAGGCAGTTCTGATGCGGCGGGTACTACTTTAAAAGCAGTCGCTAACAATTTTAATATTCAGCAAAATGCTTTAGGCAATCCGCTTGGAACAACCTATAAGCTAAATACAGGAAGCAATGCTAATAAAACGGGATTGGACATCGAACTTTCCTCAAATCCATCTCTCATCACCATTGATTCATTTCAGATTTGTGACACCAACAGATGTAGTAGTGATATTGGTAATTTAGCAATTCAGACCACTTCACCATTAGATTTAAAGTTTAAAACGACAGATGGGCTTTTTAGTAAAAGCAGTCAAGCCTCTTTAGAGTTAGGTCTTAAAAATGCCAATATTTATTTGGGGCAGACCTCAAATAATGAGTTAAATCAACTCGTCCTGAAAAACCTGAATTTTAACTTCTTAGGCAAGGGCGTGATGTTTGTTGATTCTGTTGAAGGAATCAAGCTACAAACCAATAATGCATTACTTACTGGAAATGCAGCAAATGCTTCATTGACCCAGACGCCGACGACTGATTATGGTTATGTCGATTTTACCCGAGTTAAAGATACCGGCAATGTTACAGCTGGAACCTACGCAGATGGCGGCGTAGCGACCAATGCTGGATTAAATTTAGAGTTTTTGTTGAATAAAAAAGCAAATCCAGCTTCTCCTTATACACTGGATGCAACCAACACACCGTTAAATCAGCAAGCCAGTCCTGATAATAAGGCTAAAGGTTTAATTCGTGTCGGAGCCAATGGTCGTATGATCAATGGTTCTCTACAGTTGCGTGGTATTAATGCAAGTAATGCCGCGAATCCTGCTTATGGAAGCAGTTATGGCAATCCTGAGGGAACCAATATCCTCGGTAGCACCACTGGCGGAAATGCCATCATGGGGAAAACGGGTGTCGCATTCCGTATGAAGGCTGAATTTACCAAAGATAATGACTCGATGTTGGGGACTGATGGAAAGGCCACAACCTTAGAAATAGGTGGTGCAGGATTAAATACCTATGGTTTTGAATTCGGCAATTTAACGGGTTTACAGTTAGGCACCCGAGGCTCCTTTGATACGGGTAATGTCTATCTCAATCTGGTGGATGCCCGTTCAGTCTATTTGCCAGCAAACTATGTTTTTCAGACTTCTAAATTTGGTAATGGCAGTTTCTTAACCCGAGATGTGGACTATACACAAAGTCTGCATACCCAAACAGGAACTACAAACCCTTATAGTCTGCTTGTGGCTATTCGTGGCGCAGAGTTTCAGGCAATTTCTCGACGCGGACGTTTCACCAACAGTGCAACCAGTAATCCTGAAAGTGGATATGCAGCAATTACCAATCATACAGATAATAACTGGGGGCTAGCATTACCTTTTTATAACCTGAATGCCAATATGGCCATGTATGGTACAAAAGTAAATGCCAATGAGGCATTCTATTTTGACAAAAATGGTGTGAAGCGTAGTGTTGGAACCAGTGGTGAAACACCGAGATTAGGTTTTTCATTGGGTCTCAGTACCACAGGTGTAGATCGAGATAGCGCCTATAAGGCTTTGGGAAATAAAACCACTTCTATTCTGGTAATTGACGGTGCTCGAAACTATTACATGGGCTTGCGCAATATTGATATGTTGTTAAAAGGAACGGGAAGCCTCGGTCTTGAAAATGGCAGTTTCAATGCAACACTTAAAGATATGCTCATCGTGATGGCGGCAGAAGTTGCTGCGGGTTATTTACCTGGTGCAACCTATACAGGTGGTGTATCACCTAATAATAACTTTGCACTGAGTAATGATGTGCTATTTGGTTTAAAACTTCGTATTGGAGGAGATATGAATCTGTCTCTTATTCCAAATAACGAATATAAAGCGGATGGTACAGGCAATGCCTTGAATATTGTCGGGGATCTTAAATTAAATGCAGCAAGCAATAACACGATACAAATTAGTGATCCTGTGGATGGTTCAACTTTAGGCCTAGATAATATTCAGGGTGATATTGCGTTTAATAACGCCATTAAGATTAGTCGAGATAGTTCAGGAGAAGGGGTAGCAAGCTTTAATGCCGGGCTGACCTTTAACCCGAATCGTACCACTGACGGTGTCTTTAGAACTCGAGATATTAACCTTTATGGGCCGAGTGGTGGGGCTCAGCGTTTAGGTGAAATGGCAATTACGGGTGGACGCTTAACCAGTCAATTTTCAATCATGCCTCGAAACTAAGATATTTGATGGCGTAACAGTAGATGCTTCTACTTATCTATCAAATGATAAATTGATTGTGTAGCGAGTCGGTTATGTTAAGCTGTAGTATATATTTTAAACATTTGTCTATGGATGAGGACAATGAATAAAAACAAGAAACTAGCGTGTTTGTCATTAGTATTGTTAAGCCCATTAACAATGGCGATGCAACCGATGGATGATCAGAGTCTTTCAGCAACAACTGGACAAGACGGTTTGACTATTGGCGTACAGTCCAATGTCCAGTTTAATCAATTGGCAATCATTGATAATGACGGTCTACCGAGTGGTGGCTATACGGGACGTGCTGGTCTGGTAATTGCAGGCGTAGCGGGTCAAGCTGTTGCCAGTCCAGTTAAAGTAACGGGATTGAATGGTAGTACTGAGACCACTTTCGGTTTAAAAGCAACGATCGATACCGATAAAGGTAATGCTTCAGCAAAGGGCGCTTTTGCTAATATTGGTTTAACTTTTGATAATAGTATTACAGGTCTTCGAATCTCACCTTTCTCTATCTATACCGCAGGATCAAGTTCACTTTCTAATTTAAATGGAAGTAGCTATACACGTAACTCCATTTTTACCGCAGGGACTTTACTGAAAAGTGATGTCAAAGAGCTGTTGCGGGTTGGAGGAATCGATATTGTTTTTGCAGCGAATAAACCGAGTATGAATATCCAGCTGGGTGCAGCACCGCAAGGCCATATGATTATGTTTGATGGAGCAATTGAGTCCATTTGTGGATCAGGAAATGGTTGTAATATCATGCTGGTATCTGATTATGCAACACCAGGAAACTCTGCAACGCCGGCGGTTGGCGCAAGTTTTAATTTTAAATTGACAGGAAATAATGGTAATCCCTTTGGGCTTAAAGGTTTTTATGCTGGCGTTTATGGCCCTGAAGGGACTGATAAGGGGGGGCTTATTTTTGGCAATGCCGGCACAACAGACAAGTTTGATTTACAGCTAAACAATGTCCTGTTAGGTTCAAATGCAGCTCAACAGTCAGGAGTTTTTAATAATTTACCAAATGCTTCAATTGGTAATATTGGCATGACAGGTGCTTCGATCACAAATCTAAAAATGAAAGTCAGTGGCATGTAATGAAGTGTTTTTGGGTTTTCCAAAGCGGCTTAGGCCGCTTTTTTTTATTTAAATCTTAAGTACAAGCCTCAGCTCTGTTTTAAATATTGAAGGATATCTTCAAGCTGTTTGATCTTCTTCACGTGTGCCCACAGTTGCTGGGCTTCAGGATAGGCCTTGGTCATCATCCCTAACCATTGCTTATAACGTCCGACCATGCCAATTTCGGTCTTGTATTGACCACTCAAGAAGCGTAGCTGCAGTTCCACCAAGTCTTGCCAAGACAGCAGCGCATGATCCATATCCTGACGAATGCATAAGGTTAAATCTGGTGTAGTCACCGCACCGCGACCAATCATTAAATCCTTGCAGTGAGACTGTTCCAGACAGGCTTTTGCATGGGTATTGTTCCAGATTTCACCATTGGCAATAACATTAATTTTTAATGCTTCGGTAATCGGTTGAATCTTTTCCCAGTAGGCTGGCGGGGTATAGCCATCCGCTTTTGTACGTGCATGTACGGTGAGCCAGCTAGCGCCTGCATCTTCAATGGCATGGGCATTGTCTAAGGTATGATTTTCATCAAGATAGCCCAAACGCATTTTGGCTGAGACTGGGATATGTGCTGGTACGGCATCACGAACGGCTTTGACCAGCAGGTGTACGGTTTCCGGTTCATCCAGTAATACAGAACCACCACGATGGCGGTTTACAGTTTTGGCCGGACAACCAAAATTCAGGTCAATTGCAGGTGCACCCAGTTCAACCACTTTGGCTGCATTGGCCGCGAGCATCTCTGGATTGTTACCTAGAAACTGTACATGTACCGGGGTGCCAGCCGCAGTCTTGCCGCCATTTTTGAGTTCTGGACAAAAGCTGTAGTAGATATGATCGGGCTGAATGCTATCGGTAATACGGATAAACTCGGTCACGCACCAATCAAAACTGCCAACATGGGTGAGCACATCACGCATGATCGGATCAGTCAGACCTTCCATTGGAGCGAGTACAAGTTTCACGATTTTTACCTAGCGAAGCGAAAACAGCGTTATACGCATTTTCAGATAGGCTGTCTAGTTTTTATTAAAATCTAAAAACTAACGTCCTAATATCATTTCTAAAACAAATTTGCTTCCCATAAAACCAATCGCAAGCAGGACAAAGCCGCTAATGGTAAAACGAATTGCTTTGCGCCCACGCCAGCCAAATTTGTAATGTCCGATCAATAACGCGCCGTATAAGAACCATGAAATGATACTAAATGCAGTTTTATGTGCGAGATGTTGGGCAAAAAAGTTATCAATGGTAAAGAAACCGAACAATAATGCGGCAGTGAGTAGGCCAAATCCAGTAATGATCAGATCAAATAAAACAGATTCCATGACCTGAAAGGGCGGAAGTAAATTCACCCAGATGCGTCGTTTTTGTTTCTTTTTTAGTTCACGGTCCTGAAACCATAAAAGCACCGCATGGATGGTCGCCATCAGCAGTACGGCATAAGCCGCCAGCGACAGAATGATATGTAGGTCCAGACCAAAGCTATGTTGTTCAATCACCTGATTGGGTTGGCTAAATGCGAAGCCCAGAATTAAACCAAAGGCAGCTACAGGGGTGCCAATCAGGTTGAGAGGCAGGATCGGGCGAATCAGGCTCAGGATCAGGCTCAGTGCCAACATCAGTCCGGAAGTGAAGGACATCAGGTTGAATACATCATAGTTCACCCCAATAGATGTCAGCATGTCCTGGGAAAGAACGGTCGCATGTAGCACCAGTCCTAAACCGACCATCAGGCTATAACACCAAAGATTTGGAGTACGTTTTGACATCAATCGAATAAACAAATACCAAAATGAACTGGTATAGGCGATAAGTGCCAAAATTGTGTAAACCAAGGGGAGACTGATCATGTCAAACCTTTTTTAGGAGGATGAATAATATTCGCCATATAAGATATAAATTCGCTTCGAACTACAGTATCCTATAGCATCTTATGCATAAATTTTCTATTTTAAGAAAGATTTTTTTGCAACTAGCCATTTTAAGCGGATTTCGCAATGTTTGATACCTTAACAGAACGACTCACACAGAGTTTAAGAAATGTTACTGGCTCAGGGCAGCTGACCGAAGACAATATTAAAGATACCCTGCGTGAAGTACGTATGGCACTTCTTGAAGCCGATGTCGCGTTACCTGTAACTCGTGAATTTATCGCGAAAGTTAAGGAAGAAGCGCTCGGTCAGGAAGTCATGACTCAGCTTTCTCCTGGTCAGGCATTTGTAAAGATTGTCTATGATGAACTCACCAAGATGATGGGTGAGGCTAATGAAACATTAGATTTAAGTGCAAAACCACCGGTGGTTGTTCTACTTGCCGGTTTGCAGGGCGCGGGAAAAACCACGACTGCTGCAAAATTGGCACGTTTCTTAAAAGAACGCCAAAAGAAAAAAGTGATGACGGTGTCTGCCGACGTATACCGTCCAGCAGCGATCAAGCAGTTAGAAACAGTATCGAATGAAGTCGGTGTCGGTTTTATTCCATCTGAAGCGTCTGAAAAGCCGATTGATATTGTCAATCGTGCGATTGAACAGGCTAAAATCCAGTTTGCTGATGTTCTGATTGTCGATACAGCAGGTCGTTTACATGTCGATGAAGACATGATGGACGAGATCAAAGAATTACATGCGGCGGTGAAACCAACCGAGACTTTATTCGTTGTCGATGCAATGACCGGTCAGGATGCTGCCAATACTGCCAAAGCCTTTAATGATGCTTTAGCTTTAACAGGTGTGATTCTGACCAAGACCGATGGTGATGCACGCGGTGGTGCAGCACTTTCGGTTCGTGCCATTACCGGTAAACCAATCAAGTTCTTGGGTATTGGTGAAAAACTGGATGCGCTTGAGCCATTCCATCCGGATCGTGTTGCACAACGTATCTTGGGGATGGGTGACGTCCTTTCTTTGGTCGAAGAAGTTGAACGCAAAATCGACAAAGAAAAAGCCGAGAAAATGGCGAAAAAACTGCAAAAAGGCGGTAACTTCAACTTTGAAGATATGCTGATGCAGTTTGAGCAAATGAGCAAAATGGGCGGCATGATGGGCTTCCTGGATAAATTACCAGGCATGAGCAATGCGGGTATTCAGGACGCAATTGAAAAAGCCAACCCTGAAAAGCAAGTCAAGCGTATGGAAGCCATCATTCAGTCCATGACGATCAAAGAACGTCGTAATCCTGATCTGATTAACCCAAGTCGTAAAAAACGTATTGCTGCAGGCTGTGGTATGGACGTTGCTGAAGTGAATAAACTGATCAAGCAACAGGCACAAATGGCGAAAATGATGAAGAAATTTGCGAATCCATCAGGTATGAGCAAAATGCTGAAATCATTGGGCAATATGCAAAAACAATTCGGCGGTGGTGGTGGAATGGGCCCTTTATTTGGCAGTAATGACCAGAAAAAGTAAGTTCTATCGACTTCCTGAAAAGGCGCGTAATGCGCCTTTTTTTTATGCTCATGTTGTGAGTGGTGTTGTATAAAATTGATACAAAATAGCAATGTTAAGCGTGATTAAAAAAGAGCAATATATATTCCTAAGTTTATGTTTTTATTGAAAAATAGTGTTAAATATGTCACATAATTCAAAAAATAGCGTATTTATTCTGCATTGTGAACATGCCGATCCCGACCAGCATTGGTATGCTTGGTTAGAACAACAACTAAAAAGCGATGATCTGATCGTCGAGCGTGTATTTCTTGCCGATGCCAGTCACCCTGAAGCCGAGATTTGGCAAACCTGTCTGGAAGCGCAATTAAAAGGACTGAATGAGCGGAGTATTATCGTAGCACATGGGCTGTCCTGTGTGGCACTCTCAAGATTTTTAGCTAAGAAATTGCAGCACATGAGCATTAAGGCGGGGATTTTTATTGCGGGTTTTAATGACCCGATTGCTCAACGTCCAGAATTTAATACTTTTATTCAGCAGGCCCAGTTTGAGAGCGGCATGCTGAGGGCGAATATTCAGCGAAGACTGGTGTTCTTTTCCAGTAATGATCCCGTGATTCCTGTGCCATTGACCTTTAAATTTTCAAACCTGCTGAATGCCCAACTGATTGAGGTCACTCAGGCAGGGCATTTCCGTGCGGAAGATGGTTTTAAGGAATTTCCACAGTTGTTGCAGGCACTTCAGACCTTGCTCAAAGCTGAATTGAGCTGAGCATAGTGTTTTAAACCTTGCAACAGTAAATCGGATTCAACTTGAGGCTGATAATGACCAAGGAACTTGGCAAACAAAGCGGCATCGCCACCGGTTAAGATCAACTTTTTCGGGGATTGCTGCATGATTTGCTCAATGGTACTGATCAGACCCAGCAGAATACCGTGATGGACTGCATCGACCGTGTTATGACCCGGTTTTAAATTATCGAAGGCTGAATCTGGAATTTTGATCCCTTTGGTATTCTGGATCAGTGAATCCCGTTGCAGATATAAATTTGGCAGAATATAACCGCCCAAATGCTGTAATCCTTCCACCAGATCGATGGTCAGCGCTGTCCCGCAACCAATCACACAAAAGTTTTCGTCAGCTTTGGCCACGGCCAATACTTGCAGCCAACGGTCAATCCCGAGCTGGCTTGGCACATCGTAACCGCATCTCAGGCCGGCATACTCGGCATGCACTTTGGCAAAGATGATCGGGATATCCAGAATATCCAGAATCATCTGAATCCGCTGATTATTCTCTGAGTCCAGAACTGAAGAAATACCGACCTGGGTTAGCTTTTGATGACGAAAATGCTGGATTAAACCGAGCAACAGATCAGCAGGGGATTGCAGGTGTAATTCGGCTGCATGTTCAAGCACCTGATCGTTTTGCGTAATCCAGTATTTTAGGCGGGTATTACCAATATCAAGCCATAAACTTTTCATAGAATTTTCACTTCCTCAGATCGATGCGAGACGTAAACGGCCTTGATAAAATTGCTGGGTCTGATCGGTCTTGATCAATACCGCCCCTTCATTGGAAATCCCTTGGAATAGCCCTTGCACCTTGCCTAGAGTGTGTTCAAATTCAACTTGCTGATTGAGCCAGATAGCATGGTGGTTAAAACGCTCTGCCAGATTATAACTGCCATGCTCAAACCACTGGGCAGCCTGCTGGATTGCTGTGTAGAGCTCGGCAATTAAGCCGATTCGGTCAATCGGATCTAAACCGAGCATTTGTAATGAGCTAATTTGCTGGTCTGGATTTTCTACTGGTGGTGTGGTGAGGTTGATACCCACCCCAATAATCGCTTGATGGGCCGACAGCGGTTCGACCAGAATGCCACCCCATTTGCCTTGAGGGCTATATAAATCGTTGGGCCATTTCACTTGTAGGTGAAGACCGTGTAAGCTCGGCATCTGTAGAATATTTAACGCAATTTCCAATGCCAGACGACCGTCGAGTGCTGTCTTGGTCTGGATCAGTGTGCTTAAATAAATGTTTCCTTCAGGAGAGGACCATGGTCGTTGATGTTGACCACGACCTTGTGTCTGCTGTGCACTACACACCAGTCCTGTAGTA
Organism: Acinetobacter sp. 'aerobic (ED)'; assembly: GCF_904886855.1. Classification (NCBI taxonomy): domain Bacteria; kingdom Pseudomonadati; phylum Pseudomonadota; class Gammaproteobacteria; order Moraxellales; family Moraxellaceae; genus Acinetobacter; species Acinetobacter sp. 'aerobic (ED)'. The sequence goes on from NZ_CAJHGI010000008.1 coordinate 131,323, forward strand.
ATCCCTTTTTCTGCAATCTCACGCATATCATCATTGGTTGATGTCGTGGTGGTCTTGAGTAAGACCACTTCGGGAAACTGATTTTTTGCGTTCAATAACTGTTGAAGCTGGCGGGTTGCGAAATCATCCATCATTTTTACAAGTAGCGTGGTCATGTGTTTATGGAGTTAATCATATATTTGCTGATTGGTGCAATTGCCGGATTTGCTGCGGGGCTGTTTGGCGTGGGCGGTGGCCTAATTATTGTGCCAATTTTATATATTGTGTTCACGCAAATGAATTATGACCCGAATGTCATTATGCATATTGCAGTGGGCACATCATTAGCCACCATTATTGTGACCTCAATCAGTTCGGTAACAGCCCATCATAAGAAAGGTGCGGTGCTGTGGTCCGTGTTCCGTAATCTGGCACCGGGACTGGTAGCGGGTTCATTCTTAGGCGCCGGTATTGCCGACTTGATGTCAGGGCAGCATTTGCAACTGGTAATTGGCGTATTTGCGGTCTGGATGGCTTATAAGATGTTTAAAGGGGCCCATGCTGTGGTTGATCCAAATCGACACTTGCCATCCGCAGCGTTACAGCTGGCTGCAGGTGGTGGCATTGGTGTGGCATCGGCGATCTTTGGCATTGGCGGTGGCAGCTTAACCGTTCCTTATCTAAATCGTCATGGGGTGGTGATGCAAAAAGCCGTTGCAACCTCTGCTGCTTGTGGATTACCGATTGCTGTGGCGGGTGCTCTGGGCTTTATGTGGTTTGGAGCCAAAGAGCAGATTGACGTTCCCAATACCATTGGTTATGTCCATGTATACGCCTTTTTTGGTATTAGCGTCATGAGCTTTATCACCGCGAAATTTGGTGCCAAAGTTGCTCATCGCTTATCGCCAGCCATGTTGAAAAAATGCTTTGCCGGCTTACTGGTGGTGGTAGGGTGTTATTTCATCTACAAAGGGCTGATGTAGGTTTTAATTTATCTCTTTGGTTATGAACTTCAAGAATGGATGAACACGCTTATGTGGGTATTCATCCATGATTAAATTGCGATTGATTTAATATAAATAATATTTTTTGTGATTTATTTCATGAAACTAATGCTGGATCAGATGAATGGTTCACGACTCATCAAAAAGATAAATATTTGATACTTAACAGAGAAAAAATGATTTTTTAGTCTATTTTGAGAATGGATCGGTGTTTTTTCAAGACGATTGGCTTAAAAAGCAATAAAATTGTCAGACAATGATATAGAATTTATAGGGTGAGATCAGTTAAAACAAAAAAGCGTAAATAGCATTGGACAATGCGTATAACAAAGATAGTGAGGCGCTCATGAATCTCGAAGAGGCTGATAGTCTTTCTGAACAGATTGCAAAATATATTAGTGAACAAATTATTAGCGGCGAGCTGGTTGAAGGCGAACGTATTCAAGAGTTGCGCATTGCAAAAGAACTGGATGTCAGTCGCGGTTCTGTCCGTGAAGCATTGTTATTACTGGAACGTACCTATTTAATCGAGATTTTTCCACGACGTGGTGCGATTGTCTCGGAAATGTCGGCACAACAGGTCAAAGCGTTGTTTGATACCAATGTGATGGTACTCGGGCATATCGTGCAACGGATTAGCGAAACCTGGCGTGTCAATGAAGCAGAGCATTTACAAGCTTTACTGGATCAATTGGTGGAGTTCGTACGCGCTGGTGACATTGAAAAATTTTACGATGCGATTTTTAAATATTTAGCCGAACAACATGAAATGGTGGCAAATCCATACCTGATGCAATTTTATAAGGAACTGTTGCCGTCCTTGCGTCGTAGCTATTTTCTCACCCTGAATACCTCGCGTCGGGAGCTGCAAGAGTCATTTACCCTGTTTAAGCTGGTGATTGATGCTATTTTGATCCGAAAATCACAACAAGCCGCTTTATTTATGGAAGATTTTTGTCGACACTTGCGTAACCTTGTGTTGGAATCTCTGACACGTATGAAACAGATTGAATTGGCCTGGGCTAGACGCTCACGCCGCTAGTTAGGGCAGTATGCGTTTAAGTAGTTTAAAACTTTCAGGCTTTAAATCTTTCGCCGATAGTACAACATTAAATTTCAAGGCGAACCGAACTGCGGTTGTGGGGCCGAACGGTTGCGGTAAATCCAATGTCATTGATGCGATTCGCTGGGTTATGGGCGAGTCCAACGCACGTCAATTGCGTGGCGGTAGCATGCAGGATGTCATCTTTACCGGGACCGCCAAGCGTAAACCTGTTGGTGTCGCCAGTGTCGAACTTCGTTTTGATAATACCTATGGCAAATTGGGTGGGGCATATAACGCCTATAATGAGCTGGCCGTCCGTCGTCAGGTGACGCGTGAAGGCAAGTCTGAATACTTTTTGAATGGCACACGTTGCCGTCGTCGTGATATCACCGATATTTTCTTGGGGACCGGTTTAGGACCGCGCTCATATGCAGTGATTGAGCAAGGAATGATCAACCGTCTGGTGGATGCCAAGCCTGAAGAAATGCGGGTCTTTATTGAAGAAGCGGCTGGCGTATCTCGTTATCAGGCGCGTCGTCGCGAGACTTTGCAGCATTTAGAACATACTGAACAGAATCTGGCGCGTTTAGATGACATTGCTGCAGAACTGAAATCACAGCTGAGAAGTTTGAAGCGTCAAGCTGAAGCTGCGATTCAATACAAAACCTTAGAAGGCCAGATCCGTACTTTAAAAATTGAAATCCTGTCTTTTCAAGCCAATCAAAGTCAAAAATTACAGCAAGAATATACCGTTGAAATGACGGCATTGGGTGAAAATTTTAAGCTGGTGCGTTCCGAGTCACAGACCATTGAACATGATCTGGAAGCAACCAGTGCTTTATTCCAGCGTCTGATTCAGCAGTCCTCACCGTTGCAACAGGAGTGGCAACAGGCCGAGAAAAAACTGGCTGAGCTGAAAATGACACTGGAACAGAAGCAGAGCCTGTACCAGCAGAATAGCAGTAGCTTGGTACAGCTTGAGCAGCAAAAAGTCCAGACCAAAGAACGTTTACAGTTGTCTGAACTCCAGATCGAAACTTTATCTGCCCAGTTTGATGAGCAAAATGGAACATTGTTGGCATTAGAACAGCAAACACAAACGGCTGAACAAAATGTGAGTGATGTGCAGGCCCAGCACAAGCAGGCATTGCAGCAGTTTGAGCAACTGAAAGCACAGGTTGACAAACAGCAACAGCAAAAATTGCAGATGGCTGCACAAATTGAGCAGCTTGCCAAAAATGTGCTGCGAATTGAACAGCAAAAGCAAACACTACAATCGCAAAGTGGTCAGATCCGTGCGCAGGTTCAAGATGAAGAACAGGAGCAGCTTGAGCAATTGCAGCAACAACTGCATCAAGAGATGGTTGAGCTGGAAGCAGCCATTGAAGAACTACAGCAAAATTTACAGGCACAACAAGAACAACAACAGCTGGATAAGGCGGATGTGCAAACGCTTAAAACCGAAATACAGGTTTTACTGGCTGAACAAAAGAATTTGAATCAACTGGTGGCAAAGCAAAGTCCGAAACAGCAGCAGGATACGCTCCGTTTGATGCAAAGCCTGCGTTTAACCGCGCAAGGTAAAAGCCATGCCAGTATCATTGAGAAGTTCTTAGCCAAATGGTTACAAGCGCATTTACTAGAGGATGAACAGTCATTTCAGGACGGTGTAGCGCGTCAGTTAAAGTCAGCGATGCAACAACCTATTCAAATTCAACATTTGAACTGTTTAAGCGACTGGATCGAAACCCCGCAATCTTCACTCTGGGCCAGTGTGGCTGTGGCCGAAAATCTGGCAATTGCCTTAGCGCATCAAGCACAGCTCCAACAGACGCAGTCAATTTTAACGCTGGATGGTTATCATGTCGGTGCAGATTGGGTGATTGGTCTGCATTACGATGAAGATAGCCAAAGCGCACAAGGTATGCTCAGTCATCAGGTGCGTTTAGATGAAATAGCGCTGCAACTTGCGCAGAAACAGCCTAAGCTGCTTGAACTGGAACAGCAATTTTCTCAACAGCAGCAAACCTTGCAACAGCAACAACAGCACTTACAGCAACAACAGCACAGCCTGAAACAAAAACAGAAAGAGTTGCAACAGCTGGATGTGCAAATTGCTAAATTGCAAAGTACCGCGCAGGCTTTTGTGTTGCAGCAACAGCAATTGGCAGATCAGCTCAAACAGCTGGATTTACAGCTTGAAGAAGATGCGATGCAGCGTGATGATCTGGAAATAGATTTGCATGCTCTTGCACTCAAACTCGAAGCAGTATTGCCAAATTATAAAACCTTGCAGTTTCAGGTGGAAAACCTGAATGAGCAACTGGATGAGCAACAGCAACAACTGCTTCAGCAGCAACAGCAACGTGAAAGTCTGCGTCGCCAGACCTCTCAGGCCAATCAGCAAATTGAACTGTTAGAGAAAGATATTTCGTTCTTGAAAACGCAATATCATCAGATCATTGAACAAATTGAGCAGGCGAAAAAATTTGTTGATCCGATTCAGCTGGAGTTGCCAAATTTAGAGTCACAATTTCAGCAGCAATTTCAGCAAACCGAAAAATTGCAAAAAAACTGGAATGAATGGCAACTGGAACTGAATCAGATTCAAGAGAAACAGCAGCAATTGACTGAACAGCGTCATCAAGCCCAGCAAAAAGATGAGCAGGTGCGTGAACAGTTAGAGCAAAAGCGTTTGGCTTGGCAGGCAGCCAAATCGGATCGTGAGCACTATCTGGAACAACTGAAAGAGTTGAATGCAGACGCTTTATCCGATCTGTCGATTGAAATCAAAGATCATCAGCAGAAACTGGAAAAGGCCCAGCAGCAGTTCGAAAAAATTGGTGCGGTCAATCTGGCAGCCTCACAAGAATATGAGGAGGTGTCGCAGCGTTTTGATGAACTGAGTCACCAGATGCAGGATTTGCAAAATACGGTTGATCAACTGAAAGATGCCATGAAAAGCATTGATCAGGAAACCCGTAAGTTATTTATGAGCACTTTTGATCAGGTCAATCAGGAAATGCAAGTCCTCTTTCCTAAAGTCTTTAATGGCGGAGAAGCGAGCTTAAGCCTTGAAGATGACTGGCAATCTGGGGTGAAATTGATGGCGCGTCCACCTGGTAAACGCAATAGTTCATTGGCGCTGTTGTCTGGTGGTGAAAAAACCTTGACCGCATTGGCGCTGGTGTTTGCGATCTTTAGATTAAACCCTGCACCATTCTGTGTCCTGGATGAAGTTGATGCACCTCTGGATGATGCTAACGTGCAGCGATATTGTAATTTGGTAAAAGAGCTTTCTGAACAGGTGCAATTCATTTACATTACACATAATAAATTGGCGATGACAATGGCAACTGATTTACTGGGAGTGACCATGCCAGAGCCAGGCACATCAAAATTAGTGACTGTCGATTTAGAGCAGGCAAAAGAATACGGGTTAGTTGCGGAGTCATAGTATGGAAATGAATACAATAATAGGCATTGTTATCGCCGTTGTGATTATGCTCGTTGGTTTAATGATGCTGTTTAGAAAACCAAAACCGGTCGAGCCGTCATTAGAAGCGGATTTATATATTAATCCTGAAAGTCAGCAGCCTGTTATTCCTCGTCATGTACGAGATCAAGTTTTACCAGACGAAGTGGTCACCACAACTGAACGTGTTGAACCAAGCTTATATACAGATGCGGTTGCGGCAGAGGCGCCGGTGCAAACAACAGGTGAGACTGCAAATACTGTAGAAAAAACAGAAGCTGTAGTTTCAACAGCAGAAGTTGCTAAAGAAGAAGCTGTTGAAGCAGTTGTAGACACTGAAACTGTTCAAAAAGATGAGACCGTGACTGCTGAAGCAGAAACAACAGTCGTCCCTGAAAATGCAGAGACTACAGAGAAAGCTGAGGAAAATAAAACCGAAGCAGAACTGAGCTTGAATCCGAATATCGAAACGGTCGCCATTGAAGAGTTCGATGGCGAAAGTAATATTCTGGATGTGCATTTACATGAGCAGCAACGCTACGACGATGAGAGTGCTTTAGCCACCGCAGAGCAGATCATTGCCCTGAATGTTTATCCGAATCCGCGCCGTGCCTTGTCAGGTGATAAAGCACTCAAAGTATTATTGAAATACGGTTTACGTTTCGGTGAAATGTCGTGCTTCCACCGTTATGAAAATACCGATGAACCAAGTGCCTTGATGTTCTCGGTATTGCGTATGACCGATAATGGCCCAGCGGGTTTTGATCTGGAAACCTTATCTGGCGAACAGGTGCAAGGTCTTGCATTCTTCCTGGCTTTACCCAATAGCAAAGCTGTTACGGGTTATGACATGATGACCAGTATTGCCGGTTTAATTGCGCGTGAAGTGGATGGTAAGGTTTATGATGAAAATAATCTGGAATTTACCCCGCAGTTAAAAGAACATTGGCGTCATCACGTGATTGATTACCGTCCAAATCAGGCGGCAGTTTAATTAGTTGTTTCTTCATAAACTGATTAACATATTTTTAAATTTTAAAAATAAAGAACTTAACGGAGTCATGTTGGGTTCTCATCCTATTTCTGGATAACCTTCGGTTCGACTTACTTTTGTTTCGGCAAAAGTAAGCAAAACCATTGTCATCTGCAAAACCTGTTTACTTCTTTCATCAAAATTCTTTTATTGCAAAAACATTATTTTGCTTAAACCACGCAGGTTGCAGATGACATTTCTGAGTATCATATTTCATGTCTAACTCAGGTTCGATATACTAAATTTAGTAAAAATTATAGGGCGGTTTTTCCGCCCTTTTATATGGTGAAATTTAAATGGAACACAACTCAGTTATTGAGCAAATGCGTCAGTTGATTCAACTGATTGCAAAACATAATCATGCTTACTATGTGATGGATCAGCCTTCCATCTCAGATAGTGAATATGACCATTTATTTCATCAACTGAAAGCACTCGAACAACAATATCCAGACTGTATTCAGGCAGATACCCCAACCAATAAAGTGGGGGGGCAAGCTTTATCGAAATTTGAAAGTGTTACCCATGCAGTACCGATGCTGTCATTGGGTAATGTGTTTAATCAGGAAGACCTGTTTGCTTTTGCCCGCCGTATTGATGAACGTTTACCGAATCAGAAAGTCCAGTATGAAGTAGAGCTGAAACTGGATGGTTTAGCAATTTCACTGTGGTACGAAAATGGTGTCCTGGTTCGTGGTGTGACCCGTGGTGATGGCGAGACTGGTGAAGACATTACCCAGAATGTTAAAACCATTCGCAACTTGCCAAAAGTACTATCAAGTCAGCATCAGGCCATTCCACAGTTTCTTGAGGTTCGTGGTGAAGTATTGATGCCGAAGCAGGGCTTTGAAAAGCTCAATGCCGATCAGGAAGCCAAAGGTGATAAAACCTTTGCCAATCCACGTAATGCTGCAGCAGGTAGCTTAAGACAGCTTGATCCGAATATTGCAGCCTCACGCCCATTGGCGTTTTATGCCTATGGGATTGCGCAGTGTGTACCGAATCATGGACTTGAGACCATGCATGACAGTTTGCATTGGTTAACCCGATTTGGTTTTGAAATTGCAGAACGTCAATTCTTGTGTGCTTCAATTGAAGAGGTACAACAGCGCTATGAACAGATTCAACAAGAACGCCCAGACCTCAAGGTTGAAATTGATGGTATGGTGATTAAGGTGGACAGCCTTAAACAGCAGCAGCAACTCGGCTTTTTGAGTCGTGAACCGCGTTGGGCCACGGCTTATAAATTCCCTGCACAGGCCGCACTGACCAAAGTTGAAAATATTGACTGGCAAGTGGGACGTACAGGAACATTGACACCGGTTGCACGTTTAGCACCTGTCTTTGTGGGTGGGGTAACGGTATCGAATGTGACCTTACACAATATTGGTGAAATTCATCGTTTAGATGTACGCGTTGGCGATACCGTCAGTGTCTACCGTACTGGTGATGTGATTCCGAAGGTCGAGAAAGTCTGGGCGGAGTTCCGTCCTGTTGAAGCAGAAGTTGTACATCTTCCAGAAAATTGTCCCGTCTGTGATTCACCAGTGGTGATGCCGGAAGGTGAGGCCTTGGCACGTTGTTCGGGTGGTTTGTATTGTGCAGCGCAACGTATTGAAGCGATTCGTCATTTTGTTTCACGTAAAGCACTGGATATTGAAGGTTTAGGCGATCGTTGGGTGGAATCACTTTTGCATCTCGACTTGCTCAAAGATGTGGCTGATATTTATCATTTACATGAACATCGCGCGACCTTATTGACCATCGAGAAAATGGGTGAGAAATCGGTTCAGAACCTGATTGATGCGGTTGAAGCCAGCAAGAAGACTACATTGGCACGCTTTATTTATGCCTTGGGGATTCGTGGGGTGGGTGAGACCACAGCGCGTATGCTGGCGAATACCTTTCAGACGCTTGAGGCTCTGAAATCAGCAGATATTGAAGCACTCAAGAAAACGCCTGATGTGGGGGATATTACCGCAGAATGGATTGCTGATTTCTTTCAGGCACCGCATAACATTGAGGTACTGGATCGTTTAATGGCTGCGGGTATTCATTGGGATGCACCGAGTGCACCAACGCGTCAACCATTGAATGGTGAGAGCTGGGTGGTGACTGGAACGCTGGAAAGCATGGGACGTGATGAGGCGACACAAAAGCTGCAAGCTTTAGGTGCCCGTGTCAGTGGCAGTGTGTCTAGCAAAACCAAATGTGTGGTTGCGGGTGAGAAAGCCGGTAGTAAGCTGGATAAAGCGCAGAAACTGGAAATTCGGGTAATGAATGAACAAGAGTTTTTAGAGTTCTTGCAACAGTATGAAGCATAGATTCTTGATTTAAATTTTGAATCAGTGCGAATTGATAAAAAGGCGGCATCAATGCCGCCTTTTTCTTGTATTAAATATATTTTTTTACAATGCCATCATCCAGCAATTGCTGGAAATGTTCACAGACACTTTCTCGCACATCGCGATATTCAATGCCCAGCTCTTTGACACTGCGTTGCGCATTAAAATAAATCGGATAGCCCATATTCAATTTTACAAATTCACGTGAATGGCCGAGGACTGGCGCGACAAAAGCAAAGGCAGTTTTTGGCACAGTAAAATGCGGGAAGGGAAACTTATAGCCAAACTTCTGAGTAAGTGCTTTGCCCATGTCCAATAAGCTGAGTGTGCCACCACAAATGATATAACGACCGTGTGCTTCCGGATTCAATGCAGCGGCGACATGGGCATCTGCCACATCACGGACATCAACAATGCCATTCCACATCGGTGGTACACCAAACAAGGTGGTACCATTACCAAACTGTTGTAACACTTCAATACTGCCTGACTGGCTGGCATCGGTGAGGGATGGTCCCATCACTAAAGCGGGGTTAATGCACACCAGATCCCAACGATCTTGCTGTTCTACCATTTCCCAGGCTTTGCGTTCGGCCATGACTTTGGAATAAGGATAAGGCTGATGTGTTTCGCTACTGGTGGTGTTCCAGTGATTTTCATCAAATTCATTATTGGCAGTGTCTTGAATCTCAACTGCATCGCCATAGGTTGAGGCAATGCTTGAAGTGAGTACGACACGTTTAACCGATTCAGTGCGATTAACACTGTTCAAAACATTTTCTGTGCCTTTCACCGCAGGCTCAATGATATCTTTAACGGCATCTTTATAATTGGTGACAACGAAAGGTGATGCGGTATGAATCACGATCTCGCAATCTTTCATCGCTTCATCAAATGAACCTGATTCAAGCAAATCTGCTTTGAAAAACTGGATGTGCCCGGAAGATTGCTCTGCCAGATCATAGAGATGCTGGATCTTGTTTTTCTTTGATGGATCACGCACTGTGGCATGAACCGTATAACCTTGCTTGAGCAGGCGTTCAATAATCCAGCCTGCAATATAACCCGTCGCGCCAGTGACCAAAATCGGTTTACTTTTATCCATTGTGGTTTCCACATTATGTTTTTGTGATTGCTGTTATTTACCGAATTTTGCTTAAACAAACAACTGCTGGGCAGTCATTTTTTAGGCTTTTTTGATCAAAACTTCGGCGAAATAAGAAGCATTGCTAATCGTTACAAAAAATCAAACAAATGATTTTCAATAGAATTATCCATTTTTAAAGCAATAAATGATATGCAAAGGCTTATTTTATTTAGATAAATTCGGCTAACCAGAACTGTAAATGCGTATGTTTCTCATTTTAATTTTATAAAAATCATAAACTTACACACTTTTATTTTTGCAATTCCATTATAACTTGGCCATAATATTGTCATTCGATAGGAGTAAGTATTATGCGTGGCAATCCAGAAGTCATCGACTATTTAAATATGCTCATTGGCGGTGAATTGGCTGCTCGTGATCAATATTTAATTCATTCAAGAATGTACGAAGATTGGGGCCTGAACAAGATCTATGAGCGTATTGACCATGAAATGCAGGAAGAAGCATCTCATGCCGATGCCATTATTCGTCGTGTTCTGTTCCTTGGTGCTCAACCGAATATGAACCGTGAAGACATTAATGTCGGTACGGATGTTGTCAGCTGCTTAAAGGCGGATTTGGCACTTGAATACCATGTCCGTGAAAAACTGGCAGTGGGTATTAAACTGTGTGAAGATAAAGGCGATTACATTAGCCGTGATATGTTGCGTCAGCAGCTTTCTGATACAGAAGAAGATCATACCTACTGGTTAGAAAAGCAATTACGTTTAATTGAATTGATCGGTTTGCAGAATTATATTCAATCACAAATCTAATTGAGCCGTTTGAATGTGTGCTGCAAAAGAGAACTTCATCTGAAGTTCTCTTTTTTTGTGAGGAAGAAATATAAGACTTAGAATTTTTTACTATAGTTCACAAATAAGCGGTCTTCACCAAAGTCATTACCATGTTTCACATCATAGTCAATGCGGATGTATTGCAAAGCAAAGCCTTTGAGATACGGCTGCTGAAAGGCATAATTCACAATAAGATTGGACTCGGTCTCATGGTTTTTCTCACCATTGGCTGCCTTAAAGTCATGTCCATAGACATATTTCACCATCGCATTCAGCCCAGGCACATAGTCGTTAAAATCATAGCCATACATCAAGTGATAAGACTTTTCATTCTTTTTAAAGAAACCTGTGGCATTCCAGTTGATAAAATAGGTTTCAGGCAGGAAACCATCAGGTAAAGGATAAGCAGACTCCCCGATAATCTGTTGATAGCCCAAACCAAAAGACTGATGATTCACTTTTAGCATTTCCAGAACACCAATATTTTGCGCATCAATATCAAAGTTGCTACCGTCATTTTTGGCATTGAAGTATTTAAACTTGGAGTTCAGGGTGAAGCCGGGTTGTTTCCAGGTATGCTCTAGCCCGACATAGTGTTTATTGTAGAGGTCTTCTAAATTACCGAAGTAGTATTCGGCCTTCAATGAAGGTGTCAGTTGATAACGCAGATCCAGATAATTTAGACCATCCGAATAAACGGTTTTGCCATTCGCGGTAAAGGAGAACTTTTTAAAATCTTCTTCGTTGCGTGGCGATACTTTGGTGACTCGGCCTATTTCGGTATAGAGCTGATCAGAAAGCTGTGACTTTAAATTGGTGCCCCAATAGGAAGCCAATAACTGACGACTGGCATCTACTGCGGTTACAGGCAAATCCAGCCAGAGTTCACCGACACTGAGCAGTGTTTTGTCATAGCCCAGTTTCAGGGTCGCACCATATTTTAAATAATCAGAGGCTTGTGATTGGGTTTGGGTGTCAAAGGGCAACACCGTATCCGCCACATGCTTATCCTTGCTTAAACGGACTGCATATTGTACCGAAGCATCCGCCCCAATGGTGATGGCTTTGTCTGCGATTTGCAGTGGCGTATCCTGCATATTGGATTTGTAGAATAAAGACGCCGCTTGTGACCAGCTTCCGGTATCTTTCAGGCTTGGGTTGTCATAGTTGCGATTGATATAGGCATTTTTCAGGGTAAATTTCCATTCATCCTGAGCGGGCTGGGTCATCTCGGCAGCAAAAACCATTGGGCAAGCCAGGCCGCCCATTGCCAATAAGGTTGCAATCGTTAAGTGCGAAGGGGAAAAGTACTGTAATAATTTCATAATCCATATCCGAAGTCAGTGCACCCGTCCTCGGTGCACGTAGTTTTATTGCTGAGTCAATGAAGGTTGGGAGTTAAAACGGGTCGCGGGTTGAGCTGCAACAGAGACTTTTAAATTCACCAGGAAGATGGCGAGTGCCGCGATAATGCCGGGAATCGCGATGGCGAGAAAATTCATTTGATGGGGCAATTCAAAGGTGAGTAAAGCACCGGTTAACACAGGACCGATGATGGCACCAATTCGACCAATGCCTGAGGCCCAACCCATACCGGTTGAACGTACTGCGGTAGGGTAGAATTGGGCCACAAAGGTATAGAGCAAAATTTGTGAGCCAATGGTTGCGGCACCAGCAATTGCAATCAGGCTATACAAGATAAATTGTGGGCTATTGAAACCCAGTAAGATCAGGGCAGCAGCACCGATCACAAACATGCTGGTAATCACGGGTTTTAAATGGAATTTATCCGCTAATGCGCCCCCGCCAATTGCACCGACCATGCCGCCAATATTCAGTGCAAACAGGAACAGCATACTGGCACCTAATGAATAGCCCGCCTGTAGCATCAGTTTTGGTAACCAGCTACCTAGCGCATAGACCATCAACAGACACATAAAGAAGGCAATCCAGAACATAAAGGTGCTAAAGCTACGACCTTGCTGGAATAGGGCACGAACAGGGGCATCAGTGCTGGTACTTTCATTTAGAACCAGCGCTGAGTTGTCGGTTAATTCAGTTTCAGGTGAAATTTTAGTGACAATCATTTTGGCCTGATCATGATGGTTCGATTTCACTAAAAATGCCAGAGATTCAGGCAGGAATTTCCAGATTACAGGCAACAGTAACAGCGGAATGCCCGCAATTAAAAACATGATCTGCCAGCCCATATCTTTGACTAACCATGCACCCAGTAAGGCAGAACTCATGCCGCCAATGGCATAGCCGCTAAACATCAGTGCGACTAAGGTACTGCGGATTTTTTTCGGCGCATATTCGGTCATCAATGCGACAACGTTTGGCATCACACCACCAATGCCAAGCCCTGCGATAAAACGTAAAATGGCAAATTCAGTGGGGCTTTTCGCAAAAGCACCTAAGAAAGTAAAGCCACTAAATAAAGTGACACAGATCAGAATGGTTTTTTTACGACCGAGTTTGTCTGAGAGTGTGCCAAAAATCATGGCACCAAACATCATTCCGAACAACGCTGCACTGGCAAGCAATCCTGCTTGCACGGCAGTCAGTGACCATTGCTGCATCAGCAGGGGTAAGGCGACGCCGTAAATAACCAGATCATAACCGTCAAAAATAATAATGATCAGGCACCAGATTAAAACCTTCCAGTGAAATGCCGTAAAACGGGCTTTATCAATAATGTCATTAATATTGACCTTGTTTGTGTCCATTGCTTCACCTCCAATTTGTGAAGTATCGAGTTATTTTTTATTAAGCTATTTTGTTATCGGGGTAGAGTCAAAAACCTAATTGATATATCTTTATGTCTTTAAGGTATTGTGATTTTTGCTGCTTAAATATTTGAAAAATATTATTTTTAATTTATGTTTTTATGCTGCGGCATAAAAGGGTGAATTAGTGTTAAATATTAAAATACGAGAATAATAGTTATTTTAAAGGGGCGTTTTTAAATATTTTTGGATGAATAATCATAAGTGAATAAATAAGGTTCTTATTAAAAAAATGGCTTATTTTAGTCAGGTTTAAAAGGCCGAATAATTGCGGATTTATCATTCAGGCATTTATTGGGTCGTGGGTATTTTAAAATACAAAAAAGAAAACCTGAATATTGCTCAGGTTTTCTAATCACATGAGGGGGGAAGTCGTAAAAAGAGGAGATATGGAAGTTGTTAAGACGCAACAGGCTGTTTACTTGGTGTGAGAATAAGATGAGCAATAACGCCAATACAAATCCCCCAGAAGACTGAACTTAAGCCTAGAAAATGCATGCCAGAAGCGGTTGCCAGAAAAGTAATCAGTGCAGCATCACGGTGTTGAGGATTCTGCATGGCAGCGGTGATATTGGTTGCAATTGCGCCGAGTAAGGCGAGACCAGCCAAAGCCGCAACCAGCTCTTTAGGCAGCAAACTAAACAGCATCACAAGACTGCCTGCAAACAGTCCGCCGAGAATATAAAAAATCCCGTTGGCAATCCCTGCGATATAGCGTTTTTCTTTCAGTTCATGTGCATCTTTGCCCATACACAAGGCCGCTGTAATCGAAGCGAGGACGATGGTAATTCCACCAACACAAGCCACAGCAAGAGAGGCAATACTGGTAGCACTGATAATGGGTTTGGCAGGCGTGTCATAGCCACTCAGTTTCATGATCGCCATACCTGGTAAAAACTGGCCGGTTAGACTGACTAAAATGAGAGGAACAGCGAGGTTGAGTGTTGAGTTCCATGTCCATTCTGGGCTAATCCACTGCGGAATAGCTAAACTAAAACTCACATCAACCGGATTCATTTTGCCTAAAATGAGGCTTAATAAAACTCCAGCAGCTAACACCCAAATCATGGTGTAGCGCGGCATCAGCCTTTTAGCGACCAAGAACACAATCAGCATGCTAAACACAATCAGCGGCATATGATCTGAAGCCGTAAACAGATTGATGCCAAACTGGAACAGGATTCCCGCCATCATCCCTGCAGCAACATCTTGCGGAATCCATTTCAGTAGTTTGTCGAAACAGCCTGTAATCCCAATCAGAAAAATCACGATGGCGGAGGTGATATAGGCAGCAACCGCTTCATTCAGTGAAATGTCAGGAAATAGCGTTACCAATAAGGCGGTACCGGGTGCAGACCATGCGGTAATGACTGGGGTTTTATATTTTATCGAGAGATAAATCCCCGCTACCGCAGCACCAATCGAAATGCCCCAGATCCATGACACCATCATCTCGGTTGAGACATGGGCACGTTGCGCCGCCTGAAAAAAGATAATGAGTGGTCCTGAATAAGAAATCAGAACTGCAAGAAAACCAGCAACCGTAGCTGAAATGGACCAATCTCGTTTTAATGTTTTGAGTAAAGTTGTCATTGGGTGATGGCCTCCATGCACATCCGGTACTTTATCTGAAATACAAAAGATCAGGCTTAACCCTGATCTCCACCTCCCACGGGAATGACGCTGCCGGTGATATAAGAGGCATCATCGGAGGCAACGAAGACAATGGCTTTGACTTGTTCCTCAATACTGCCATAACGGCCCATGAAGGTGCGATCTATGGTTTGATCCACCACTTGTTGCATCCAGTCTTTTTCATTTTGACTGAGTGGATTGTTATTGCGTGGCACTTTACGTGGTGGGGCTTCGGTGCCACCTGTAGCGATGGCATTGACACGAATTCTATCTTTGGCATGTTCAAAGGCCAGCGACGCTGTCAGTGCGTTGACGCCACCTTTAGCGGCAGAGTAGGGAATTCTGTTAATGCCGCGAGTCGCAATCGATGAAACATTGACGATCACACCAGCCTGTTGCTGAATCATTGCAGGCAAGACCGCTCGGCAGCACCATAACGTTGGAAACAACGAGCGATTCACTTCCTTGATAATTTCCTCTTCAGAGAATTCCTGAAAAGGTTTCATCCAGATTGCACCACCGACATTGTTGATCAGCACATCGACCCGGCCAAAATATTCAATGGCTCTGCTAACGACGCTTTGTGCACCTGCAAAGCTTTCCAGATCGGCTTGAACCGTAATGGCCTCAGCACCTATGGCTTTGACTTCGTTCAGTACCTCCTGCACATAATTGGAAAGGTCGGCCAGAACCAGTTGTGCACCTTCCGCCGCCAGTTGTAGCGCCACCCCACGACCAATGCCTTGAGCACTACCTGTGACAATCACCACTTTATCGCTAAATCTTTGCAGGTTTGACATGGATAACTTTCTCACCTTGAATTAGTTTGCTGAGAATTTCTCAAACAGGAAGTTGGCAGGTTTGATCTGTTCAGCATCTAACCAGCCACGGACGGCTTCGACCATCGGTACAGGACCACACAGATACACATCAACATCGCCACTGTTTAGCCATTCAGATTCGATATGGCCTGTGACATAACCTTTACGCGCATGCTGACTGTCAGGATGAGCAACCACGGTCCGATATTCAAACCAGGGAGATTTCGCCTGCAACTCATTCAGTTTTTCTAAAGCCACCAGATCAAAGTCGTTGGTCACGCCAAACACTAAACGTACAGGTTGGTTAGAACCTTTTTCTTCCAGCACCTGTAGCATCGACATAAAAGGCGCAATACCAGTACCACCTGCCAGCATCAGCACAGGTCGCGTTACATTGCGTAGATAAAAGCTACCGAAAGGACCGGTAAAGGTCATTTTATCGCCCGCTTGTGCGGTCTTGCTTAAGAAATCGCTCATTTTACCATTTGGGACATTACGCACCACAAAACCTGTTAAGCGATTGCCCGGCTTTGAGCTAAATGAATATGAACGGGTTTCACCTGTTTCAGGAATAGCGACATTGACATATTGTCCTGCAAGGAAATGAATATCGGGCTGACCTTCATCCAGCTGGATATCAAAAGTAATGGTCGAGTCAGAAAGATTTTCGACCCGAGCCAATGTGCCTTGGAAAGCATGAATTTCGGTTTTACAGACATCAGATGAAGCCTGAATCTGGAATACGGCATCTGAACTTGGGCGGCATTGGCACGCCAGAATATAGCCTTGCTCTGCTTCTTCTGGGGTGAGGGCATCTTCGATATAGCTTTCTTCCGGCATGTCATAACTGCCAGATTCGCAGAATGCACGGCAAGTACCACAGGCACCGTCACGGCAGTCCAACGGGATATTAATTTTTTGGCGATAAGCAGCATCGGACAGGGTTTCACCTTGAGCGACACTGATAAAACGTGTCACACCATCTTCAAATTGAAGTGCGATATTGTGGTTTGACATGGCATGTATCCTACAAAATATTTGAAACTTTTATCCTCAGCCAACAGTCCGTTTGGCTGAGGAGAGCTATTTTTACAGGTGGTAGATATCAATCACTTGATTGATATAGTCATTTTTCAAAACGACATACTTGCTCAAGATTTTGGGCTGATCACCAGAACAATCGATCACATAACGTGACATGCCAAAGTAGCTATAGGTGCTTTTATAGCGGAAGCTCAAGGTATTCCAGTTGAAGCGGACGGTGACTTTATCGCCGTCGCGTTCTACGATTTCAACATTGGCAATATTGTGGCAAGTACGCGTATCAGGCATGGTGGCAGAAGAGCGTTCGGTCTTGATCCGGAACACACGGTCTTCCAGTCCTTGACGATCCGGGTAATAAATCAGGGAAATTTCAGACTGTGGATCCTGCGTGAGCTGGTCATTGTCATCCCATGCCGGCATCCAGAAACTGGCCTCAGTTGCATAGCAATTCAGCCAGTCATCCCATTGTTCATCATCTAAAAAGCGCGCCTCACGATAGAGAAACTGAGCAATATTTTCTAAAGTTAGGTTGTCTTGGCCACTCATGCTGTTTCTCCCTGATCAGCAATTTGTTTCTCTGATGCAATCGCATGTTTCATGGTTTTTAACCAATATTGATGCTGGGCAAGATAAAGTCCTTCATCTTCGGTTTTAATCCCACTGAGCATGGGTTTTAAACCAATTTCATTGGCAGCCTCATCAGGACCATAAATCCAGTGTTTGGAACCACGACACATGTCATTCCATTCCAGTGCGATCCCGGCATAACCGGCCTGACAGGCACGGAATTCTTCCAGGTCATCGGGAGTGGCCATGCCTGAGGCATTAAAGAAATCTTCGTATTGACGAATACGACGCGCACGTGCCTCTGGGGCTTCACCTTTTGGCGCAATACAGTAAATCGTGACTTCAGTGCGATCGACTGAGATAGGACGTAATACCCGAATTTGCGAACCGAACTGATCCATTAAATATACGTTTGGATACAGGCACAGATTACGCGAGCGTTCGATCATCCATTTCGACATGGCTGCACCGTATTTCTCGGTATATTCATCTGCTTTCGGGAAGTTCGGACGGTCTTCTGGATTGGCCCATTGTGTCCACAGCAACATATGACCATTTTCAAAACCATAAGAACCGCCACCTTGCTTGCCCCAAGAACCCGCGCTCATGGCCCGAATATTATCGGCAGCTTGCGTCTCTTTGCGGTGTTGTGTGGTGGCAGCATAGTTCCAGTGTACCGCTGAAACGTGATAGCCATCAGCCCCATTTTCAGCGGTGAGTTTCCAATTACCTTCATAGGTATAGGATGATGTGCCACGTAGTACCTCCAGACCATGTTCGGATTGATCAACAATCATGTCGATGATTTTGCTGGTTTCACCCAAGAATTCTTCAAGTGAGGGTACATCTGGATTGAGACTGCCAAACAAGAAGCCTTTGTAGTTTTCAAAACGTGCGACTTTTTTCAGGTCATGTGAACCATCTTGATTAAAGCAGTCCGAATAACCTGCTTCACTTGGGTCTTTGACTTTGAGGAGTTTGCCTGAGTTGTTAAAGGTCCAACCATGGAAAGGGCAAGTGTAAGTGGCTTTGTTACCGCGCTTATGGCGGCAAAGTTGGGCACCACGATGCGAACAGGCATTGATCATGGCATTCAGTTCGCCGTTACGGTTGCGGGCGATGATGACAGGTTGACGACCAATGTGTGTGGTGTAGAAATCGTTGTTATTGGGAATTTGGCTTTCATGGGCCAGATACACCCAATTGCCTTCGAAAATGTATTTCATTTCAAGATCAAATAGGGCTTGATCGGTAAACACTGAACGATGAAGTTTAAATTCACCCGTGTCGATATTATCGACCAGTAACTCATCAATGCGGTCTAGATGGCTGGTATTGATTACAGGAATACGTGGCATGTCCGTTCTCCGACTTTCCAAAACTGCGGAAGTCATCGAGTTGCGCTTAAAGCGTCTCGATATCCTAATAAGTTGAATGTAGCGAGTGTGGTGGCTTGAACCGATAAGAATGAATATGGGCAGCTGGAATCTAGCGGAAGCGATTCATAACTTCATCGGTTTATCTCTTGTCTATACCTTAAAAGAATGAGTAAACTCTGTCTAAGACTGAATTTATATTTTTATATATCTTAAAGGTATGGAAACCTCATGGAATTACGTCATTTACGGTATTTTGTTGCAGTCGTTGAAGAGCAAAGCTTCACTAAAGCTGCAGAAAAACTATTTATTGCTCAACCTCCTTTGAGCCGGCAGATTCAAAATCTGGAAAGTGAGTTGGGTATTCAACTGTTTGAGCGCGGTAGTCGACCTCTACAAACCACACCTGCCGGACATTTCTTTTATCAGCATGCGATTAAACTTTTGTCTAATGCTGAAGAAATTAAAAGTATGGCGAAACGGATTGGACTGATTGAACGCAGTGTTACCATTGGTTTTGTCGGGTCGTTGCTATATGGCCTATTGCCACGGATCATTTATTTATTCAGGCAACAGCAGCCGCATCTTAATATTCAACTGGTGGAAATGAGCACCACAGAACAAGTGCAAGCCTTAAAGGAAGGTCGCATTGATGTGGGCTTTGGGCGATTGCGGATTAGTGATCCTGCGGTTAGGCGAATTTTATTGCGTAAGGAACGTCTGGTGGTGGCGGCGCATACCAGCCATCCGATTGCGCAGCGGACGGAAGGAGTCTATCTGGCTGATCTGATTGATGAAAAGATGTTTATGTATCCCACATCTCCAAAGCCTAATTTTTCGACTCAACTGCTGAATATTTTTGCCGAGCATAGCCTGGTCCCCAAAAATATGCATGAGATACGGGAAATCCAACTGGCTTTAGGTCTAGTAGCGGCAGGTGAAGGTTTGTGTGTGATTCCTGCCAGTGCCGATACTATTCGTTTTCCCCATCTCAATTACATTCCGATTCTGGATAATGGAGCTGTCAGCCCAATCTTTCTGACCGCACGGGCAATGGATCGTAGTGAAGACCTACAGCTGTTATTTGATTGTGTTTATCAGGTCTATGATCTGGAAGGCATTCCTTATCAGCGTACTGTATTTACACTGGATCAGAATCCGATTGATGATTCCAATGGCATTGATTTTTAAGTGAGTATAAAAATGCCTAGACTTTAAATAGCTAGGCATATTATTACTCATTAAGCTGACTCAGAATCTTCAACGCAATTATTTGCTTTGTAAAGTTTTGAGATCTTTCAAGACCTGATCGGCATGAGTTTGCGTATTCACGCTGGTGTAGTGATACATCACGGCACCTTGGGGATTAATCAAAAAACTCTCGCGTTTGGCAATTTTAGTAATACCCAGGTTTCGGACGATGCCAAATTTAGTTGCCAGTTCACCCTGATCATCGGCAAGAATCGGGAAGGGCAGGCCGAGTTTTTCCGAGAATTTTTGATGTGAGGCAACATCATCCAGACTGACACCCAGCACCACAGCATTTGATTTGGTAAATTGAGGATAGAGTGATTTAAATTGATTGGCTTCTTGGGTACAACCCGCCGTATTATCTTTTGGATAGAAATAGAGCACCACCCATTTGCCTTTATATTGGCTCAATGTATGCCATTTACCACTCTGGTCCTGCAGTTTGAAATCCGGTGCAGATTTCCCAACCCATTCTTTTTGTGCAGTATCTTGTTTTGAAAATAAGGTACTTTGTGCACTACTGAGCATCGGTGCGCTGAGTAAAAAAAGTGAGCTACATATAACGAGAACTTTGGACTTTATCGTATTCATCATGTTGATCTCAAAGTGTAATAGAACCTACTTTAGCAAATTTAGAGATTGGATGTGGTAGAAAATTCTTTACAGGATTTTGATCTGCTTTATATATTTAAACCGAATGATGATTAAAAAAGAAAAGGAAAATTAATGGAGGTTGGTGCAGTCCTGATTAAATTAAAAGCCAATAGCATGGCCGATGTCGAAGTCTGGCAACGTGAAATTCAACAACGTAAAGCCGAAGCGATTCAAACACTGCAAGCTGAAGGGGTAACCGTTGAATCTTGGTTTCAACTTGAACTGAATGGCGACGATTATTTACTTGCCTACACGCGAGCTAAAGATATTGCGCATGCACAACAGGTTGCAAGAAACAGTACCTTTGAGATTGATCAAGTCCATCGACAGTTTAAGCAGCATTGGGCGCAGGTGATTCCAGCGCAGCTTTTGGTAGATTTGGAAAATAATGAGCAGTATTAATCGGGGTATACTGCGTTGAAGTTTTTGGAATTGAGCAAGCGCGTGACCTATAAGATTTTATTGATTACCGGCTGGGGTGGTGGTACCGAATTATTAAAACCCTTACATGAGGCTTTAGAACAAAAGGGACATCGCGTTGAGCGAATCAATATCTTTAATGCGCTGGATGAGGATATTTTACAACAGCAGGTCGAACATGCAGTGAAGTTCGATGTGATTGTTGGGTGGTCGCTTGGCGGACAACTGGCGACTTTACTGGTCGATCAGATCCAACAACAATATGCTGAGCAGAAAGTTTTAATTACTTTAGCGTCAAATCCATGTTTTGTAGCACAAGCAGATTGGAGCACTGCTATGCCTGTGGAAACCTTTATGCAGTTCAAAAAGTCATTTGAACAGGATGCGATTAGTACTTTAAAGCGTTTTGGGTTGTTGGTCTGTCAAGGTGCAAATTCTGCAAAGAAAGATTTTGTGGGGATGCAAAAATTGATTCGTCCACAGTCGATTGCCTTGCTTCGGCAGGGATTACAGTTACTGGAGCAATTGAACTTGGTTGAGTTGTATGAAAATTATCAAGGTAAGCAGTTGCATGTCTTTGCAGAGCATGATGCTTTAGTTCCTTACCAAGTTATCCGAAATATTGATGATTTAGCTGCAAAAAATTTATCTGTTATTTCTATTGAAGGAGCCTCGCATGGTTTTCCGTGCTTTATGGTAGAGCAGACTGTGCAAATAATTGAAGATTTTATTCAGTAGACAGTTTAATCTTGCTTGAATTGAAAGTTCTCGCAATATATTTTAGATTTTGACAAGTTTAAGATAAAACCTATTTTATAGATCTAACGGAATCGTGCCGAGTACTCATCCATTTTCAGGATATGCCTTCGGCGACCCACTTTTCTTTCGGGAAAAGTAGGCAAAACCATTTGTCATCTGCAAAACCTGTTCACTTCTTTCATTTTTTCTTTTGATCAAGTGTACGAAGCCTTGTATTTTATTTATACCACGCAGGTTGCAGATGACATTTCCGAGTATCGAAAAGTGTGATCAGGCAAATGGTAAATTTTGAAACAGCAGCAAATGAGGTAAAGGATGACCGATTTATTTGATTTAGAACATATATGGCATCCCTATACTTCGATGTTAAATCCACTGCCAACTTTTAAAGTGAAACGTGCCTATGGTGCAACTATTGAACTGGAAGATGGTCGGACTCTGGTGGATGGCATGTCGTCATGGTGGTGTGCGATTCACGGGTATAACCATCCCGAACTGAACCAGGCGGTTGCAGATCAATTGCAGAACATGGCACATATCATGTTTGGCGGTCTGACGCACGCACCGGCAATTGAATTGGGCAAACTCTTATTAAAAATTACGCCACCGGGCCTGGACAAGATTTTCTATGCCGATTCAGGTTCTGTTGCTGTAGAAGTCGCCTTAAAAATGGCCGTGCAATATTGGACTGCATTAAACCAACCCGAGAAAACCAATTTTATTACTACCCGTTCTGGCTATCATGGCGATACCTGGAATGCAATGTCAGTGTGTGATCCAGTCACGGGAATGCATCAGATTTTTGGTACCAGTTTACCCAATCGCATTTTCGTACCTGCGCCACAAAGTCGCTTTGACGGAGAATGGAATCCTGAGGATATTCAGCAACTCAAGCAACAGATTGAACAGCATCATCACAGTATTGCAGCCCTGATTATCGAGCCAGTTGTACAAGGTGCAGGCGGCATGCGTTTTTATCATCCTGAATATTTACGTCAGGCCAAAGCATTATGTGAACAGTACAACGTGCTGTTGATCTTTGATGAGATTGCCACCGGCTTTGGCCGCACAGGTAAAATGTTTGCTTGGGAACATGCACAGGTTGAACCCGATATCATGTGTATGGGTAAGGGCTTAACAGGCGGATATATGACACTGTCTGCAACCTTAACCACCAAACAGGTGGCTGAAACCATTAGTCGAGGGGAAGCAGGCGTATTTATGCATGGCCCAACCTTTATGGCCAATCCCTTGGCCTGCGCAGTTGCTTTAAGAAGTACTCAATTATTGCTGGAACAGGACTGGCAAACCAATATTCAACGGATTGAAAAGATTCTGGCTGAACAATTAACAGGTTTGGCACAGCTTGACCACGTTGCGGATGTACGGGTTTTAGGGGCAATTGGCGTGGTTGAACTGACCCGCAATGTAGATATGAAAACTCTACAGCAACAGTTTGTGGAGCGTGGTATCTGGGTGCGGCCATTTGGGAAACTGGTCTACGTGATGCCACCGTATGTGATTAGCGATAATGAACTCCATTATTTATTAGCACAGATGAGTGAAGTGGTAAGAAATATGCAAGGAGTAAATAGCAATGTCCTTGCTTGATCACTATGCCGAGCAGCTTGAGCAACTCAAACAGCAAGGTAATTTCCGCCAATTCACTTCAAATGAGCAATCTGGACGATGGATCACCATTCAAGATCGAACTATGTTGAATCTGGCATCCAATGATTATTTAGGTCTTGCCGCTGATTTAACTTTAAGAGAAGAGTTTCTTGATACGCTGAAAATCGAACGAGCGCTTTTTAGTTCATCTTCGTCACGCTTACTGACGGGTAATTTTGCTGAATATGAACAATTTGAAAATAGCCTAAGCAAAGCTTTTGGCCGTGCGGCCTTACTCTTTAATAGTGGCTACCACATGAATATCGGTATTTTGCCAGCCTTGTGTGATAGCAAAGCCGTGATTCTGGCCGATAAACTGGTGCATGCCAGTATGATTGATGGCATTCGATTATCAACCGCTCAATATGTGCGTTATCGACATAATGATTTGCAGCATCTGGAACAGTTATTGCAAAAGTATCATCAAGATGAGCAAGTTGAACGCATTATTGTGGTGACCGAAAGTATTTTTAGTATGGATGGCGACGAGACGGATTTAGCTGCTTTGGCGCAGTTAAAACAGCGTTTTGCCAAAACCATGTTGTATGTCGATGAAGCCCATGCAATTGGCGTCAGGGGTGAGCAAGGTCTGGGTTGTGCTGAACAATATGGCGTGTTGGATCAGATTGATTTCTTGGTTGGGACCTTTGGTAAAGCAATTGCCTCGGTAGGCGGCTATATCATTTGTGATTCAATCATCCGTGATTATCTGGTCAATAAAATGCGCCCACTGATTTTTAGTACAGCTTTACCGCCGATCTCGATGGCGTGGTCAGATTTCATGTTTAATAAAGTATTGAGCATGCAATCACAGCGTCAGCACTTGGCTGAGATCAGTCAGTATTTACAACAGGCAGTGATTGCAAAAGGTTTCTCCAGTCCTTCCAGCAGTCATATCATTCCAATTATCGTAGGTGAAAGCCAAGCTGCGATTGAAAAAGCACGCTATGTACAACAACAAGGTTTTTATGCCATGCCAGTACGTCCACCAACAGTGCCACAGAATAGTTCACGCCTACGCATTTCTTTAACCTCTTTGGTGCAAAAAAATGAATTGGAGCAATTGGTGGAGTGTTTGTGAGCATCAATAAAGCACTGGTTGCGCAACGTTTTGCCAAAGCAGGGCAAAGCTATGTCGAGCATGCTGTGGTACAGAAACAGATTAGTGCGCAATTATTTGAATATCTGAAAGCATATTATCCACACAACTTGGACTCAGTCCTTGAGATTGGTTGTGGTTCGGGTAATCTTACTCATTTGTTTCAGCCCCATTTTCAGGTTGAACAGCTGTTTTTAAACGATTTATATGAGGATGTCGAGCAGCATTTTTCAAGCGTCGACAAGATTAATTGGTTGATCGGTGATATTGAGCAACTGGCGTTACCGCAATGTCTGGATGCAGTGATTTCCAGTTCTGCTTTGCAATGGATGATGGACCTGCCCGCGTTATTACAACGGATTCAAGTGGCGTTAAACCCTCATGGATATTTCGGCTTTTCTACCTTTGGGCCTGATAATCTCACTGAAATTAAGCAGCTGACAGGTCAGGGTTTAAATTATATCGATCGTGATGTGCTGCAACAGCAGTTGCAGCAGCAAGGCTTTGAAGTGCTATGCATCGCGCAAGAACTGAAGCAGGTTTATTTTGATCATCCCAAATCGGTATTGCAGCATTTGAAAGCGACTGGGGTAACCGCAACAGCAAAATCACATCGCTGGACCAAGCAATCCTTGCAGAAGTTTTATGCAGATTATCAACAGTTTTATGATGAGCAGGGTTTCTGCCTGACTTATCATCCGATTTATGTGATTGCACGGAGAATAGCATGAGTGCAGCAATTTATTTTGTCAGCGGCATTGATACCGAAATTGGTAAAACCTATGCCACAGGTTATCTCGCCAAGCTTTGGACCGAACAAGGGCGACGTGTGATTACCCAGAAGCTGGTGCAGACGGGGAATGTGGATGTCTCGGAAGATATCGAAAAACACCGTGAAATTATGGGCAGTGGCTGGTTTCAGGAAGACTATGAAAAGCTGACCATGCCTGAAATTTTTACTTATCCTGCCTCGCCGCATTTAGCCACACGACTGGATGGGCGTGATCTGGATTTTGCCAAGATTGAAGCAGCGACCAAAGAACTGGCTCAGCGGTTTGAGGTGGTGCTATTGGAGGGTGCAGGCGGTTTGATGGTACCGTTAACAACAGAATTGTTAACGATTGATTATATCGCTCAGCATCAATTTCCTGTGATTTTAGTGACTTCAGGACGTTTGGGAAGTATTAACCATACTTTGTTGAGTTTAGAGGCATTAAAGCAACGTGGTTTGAGTTTGCATGCTTTGGTGTATAACTTAAAGGATGAGTCGAAAGATCCGGTGATTTCAAAAGATACCGCTGATTATCTAAAAGCTTATTTGGCAAAGTATTTTCCTGAAGCAGAATGGATTGAGTTGGAAAAGTTTAAATAATTTTAGGTATTTATGGTCTAGTAAATATCTGAGATCGTGGAGGGCGGCAAGGATGCCGCCAAGTTAGACTGCGGTAGCAAGGACGTACCGTCAGTCTAACAAAAGATTTTTGTTACTTTTCATCTTTGAAAAGTAAGATGATATTCCTGTGATTAGATGAGAGATCGAGAAGACTCCGCTAAGATTACTTTCAGGTTTTATTTCTAAAGGAAAATCATAATGAATAAAAAGAATTTTATTTTTATAACCCTCTGCTTGTCAGGTCTAATTTCGACAACTCATGCTGCTGTGCCAACAGATAAAACCATCATCAGTTGGATCACTAACTTACAAGATTCAAATGCCAATCCACCCCAAGCCATTCAGATTGACTCGACTGAAGCCGTAAAACTGATCTCAGGAGAAGAAGCTTATTTATCGGGCGTGAGTTTTGAAAATGCAGGACGTAATTTTTGGGCTGGCTATGTGTTAACCCGTCCAAAATTAAAGCAGGCACGAATCTTGAAAGCGTTTGGTGGTCAATCGAATAGTTTTAAAGTACATCCAACTGTTTATAAAGGTAAACCGATTCAACTGATCGAAATTGAAAGCGCAGGCTCAGGACAGGGCACGGTTGAATCGAGTAAAAGTCTGATTTATTTAAATCAATGGACCAGTAAGCTGATTGCAGAAGTCGAAGAATCTTCTTACGAAGGACGTTATGATGAAAAATCAGGTGCAGAAGATTGTCATACTGGTCGAGATAATTCAGGCTATTTAAATGTGATGCCTTATTCACCTTATGTCATTCGAACCACCGTGACAGGGGATGCCTGCAACAATAAACCTCAAGGCTATAAAGTGAGTAGTAAGCTGATTCCGATTGTAATTAGTGAAATAAAATAAAAAAAGCTAACAAGCGAACTTGTTAGCGTAGGAGCAAACTTGTCATTATTGGATAAATTTCTTATTTTTATTCTTTAGTTATTACTGACGATGCTAATTTTGGTGACATTGCTCTGTTGAGCGAGTGCCATCACCATGGCGATATTTTTATATTCTGCCTGGGCATCAGGCTTAAACTTGATTTGATCCTGATCGGCTTTTTGGGCAACTGATTCAAATAAAACCTTTAGTGCCTGACGATCAGCCACTGCCTGATCATTCCAGAAAATATGCCCTTGTGCATCGACCCGCA
The DNA here is from genome assembly GCF_904886855.1 of Acinetobacter sp. 'aerobic (ED)'. Taxonomy (NCBI): domain Bacteria; kingdom Pseudomonadati; phylum Pseudomonadota; class Gammaproteobacteria; order Moraxellales; family Moraxellaceae; genus Acinetobacter; species Acinetobacter sp. 'aerobic (ED)'. The sequence continues at coordinate 158,783 of NZ_CAJHGI010000008.1, forward strand.
GATTGATGGTCTCAGGTGGTTTCTGGTCCGTTGGCGGTGGTGGTGTGCCATTTGGCAAATTAATGTTAATCGCATTGTTTGGAATTGGAATGGTGATGATGAACATAATCAACAACACCAACATGACATCAATCAGCGGTGTCATGTTGACGTCGAGCATGACATCTTCTTCATCATTTTTTGAACCTACATTCATACCCATAGGTGAGTCCTCCTGTTATGGTGTCGTCGCAGGTGGGGTCGTGACAAATGCAATTTTGCCAATACCCGCTTGCTGAGTTGTACTGATTACCTGATCAATCGCGTCGTAATGTGTCAGTTGATCGCCACGAATATGAACCTCAGGCTGAGGACGTTCTTGTGCTTCAGCCTGTAAGCGTGCAAGTAAGGTTTCCTTATTTGCAACATGTTGTTCATTCCAGAAAATATCACCGGTTTCATTCACTGAAAGCTGGATATTTTGTGGTGTGGTGGCATAAGGTGTATTTTTTTCTTCAGGCAGTTTTACCGGAACGGTGTGTGTGACCACTGGCACTGTAATTAAAAAGATAATCAGCAGGACCAGCATGATGTCGACTAAGGGGGTGGTGTTAATCGTTCCGATCACATCATCATCATTTTGATCTGAATTAATCATCATGCCCATAATGGTGTTCCTTATTTAGAATCACGGTTTGGGTGATTACTGTTTAAGTCACCGCTGAGAAGTACGGCATGTAGGTCTGAGCCAAAAGAACGAACATTGTCCATGACTGCTTTATTGCGACGGGTTAACCAGTTGTAGCCCAGTACTGCCGGTACTGCGACCGCAAGACCAATCGCTGTCATAATCAAGGCTTCACCGACAGGGCCGGCCACTTTATCAATCGATGCCTGACCTGAAATGCCAATCGCAGTGAGTGCATGGTAAATCCCCCAAACGGTTCCAAATAAACCAACGAATGGTGCGGTTGAACCAACAGTCGCCAAAAAGGCCAGGCCATTGCTCAGATGGCTTTGAACTTTTTCAATAGCCCGTTGAATTGAAATGGTCACCCAGGTATTGAAGTCGATCCGTTCTAATAAGGTGCCGTCATGGTGTTTGGTTGAACGAATGCCTTTTTCTGCGATATAGCGATAACTGCTATTGGTATTGAGGCTTTCAGCTGCGCTATTTAATGATTCAGCTTCCCAGAAATTACGTTCAGCTTCTGTAGCATGGCGCTTGATTTTACTTTGTTGAAATACTTTAGACAGAATGATGTACCATGTCCCAATCGACATCAGCACCAAGATAAACAAGGTTGATTTCGCGACTAAGTCACCTTCGCGCCATAGGGCTTCCAGGCCATAAGGATTATGGACTTTTTCAACAGTTGCCGGTAATGGGGGCGGTGTTGGATTTGCTTGTGCCGTGGCATCAGTCGTGACCGCCGTTACCGCTGTGGTTTGCGTGGTTTCATCGGCCCACACCGTTGCAACGGGCAGTAAGGTACTTCCTGCAATCAGGCCAATTGCTGCGATTCGAGAAATACGTTTTGCTGTGTTTGTCATCTTTAAATTCTCCAAAAATTTGTTTGTTCAATGCATTTATTTAGGAAATCGTGAATGGATATTCGATTTCGTACCATTCTTGTTGTGGTACACCGTCTTTCATCGCTGCTTTAAAAGTACACAGGCTGTAAGCTTTGATTGCTGCTTTATCTAAGCTTTTACTGCCACTCGATTTTTTAACTTTCGAGTCAATCACCTTGCCTGAGGCATCGACCAATACACGAATACGTACTGTGCCTTCTTCCTCATTCATCAAGGCTTCACGCGGGTATTCGGGTTTTTGACAACCTGCTTCGCCTTCGGAAACACCACGTGAAATCCCTGCGGGTTTGGCAGGAGCTGCAGGCGCAGATGGGGCTACAGGCGCGGCCACTGGACTCGGACTTGGTGTCGCAGGGGCCGGTGTCGGTGTTGCAACTGCTGTTTGGGTCGGTTGCGCAGGTGCCGGTTTTTGTACAGGTGTGACTTTCTCCACCTGTTTAGGTGGGTCTGGTATCTTGGCCACTTTCTCAACCATCTTTGGTGGCTCGGGTGGCTTTTCTTTAGGTTTTGGTTCCTCTGGTTTTGGCGGAGGTGGTGGTTTGATGTCCTGAATAATCTGTAGTTCTACAGGCTTATCGACAGGCTTGATGAAGTCAGTCGCTAAACTTGTCATCAGAATATAGGCGATAATGAGATGTAGAAATAACACCAGACCAATACCGACAAGGCGTTTGGCAGGTTGATTTTCATTCTCAGAAAAGGGGATGCCCATAATTACTCCTGAAATTGTAATCTTGCATTCATCTTTTTTCGGCGTAGAGCATCAATTTAAAATTGATACTGACCACTTTAATGTTCAATGAATCAGAGGATTACGGTGAACCACTACGACAGAACAGTAGTCATGCCATAGTGGCGAAACGTATTAAAATTTGTAGGTGCCTCTTAGGAAATATGCTCGACCTGTGACATCGCTATAGCGTGGGTCATAACCATATTGGAAGTTGTCTAATACATTCGATGCAGATGGTTCAGCATCAAATATATTTTTTATACCTGCAGTAAGTTCTAGATTTTTAAAGCCTTTATAGGTTCCTGAAATGTTGTAGAGGGTGTAGTCACTAACACGGTGATTGTCATATTTATCATCCCCCGTTTCATTCTGGTCTTTATAACCTCGATAGAATTCTTGCTCGAATACCATTTTCCAGTTTTCGTAGCTCCAATTTACATTTGCAACATGCTTCCAGCGTAAAATTGCAGGATCATCGTACTTGCCTGCATAGCCATCCCAAGTTCCGCCTTTTTCTTCTTGTCTGTCATAATTAATAAGATAGGTACCATCAATTCCAAAGCCAAAGCGACCTGTTACGGTCATTGGGGAGAGATAATTGAGGGCAAGGTCAATCCCTTGAGTTTTAACCCCGCCCATATTGGTTAATGCACTATTGATATATTGGAGACGACCATCATCTCCACGAATGAAGCGATCTGCATATTTTTCCGGATCACCAAAGATCATGGCTTCACCAATACTATTAATCAGTCCATCGATTTTGATGTTGTAATAGTCGGCAGAGAAAACAAGATTCTTAATCGGCTCTACGACGAAACCAGCCGTGATCGAGGTAGATTCTTCCGGTTGCAAACCTTTAGTTCCACCTTGAGTACGATAAAACTGTGTATTACATTCGGTCTTATATTGATCTGAGATGGCTTGGCCATTTGGGCAAAGCACAGGATCATTGTATTTCGCTCCAGTATAGGTCTTACTCTGAGGTGCATTGATGTCATACAGACTTGGTGCACGGAAACCTGTACTATAAGATGTACGGAACATTAACTGTTTTAAAGGTTCCCAACGGAAGGCGACTTTGGGATTGAAAGTATCACCAAAATCACTGTATTTGTCATAACGGGCAGCAAGTTGGGCTTCTAGTGTTTTGGTAACGGGTATATGTAGCTCAGTAAAAACAGCTGTGATATCGCGTTTACCTTTACTTTCTGGTTTGTCTGGATCAATACCGCTCCCTGGAACTTGTTTTACAATTTCTGAGTTAACATTTGCTTTCCAGTCTTGAGAACTAAAGCTTCCCCCGAATGCAAAGCCAACATCACCAGCGGGAAGGGTATAAATTGGACGACTGACATTAAAGTCAAATGTCGTTGCCGTTAAGGTGCCTTTATTGGTATCTCCCTTAACTTCAAATGATTGCCATATATTTTGATCCGCACTTGGACCAAATGGATTCAGTTTCCCAGCATTTAAAGCAGCTTGTACTTGGCTCTGATTGAGGTAACCGCCAGCAAAACCATCTGTTGCTTCACTGCGTGCATAGGAAATCCCCGTGTTGATATCCCATCCATACGCTTCACCTTCCAAAGCAAGTAGTGCTCGATGTGATTCATTGACAGGATTAGATATACGATTTCCTGCCTGCGAACGTAAATAAAGTTCTAAAGGTTCGCCACTTAAACCACTGACAGCAGGGGTAATACCATTTCCTGGGTAATAAGGACTTGTTGAGGGAAGCGTAACCGAACGGCTGTAAACATCAGGGGCAATAGACGTTGTAACTTCGTTACGTGAATAAATATATTCACCAATAGCATTAAAATTGTCATTTAATTTGAACGTGCCGCGTCCGAGTGCAGAAATTGTTTCTGATTTTGGAACGATACCGATCAATGCTTGAGTATTTAGATAGCACAGTTCACCATCTGAAACGGTATTTGGAGCATTATTACATGCTGTACTTGCATAAGGGTTGCCAAGTTTTCCTGTTTTCGGATCACGAAAATTGGCTGGAAAACCATTGGCTGAACTTGCATCAATTCCTAATTCCGGAAGAAGCCCCCCTCGTTTACTGGCTTTACGATCTCTTGCCATAATGTCATTTGAACGGCGGTAATCAATGACGCCCATCACATTAAAACCTTGTTCCTCTAAATCTCCATAGCCTCCAAATATTGAGACATCCTGCTTATCACCGCCACTTTCTTCAGGCTGGATTAAACCCGCGCTAATATTTAATCCTTCAAAGGACTTTTTGGTAATAAAATTGATTACGCCTGCAATCGCATCTGCCCCATAAATTGCAGAAGCGCCATCACGGAGGATTTCGATACGATCAACCATCGCCATTGGAATAATATTCAAGTTGGTTGTTGATGTACTAAAAGGGCTATACGCTAAACGGCGACCATTCAATAAAATCAAAGTCTTGTCGGTACCTAAAGCACGTAAATTCGCTGATGAACCTTCGGTATTACTTGCTCCCACATTTTGGGCGGTTGCGAAACCAGCCTGGTTAGCACTCACTTTGGTTAACGCTTCTTCAACGGTGGTCACGCCTTGTTTAGCAAGGTCGTCGGCTTTGATAATGGTAATCGGCGAGGCACTTTGAGCTGCAACGCCTTTGATGGAAGATCCCGTCACGGCGACCTTAACCACCTTGGTGGGTTTTTCTTCAGTTGTTGAGTCCGCGTCGGCAGCATGTGCCATGGTTAGACACAGCATACTTAAACTCAAGGTACTCAGTTTAAGTAGGGTTTTGCTCGTTTTTGACGTAGCGTTAGGTTGAGCGAAGTTGGCTTTTTTCATTGTTTATTGAACCCCTAATGGTTTGCCACTCTAAAATTAGATAAATCCGTTTTAGCAAGACCTGTGCCAAGCCCTATTTTTAGATTTCGCTTAATGTAGAATAAATTATGTAAAAGTGTTTTAGTTTTTATTTATAAGCTTTTCATATTTTTACCAATTATTAAAAACATAAAATAATAAAGAATGTGGGGTATTTGTCATAAAGTACCAATTAATGTGTTCTTCTCCTACGCATTAAAATGAATCATAACGTTTTATTTTTGCTTTTTTATAGTGCAAAAGCTTCTCTATCCACAGAAAACATGTATTTTATTAATATGATTTCATGGAAATGGGAATTAATATAAAAAAATATGATTTGGCAGAAAGTTACTTTTATTTAAGATGCCTGAAAACCGGAATGGCATTAAAATATTTATGGTTAAAAAATAAGTATTATTTTTTTATTGGAAAAGTGGCACGAAATTCGCTAGTTAATTTTTTGTGATAAAGCATTCTTTCTTGGGGTTAATTTTTTCCAAATGATAAATTTTTATTAAATAAATGATTTTATGATAAAAATTTTTCAAGATTAATCTAAAGAAGAGAAATGGTTGTGGTGTTGAATGCTATGCGAAAGTCTAGTATTTATTAAAAAACGATGATGTGAGTATTAAGTTGAAGTCTATTTTTATTACGGTCACTGTTTTATCCAGTGTAGTTGCATGTATGCCCATGGTTTATGCAAAAACACCAGCTCAAGCTGACAAAGTACTCCGTGTTGCTTTTGAGGCGCCAGATGATGGTTTTGATATGGTTAAAACCTTCAACTACTATAGTGGAAATGTCGCTGATGTTATTTTTGAAAGACTGGTTCAATATGATTATCTGGCAGATCCCGTTAAACTGATGCCTGGAACTGCACAAAGCTTACCAGTCATTGAAAAAAATGGACAGGTGTATACCTTTAAAATAAAGTCAGGTATTTATTTTACGGATGATCCCGCATTTAAAGGTAAGCGCAGGGAGCTGGTGGCTGAAGACTATATTTATTCCATTAAACGCATTTTAGATCCTAAAAATCATGCTTCATCATTTTCTTTTATTGATAATAAAATTGTTGGTGCCAATGCGCTGATTGAACAGGCAAAGAAAACTGGAAATTTTAATTATGAGGCCAAGATTGAAGGGATCAAGGCACTCGATAAATATACGATTCAATTTACGCTGACGCAACCTGATTATAACTTTCCTTATATTCTCGCTTATAGTTCATTTGGGGCAACTGCACGTGAAGTGGTTGAATACTATAAAGATCGTTTAGCTATGCATCCTGTCGGTACGGGCCCTTATATGCTGAGTAAATATGTCCCTCGCAGCAAGATCGAACTGGTTGCCAATCCGGATTACCGGGGTTTTGTCTGGAACTTTAAATCGACGGGCACGGCCTGGGACAACCAACTGGTCAAGGAAATGAGCGGCAAGCAGATGCCACAAATCGGCAAGGTCAATATCAGTATTATTGAAGAAGAACAGTCGCGCTGGTTAGCATTTCAGTCCAAGCAGCTCGATTTTGACAAAGTTACCTCAAATGCGATTCCTAAAGTGCTTGATCACAACAATCAACTCAAGCCCGCCATAAAAAAACAGGGGATTCGCCTGTATGCCAATAAAGAGGCCGAGATTACCTATTCGATGCTGAATATGCGTGATCCGGTAGTCGGCGGGAAGAGTCTAGACAAAATTGCCTTAAGGCGAGCAATCGCAATGTCGTTTAATGTGAATGAATATATTCGCATATTACGAAAAGGCCAGGCAGTGAAGGCTGAAATGCTGGTTCCTGCAGGGATTAGTGGGCATAACCCCGATTACCGCAGTAGCATTGGCTACAATCCTGTATTGGCCAATAAATTACTGGATCATTTCGGTTATAAAAAGGGTGCTGATGGTTATCGTAACCTACCTAATGGCAAAGCTTTAACCTTAAAAATCAATACTGAAAGTGGCTCGTCTTCAGTGATGTACTCTGAATTATGGAAGAAAAATCTGGACGCAATCGGGATACGTGCTGATTTTAAAGTCAGTAATTTTGCCGATAACCTAAAAGCGGCCACGCAGTGTCAATATATGATGTGGAGTGGTGCATGGCATGCCGACTATCCAGAAGGAGAAAACTTCACTCAGTTACTGTATGGACCCAATGTTGGACGCGGTAATCAGTCCTGTTATCAATCTACTGCTTATGACAATTTATATAAGCAGGCCATGCAGCAACCACCTGAAAAACGCATGCCATTCTATGAAAAAATGAGTCGGCAAATTGAAGCGGATAATATCTGGATTTTACAGGATACACGGATTCGCAACTGGTTGATTCAACCAGAAGTTCAGGGATTTAAGGCTCATCCTATTATGAATACCAATTGGCAATACCTTGATATTGCTTCACCAAATCAAAAATAAGTGATGTGTATACGATGAAGCAAAATTTTAAAATTTCTATTTTGCGTGCAGGACTGGCACTGGTATTGGGGACGACCCTAGGTTCAGGCTTCAGCTCAGTACAAGCCAAAAGCCCCGCCGATCCTAAAAAAGTCTTGCGATATGCTTTTCCGGTGGCAGAAACGGGCTTTGATCCCGTGGCGACTCAAGATTTATATTCTGCCCATATTTTATATTCTGTCTTTGAAACCCTCTATACCTATGACTATCTGGCATCGCCAGCACAATTGGTACCTAATACTGCCGCTGCCTTACCCGAAGTGAGTGCGGATGGACTGACCTACACCATACGGCTGAAGAAAGGGATTTATTTTTCTCCTGATCCTGTCTTTAAGGGTAAACCGCGAGAGCTCACGGCAGCTGATTATGCCTATTCCTATAAGCGCTTACTGGACCCGAATTTACGCTCACCGAATAGTTGGTTATTTGAAGATAAAATTGCCGGGATTGATCCTTTAATTCAACAGGCCAGTAAAACCGGAAAATTTAACTACGATCAGCCGATCACCGGATTACAGACACCGGATCGTTATACCTTAGTGATTCGCCTGAAAGAACCGAATCATAATTTCCCTATGCTGCTTGCCCATCAACCGACAGGGGCAGTCGCCCGTGAAGTGATTGAACATTATCGGGATAAAACAACAGGCTATGCCATGGCGCATCCCGTCGGAACAGGCCCTTATGTGCTGGCACACTGGACGCCAGGTTCACGGATTATTTTGAAAGCCAACCCTGATTATCGCGGTTTCACCTGGAATTTTAAGGCCAGCAATCCAGAAGAGCAGAAAATCGTCCAGCAGATGCAAGGTAAAAAAATGCCGCAGATTGGGGTCATTGATATCCGTGTCATTGAAGAATCACAATCAGGATGGCTTGCTTTTCAGAAAGACGGGCTGGATTTATTCACACTGGACGGCGAGTTGCCCGCACAAGCCTTACAGCAAGATGGCAGCTTAAAACCCGAGCTGGCCAAGAAGGGAATCCAGTTGTCGCGTATACCGGATCCGTCGATTGATTATCTTTACTGGAATATCCAGAATCCTGTTGTTGGTGGTTTTGGCAAAGATAAAATTGCATTACGTCGTGCCATGTCAATGGCCATTTCCAAAGACAAAATGATTGCGATTCTGGCCAAGGGAAATGCCAAAAAACTGGAAACACCGATTCCTTATGGGGTCGCGGGGCATGATCCTGATTATAAAAGCAGTATTCCTTATTCGGTAAAGGCCGCAAATCTGTTGCTGGATCGGTATCACTATAAGGTCGGGGCCGATGGCTGGCGCAGACTGCCTGATGGCAAGCCGCTGGTGATTGAGTTTATGCCATCCACCAGCAGTGCCCGTAGTATGCAAATGGCCGAGCTATTAAAGAAAGACCTGACCAATATCAAAATTAATATGGTGTCCAAGCCCGTTCCTTTCGCGGAAGGTTTAAAGGCGGAAAAACAGTGTAAGACCATGTTTAAAGCCTCTGCCTGGATTGCTGACTATCCTGATGCCGATAATTTTATGCAGTTGTTCTATGGTAATAATATTCATGCCACTAACCATACCTGCTTTAAATTACCAGAATATGACCGTTTATATGAACAATCCCTGAAACTGGAAGATGGTCCTGAGCGCGATATGTTATATCGCAAAATGTCACGTCTTTTAGAGTTTTACTCACCCGTACAATTCGTCTCGACCCGTTATCGGACTGTGGTCGCACAGCCTCGTGTGCTGGGCTATAAAAAGCATCCTATATTGCCTGCAGAGTGGATGTATATTGATATTCAAGACAAGAAATAACCAACACATTAAATTGGAGAGAAAGAATGGCGAAAAAAATATTGAAATTATCGAGTCTGGCTTTGTTATCCATGACGGCCGTCGGCATGAGCCAGAATATCTGGGCTGAAAGAACCACCTTACCTATTTTAAAAACCGCGGCTAGTGCGCAATGGTGTGATGCCAACTTGGAAAAATTACAACAGCGTATTGCTCAACTTGAAAAACAAACAGTAAAACAGCAGTCTGATGCCGCACCAGTCTTGGCTGAGTGGGATCAACTGATGGCAAGCTTTGAAGATTTTGCCGGACCGATCAGCTTATATAGTAATGTTGATCCGGATGCAAAACTGCGTAAAGCTGCTGAAGATTGTGAAGTCAAATTGAACCAGCTGCAAACTGAAATTTATCAGAATCCGAAACTGTATCAGCGCATTAAAAATACCACGGCGGCAGATGCCATTGATCGCAAATATCGTCAGGACATCCTCGATGCCTTTGAAGATACCGGTGTGCAATTAGCCCCTGAGAAGCGCGCTCGGGTGAAAACGATTTTTGATGAACTAACCAAACTTTCGCAAGAGTTTTCCCGCAATATCCGTGATAATCCGGAAAAACTGGAATTTACCCCTGCGGAATTAAAGGGCTTACCTGACAGTTATATTGCAGGGTTAAAGAAAAATGACAAAGGTAATTATTTATTAGGCTTTGAATATCCTGAATATCAGCCTTTCATGGAACTGGCAGACAGCGATGCTGCCCGTAAGCGTTATCAAACCGCCTTTACTCGTCGTGGTACGGAAAAGAATCTGGTTTTACTGAAACAGATTATCGACTTGCGTTATGAACTGGCACAGCTGTTTGGTCAGGCAAGTTATGCTGATCTGGCCTTAAAAAAACGCATGGCAAAAACACCAAAAACCGTGAATAGCTTCTTGACGGATGTACATAAAGTGGTGGCTCCGCTCGAGCAAAAAGAAGTAGAAGAACTACGGGCGTTTAAAGCCAAAACATTAAACATCGCTTTGGACAAGGCTGACATCAATCGCTGGAATGTGGGCTATTGGAGTGAAAAGCTGCGTAAAGCTAAATACCAGATTGATCAGGAAAAACTGCGTGATTATTTTCCAACTTTAGCCGCGCAAAAATGGTTATTTGCGATTTCTTCAGATCTGTATGGCATTGAGTTTAAACCCGCCAAAGTTGATACATGGCAGGATGAAGTTGAATATTACGATGTGACAGACAAGAAAACTGGCGAAGTGCTGGGTGGCCTGTATATGGATAAATTCCCGCGTGAAGGCAAATATGGTCATGCAGCGGTGTGGGGCGTCTATGGCGGCAGCACTTTAAGCAAGCGTAAACCGATTTCTGTACTGGTGACCAACTTTAACCGTAAAGGTTTAAATAGTGATGAGCTTGAAACTTTTGTGCATGAGTTTGGTCATGCCTTACATGGCATCTTGTCGAAAACTCGTTATTCAGGCCAGTCAGGAACCTCGGTAGAGCGTGATTTTGTCGAAGCACCTTCACAAATGTATGAAGAATGGGCTCGCCGCAAAGAGACCTTAGCTAAAGTGGCGGATTATTGTGATCCAGCTTGTCCACGCGTAGATGATGCCCTGATTGCCCGTTTGAAATCGGTCCATAATTATGGACGTGGTATGCGTTATGCACGTCAGACCTTGTATGCACAATACGACATGGCTTTGCATGGTGCCGATGCCTTGAAAGTCCAGCCGATGGATGTCTGGAAGAAAATGGAGTCAGCCACGGCATTAGGCTATGTACCTACTACCGAATTCCCAGGCCAGTTCGGGCATTTGATGGGCTATCAGGCTGGCTACTATGGTTATATGTGGTCTGAAGTACTGGCGCTGGACATGTTATCTGCTTTTGGGGACAACCTGAACAATCCGGTCGTCGGGCAACGCTATCGTCAAACCATTCTGTCACAAGGCAGCCAAAAGGATGCAGCCCAACTGGTGAAAGACTTTTTAGGTCGAGAGCCTGATAACAAAGCATTTTTTAATGAAATTACCGGTCAACGGGTCAAATAAGGATTTGCCATTATGCTTGCTTATGTCGTGCGTAGACTATGGCAAATGATCCCGACCATGTTGGGTGTTATTTTGCTGATTTTCTTTTTATTTAACTGGGTGGGGGGTGATCCTGCATACATTCTGGCAGGAAAGATGTCTAACCCGGAGCAAATCGAAAACATCCGTAAACAGTTGGGCGTAGATCAACCTTACTACGTACAGCTATGGATTTTTATCAAGCAGATTCTGAGCTTTGATTATGGTGTCAGCTGGAGTACCGGTGAATCGGTCTCACAGATTATTCTGACCCGTTTAGGACCATCACTGACGTTATTGATTCCACTGACGATTTTACAAACCGTAATTTCAATTATCTTGGCACTGGCTGTTGCTTCGGTGCGTGGCTCGCTGACAGACCGTATGGTGATGATGCTGTGCACCATTGGCATGTCGATCAGTATTCTGGTGTATATCATTGTCTTCCAGTACGTTTTGGCCTATCAGCTTAGCTGGTTTCCGGTGCAGGGCTGGAGTGATCATTTCAGTGAAAACCTGTTTCAATACGCCTTATTACCGATCCTAATTATGCTGGTGGTAAGTATTGCACCGACCTTGCGGCTGTATCGCAGTTTTGTGCTGGATGAGATTCAACAGGATTATGTGCGTACCGCACGTGCCAAAGGTGTGGGCGAATCGCGTGTACTGGGTGTGCATGTGCTGCGTAACGCGTCCATCCCGATTGTGACCGAAGTCATGGCAAGTTTACCGGCTTTGTTAATTGGTGCCTTCCTGATTGAGCGTTTTTTTGGCATCCCGGGAATTGGACGGGAAATCATTATCGCAGTAGAGCGTAGCGATTTTCCGGTCATCAAGGCAATTACGGTCTATATCGCTGCGATGACCATGATTTTTAACCTGATCGCCGATCTGATTTATAAGCTCCTCGATCCTCGTGTTCAGTTGAAGTAGAGGAGAGCACAATGCTAAGTACAATTTTTAAAAGCAAAGCATCTTCTGATGAATCCACTGCTGCAACAGGATTATGGCAACTGGCATTAAAGCGATTGAAGTCGGATCGTATTGCGGTGGTTTCCTTTATTGTGGTGCTGTTTTATTTCATCCTGCTGGCCTTATCCATGACCGGTGTGATTGCATCGGACTGGAATAAGGAAGTGGCGGTCAGTTATGCACCACCAACGTTTTTAGGCGCAGATGCCGATGCCTCGTCAACTGGGGAAGCGGCGAAGCTTAACGAAACGCTACCAGAAAATCCGGTAGACCCATTAAAAGATGTCATCCGCCAGCTCAACAGCGAGATCCAGAATGAACAGCAAGGCGGTTATGTGGATCATTATGGCGTGGTGGATCCTTTGGCGGAAGATATGCAACAAATTGATCAGCAACTGGGTGGGCATTTGCTTGAACAAAAGCTGGAGTTAAAAACCACCTTGCCCTTTGGGGCCGATAAATGGGGGCAGGATATCCTATTGAAAACTATTAAAGGAGCGGAAACGTCGATTCTGGTTGGTTTGTTGTCGGCGCTGCTGGCCGTGGTGATCGGGACTTTTTTGGGGGCGATTGCAGGTTATTTTGGCGGTTGGGTCGATGATATTCTAAACTGGTTTTACAACATTTTTACCTCGATTCCTTATTTGTTGCTGGTCCTGGCGATTGCCGCAGTACTCCAGCAAAAAGGCATTTTGTCGATTGTACTTATTCTCGGTTTGACGGGCTGGACTGGAGTATTTCGTCTGATTCGTGCCGAGTATATGAAACACAAGTCGCGTGAATATGTGCTTGCTGCCAAGGCGATTGGTGTCAGTCATTTACGCCGTATGTTTGTGCATATCTTTCCCAATGTGAGTCATATTGCACTGGTACAGATTTCGATTCTGGTGGTGTCTTTTATCAAATCGGAAGTAATCCTGAGCTTCCTCGGTTTTGGTGTGCCTGTCGGTGTGGTGTCGTGGGGCAGTATGCTGAATGAAGCGCAAAGTGAATTGATTCTGGGGAAATGGTGGCAGCTGGCAGCCGCATCAATGGCAATGGCGATACTGGTCACGGCATTCTCGATGTTTACCGATGCTTTACGTGATGCACTAGATCCTAAGTTGAAATAGCGGAGAGAACAATATGCAACATCAGAATGAAATACCGCTATTACAGGTACAAGATCTTCGGGTCAGCTTTAAAGGCGAAAATAAACAGTGGATTGAAACCGTGAAAGGAATTTCATTTTCGATCCCTAAAAATAAAACCGTGGCTTTGGTGGGGGAGTCCGGCAGCGGTAAATCAGTGACCTCTCTTGCGGTGATGGGGCTATTGCCAAAAGGTCAGAGCCAGATTGCAGAACGCAGCCTGATCAAGTTTGAAGGCAAGGATTTACTACACCTATCAGCAGGTGAAATCCGGAAAATTTGTGGTAAAGACATTGCCATGATTTTTCAGGAACCCATGTCCTCATTAAATCCGGTATTTACGGTCGGTGATCAGATTGCCGAAGTGCTGCGTATTCATCTGGGCATGCGGCGCAAGGAGGCCAGAGCCCGGGTATTGGAATTGCTCCGGGAGGTTGGTATTCCTGCACCTGAAACCAAGATTGATGCCTATCCCAGCCAGCTTTCGGGGGGACAGCAGCAACGGGTCATGATTGCGATGGCTATTGCCTGTGAACCGAAGCTTTTGATTGCGGATGAACCGACCACGGCTTTGGATGTGACTATTCAGAAACAGATCATTGATTTGCTAGAGTCATTACGACAACGTCACCAGATGTCGATGTTATTTATTACCCATGATCTGGCACTGGTCGGGGAAATTGCCGATGAGGTGATTGTCATGCGGCATGGGGAAATTCGGGAATGTGGTCCTGTTGAGCAAGTGCTGGAACGGCCACAGGATGTCTATACCAAAGCTTTGTTGCATTGTCGTCCGCAGTTGGCTTCACGACCTTACCGCTTGCCTGTGACCAGTGACTTTATGAAACAGGAACATGGACAATGGGTTGAAGTGAGCCAGTTATCTGACCTGAATCTCAAACAACGTACTCGTGGTCTGAAGGGAGATGAACAGATTATTTTAGAGGTCAAAGACCTGAAAAAATCGTTTTATAGCCGTAAAGGCTTATGGGGACGAGAGGAGTTTCAGGCCGTGAAAGGGGTGTCCTTTCAACTGGCCAAAGGTAAAACTTTGGGTTTGGTGGGGGAGTCGGGTTCGGGAAAAACCACCATCGGTTTATTATTGATGCGCTTACACCAAGCAACCGGTGGACAGGCATTGATTGGCGGCAAAGACATTCTGGCCATGAGCGAGAAAGAGTTTTGTCAGTATCAACGCAAGATCCAGATCATTTTCCAGAATCCTTATGCCTCACTCAATCCACGCTTTACCATCGGACAGATTTTATTGGAACCGATGCGGATTCATGGTATTGGTCAAAATGACGCCGAGCGTAAGAAAATTGCCTTGGAATTATTAGAGCGTGTCAGCTTGCCTGTGCAGGCTTATGACCGTTATCCACATGAGTTTTCTGGCGGGCAACGGCAACGGATTGCGATTGCACGTTGCTTAACCTTAAAACCTGAAATCCTGATCTGTGACGAATCGGTTTCTGCACTGGATGTATCGGTGCAGGCACAAGTGCTGAATTTATTGCAGGATCTACAGGATGAGTTTGGATTGAGCTATATCTTTATTTCACATGATTTATCGGTGGTGAAGTATATTTCCGATCAGGTGATGGTGATGAATCATGGTGAACTGGTTGAAATCGCCAATTCGGATCAACTGTATTTACATCCACAGCATGAATATACCAAGAAACTATTGAATGCAATTCCGCAAGGGATTGCCCATCATTAAAATCAAGTCATAAAAAAACGCTCTAATCAGAGCGTTTTTTTATTTCAGACCTCAGGCTTAAAACTTTTTAAAGCCTTTGTTGAAACCAATGGTTTTACGACCATTGTTATTGTTACTATTCCCGCCTGAACGTTGCTGTGATTGATCTTGTTCATCATCACGGCGCTGTTGACGTAAATATCCACCACGACGTGCAGCCATTGGCTTGTCTGCCATACGTTCGGTACGACGTTTTGCCATACCGAATAGACCAGTCCCTTGACGTGGTTTTAACTCGACTGATTTAGCCAAATTGTCGATATCGGTTTTATCCAGTTCCATCCAGCGACCGGTACGTAATTCACGCGGTAAAATCACCGTGCCGTAACGGGTACGTAACAAGCGGCTGACTTTCAGGCTTTGTGATTCAAAGATACGACGTACTTCGCGGTTACGACCTTCTTTTACCACCACTTGATACCAGCGGTTGATACCGTCACCACCAATTTCAGAGAAAGATTCAAATTTCGCAGGGCCATCTTCAAGCTCAACACCTTTGAGCATGTTGTTGCGAATTTGCGGTGTCACTTCACCCATGACACGAACCGCGTATTCACGCTCAACTTCGTTTGAAGGGTGCATTAAACGGTTGGCAAGTTCACCATCATTGGTGAATAGCAACAGACCTGTACTGTTGATGTCCAGACGACCCACCATGACCCAGCGGTCATTGGCAATTTGAGGTAAATGATCAAATACGGTTGGGCGTTTTTCAGGGTCATTGCGTGAGCAAATTTCACCTTCTGGCTTATAGTAAATCAACACACGACGACGGATTTCGTCTTCAATCTGGAACTGTACTTTACGACCATCGATACGAAGTTCATCACCTGGTTCGATACGTTCACCGACCTGGGCAATACGACCATTGATGCTGACACGACCAGCAGCAATGACTTCCTCCATATAGCGACGCGAGCCGAGCCCGACTCTCGCTAAAACCTTTTGTAATTTTTCACTCATGACAGCACAACCTTAGACATAATGATCAACAGTTCACCTTCTCAAGACTTCGGCGCATGTGCATCGAGAGCCATGAATGCTTCCTTGGCGTTCTGCAGGGGAGGCAATTGACCTAGCGAAGCTAAACCAAAAGCATTTAAAAATTGGGGCGTTGTAATCAACAACGCAGGTCTTCCGGGTAAATCTCTGAAACCGGCTTCTTTAATCCAGTTCCAGTCAAAAAGTGTTCTTAAAATCTGGCTGTTATTAGAGACACCACGAATCTGCTCAATATCGGCACGGGTTACAGGTTGATGATAAGCAATCACTGCGACAGTTTCGAGTAATGAGGGTGATAACTTGGTCGGACGTTCCGGCCAGACTTGTGCAATGATATTGCGATATTTGGCGCGTACCTGAAAACGAAAGCCTTGCGCTGTTTCAATCAATTCAATCGAACGACCATGCTGCAACATGGCAAGTTGCTGCACAAAGGTCCGCAATTGTTGCTTATTATATTGGTTTTGAAAGGCTTCTTTTAGACGGGCAATCGAAACTGGTGAGTCACTGGCGAACAGGATCGCTTCGATTTGTAATAAAACATCGTGATGAATGTCTTCAAGTGACAGGCTTTCATTTTGTTCTAACTGATCTAGACTCATGCGGCAACTCCCTGAATGGTCAACGGAGCTTCAATACCAGTATGAATAATCTGGATTTTTTGCTGACGTGTGAGTTCAAGTACGGCCATAAAGGTCACCACCATCCCCATGCGACCTTGCTGGGGATTTAATAATTCAATAAAACTCAACGCTTCACCTAATGCGAGCTGGCTTTCAATAAAGGCAATCCGTTCTTCTAACAAGACGGGTTCTTGTGCCACCACATGCGTGACCGGTTCAGGGCGGTTAAATACACAAAATAATGCATCATGTAAGGCGGCGACATCATAGCCTTCATAAATCGGTGCAATATGCCCCAGACTGACATTGGCACTAAAGGTATCGCGCTCGAAGATCGGCATTTGTCCCAATCGTTCGGCAGCCTGTTTAATCCGTAAATAGGTTTCCAGACGGTCAATCAATTCCTGTTTTGGATCTTTTTCAAATTGATCGACAATAGCAGGTTTGGGCAATAACAAGCGTGATTTTAGGTCGGCCAGAAGCGCGGCCATCACCATATAATCCGCTGTCAGTTCAATATTCAACGATTTCATACTGTCCATATAAGACAGATACTGGGTGGCAATTGGTGAAATATCCACTTGTAATAAATCAAAGCCATTTTTTTGGATCAGGTAAATCAGGAAATCCAACGGCCCTTCAAACTGTTCCAGTAAAATTTCAAACGCGGCAGGTGGAATATACAAATCTTCAGGTATGACTTCTTGCCACTCGTCAAGCACGCGAATGGAAGGAGTGGACTCCAAAGTTTGGGGGAGAATTTGGTTCATTACCGTTATAAGCCACGCGAATTTTCAAAAGCATGAAAAGATATAATTTTTGTGCAGGAAAGGCACATGCTACCAAGAGCAGGCTCATTCTACTCGAAAACCCGAATTTAATAAATTGCTGACTTACAAAAACCTTAAACTTCTCAGGGTATTTTTCCTATTTATGTAGGATCAGCTAGGTCAGCTAAAAAACTTATGCTTAAATGAGCAGCGAAAATCATGTTTGCTTCTTAATTATAAATTGCCATGAAAAAATATTTAAAAACGCAACAAAATCCGTTTGGACAAAGTGTTGGCTTTGCCATTGATCATCAGCCCTGTCTACCCATTGAGCAAAATCTGGCGGGGAAATACGTTCAACTACGTCGTATTGACGGTAAAATTTCCGATCAGGCTGCCAGTGAAATCTGGCAGGCTGTAGAAACTGAGCCTGATGCGGCATGCTGGACCTATTTACCTTATTCTGCGCCAGAGAGCAAAGCACAACTAAAACAAAGCTTAGAGGATGTATTTGGCTTTCAGGGCTCCACCCATTTTCTGATTGAAGTGAATGGCAAAGTTCAGGGCTGGATTGCGCTGTTGAATCCACGACTAAACTACGGGGCGATTGAAATCGGTAATGTGTACTACTCACATCAGATGAAAAAATCCAAAGCCTCGACTGAAACCATATTTTTATTGTTACAACAATGCTTCAAACAGGGCTTTAGACGGGTAGAGTGGAAATGTGATGACTGCAATGCACCCTCTAAAGCAGCGGCGTTACGCTTTGGTTTTCAATATGAGGGGCTATTCCGCCAAGACCGCATCACTAAAGGCCGTAACCGCAATACTGCATGGTTTTCAATCATTGATGAGGAGTGGCCGGCACTGCAACAGTGCTACTTACAGTGGTTAAATCCATCAAATTTTGATGCCCAGGGTTTCCAGAAACAGCGGTTATCAGACTTTTTTGAAATCTGAGTTGTTGTTCGTCGTTTTAATGAGAAATATTGCGGTATATCACTTCAATGAAAAGAAAAATAATTGTCAGCCTGATGCTGACCTTACCGGTTGTTCTGATCGGAAGTTTTTTTGTCTGGAACAATCCTTCTGTTCAAAAAGAACTGTTAAGGCAGTATTTAGGCAGATTGATCGTCAGCAAGATTAATCATCGCGCCAACCCGACGGCTTCGAAGTGGAACATGGATATTCACGCCGTTAATTCCTACCCGAAGATTAGGGTGAAGATGAAATTACGGGGTGAAGGCCATAACCCGGTTAGCGCTGCGCAGCTTCAGCAGCAAAGCTGTATCTTTCTAAAAAACTTTCAGACGCTTAAACAAAGCACAAGAACCAAGGTGTATGGGCTTTTAATTGAAGATCGGCTGTCATTTGAAATCGAAATTTTTAATATGTCTGGCCAGAAAATACAAAGTACTCAGCAAGTTCTGGCGCAATGTCCAAACTTTCCATATGCCTAAGATTTAGAGAGAGCGGGTGTCAGTCCTTATTCAAAAGCACTGACATCCCCGACACCACGACGCACAATTTCAGGATTCTCTCCTGACAGGTCGACAATACTGGTGGTTGATAAGGTTCCGAAACCACTGTCAATAAACACATCAATGCGTTTACCCAACTGGTTTTCAATATCGTATGGATCATCCAGTGGATCTTTCTGATCCGGCAAGATTAAGGTACTGGTCAGTAACGGTTCACCGAGTTCTTTTAATAAAGCTTGTGCAACAGGATTACTTGGAATACGCAGACCAATGGTTTTTTTCTTCGGATGCATTAAACGTTTTGGTACTTCGCTGGTCGCCGGCAAAATAAACGTTGTGACAGCAGGTGTATTATTTTTTAATAAACGATACATGGCATTATCGACTTTGGCATAGGTCGCAATGTCAGAGAGGTCACAGCACATAATGGCATATTGATGCTTTGGCCCCAGACCACGAATTTGCGCAATACGTTCCATCGCATTTTTATTTCCGATCTGACAACCGATGGCGTAGGCTGCATCGGTCGGATAAATCACCACATCCCCAGCACGAATACGTTCCACTGCTTGTGTGATTAAGCGTGCCTGTGGATTTTCGGGATGAATATGTAAATGCAACATCTTTGAACTCCCTGATCTATATGGCTAAATTGAGTATGAAGCGGGTTGCGGTCAAGTTGCAAGCATTAGATGTGACAATTTTGTCCTTTAATCAAGGTCTTCACGTTTAAATTCATCGAGTTGTAACGGTCGGCCATGACGGGTACATAGACAGATGTAATGAATAAAATGCGTAGCATCGCGTGGTAACTTGGCTTCACCTGAAAAATAATCTTGTAGCTGAGCAAAAACATGATCTTTAAATTGCTGACCATTACCGCCATCGCCGGTCAAGTTATCTAAAGAGACACGGAACTTTCGGCCAAAAGCCTTTGCAAACAACCATTCAATGGCTTGTGGCTTGATTTCAACCTGCTCAAACAGCGCTTGCTGTTCAGCAGTTCGACCATCTGGCGCATACCAGTATCCCAGATCAGGGAGTAGGCGACGCTGTGCACCAGAGATGCTCCAGTGACTAATTTCATGCAGTGCACTATTAAAGAAACCGTGGGCAAACTGGATTCTTGCAGGCTGACCATTTTCCGCCGGGAAATATTCTGGTTCAAAATCACCTTTAACTAGTGTGACATTATGGTGGGAAAACCAGTGATTAAAGTGTAAAATAAGCCAATCGACCTGTTCTGGTTCTGATGTTAACTTTTGCCAAGATGAGCGTTGCACTTGATCTGGCGTTAATGCAGGAGCAGAGGTTGAATGGGTGCTTACAAGTAATGAAGTTGTTACTTCAAGTTGCGGCTGCAACAGGTGCATTGCTTAATTTACCCCGAGTTCTGTCTAAAGAAGTGCAAAATTGTATCTTAATCTTTGACAGAGTACCGATGAATTTGTAGAATTGCCGCCTTAATTATGTCAGCAAATACCTTTCCGGCACAGATTGAGCCGTTTAAATGGGCTGAACAGGGCTTTACATGGTCAGGCACACTGCCATTGTCTCGCTTTGCTCGTATCGCTCGTGAAGCTGTTGGATCAATTAATGATCGATTGATCAACGTAGACTGTAAGCTATCAATGGATGCATATCATCGCATTGTATGGCTGGATGGACGTATTGAAACGAAAGTTCCAATGGAATGCCAGCGTTGTCTGGATACTGTTGAAACTGAACTTGTTTCAGATTTTCATTTGGCCTTGATCGATGATGAGTCACTGATAGAGCGCTTGGATGAGGATGCTGATTTCATCGTTTTAGGTGAAAGCGAGTCTTCGAAAAAAGGTGATTTTGATACACCTGCTTCGATTGATTTGCTCGCACTACTAGAAGATGAACTGTTATTGTTGATGCCTTTATCTCCCAAGCATGATGTTTGTGAGCATAAGCATCGACCTGCCATTCAGGACGTTGTCGAAGAGAAACGGGATAACCCGTTTGATGTTTTGGCAAGTTTGAAGGGTAAACTTAACTCATAATTTGTGATATAATGTTGAGTTAAGACAACTGAATTTGTTTCTGATCCATTTTTTCGATCTTTGTAAGGAGCCATCATGGCCGTTCAGCAAAACCGTAAAAGTCGCTCTCGCCGTGACATGCGCCGTTCACATGACGCTTTAACCGAGAATGCATTATCTGTAGACCAAACTACGGGTGAAACTCATCGTCGTCACCACGTGACTAAAGATGGTATCTACCGTGGTCGTCAATTATTCGCTAAAGCAGCTGATGCTGAATAATTGAACCATATGCATTAAGCGTTAGCTTAAAGTATAGAAAAAATGGGAGCGAAAGCTCCCTTTTTTGTTGTTTTTCGCAATTAAAAAACGATTTAATCAATGGTAAATTGCCGCATCGGAAAAGAGTCTGTTGTCATTCTCATGTAGAATCATGCATGTTGATGAAATTGGCGATAGACCATTTTAAGGATTTTTATATGTCGACTAAGCGACTTGAGCAGGCTGCTCAAGCAACAAAAACAGCATTTGTTTTTCCTGGTCAGGGTTCACAAAAAGCAGGTATGTTGGCTGAACTTGCAGAGCAATTTAGTGTCGTTCAAGACACATTCGCAGAAGCATCGGCAGCACTTGGTTTTGATCTTTGGCATATTGCCCAGAGCGGTGAAGGTTTAGACCAGACTGAAAACACTCAGCCTGTGTTATTAACTGCAAGTATTGCCTTATGGCGTGTGTGGTTAGAACTGGGTGGAATTGTGCCAAAGTACCTTGCTGGGCACTCTTTAGGGGAATACAGTGCGCTTGTTGCAGCAGAAGCGATGACTTTAGCTGATGCGGTTAAACTGGTTCATTTACGTGGTCAATTAATGCAGAGCGCTGTTCCACAAGGCGAAGGTGCAATGGCGGCAATTCTTGGCTTGGCAGATGACAAAGTGGTTGAACTTTGTGAAAAGGTTTCTGCTGCGGGCCAAGGTTCTGTTGAAGCTGCAAATTACAATGCACAGGGACAGGTTGTGATTGCGGGTAGCGCTGCGTTGGTTCAGCAGGTGATGGCTGAAGCAAAAGAGCAGTCTGGTAAAGCGATTGCATTGCCAGTTTCAGTGCCTTCACATTGCACATTGATGAAGCCAGCAGCAGAAAAGTTTGCTGAAGCTTTGGAACAAACTGCCATTGAGCTACCATGCCTTCCTGTAATACAAAATGTCAACGCGGAAATCGCGACAGATGTTGCGCAGTTACGTCAGGCATTAACAGCTCAATTGTACCAGTCGGTTCAATGGACACGTACCATGCAATATCTGCAAGATCAGGGTATCCAGTACATGGTTGAATGTGGACCTGGTACGGTATTGAGTAATCTTGCCAAGCGATTACCGGACATAGAAAAAGCATTTGCCATTGATAGCAAAGCACGTATGGAAGATGCCCTAAACGCAGTGTTAGTGGCAGAAGGAAAAATTGCATGACACAACAACGAAAAGTTGCGTTAGTGACAGGAGCAAGCCGCGGTATTGGCGCTGCAATTGCACAGCAACTCATTCAAGACGGTTTTTTTGTGGTTGGTACCGCAACTTCTGAAGCAGGCGCGCAAAAGCTGACAGAAAGCTTTGCTGAACATGGTGCAGGTGCTGTACTCGATGTGCGTGATGGTGCTGCGATTGATGCACTGGTTTCAGACATCGAGCAAAAATATGGTTCGGTGCTAGTGTTGGTCAACAATGCAGGCATTACCAAAGATAATTTGTTGCTGCGTATGTCGGAAGATGACTGGGATGACATTCTCAATATTCATCTGAAAGCGGTATACCGCTTATCTAAACGTGTATTGAAAGGCATGACCAAAGCACGTTTCGGCCGCATTATTAATATTAGTTCAGTGGTTGCTCATTTTGCCAATCCTGGACAAGCGAACTACTCGGCAGCGAAAGCAGGGATTGAAGCATTCAGTCGTAGCTTGGCAAAAGAGATGGGGAGCCGTCAGATTACAGTGAACAGTGTTGCACCTGGTTTCATTGCCACTGAAATGACTGATCAGTTAAGCGAAGAGATTCGTAAAAAAATGACTGATCAAGTAGCTTTAAATCGTCTAGGCGAACCTCAAGATATTGCTGATGCAGTGAGTTTCCTTGCCAGCGATAAGGCGAGTTACATTACTGGTACAGTTTTACACGTAAATGGTGGTCTATACATGGCCTAACTGGCGATGTATAAACTTTTAAAAATTTTTATATTCAATTAAACTAGTGGCAAATTAAAACGCCACAAGCAATGAGGAGAATTCCTGTGAGCGATATCGAACAACGCATCAAACAAGCTGTAGCTGAACAATTAGGTATGCGTGCTGAAGAGATTAAAAACGAAGCATCTTTCATGGATGACTTAGGTGCTGACTCTTTAGATTTGGTTGAACTTGTAATGTCTTTCGAAAACGATTTTGACATCACGATTCCAGATGAAGATTCAAATGAAATCACAACTGTTCAATCTGCAATCGATTACGTAACTAAGAAACTTGCTTAATCAGCTTGCATGATAAAAAAGCCACCGTCAGGTGGCTTTTTTATGGGCTATTGAATAAGAGCAGAAAATACCCTGAGTTTTAGTGGATATACATATATTTACAAGACCGCTTTAAATTGAAACTCGAGTGATTATTTTTTTCGGTATAACTAAAGTAAGTCTATTTTGACGATTTGAGATTAATAATTACAGAGGTAATAACAATGGGTCTTTTTGATTTTGTTAAAGGTATCGGTAAGAAAAATACAGCACCAGCAGAGCCACAAGCTGCGCCAGCAACACCAGCTGAACCATCAGCTCAAGAGATTGCAAATAAGTTATTAGGTTTGATCAAGAGTTTGGGTCTAGGGGTTGAAGGTTTGTCTGTGACCTATAATGGCAGCACAGATACCGCAACAATTAAAGGGCAAGTAAAAAGCCAGGCGGATAAAGAAAAGATCGTATTGGCGGTCGGAAACACAGATCATGTTGCGAAAGTGGATGATCAGATGACTGTGGAAACACCGGAACCAGAAAGTAAATTCTATACTGTGAAATCAGGCGATAACCTGTCGAAGATTTCAAAAGAATATTATGGCGATCCGAACCAGTACAACAAAATTTTTGAAGCGAACCGTCCGTTACTTAAAAATGCCGATGATATTTTCCCGGGACAAGTTTTACGTATTCCACAGTAATCTGATGGAACTAAAAAAGGCGCTTGATGCGCCTTTTTTAATGAAAATTTTTTAAAAAAACGATCGGTTTCTGCAGCGCTTAAAAGCGTTTTGGAATCTTTTGCCCATTAGGTACAGGGGTTTCTGCCTGTTTCAGTACGCCAAACAACCAGGTTTCGGCATGTTGAACGGCAATTTTTAAAGAATCACCCAGTGCCAAACGTCCTGCAATGAAGCTTGCCAAAGAGCAACCTGAACCGTGATATTGACCTTCTAAGCGTGGACAGCGGCTTTCTGCAAGCATTTTTCCATCTGCATAGAGCACATTACGGATATGATCAGGCGTATCTTCATGGCCGCCTTTGACCAATACTGCTTTTGCACCCATTTCAAACAGTTTTTGCGTGGCTTGTTCAATATCTTCCAGACCGGTTAAAGCTCTTAATTCAACCGTATTGGGCGTGATTAGCGTCGCTAAAGGAATCAATTCAACAAAGGCTTTGACTAATGTGGCTTGGTCACCCAATGAACCGCCGCTATTTGCGACTAAAACGGGGTCTAGGACATAGAGATAGTCTGGATGGGCGCGCAAGAATTCAGCCAGTGCAGCAATATTATCAGTTGTGCCCAGCATGCCTGATTTTACACATTTAATCGGCAAGTCACCGACCACGGCATTGGCCTGTGCAAGGAGCAATTCTTTTGAAGTGGCTTCAAAGCCAAATACTTGTTGTGAGTTTTGGATGGTTAATGCGGTACAGGCAATGGCAGCATGCGCACCACTTTGTCCAATAGCTTCAATATCTGCCTGTAAGCCAGCCCCGCCAGATGGATCTAAACCTGAAAAACAAAGCACGGTCGGACGCACTGCAATTTCCTTTTAGTCTTCAATATACGGTAGTATAGGGAAGTTTCGAGAAACTCTCGACTCTGTTGTGTAAGGCTGCAAGAGATTGAACGAATGACGATCAAAAATATTCTCATCGATTTAGATGGGACGCTGACTGACCCTAAAACAGGAATTCATGGTTCAATTCGTTTTGCTTTGCAAAAGTTAGGTCAACCTTTGACTGATGACGTGGATCTGGACTGGACCATTGGCCCACCCTTAAAAGCATCTTTGGCAAAATTACTCAATACCCAGGATGATGAACTGGCTGAGCAGGCATTACTGGCTTACCGTGAGCGGTTTTCAGTGACAGGCTTATTTGAAAATGAAGTTTATCCTTCAGTCGCAGAAACACTGCAGCAATTACAGGCGGAAGGCTATCGATTATTTCTTGCCACCGCCAAGCCCGTGGTCTTTGCCAAACAAATTTTGGCTCATTTCAAGCTGGATCAATATTTTACCGCCATCTATGGCAGTGAGCTAACCGGTGAGCGGACCAATAAAGCGGACTTGATTGCCTATATTCTTGAGCAAGAACATCTCGATGCCCAGCAATGTATCATGGTGGGGGATCGTCAATATGACATTATGGGTGCACGTGCCAACGGGATTGAAACCATTGCCGTTAATTATGGTTATGGTCGGGCAGAGGAACTGGCTCAGGCACAGCCGGTAACGCAAATTTCTCAATTTAGCCAGCTCATTGAAACGGTGGCTGAACTGAATGCAGAACGTAAGGTTTCTTAAAATCCAGGTAGTAAAAAAAGCCTCGAAATATCGAGGCTTTTTTATGTCTAATCAGACATTATGTTTTAAGCGGTATTGCACCAGTTCTTCAATGCTGATCACGGTCAAGCCATGGGTTTGTGCATAAGCTAACACTTGAATACCTGACGCCATTGAACCATCCGGGTTGGTCAATTCACACAAGACACCAGAAGGTTTTAAACCTGCCAGACGAGCCAGATCAATCGTACCTTCGGTATGACCACGACGGGTCAGAACACCACCTTCACGTGCACGTAAAGGGAACACATGACCTGGACGGCTTAGATCACTCGCCACAGCCCCATCTTTGGTGGCTGCCAAAACGGTAGTGACGCGGTCTTTGGCCGATACACCTGTGGTTACACCTTGAGCTGCTTCAATGGTCACGGTAAACGCAGTTTTAAACTGGCTTGAGTTATCCACGACCATCGGTGGAAGTTCTAAATGATCTGCCAGTGCTTCAGTCAAACATAGGCATACAATACCTGAACCATCCCGGATCATTTGCGCCATGGTTTCAACAGTCAGTGTTTCGGCTGCAATAATCAGATCAGCTTCGTTTTCACGGTCGAAGTCATCCATCACCAACACAGGTTTACCTTGGCGGATATCTTCTAAAGCTTGTTGAATACGTTGTTCAGCAGGGGAAAGGGCTGAGAAGAAAAGTTCGGGTTGAATTAAACTAGACATAATGAAACGCTCTCGTAAATAGGATACGGTTGAACATTTCAGGACTGATGTAAAAAATAAGCGTACACCAAAACAACGCAAAAGCGTGTTTCAGTGGTTTCGTCTTCTTTCATCCGGACTATACCGTCGGCTTTGGCATCTCACCAAATCTGCGAGTATATAAAAATATATACAGGCTCGTGGGCTGGTTAGGTCATTTGATTGCATTGCCTAACTTACCACCGGTGGGGAATTTCACCCCGCCCTGAAGCGATGTACCTCGATTATAGCCAGATTTTTAAGTGAAAAGGCAACTTTTTATAGAATGTATCGTTCTATAAAAATGAAGAAAACTGCTGAGACTTGACGCTACTTTCTATCATGATCAGTGCAACTGGTAATCCATTTCAATTGAGCATAGACTGAAAAGATAAAACAACAATAATCTGGAGTAGGTTCTATCATGGAAAAGACAGATAAAACCGAGCTGGAACAGCTAGCACAACAATTACATCGGCCTGTCATGAGCCTGAAGGCATTTTCTCAATTAAACCCGCAGGAGCTGGCCTGGCTCAACCAACAATTACAACATACCCTAGAACATGAAGATCAGAAAATGAATCAGAGTTTGTATCAAACTCCTTTTTTTCTACGTTGGCTGTTCCGAGATAAAGTCTAGGGAGTAAGCTTATGACTCGACTTGCGGTGCAGGCAGAGCTTATCAAATTGGCGCGCATCTTGAAGGTCACCGAAGCTGAATTAGCCTTTTTGCAGCCTTTGGCACCAGAAAATTTAAGACAATTCCGTTTTGCGATATTAGAACGATTACAAAATCAGCAGAAAAAACGCTTCCGTTATTTGGCTGCCTGGGTAAGCTGGTTGCCGCGCTGGATCAGTGTTTTTATGGTCAAACACTGCTTAGAGCCATTTATCGTGGCACAAATTGCCGTGTATTTATCGACAGAAAGTTCTTATCGCATTGTGAAGCATCTGCCTGCCAAAACTGTAGCTGCTATCTCGGTGTATCTCGACCCACGCTTGGCAAGAGAATTGTTGGGCTATCTCACCACGCATCAGATTACAGAGATTACCCGAGTTCTACTGGAACAACGTGACTTTGTTACCATAGGCCGTTTCGTCAGTATGCTGTCCGATGCGGTATTACAAGATGTGGCGCAAGTGGTCGAGAGTGAAAGTGACTTGCTGGAAATTGCATTTTTTATTGAGTCACGCGAGCAAATTGACCATCTGGTGCATGTCTTACCGAAACAGCGGATCGAGAAAGCGTTATTGATTATTGGCGATCCGGCACAGCGGCTCATCTGGCCAAAAGTTTTGGCCTTGATGAGTTACATCAGTTATGGGTTGAAGCAGGAGCTGGGTGATCTGGCGGTTCTGCAAGGCGAGCCTGTAATCAATGCCATTATTCAGGCTGCGCAAGAAGATCAGTTGTGGGAAGATATGCTACCGGTGGTGGCTTGCCTGTCAGCACAAGCCCAGCATTTCGTTGCTAATTTGCCGGCCTTAAGACGGGTCGAGATTATTCAGAGTATTGTTGAGGCGGCTGACCGTTGTGATTTATGGACGGATATGCTGGTAATTGTCAATTATATGCAAGATGAGGCCAGAGACGTAGTCGCCTGCGCGATTGCACAAATTGATGAGCAGGTCCTGCATCATATTGCCTATGCTTCGTTGTTGCGTTCCCAATGGGAAGTGACATTTGACATCATGCGGCGCATGCCTGTCGCAAAGCAGCAGGAGTGCCATCGTATCCTTGATGGCTATATGCAGCAGCTAGATCCTGAAACCTATCAATATTTAGATACATTGCTGGAGCGTTACCAGATTCAGTCCGCTATGACCAGATCGGGAAGCTGAATTCAAGATGAGGGGAGTGTATCCCGAATAGGCAATAGCATTTCGAGCGCATGTTCATATCCGCGTTCGACCAGTTCATCCAGTTTATGCCAGTCAAACATGCCAATTCCTTCAATCGGCATACGAATGTGTAAATTCGCCCGTTCAATCGCTGCACTTTGAATCATGGTATCGCTGGCAAGGGTCGCAGTACGCATCAGGATCTCAGCCAGTCGTGGTGCGTGTAACAGCTTATCTTTAATAATTTTATTCCAGTTGAGCAGGGCACTCTGATCGGGTTCTTCCAGTCCGATACCGGGAACGCGAATATCATCATGCAAGCTGACATTGCTGGCAATAATGGTGCCTCTTTCCAGATTTTGCATGACATCGGTGGGCAGGTTATTGATCACACCGCCATCGCAGAGCAGATTTTCATGCCAGGCCACAGGGGGGGCAACGCCTGGCACACTCATACTGGTGCCAACCCAGGTGGCAAGTTCCCCCTGATCATGAATGACCGCCTGTCCGGTGGTCAGATTGGTGGAGATGCAGTAATAGGTCTGTCTGAGTTCTTCAATCCGCCGTTGCCCAAAGATGGCATGCAGGCGACTATGGAAACGCTGTCCCCGAATCAGGGAAACCCGAGGCATGGTGTAATCATTCAGATAGTTACGTGCCACAAAAGTCTCATAGGCGATATGCGTCATCTCGACACTGTCAAAACCACACGCCACCAGCGCCGCAATAAATGCGCCCATACTGGTTCCACCGACAATATCAATCGGGATATGTAGCTGTTCTAGGGCGCGAATCAAACCGATATGCGCGAATCCTCGTGCACCGCCGCCACCCAGCACCAACCCAACCCCCTGACTGGAAATCTGGCGCGCCACCGCACAGATATCATTTTGCGCCCAAGGATGGACAAAATAGTGGGCGCGGGCATGATAAAGCTGCTTCCATAATAGGGTGTGGGGAGAAGGATCACCTTCAGAACGTAGCAAAACCAATTCAATCGGGCTTTGCCAGTCATGTTGACTGAGCACATGCGAGAGTGGGGTTCGAGTTGGGGGCTGATTGGCTTCTGCCAGAATCAGAATTCGGTCCGCCTGATGTAAACAGCGTTTTGACCATTCATCTTCACTATTATCGGCAGCATACAGGACATAGCAATGTTTTTCTTCCAAGCTGGCAAGCCACTGTCTGAGTTGTAAATCTTCAGCACTATAATCTAGTGGAGTTTGACTAAAACCAGCCCCAAACAGGGCATCGACATGTGCTGCTGACACCAAGCGAACATGCGGCCAGCGCTGTAAATGTTCAGTCAGTTTTTCTGCCAAATGGGTGGCAGGGATATGGGCCGAGACAGGAATAACAGAGAGCGTTCGGCTACTGCCCATGGCATGACTATGCTGCTGTTCGGATTGCGAGCGATGAATGATCAGCCGGGATAAAGCGAACAGGACTTTAGGATGCTGATGGATGAAATCCAGAAATTGTTGTTGTGGAATGCCAATGAGAGCAGTGTCCCGAACTGCATTGACTGTGCAATGATGTGGCTGATTGGAAATCACACCGGTTTCGCCAACCAGTTCATGACGGCCATAGTAAGTCAACACGCTGGTTGTGGTGGTGAGCTTGACCCGCCCATAAATCACAATATAAACATGATCGGCAATATCATGGGCACAATACAGTTGTTGTCCAGTTTGTAGATGACGAATATGGCAAGCGGGAATCAAGCTCTCAAGTGTTGAACCATCCAATTCAGCAAAGAGGCTGACTTTGCTGAGAATATTAAGCATATCCATATTGATCAAATTATCGTTATTGTCTGTTTATTAAACAAAGCCTGGCGATGTTTTTCAAGTCTGTTTGCGTAAAACTAGGCTTGAGCTGAAGCAGGACTGATTTTATGCGAATAGGGGAGGAGGATTTGAGGTGCCAATAAAAAAGCCACGAGCAGCTTCATTCGCGGCTCATGGCTTTTTAGGAATCTTTTATGCTTTATGCAATTTGTACCGGAATACAGTTTGCGGTGTGATTCACGGTATTGTCCGGGTTTGCATATACCAGACGTGGTTTGTGAAGATTGGCTTCAACTTCAGTAAAATCACCAAAAGTTGCGATAATCACTAGATCACCCACATCAGCTTGATGGGCTGCGCCACCATTGACCGAGATAATGCCTGAGTCGTCTTCACCACGGATTGCATAAGTGGTGAAACGTTTGCCATTCGTAACGTTCCATACGTGGATTTCTTCGTATTCACGAATTCCTGCCAAGTCCATTAATACGCCATCAATTGCACAAGAACCTTCATAATGAAGCTCTGCATGCGTCACAACTGCACGGTGAATTTTACATTTTAATAAACGAGATAGCATGGCTAGCGTCTCCTGAGTAAGACCTAAGATGATTATCTTATGGTTGACTTGTCACGTTTTCCGCGGGCTAGGGGCGGTTTGATGCGCATTTTGCGCCTAAAAATGCAATATGGCAAGCGTGATTGATCAACAATTCAGTTTAAGCGGGTTTGTAAGCATTAATTTGATTCATTGCCTGTGATACTTGTCCGTCAACAAGCATTTTCACTTTTGATAAGGCATGATCAATTGCTGCATCCATTAGAGCTTGTTCACTACTAGGCGCTTTGCCGAGCACATGACCAGAAACACGTTCTTTGGAACCTGGATGTCCAATGCCAATACGTAAGCGATGGAAATTTGCACCGATATGCGGAACGATATCACGCAGACCATTATGTCCGCCGTGTCCGCCACCTGTTTTTAAACGGATGATGCCAGGGTCCATATCCAGTTCATCATGGGCAATTAAAATTGCTTCTGGTGCAACCTGATAAAATTTGGCAAAAGGGACAACACTTTGACCAGAACGGTTCATAAAAGTGGTGGGAAGTAAGAGACGTACGTCGCGACCTTCAATTTGACCACGACCGCTGTATCCATGAAATTTAGGATCAGCTTTTAGGGAAATGCCATAACGGTCTGCAAGCTGTTCAACGAACCAGAAGCCTGCATTATGGCGGGTTTGGGCATATTCCTTTCCAGGGTTGCCCAAACCGACAATTAGCGAAATATTTGACACTAATTTACGCCTTTAACACTTATGCGCGTTTGAAGTCAGCGTGCATAGGTGTGTTTTTCGCTGGGTGACGTTGTAACGCTTGGATTTTAACGTTTTCAACTTTGTCACCGATTTTGATTTCGATCACTTCTTCGAAGAAAGCATTGTTTTCTAAAGCTTTAACGATTTCGCGAAGCTCTAAAGTGATTGCTACAGGCTCAGCGCTACCACCGTAGATGATTGCTGGAATTTGTGAAGCGTGACGAAGGCGGCGGCTCGAACCTTTCCCTTGTTGTGCGACTTCACGTGCTTGAGCGTTTAATACGAAGTTTGCCATGGGCATATCCTCAATGGAGTTTAATGAACTAAACTTGCGACCAGTTTAGTGATAGAAAAACCCTAGCGAGCTAGGGTTTAAGAAAAAAAGCTGGGCTATTATAGATAACTATCGAACATTGCGCTAATAGATTCTTCGTTGTTAATACGACGAATTGTTTCAGCAACCATGCTCGCAACCGAAACCTGGCGAATTTTGCCGAGGCTCAAGGCGTCATCTGAAAGTGGAATGGTGTCTGTAACAACCAGTTCATCAATCACAGAATTACGAAGGTTATCAATGGCTTTGCCAGATAAAACAGGGTGGGTTGCATAAGCAACAACACGACGAGCACCAAATTGTTTTAGTGCATCGGCAGCTTTGCAAAGCGTACCTGCTGTATCGACCATATCATCAACGATGACACAGTCACGATCTTTTACATCACCAATCAAATGCATCACTTGTGATTCATTTGCTTTTTGGCGACGTTTATCAATGATGGCTAAATCGATATCACCCATTTGCTTGGCAACAGCACGGGCACGAACAACACCACCAACGTCAGGTGAAACCACAACGAGATTATGATGTTGTTGTTGACGTAAGTCAGCCAATAACGCTGGCGTACCGTAAATGTTGTCAACCGGGATATCAAAGAAGCCTTGAATTTGGTCTGCGTGTAAGTCAATCATGACTACACGGTCAATACCTACAGTTGTTAGCATGTCTGCAACAACTTTGGCAGTGATCGGTACACGTGCAGAACGTGGACGACGATCCTGACGGGCATAACCGAAGTAAGGAATGACGGCAGTGATACGACCAGCACTTGCGCGACGCAAAGCATCCGCCATCACCAAGATTTCCATCAGGTTATCATTGGTTGGGGCACAAGTAGATTGGACGATAAAAACGTCTTTACCACGAACATTTTCAGTAATTTCAACTGAAATTTCCCCATCAGAGAACTTGCTTACAGAAGCAGCACCGAGTGGGATATGTAAATGGCTTACGACTTTTTGGGCGAACTGTGGATGAGCACTTCCACTAAAAACGACAAGATTGGGCATGAAGCACCTGAGCGAGGGTTAAGCGAAGCTATGCTTCGACCGAGCGCAAGGGAAAAATTTTTAATTTTTCCAACGGGTAATTTGGAAACAATCTATTATATGGCAGGGGCGGCTGGATTCGAACCAACGGATGCCGAGATCAAAACCCGGTGCCTTACCACTTGGCGACGCCCCTAATGCGGCAGAACTTTAATCGTTTTATAGGACAATGTCAATATATTTGAGCAAATATCGATACAAAACAAGTCTGTCTAAAGATATGGCAGGGGCGGCTGGATTCGAACCAACGGATGCCGAGATCAAAACCCGGTGCCTTACCACTTGGCGACGCCCCTAAATTCGATGATATGTAATGGCAGGGGCGGCTGGATTCGAACCAACGGATGCCGAGATCAAAACCCGGTGCCTTACCACTTGGCGACGCCCCTATTACATATACATCTACAGGTGAAAATTGGCAGGGGCGGCTGGATTCGAACCAACGGATGCCGAGATCAAAACCCGGTGCCTTACCACTTGGCGACGCCCCTAACGTGTAACTGAGAAATGTCTTAACGGAGACTCTGCTAAACTGTTGACCAAGTAAGATTTACAAGGCGAGTTTTGCAAAATTTGCGCTGTATCCATTTCACCGGTTACTTCAATAAAAACACAAGCACCTGTACCTGTAAGCTTTGCTCGACCAAACTGATCTAAATACTGCATTGCTTCTTCTACTTCAGGGTATAACTGTCGAGCCAGAGGTTCAAAGTTATTTCCAAAATTAGAAGGTTCTATCTGATAGGCGCAAAATTTAGTGATCTTAGAGTCTCTTGTCAATGTTTTTTGCGAAAAAAGCTGTTGAGTGCTGATAAAACAGTCAGGTTTCAGGATTATGAATTTTTTTTGAGCTAAGTCTATGAATGATAAATGTTCACCGATGCCTTCAGCCCAAGCATTGCGGCCAAAAACAAAGATCGGAACATCCGCACCCAGCTGTACACCATAGTCGGCGAGTTGTTGCTCGTTTAAGCCACATTGCCAGAGCTGGTTCAGCACAATCAGGGTGGTCGCGGCATTGGACGAACCGCCACCCAGCCCAGCACCCATCGGAATATTTTTTTCAATCCGGATATTCAGCCCACATGGTTTTTTGGCATGCGGACGTAATAACTGTGCAGCGCGATAGATTAAATTCTGTTCGAGTCGTACTTCTGCCAGACCTTCAATCTGAATATTTTCTTCCGCATGCGGTTCAAAAGTCATCCAGTCGTATAAATCAATCAACTGAAAAATGGTCTGTAATTCATGATAACCATTGTCACGACGACCGGTGATATGCAGAAACAAATTCAGCTTGGCGGGGGAAGGCACTCTAATCATAAAAAATAATCTAAAAAATTATCGGTTTTGAATCACCATTGTAATACGGTTTTCTTTACCGTCTGCAAGAGCTTGCTTCAACAAAAGCTTATTCGGAAGCGTTTGTGCATCGTTATAACTGAAATCTACAGTCCAGCCATCTTCAATCAGCTGTTTAAGACGATTTTGCTCATCTTTACTGACTTGAGCATTCTGGGTTGCGGGTTTGGCTTGAATCCAGTATGCAAGATGCATAATCGGCGCTTGCCAACCGGTTGCTTTTTCCAGTAATTCTTCTGGTGTTGTGGCCGTAATCAAGCCTGTTTTAGCGCTATTTAAGGTGACCTGACCAGGTTTGCCCTCAATCTGGGTTTTACCTACGCCGAGGATACCAGTCAGCTCAATATCAAACTGATCCTGTTGCTGTACCCATGTAAAAAATGCACTGCCAGATTGTTGCGGTGTGCGGACACCGATTTTGCCTTGCAGGTTAAAATTATTTTCGTCTTGTAGTTGTGGTGAAGCAATCACTTTATTGGGCTGGCTCAGACTCTGACAACCAGTTAAAAACAAAATGCTACTGCTACATACGGCGAAGCATAATTTTGAAAACACGCGCATGGGTTTAACTCTTTTTTACAGTGATGGGTAAGATTAAGCTATCAAGCTGTTGTAATTGTGGGGCATTGGCATGTTTTTGTTTCAATTGCTGTAACACCTCGCTAAATTGCGTGAGTGCGCCTTGCATATACAAGGCTTTGGCATAGCGAATACCAATATTGACATTTTGACTGAGCGAATAGGCCTGACCGAGCACTTTGGCAGCCGTGTCAAAATCATTTTGTAAGAAAGCGATATAACCCAGAGTATCCAGAATCGATGCCTGTTCAGGTGCAAAATCCAGTGCCATCTCGGCGTATTTACGCGCCTCCTTGAGGCGGCGGTTTTGCAAAGCTAAGGTGTAGGCATACGCATTTAGATAAGTTGGGCTATTTGGCTCAAGCACCAGCAATTGCTTTAAGGTTTTGTCTAATTTGTCCCGATCTGTGTATGGGTCGAGTAACAGGACTTCGGCATAAATCAGTTCCGGATCATCCGGCAAATTCTTGATGGCTTCATCCAGCAACGCCAAAGCGGCCTTTTTGTTATCCATTTTCTTCAGAATATCGGCCTGTGCCTGATAGAGGAAACTGGCATGTTGCGGATAGTTAACACGTTCCTGTGTCAGAAAGCGTAAGGCATCATTAAGCTGGTCCTGTTTCTCAAAAATTGCAATCATGTTGCGTCTGGAAACGATATACAGGCTACCATCGACCAGACGATAATAAGCCTTGGCGGTTTCATAATGCTG
The DNA here is from genome assembly GCF_904886855.1 of Acinetobacter sp. 'aerobic (ED)'. Classification (NCBI taxonomy): domain Bacteria; kingdom Pseudomonadati; phylum Pseudomonadota; class Gammaproteobacteria; order Moraxellales; family Moraxellaceae; genus Acinetobacter; species Acinetobacter sp. 'aerobic (ED)'. Next base: position 194,519 of record NZ_CAJHGI010000008.1, read on the forward strand.
TTTGCGCTGGGCATTGATCGCCAGATAGTAATAGGCTTCATTTTGATATTTGGCCGATGAACGCAATTCCACCAGATATTGCTCGGCTTTTTCATATTGCTTCAGGTCAATACTGGTCAAACCTGCAATAAACAGGGCTTCTTCGGCTTTGGGATGATCTTTAATGATATCTTCAAGTTTGTCTAAAGCTTGCTGCTGCTGGTTGATCTGAATGTAATAGCGTGCTTCTGCCAGACGAATATCAATATTGTTTTTATTCTTGCGACTTGCCTTGGCAAACCATTTCTGTGTTTCTTCATCATCTTGCAAAGCCATGAGCAGATTGGCTTTCATTAAAATGAAACTGGTGGTTTTCGAGCGTTTTCTGAGTGCCCGATTAATGTTTTTAAGCGCTTGTTCATACAAACCATCTTGCGCTTCTAAACCTGCAATCAAGGCCAGAATAGAGGGGTTGTTACGCTCTTCGCTGGCACGCAGGGCATTTAACAGCACTTCGCGGTCTTGAGCCTGTTCGGGGGCAATCCCGGCTAAAATTTCTTCCAGATCGGCAGTCGGATCAATATTTAAAATTTTATCCAATGTTTTTGCAGCCAGCTCGTACTCATGCGTTTTGAGCGCGATATGCGATAAATAGAATAACGCTGGTACATCTTTGGGTTCTTGCTCTACCCAATGGGTTGCAATGTCCAAGGCAGACTGTAAGTCATTATATTCTAAGGCAACATCTAAGGCGCGCTGCTTGATTGTGGTTGAATTACTACGAATTGCAAGCACGGTATAATTGTGTAGAGCGGTTGGAATATCATCATAAGCAAGAGAAAATTCAGCAATCATGCTTTGTTGTAAAGCATTTTCAAAGCTGTTATCTGCATACATGTCGTGTATTGCTTGTGCAGAGACATAAGAGCTCATGCTACCTAACAACAAGATTGTGGTAGAATACCGTCTAATCGTCTTGCCGCTAAAAAGGGTACGGCGATATAGCTGACGCAATTTTTATTGATCCAAAGTAATGCTTTTTATGACACCGATGTTGCACAATAACATAAATTTAGCGAAATGATGATCTGATATGTCTTTCTTTGCATTGGGTGTCAACCATCAAACAGCTTCTGTTGAACTTCGTGAACAAATTGCTTTCAATGCAGAGCGATTAGCTGCGCTATTGCTTGAACAAAACCAGAAGTCATCCTTGAATGACCTTGTGGTGGTGTCGACCTGCAACCGCACCGAAGTCTATGCCATGACAGAAGATGCGGAAAGTGTCCTGAACTGGCTGGCCCAAGTGAATAATATTGATGTAAAACAGTTAATTCATCATGTTTATCGTTACGAGAATGCTCAGGCTGTTACACATTTGATGCGTGTAGCCAGTGGTCTGGATTCGCTGATGTTGGGTGAACCGCAGATTTTGGGACAGGTAAAAAGTGCCTTGGCGCTGTCAAAAGAGGCAGAAACCGTTTCGCCTGAACTGAACAGTGTCTTTGAGTATGCCTTTTATGCCGCCAAGCGGGTCCGTTCTGAAACCTCTGTCGGAAGTCATGCCGTTTCAATGGGTTATGCCGTTGCTCAGTTGGCATTACAAGTATTTAGTCGCCCAGAAAAACTGACTGTAATGGTGGTGGCTGCGGGCGAGATGAACAGTTTAGTCGCTAAACATCTGGCTGAAATGGGGGTGGCAAAGATCCTGATTTGTAACCGTAGCCGTGAACGTGCCGATGTTCTGGCACAGGAAATTGCCCATCAGGTCGATGTTGAAATTATTCCTTTTACGGAACTTGCACAGAATTTGCATCGAGCAGATGTCATCTCGAGTTGTACAGGTAGTTTGCATCAAGTGATTGAATATTCAGATGTCAAAGCGGCATTGAAAAAACGTCGCTATCAACAGATGCTGATGGTCGATTTAGCGGTGCCACGTGATATTGATCCCAAAGTTGAATCACTGGATAACGTGTATTTGTATGGCGTTGATGATTTGCAAAGTGTGATTGATGAAAATCTGGCACAACGTCGTCAGGCAGCGGTTGAAGCCGAGATTATGGTTAATCAATTGGCTACCCAGTTGATGACCCAGCAAAAAGTCAAAGAGGCGAGTGGTACCATTCAGGCCTATCGTCAGCATAGTGAAGAAATCAGTCAGAAAGAATTGACGCATGCCTTAGAGTCATTACAGCATGGTCATGCCGCAGAGCAGGTCTTACAAGAGTTCGCGCATCGTTTAACCCAGAAGTTAATGCACCCGACTTCAATCTTGCTAAGAGAAGCCGCCAAAGCTGAAAATCCGGATTATTTCGAATGGTTACAGCAGCATTTACAAGATGTGTTCGAGCATGAGCGTAAACCGAGACAGTAAGGTTGTGGTACTAAGACAGCAACCGCAAACTAATCTGCTTGGTCAACTCATTCAGCTGTTGACGCAAATTGCGTGATTCAATCAAGGAAATCGGTGATTTAAGTTTTAATCGCAGATATTTTTCTTGTAAACCCAATGCATATTCTTTAGCAAGTTTATCTGCAATTTCAGGTGCCTGAGTTAATGACTGAATATTAGTGCGTTGCATGATATCAGCCAGTTCATGACTATAATTACTACATGCACCTAGCACATAATAGGTTGCCAGTTCCTGATCATCAGGCAATTCATCAAACACAATATTCAATACGGCTAAAATTTTTGCCAACAGTTCATCCTGATCAATCACCGCGCGTAATTCTTCAAAATGAATGTACAAGAAGGGATGGTGCATCAAAATCGCCACTGCAAAATCTTCATCTTTGGTCTGGATGTTAAAAGATAATGAAGCATCATGGCTGACTTGCGGGGTAAAACGTTTGCCTAACCCTAGCTTTTCACGGAAAGATTGACTCAACAAATAACGGAATGAACCATGTTTAGGCAACAACTCAGTCAATTCACGCAGTTCACCCATCACCAGACTTTTGCCTTCAGGTGTGCTGACATCATGCTGTCCGGTTAAATGGGCAAATACAAAGTCGGATAACAGCGGCGCTTGCTGTAGTAGTTTCTGGAAATTTTCCAGACCTTCACGGCGGATCAGTGAGTCAGGATCATGTTCATTGGGCAAAACAAAGAATTTTAATTCACGACCATCATTGAGTAGCGGTAGTGCAATTTCCAAGGTACGGCGCGCGGCCTTTTGTCCTGCGGCATCCCCGTCAAAGGCAATGGTAATTCTAGAGTTTTGTTTAAATAACGTGGTTAAGTGATCGGCATTACTGGCTGTTCCAAGTGTTGCGACAGCGCCATTGATGCCGTATTGCTGTAGTGCAATTACGTCCATATAACCTTCCACCATCAACCAGTCATTGGCTTTCAGTTTACGGCCTTCATAGAGACCGTAAAGCAACTGGTTTTTATGGAACACTTCTGAGTCGGGTGAGTTGATATATTTCGGTTTAATCTCGTCATTCAGTGCACGACCACCAAAACCGACCACACGACCTTTATGATCGCGAATCGGGAAAATCACCCGTTCACGTAACAAGTCAAAATCCCGGCCACTGTCGCTTGAGCGAATCAGGCCGAGCTGTTTTAAGCCTTCAATATCTTGTGGAAAGGCTTTTTCGAGATGTTGCCAGTCTTCTGGTGCATAACCTAAACGCCAAAACTGGATAGTTTGTGCCGAGAGGCCACGTTGTCTGAAATAATGTTGGGCTCTTTGACTATTCGGTAACTGACGTTCATAAAACTGCGCCACATTCTCCAGCAGATCATACAGATTACCTTCCTGTACCGGCTCATCCATGCTGAATGAGGGATCAAACTGGGCAAACGGATCATCCATCACCCGATCCATATCGACAAAATGTCCATCGATAAATTCGTCGACTACAGGTGGTGCGACTGGATTTTCTTGCGCAGGTTTTACCGGTTGAGGAGCAGCAGCTTGTTGTGGACTGCGTTTATAAGAGAGTTTTTTATTGTCGTGGTTATCTTTGGGGAGGTCGACACCGGTCTTGTTAGACAGCTCTTTCATCACATCGACAAAGTTACGGCCGTCGATATCCATCAGGAAACGGATGGCATTGCCATTGGCCTGACAACCAAAGCAGTGATAATACTGCTTGTCCCGATAGACGTGAAAAGACGGTGATTTTTCCTGATGAAATGGACAGCAGCCGGAGTAGGTACGGCCCGTCTTTTTTAACTTCACACGCTGACCGATCAAATCGACAATGTCGGTTCGATCCAGAATTTGATCAATCGTATGCTGTGGAATTGCCATGTGCGTTAAACCATTTCAGACAGAAAATAAAACATCGTTGCTCTGCAAAAATGTCAGCAATCATTGTTGCATAAAATAAAAAACAGGCAAGGGAGACTTGCCTGTTTGCTGTATCAGATGATTGCAAATTAGTTTGCAGCATCGTCCTCAGTCGTGGTTTTTGCTTCCGGCTTGTCTAACAGGCCAAAGCTTAAACGGTTTTTCCAGCTTGGTTTGTCTGTACTTGCTGCTGGTACTTCCGGAGCAGCCACAGGTACTGGCGCAACGGTTGCTTCAGTTTCAGGTTTATCCAGTAGACCGAAACTTAAGCGGTTGGTTAAACTGCGTTGTTCCGTATCGCTTTTGGCTTGTTCTTTCACCTGTACAGTTTTTGATTCACGTCCTAACAGACCTAAAGTGGCACGGTTGACCCAGCTACCTTCTTTACGTGCTGCACGTAAATTCACTTCACCATTCGATTTAACTAAATTCGGATAGTTCAGTTTTAGGATTTCAACATATTGTTGAGAGGTCGCCTGATCACCTAATTTTTGATAGCTATAAGCCAAAGTGGCTAAAGCTTCAGGGGTTTGCGGGGTTTGTGGATAATGTTCAATCACCCATTGTGCGCGTTCAGCGGCAGCCAGCCATGCTTTACGTTCAATGTTGAAACGCGCTGCATTCATTTCACTTTCAGCCAGTTCCTGACCAATAAATTTCATGCGCTGTGCGGCATCAACTGAATATTGGCTACTTGGGAAACGACGGATCAGGTCAACAAAGTTCTGATACGCCACTTTGACATAGCTGACATCACGGTGTGATTGCTGCAGTGAAGTGTAACGAATCAGGCTGTCGTAATTCATTTCCATGTTGGCAACGCCACGCACGTAGTAAGCATAGTCAACATTAGGGTGTTGCGGGTTTAAACGAATAAAACGCTCTGCAAGCGCAATCGTCCCTTCATAATCTTTCTGTTTGAATTTCGCGTAGAGAAGCTCAAGCTGTGCCTGTTGGGTATATTGTCCCGTTGGATAGTAGGTATCTAACGCTTCAAGTGATTTGACCGCGTCGGTATATTGATTGCGTTCAAGTGATTTCTGCGCTTTTTCAAAATAAACTTGTTCACTTGATTGTGGTCCTTTATCAACCACTTCTTTCTTACTTGGATTGCTGCTACAGCCCACAAATGCAGACGCTACACCTAAAGATAGTGCAAGCACCGTAATTTTATAACGTGGTAGCGACATAAAAACTCCTCTGTTATTCTGGGCAATGAGCTACAATGGTGCTATTAAACCATTTTTGTACCGATCATCAAATGACTTCAGCACAATCTTCCAATTCAAACATCTCTGAAACAGATTTCTTACTCGAAGATTCTGTCGATGCAGATAATCATAATTCTGACTCAACTGCAACACGTTTATCGTTGCAAATTCAACTCGATGAAAACTATTTAGGGCAACGTATTGATCAGGTTGCCGCAATGGTGTGGAGCGAGTTTTCACGGGAAAAACTCAAGCAATGGATGAAAGACGGCCATCTGTTGGTAAATGGTAACATTGTGAAGCCAAAGTACCGCTGTGAAGGAAATGAGCTTCTTACACTTGAAGTTGAACTTGAAGCGCAGACTTCAAGCCAGCCAGAAAACATTCCGTTAAATATTGTCTATGAAGATGACGACATTATCGTGATCAATAAAGAAGTCGGCATGGTGGTGCATCCGGGTGCAGGTAATCCATCTGGAACTTTGGTAAATGCATTGCTTTATCATGAGCCAAAACTGGCCGAACTTTCCCGTGCCGGTCTGGTACATCGTATCGATAAAGACACCAGTGGTTTACTGGTGGTGGCAAAAAACCTGGAAGCTCAGTTTTCACTGAGTAAGCAATTGGCAAAGAAAACGGTTTATCGCGTTTATGATCTGATTGCCTACGGCAATATCATTGCGGGTGGCACCATTGATGAGCCAATCAAACGCCATCCGGTGGATCGTGTCAAAATGGCAATCTTGCCAGGCGGTCGTGATGCGGTGACCCACTATAATGTGAAAGAGCGCTTCCGTGACTTTACCCGTGTTCAGGCCCAGCTTGAAACAGGGCGTACTCACCAGATTCGCGTCCATTTTAGTTATTTAGGCCATGGTCTGGTTGGAGATCCGGTATATATCAACCGTGTACGTTTTCCTGCAGGTGCTTCAGAAAAGTTAAGTAATATGTTGCGTAACTTTAAGCGTCAGGCCTTACATGCAGCCAAACTGGGTCTGGTGCATCCGCGCACAGGCGAAGAAATGATGTTTGAAGCGCCGTGGCCAGAAGACTTCACGCAATTGGTAGAAGTGCTACGCAGTGAAAATGAAGCCTATTAACTGAAGCGCTTGCTCCCTCTAAGTCTTCCTCCTTAAAGGTGGAAGACTTTGGTGAATTTAATGCCTTACAGTGCTTTAAATTCCCTCTTCTTTGAGGAGATGAGGAACGATTATAGTTCCGCAAGGGAGAGGTTAACGGTAGAAAAGAGAGCTCTGGAGATATTTATGCAATTTGTACAAGGTCTGCCTCAAGGTGTTTTTGTCGGCCAAACACGCATTGACCATCCAGACACAGTCGCAACGCCGAATCAGAGTTTGTCAGGGTTCAATCTGGCTTTGCATGTCAATGATGAGGCGCAGCGTGTTCAGCAACATCGTATGATCTTGCTGAATCAACTGAGTGAATTCGGCGTGGATAAAATCACCTGGATGACGCAAACCCACAGCACCATCTGTCATACCGTGAATGAGCAAATTCCATTTGTGGCCCTTGAGGGCGATGGTCTGGTCACACAACGTACAGGTCATGCCTTAATGATGATGACAGCAGACTGTCTGCCTGTGGTCTTGGGCAATGCTGAAGGGACTGAAGTTGCCAACCTGCATGCAGGCTGGCGCGGTTTGGCGGCAGGCATCGTGGAAAATACAATCGCTGAAATGAAATCTCAGCCGAGTTGGGCATGGTTAGGCGCCGCTATCAGCCAGCCATGTTTTGAAGTCGGGGCAGAAGTCAAGGCTGCTTTCTGTGAGAAATATCCTGAACTGGCATCTGCATTTATGGCAGGGCAGATCGAGGGTAAATATCAGGCAGATCTGTATGCAATCGCTCGTTTTATCTTAAAGCGTTTGGGCGTGGAAACGGTGCTGGGGGGTGATCAGTGTTCGTATCAGCAAGCTGAGGATTACTTTTCCTATCGCCGTGATGCCAAAACGGGTCGCATGGCCAGCTTTGTATTTATGCAATAAATTGCCGGCATTGCATTGCCGATTGGCCTTGTCGCATTTAAAAATGTTAAACTTGATCTAATTCCTTGGTTTTTTAAATTTTCCATGTCTGTTATTGAGTTGAATTCTTCCCAGGTCAAAGTGTGTGTGGTCTATCACAGCCCTTATGGGCACACGGCCAAAGTTGCGCAATACATTGCTCAGGGCGCAGAGCAGGCAGGTGCCGAAGTGCATCTGTTGTCTGTGGCTGCACCGCAATGGGACTTGCTCGATCAGGCGGATGTGATTGTCATGGGCTGTCCAACCTATATGGGAAGCTTAACTTCTGCCTTGAAACAGTTTATGGAAGATTCCTCCAAACGCTGGTTGGCACGTACCTGGCAAGGCAAACTGGCTGCCGGTTTTACCAATGGCGGTGGACTCAGCGGTGATAAGCTGGCTGTATTGCAGCAGATTAATTTATTTGCGATGCAGCATGGCATGTTATGGGCAGGTTTACCGTTTATGCCCACTGGACGTGGTCAATCGGATATTAACCGGATGTCGAGCTTTCTCGGTTTAATGACGCAATCAGACAATGCCAGTGTTGAAGTAACGCCGCCAGAAGGTGATCTGGAAACAGCACGTAAGTTTGGCCAATATCTGGCTGAGTTAAGACTCAAACATGTGTAAGTTGAAGATCGAAATAAAAAAAACCTCCATCAATTGGAGGTTTTTTTTATTTGTGTAGGATACGTGCTTTATCACGCTGCCAGTCACGGTCTTTTTCAGTCGCACGCTTGTCATGTAATTGCTTACCTTTTACTAAGGCAATTTCAAGCTTGACCAGATGACCTTTCCAGTAACATGCCAATGGTACACATGAATAACCTTTTTGATTGACTGCACCGAGTAGCTTTTCCAGCTCACGGCGAGACAACAGCAACTTGCGGGTGCGGGTTGCTTCTGGAACCACATGTGTTGATGCAGACAGTAACGGCTGAATTTGTGAACCAAATAAATAAGCTTCACCATTTTTAAAAATGACATAGCTTTCCGTCAGGCTCATACGCCCAGCGCGTAGGGATTTTACTTCCCAGCCTTGGAGAGACATGCCTGCTTCAAATTTTTCTTCGATAAAGTAATCGTGGCGCGCTCTTTTGTTTTGAGCAATCGTGCCACCATTATGTTTTTTTACAACTGTTGCTTGCGCCATAATTCAAACTTCCACAATTGCTTCTATTGTGCCGTAAAACGCAATCTTTTTCCAATGTTTAGGAATTTAGCGTTTAGGCTGAAGATTTGTTAAAATACGCACCTTATCTCATTCACTAGAGTACACCGCATGTCTAAAACACGTGTGATTTATCCGGGGACTTTTGATCCAATAACCAATGGACATGTTGATTTGGTTGCAAGAGCATCAAAAATGTTTGATGAAGTTGTGGTTGCCATTGCGATTGGTCATCATAAAAATCCGGTATTTAGTTTAGAAGAGCGTGTTGAATTGGCAAAAGCCTCACTCAGTCATTTGAACAATGTTGAGTTTGTAGGTTTTGATGGCTTACTGGTCAATTTTTTCCGTGAACAGCGTGCGACAGCAGTACTGCGTGGTTTAAGAGCAATTTCAGATTTTGAATATGAATTTCAACTGGCCAATATGAATCGTCAGCTTGATCCACATTTTGAATCGGTATTTTTAACTCCATCTGAGCAATATTCATTTATTTCATCGACACTGGTGAGAGAAATTGCCCGTTTAAAAGGTGATGTAAACAAATTTGTGCCTGCCGTTGTGGTCGAGGCCTTTGAACGTAAACATCAACAAGGTTGGTAACGTGTCTTTATATATTACAGATGAATGCATTAACTGCGATGTCTGTGAACCTGTCTGTCCCAATGACGCCATTTATATGGGGGAGCTGATTTATGAGATTGATCCTGCACTCTGTACAGAGTGCATCGGACATCATGATCAGCCACAGTGTCAGTTATTTTGCCCGGTCGACTGTATTCCGTTAGATCCTCAGCATGTGGAATCGCATGATGAGTTGATGGAGAAATATAAAAAGCTGACTGCGCAAAAAAATGCAAGCAATTAACAGCGAACTTTGGTAAGATGCGCCACGAAGTGGGCCGGACGGTCGCTGCTGTGGAGGTCTCCGTGACTGAAGCAGGGGAGGAAAGTCCGGGCTTCAAAGGGCAAGGTGCCAGGTAACGCCTGGGCGGCGAAAGCCGACGGCAAGTGCAGCAGAGAGTAGACCGCCTCATTCGTGAGGTAAGGGTGAAAGGGTGCGGTAAGAGCGCACCGCGTGTCTGGTAACAGTTCACGGCAAGGTAAACCCCACCTGAAGCAAGACCAAATAGGAATCCTGAGGCACGGCCCGTGCTGGATTCGGGTAGGTCGCTTGAGCGTATGAGTGATTGTACGCCTAGAGGAATGATCGTCCTCGACAGAACCCGGCTTATAGGCCCACTTCTTAAATTTTTTGAAAATTGTGCTTGACGTGTGTAGCGAAAGTTAAGATAATGCGCCCACAGTTTTCGGCTATGTAGCTCAGTTGGTTAGAGCACCGCACTCATAATGCGGGGGTCACAAGTTCAAGTCTCGTCATAGCCACCATTTTATAGACCACGCTCCTGCGTGGTCTCTTTTTATCTGCTGTTTTTAAATAGATAACTCTAATCCGACTTTGACCCGATCTAAAACGATCAGTGTCCGATAAGTGCTGACATCCTGATTATCTGCAAAGTGCTTGCGTACCAACGCCTCAAAATGGGATAAGGTATCGGAAATCATAATGATAATAAAAGAAACGCCACCATTGACGAAATAACACTGCTGGATCTCATCAACATGGGCAAAATATTGTTTGGCCCGATCCATCACGATAGAACGGTCTTCTGCTAAACGCACTTCAATAATTGATGTAATTTTTTCGCCAAACTTTTTGGGGTTGAGTACGGCACAATTTTTCTCAATCACCTGTTCTTGTTCAAGCCTGGCAATACGCCGCTGTACTGACGCTTGGGATAGATTGACCAGTTCGGCTATTTTCCGATGCGACATTTTATTATCGTGTTGCAATTGTCTTAAAATTGCATAATCGAACTGATCCAATGAAATGTCTGACACGATTAAATCTCTCATCCTAAGAATAATAATAAAGCGTAATTTACTCGTATTCTTGCATAAAATTGCAGAATTAAACGGAGGTGTGTGAATTAAAATTGCATCTCTATATTACGGGGTGTAGTCATGGTCGGACTAGATTCGCGACAAAGCATTGCATTTCTCGCTGCGACATTATCGTTGGTGTCTGTACAGATCGGGGCATCAGTGGCCAAAACCCTGTTTGCGGTTTTAGGCCCAGAAACAGTTGCGTTGGTTCGTCTTGGCATAGCCGCCATTCTTCTCTGTGTTATTTTCAGGCCGTGGCAATTGTTCTATCAGCAGACCAACTGGCGCAATCTGGTGATTTACGGCATGTTCATCAGTGGAATGAATGTTTTGGTTTATAAGGCTTTTGCTTATATGTCGGTTGGTATTGCAATTTCCATTGAAGTTCTCGGTCCGTTGACTGTTGCGATGTTAATGTCCAAGCGTAAGCAGGACCTGCTGTGGGCCGGATGTGCATTGATTGGAATCGTCATATTGCCATTAGGAGGCGTTAACCAGAATTTTAGTTACCAAGGCATGGGGTTGGCATTGGCGGCGGCGATCTGCTGGGGGTTGTATATTATCTATGGACGACGAGTCGCTTCTGCCGGTGGCAGTTCTGTCGCCGTCGGAATGTTAGTGGCGGCGTTATGTGCTCTTCCAGTAGGTTTTCAGCATCTAGATTTAGTGGTGAGCTCCTATAAGGTTTTCTTTACCTGCGTATTTGTGTCCTTATTCTCAAGCATGATTCCTTTTTTGCTGGATATTGTGGCGATGAAAAGACTGGCTGCACATGTATTCGGGATGTTACTCAGCGCTTCACCTGCGATTAGCGCTGTAGCTGCATGGTGTATTTTGGGAGAAGCATTGAATCTTTATCAGATTCTGGCAATTATCATGATTATGGTGGCGTGCATTGGCTGTTCCTACGCGTCTTATCGGGAAAAACATTAAGCCGAAAAGAAGTATTCAGAGCAAGATCAGCTGGAAGATGAGATGGAAATTGCTATCAGAACAGGCTTTGAGTTAAAAATATACAGTTAATTAGGTGTTTGTGCAAAAACCACGCATATGTCTTCTGTTTTCAAGATCATAGACTTGACCCGTTGCACGTAACACTAGATAATGCGCACACAGTTTACGGCTATGTAGCTCAGTTGGTTAGAGCACCGCACTCATAATGCGGGGGTCACAAGTTCAAGTCTCGTCATAGCCACCATTTTAAAAACCACGCTCCTGCGTGGTTTCTTTTTATCTATATGATTTGAAAATAATGGATACGTATATAAGCCTGTAAATGATCTATTTACAGGCTTTATTTTTATAGGTGTTTTTCGATGGCGGCGAGCGTGTCAGCGCTGTCATAGAACGGTTTCAGGATTAGAGTGATGATCGGTTCGAGGACACCGTGCTGGTCTAAAGCGGCCACAACTTTGGGATAAAAACGCACTGCTTCATTCAGCAGGTCGGCCTCTTCCAGTCCAATGGCAGCAAAGACATCGGCTAGACTTTCATCTTTATAGAAATCATAAAAGACTTTGACGCCGTAAAGGATTAAATCCTGTATGAATGCAGACTGGCGTAATTCTTTCCAGTATTCATAAATCATGACAAAGAATTCTTCCACATCCAGTGGCGTGACCTGTTTGGTATATTCTGATAAAGGTTTAGCTTTATTGTCATCCCAGACATTACGGGCCAGACTTTCCAGATCGTCATTAGACAGCAGACTAAGATCGGCCAGTTGTTCTTGAATAAACCGGGCAATACTTTCTTCAATTTTCTGTTCAATACGCTGTTGCTGGCGATGTGAAAAGCTTTTTAGTTTTTGTTGCCACTCATATTTACTTTCTGAAATTCTATCATCATCTGACTGAGTAAATAATTTAGGGAGTTTGTTCTGTAAGGTTGTGGTCGCAATGTATTGGCATAATTGCTGAATAGAAGGGCTTTCTTTTAGAAACTGGTTTAAATAATGACGGATATTTTCAAGTTCCAGAAACTTGGACAGCCACATTTCAAACTGGTGGTCTGAAAATACATCTTGTAACTGGGCGGATGACTGTAGCGAAAACACATGCAGTCTTTGTGCGATCTCGCCAATAAATTCCAGTAAGCCTGCACCCAGCTGCATTTCAAATGCATAACGTTTGACCACAGCCTGAATCTGCGCTAATTCGACCACTTCTTTGAGTTGAATATTGGGTGCATGTTGCAGAAAGAGCTGGATAAATTGCTGGAAGAAATCAGCGGAAAGTTGTGTTGTAAGTTGATTTTTATAAAACTTAACTTGCTCAAGCAAAAGTGCTTGAGCAAGTAATTGTGACTTTTCAGAAACAATTTTTTCAGTCATTCGCGGTCCATCCGTTGACGATCGGGTAGCGTCGCTCACGACTGAAAGCACGTGAACTGATCCGCGGCCCAATCGCGCCCTGACGACGCTTGTATTCATTACGATCCACCAGGCGAATTACTTTCTCGACTACATCGCTTTCATAACCTTTGGCAATGATATCGGCCTGGCTGAGATCTTCTTCTATATAAGCATACAAGATGGCATCAAGTACATCATAAGCAGGTAATGAATCCTGATCTTTTTGATCTGGACGGAGTTCTGCTGACGGTGGACGGCTAATCACACGTTCCGGGATAACAGGGGTGTCTTCCAGTGTGTTACGGTATTTTGCCAGTTCAAACACGATCGTTTTGTAGACATCTTTAAGCACCGAGAAGCCACCGACCATATCACCATAAAGTGTGCAGTAACCGACTGAAATCTCGGATTTGTTGCCTGTCGCAAGAACAAGGTTGCCAAATTTATTAGATAGGCCCATCAGCAGGGTACCACGGGTACGTGCCTGCAGGTTTTCTTCTGTCGCATCCGCAGGGGCATTGCCGAAGAACGGGAATAGGGTTTGCATGAAGCTATTCACGATTGGATGAATCTCAGCAATACCGAAAGTCACGCCCATACGACGTGCCTGCTCAGTCGCATCTTCAACACTCATTTGTGAAGTGTAGGTATAGGGCATCATCACGGCCTGGACTTTGTCTGCCCCAATCGCATCAACAGCAATTGCCAAGGTTAATGCTGAATCGATCCCGCCAGATAAGCCCAGAATAACCCCAGGGAAACCTGAGCGTTGTACGTAGTCACGGGTTGCCATGACCAATGCTTGATAAATTTCAGCAAAGGTTTCTAAAGCTGGAACTGCTGCAGCTGTCTTGAACTGTTTTTGTTCTGCATCATATTCAGCAAAATGAACAGCTTCCTGGAAACTCGGTGCCTGCAATGCCAGCTCACCGCTATTGTTGCTGACAAAACTGCTGCCATCAAAGATCAGGTCATCCTGTCCACCGACTTGGTTGACATAAACAATATTCAAGTGCAACTGTTTCGCCAATTCATTCAGGGTCTGAATGCGGTGCTGTGGTTTACCCACTTCATAAGGCGAAGCATTCAGTACCAGCACGGTTTCAACATTGAGCTGGCTAAGCTGCTTCACCGTGTTGAGTGACCAGACATCTTCACAAATCAGGACGCCAAATTTATGACCGAGATATTCAAAAACAAGGTGCTGATGGCCTTCCTGGAAATAACGTTTCTCGTCAAACACACCGTAATTTGGCAGGTTATGTTTGTTATAAATACCCAGTACCTGACCGTCTTTCATCACCGCAGCAGAATTATAACGATGACCATCTTCAGTCTGATGTACAAAGCCAAATACCATCACGATGTCTTTGACTTCACTTAGCTGGGCAAAAGCTTTTTGAGTACGTTTTTGAAGATTTGGGCGAAGCACTAAATCTTCCGCAGGGTAACCGATGGTTGAAAGTTCTGGAAAGATGATCAAATCAGCCTGTTGTTGTTTCGCTAAATTTGCTTGCTCAATCATCTTTTGAGTATTTGAGTCAACATTGCCAATATGCGGAGAGAACTGAGCAAGGGCAATTTTAAAATTTTTCATTCAAACCTAATCCTAAGTCTTAACAAGTTTTGATACACAAGTTTTTGATTTATATAAGTATAGTTGTTAAAAACGATTGTATATCATGGCGCCAAACATTTTATATCTTAAAGAAAAATGACAAGTTTACTAATATATACTAAATGCGCATTTTTCTGCGTAAAAATAACGAGTTTTTCTGTATGAAAAAGCAACATTTCTCAATGTTTAGGTAGTTATGGTGCATGATTGTGAATAAATTGAATATAACCACATCAAGTTTTTTTCATGTCATCTTCGCCTATTGAGATGACACCCCAGTGACAAGTGCAATAAATTCTAAAATTTCTAATAAAAAGAGCAGCTTTGATAAAGCCATTAAATAATTCAAAAAAATGAGGAACAGCTGTACCTGATAGAAAATAGATTTATTTCAAGCACTTGTTTGGTTTTTGTATCTTTTATATACCGTTTATCGGGAATATCTTTGCTACACTTGAGTGTACATTTGTGCACTGCTATGATCCTGATTAATGTGAATGGCTATACACTTTGAGCTTACTCAAGTGTATTGCAACACTTAAATCAAGAGGTGGTTGATATGTCAGTTTTATTATTTCCAGTTGTTGCGTTTGGTTTAGCGGTTGTGGTTGGTCGTATCGGTACTGTCATGTTCCGTGAACAAGAACCGCAAGCTTAAATATCAGATTCTCTTTTAAATAACGTGAGGTGAGAGATTATGAGTTCAACAATTTTATTGCCAGTGATCGCTTTGGGTTTAGCGATAGGCTTTGGACGTATGGGTACCATTGTTAAGGATGCAATGCGTGTAGATTTTACAACAGATATGGATGTCGATCATGAACCTGCTAATGAAACTGGCAAAGGCACAGCTGCATAAGACCCGTTGCGATGCTTTAACTTAAAAAGCCCTGTATAGAATGACAGGGCTTTTTTATTTTTTCAGAATAATATTGGGAATTTTCTTGAAGAAGATATCGCGTGCAATATCTCCCTGTTGTTCGATGTTGTAGCTGGAGAAGGCTTTATCGGGTTCGAATTGATATTGATAAGGATCGTATGTTTTAAAACTGAGATAGTAGCCCAATTGCAGCATTGCTCCTTTAAAAATGACATGGACCTGTTGCTGAAACTGTAAGACATGAGCCAGCTCATGAATAAAAATCCCTTGTAAGGGGGCAGAGCACTTTGAATAATCCGCACTAAAATATTTTTGATGTACAAATAAATTGCCATTTGGTGCCATAAATATATTTACGGGTTGCCAGGGCAGATAGGGAATATTAAAAACTTTGACCTGTGCATAATCAATCAGGTCACCAAACACAGGACGTGCAATTTCAATCTCGCCAGAGCTTAAGCCGCGATAGTGAAACTGATTCATTTTGAGATGTACAATCAAGTTTGCAATGAACCAGTTATTTATTTGTCTTAGCGTCTGTTGAAGTGCTTTGATCATCTGAAATTCAAGTATGAAAATTGATAGGATGTATTGAATTCTAAAATAAAAAAACCTCAGTTAGAACTGAGGTTTTACAACAACCAGAATAACCACCGCAAATAAGATCAGGGTCGGCATCTCATTAAAGAAGCGCCAGAACTTATGTGTTTTGTAGTGGGCATTGCCAATCAGTTTTTTACGATAATAACCACACACCAGATGGTAAATCACCAGAAGACCGACCAGACCGACCTTGAGATAAAACCATAAGGCTTCATGATAATGCCGGGTTGCATCACCCCAGTCGACCAGAAAGTGGGCGGTAATTAATGTGGCAATCATGGACGGCCACATAATCCCGCGATACAACTTACGTTCCATCACTTCAAAGCGTTGATGACTGACGGCATCTTCACTCATGGCATGATAAACATACAGGCGTGGTAAGTAGAACAAAGCAGCGAACCAGCAAACCACGGCAATAATATGTAATGCTTTTACCCACAAAAAAGCATCAGAAGGTGCATCCATCGATAATCCTGCTAAGCGGGATTATGCATCCCACTTCTTGAAAATAAGGCAGGCGTTTACACCGCCAAAACCAAAACTGTTACTCATGACAGTATTCAGTTTTGCATCACGTTTTTCAAGTACAATATCGAAACCTTGTGCGCCTTCATCCAGCTCGGTTACGTTGATGTTCGGTGCAATAAAGTCATTTTGCATCATTAATACAGAATAAATTGCTTCCTGAACACCTGCAGCACCCAAGCTATGGCCAGTCATCGATTTGGTTGAGCTGAGTGGCGGAACCTGACCTTCACCAAATGCACGTTCCATTGCTTTCAGCTCGGTTACGTCACCTGCTGGTGTTGACGTACCGTGAGTATTGACATAGTCAATCTGCTCGACGCCATGCTGCTTTGCTTCATCCAGTGCCATGATGATACAGCGTGTTGCGCCTTCACCACTTGGTGCAACCATGTCGGCACCGTCACTATTTGCTGCATAACCAATCACTTCGGCAAGGATATTGGCACCACGTGCCTGTGCGTGTTCAAGTGATTCAAGCACGACGAAACCGCCACCGCCAGCAATAACGAAACCGTCACGGTCTTTTGAATATGGGCGTGAAGCAGTTTCCGGGGTGTCATTATATTTTGAACATAATGCACCCATCGCATCAAACAGCAAGCTTTGTGACCAGTGATCTTCTTCACCACCACCCGCAAGCATGAGATCCTGTTTACCTAATTGGATCAGGTTGTAGGCATAACCAATTGCATCGGCAGAAGTTGCACATGCACTGGTAATCGAATGCGCCACACCTTGAAGTTTAAAGGCAACACCAACGTTTGCAGTAATGGTATTTGACATGTTGCGCGGCACGAAGAAAGGACCGATTTTACGTGCACCTTTTTCTTCTAGCAGTTTGATCATTTCTGCAACAGAGGCAGTTGAGTTACCACCAGAACCACCGGCAATACCGTAGCGTGGATTATTTGCCAAATCTTCTTGTTTTAGTCCCGCATGCTCAACTGCTGCGACTGCCGCGTTATAGGCATACATGGCGCAGACGCCCATAAAACGTTTCAGTTTACGGTCAATGCCATCAAAATCCTGTTCAGCTGCAGCGCTAACATGGCTCTTGAAATTCAGTTCTGCATAAGTTGGGTTTAAACGTGTGCCTGAGATTCCATTTTTTAAAGAATGAGTGACCTCTTCTAAAGAGTTACCGATACATGAGTTAATGCCCATACCAGTGATTACAACACGTTTCATTTACAGATCCCTTTTATGGTAATACTTAAGCCCTGTGCATCTCGCTATGAATACAAATCAGGAGAAAATAACGATTAGAATGGCTTATGAGTGAATGACACCATGATAGCAGAAAGGTTTTTTATTTCTTATGGCAAATCTTATGCCTATTTCCAGTTGTGTAAATATTCGTAAATATTGCAGTTCTGGTGACGAAACGTAATGAAAGTACACACATAAAAGTTGAGATAAATCTGCATTCAACCTAGTATTTACCTAGAAATTCACATATTACACAACAGAGGTTCTTGATGACAAAATCTAAAAACAAGCAATCTTCAGGTTTATTTGCACAAGCCTTTGGAGTGGCTAAAAAGCTCAGTTCTGAATTACAAAAATTTCAAGTAGCGCCGATTACATCTGGGGCGGAACTTGCAAACACTTCCAAGACGGTTGAAGGAAAAGCTCGTTTTAAAAGCCCTTTTGAAGTGGAAAAATATGAAAGTCCACAACAAATGTTACGTCAGCAATTTCCTAAACTTTCACATCAGTTTCTAGGTCGTCATTACACGCGCGTGAACAGTATCGCATCTTTTGTATCGCCAGATCTGGGAGAAAAAGCCTCTGACTATTTATTCCAGTGGCTGAACGAGTTCAGTTCGAATAGTTCCCTGACTGAAAAAATCCTTGAAGAAGCAGGGGTCAAGGATATTATCGAACTCACCAAAGATACGGGGCGTTCCCAACGTTTAAGTCAGGCCCTGATTGAGCAGAATAAATTATTGGCAGCTGTTCAGGGTGCGGTCACAGGGGCAACAGGTGTATGGGGTGCAGCCATCGATATTCCTGCATCAATTGTTTTGACCTTGCGAACCATTTATCAGACAGGGCGTTCCCATGGCTTTGATTTGTCGGAAGAAGCCGATCAAGAGATTGTGGCGTTTATCTTTAAGGAAATTGACCTGAGTCTGGTGGCTGAAAAACAAACCCTGCTGGTGGCTTTAAAAGCCTTGAAGTCAATGCTGGAAACACACGACCTGCAACAGTTTCAGCAATTACTCGGATCGAATAATGATTTTGATTTGGTCAAGAAGTGGCTGGTAGATGAACAAGGACAATTTAAATTTGGCTGGTTAAACCGTGTTCCTCAAGTTTCCGTGGTCGGTAAGCTAACCCCTGTTGCCGGGGCTGTCTTGAGCGGTTTTTATAGCTGGAGATTGCTGGAAGATGTCGGGCACAAATCACAAGCTATTTTTGGTGCAGCGCGTTTCTATTTAAATGAGCACCCGGATGAAAACATTTCTCCACTGGAAGCCTACTATAAAGCCGAGACTTTATTGAAAAAGGCAGCACCGCGTTTGTTAAATGCAAGTGGGGAAGAGGTTAAGCAGGGGGTGATTTCAGATATACCAAAAAATGATGTCATTAGCAGTGTTTCAATACAGGCCAAAGATAGTGATGTTGCCAAAACGCCGGTTGATGAGAAGGTGGAGCAGGGAATTCAACAGCTTGCAGAACAGCATGTGGTTGAACATGAACATACTGAACAGCAACCTGCGTTGAAGACAGAACAGGATCAGACTCTGGATGGGGAGGGAACTCAAGTTACCTCTGAACAGAAGTCGGATAAGGTAGAAGCTGCTGCTACGCAGACTGCAGCTTCAGATGCGTCAAAGAATGATGTGATTGCCAAGGTTTCGATTCAGGCAAAAGACACGGACTCAGTCAAACCGCCAGTGGATGAAAAAGTAGAGGAAGGAATTCAACAACTTGCAGAGCAGCATGTGGTTGAGCATGAGCATACTGAGCAGCAACCCGCATTGAAGGCAGAACAGGAAGAGATTTTCGATGAAGCTGAAGCGCAAGTTGCGCCTGAGCAGAAATCAATTGATGTCGAACCTGCTTCAACAAAACATAGCTAATCATAGGCTGATGTCTTAGACATCAAAAACACAACAAACCCAAGAAATGGTCAGCACTAACAATGTTGACCATTTTTACTTCTTAGCTTACAATTATGTGCCCTTAAAAAGAGGTCGTTTTCTTTTTTTAAGGTTGTTTAATAACGGGAGAATTGCCAAATGGCAACAACAAATCAGTTGATCCGTAAGGGTCGTACGACTTTGGTTGAAAAATCAAAAGTTCCTGCGTTGAAGGCTTGTCCACAACGTCGTGGTGTATGTACACGTGTTTATACTACTACACCTAAAAAACCTAACTCAGCAATGCGTAAGGTTTGCCGTGTTCGCTTAACTTCAGGTTTTGAAGTATCTAGCTATATCGGTGGTGAAGGCCATAACCTACAAGAGCACAGTGTTGTTCTTATCCGTGGTGGTCGTGTTAAAGACTTACCAGGTGTACGTTACCATACCGTTCGTGGTTCTTTAGACTGTGCTGGCGTTAAAGATCGTAACCAGTCACGTTCTAAATACGGTGCTAAGCGTCCTAAGAAGTAATTCTAGGAAACTAGCCCAAGCAACCCTTTAGCGTTTCGCTTGTTTGAATTCTTCATAGATTTGTAATTCAAGCGACGTATAGTAAGGCCAGCGTCGTGTACATGACACTTGTACAAACTGCTGGATTATCCTGAAGTGTCATATTATTAGGTGTATTAAAATGCCAAGACGTCGCGTAGTCGCTGCTCGTGAGATCCTTCCAGATCCAAAATTTAGCAGCCAAACAATCGCTAAATTCATGAACCACGTAATGCAAGATGGTAAAAAATCTATTGCTGAAAGTATCGTTTACGGTGCTTTAGACCGCGTTCAAGAAAAAAACAAAGTAGACCCAGTTGAATTTTTCGAGACTACTCTTGAAAAAGTTCGTCCTATGGTTGAAGTAAAAGCACGCCGTGTTGGTGGTGCTACTTATCAAGTACCTATGGAAGTACGCCCATCCCGTCGTACTGCTCTAGCGATGCGTTGGTTAGTAGATGCTGCTGCTAAGCGTTCTGAAAAAACGATGGCTTTACGTCTTGCTGGTGAGTTGCTTGATGCAGCTGAAGGTAAAGGTGCAGCGATCAAAAAACGTGAAGACGTGCATCGTATGGCTGAAGCCAACAAAGCCTTCTCTCACTACCGTTTCTAAGCGGATAAAACAGTCCCTAATCAGGAGAATATTCATGCGTACTGCAGCTCGATTCAACATCGCTCTCTATCAAAGTGGAGGCTTTGCGGGTATTTAAGTTGCCTGCTTGGATATTCGTGCGCATCAATTTAATTGATGCGTCCTGTTTTAAATATAACATTTAGGAATGTAGACATCATGGCTCGCCAAACCCCAATTAGTAATTACCGTAACATCGGTATTTCTGCGCACATTGACGCAGGTAAAACAACTACAACAGAACGTATTTTGTTCTACACAGGTGTATCTCACAAAATCGGTGAAGTACACGACGGTGCAGCAACAATGGACTGGATGGAACAAGAGCAAGAGCGTGGTATTACAATTACCTCTGCTGCTACAACTTGTTTCTGGTCTGGTATGGCTAACCAATTCCAACAACACCGTATCAACGTAATTGATACACCGGGACACGTAGACTTCACAATCGAAGTTGAACGTTCTATGCGTGTTCTTGACGGTGCGTGCATGGTTTACTGTGCAGTTGGTGGCGTACAACCTCAGTCTGAAACTGTATGGCGTCAGGCAAACAAATATAAAGTGCCTCGTTTAGCATTCGTGAACAAGATGGACCGTACTGGTGCAAACTTCTTCCGTGCTGTTGAGCAAGTTAAAACACGTTTAGGCGGTAATCCTGTACCTATCGTTGTGCCAATCGGTGCTGAAGATACATTTACAGGTGTAGTTGACCTTATCGAAATGAAAGCGATTATCTGGGATGAAGCATCTCAAGGTATGAAGTTCGAATACGGTGATATTCCTGCTGACCTCGTTGAAACTTCAAACGAATGGCGTACTAAGATGGTTGAAGCTGCGGCTGAAGCATCTGAAGAGTTAATGGACAAGTACCTAGAAGAAGGCGATCTTTCTAAAGAAGAAATCATCGCTGGCTTACGTGCTCGTACATTGGCATCTGAAATTCAAGTTATGCTTTGTGGTTCTGCGTTCAAGAACAAAGGTGTTCAACGTATGTTGGATGCTGTAATTCAATTCTTGCCTTCTCCTACAGAAGTTAAAGCAATTGAAGGTATCCTTGACGACAAAGACGAAACTAAAGCGTCTCGTGAAGCATCTGACGAAGCTCCGTTCTCTGCGCTTGCGTTCAAAATCATGAACGATAAGTTCGTAGGTAACTTAACATTCGTACGTGTTTACTCTGGTGTTCTTAAACAAGGTGATCCGGTTTATAACCCAGTTAAATCTAAGCGTGAACGTATCGGTCGTATCGTGCAAATGCATGCGAACGAACGTCAAGATCTTGATGAAATCCGTGCAGGTGATATCGCAGCGTGTGTAGGTCTTAAAGACGTTACTACGGGTGATACATTATGTGATGAGAAAAACATCATTACACTTGAGCGTATGGAATTCCCAGAGCCAGTAATTTCATTGGCTGTTGAACCAAAAACTAAAGCTGACCAAGAAAAAATGTCAATCGCTTTAGGTCGTTTGGCGAAAGAAGATCCATCGTTCCGCGTTCGTACAGACGAAGAATCTGGTCAAACAATTATTGCTGGTATGGGTGAGCTTCACCTTGACATCATCGTTGACCGTATGAAGCGTGAGTTCAGCGTTGAAGCGAACATTGGTAAACCAATGGTTGCTTACCGTGAAACCATCAAAAAGTCTGTTGAACAAGAAGGTAAGTTTGTTCGTCAAACAGGTGGTAAAGGTAAATTCGGTCATGTATATGTTCGTTTAGAACCTATGGATGTTGAAGAAGCTGGTAAAGAATACGAATTCGCTGAAGAAGTTGTCGGCGGTACTGTACCTAAAGAATTCTTTGGTGCGGTTGACAAAGGTATTCAAGAACGTATGAAGAATGGTGTATTGGCTGGTTACCCTGTTGTGGGTATCAAAGCGACATTATTCGACGGTTCTTACCACGATGTCGACTCTGATGAATTGTCGTTCAAAATGGCAGGTTCATACGCTTTCCGTGACGGTTTCATGAAAGCAGATCCTATCCTTCTTGAACCAATCATGAAAGTTGAAGTAGAAACTCCAGAAGACTACATGGGCGATATCATGGGTGACTTAAACCGTCGTCGTGGTATGGTTCAGGGTATGGACGATCTTCCTGGCGGAACAAAAGCAATTAAAGCAGAAGTTCCACTTGCTGAGATGTTTGGTTACGCGACTCAAATGCGTTCTATGTCTCAAGGTCGCGCGACTTACTCTATGGAATTCGCTAAATACGCTGAAACTCCACGTAACGTGGCGGAAGGCATCATCGCTAAGTTCCAAGCTGGCGGTAAAAAAGGTGACGACGAGTAATCTTTCGATTACTATATTACCCAACTAAAATTTAGTTAAAAAACCAAGTGCTCATGGGCGACCCTCATGAGCAGTTTATAAAGGAAGATCATCATGGCTAAAGCCAAGTTTGAACGTAATAAACCACACGTAAACGTGGGTACAATTGGTCACGTTGACCATGGTAAAACAACTTTAACTGCTGCGATTGCAACGATCTGTGCAAAAACTTACGGCGGTGAAGCGAAAGATTACTCACAAATC
>NZ_CAJHGI010000009.1:0-158676 GCF_904886855.1 Acinetobacter sp. 'aerobic (ED)'
AGAGTGAACCACCTGATCCCTTCCCGAACTCAGAAGTGAAACCTCTTAGCGCTGATGGTAGTGTGGCACTTGCCATGTGAGAGTAAGTCATCGCCAGCTTTTAAATACTAACACCCCCAACCTGACGGTTGGGGGTGTTTTTTTATTGTGGGAAAAAATAATGCTGTCTAAGAGCTTATTCTTGGCTTAACTCTTTCAAGATAGCTTCATTGAACTGTGGAATATCATCTGGGCAGCGTGAGGTGATAAGAGGCCAGTCATTGGTATTACAACGATGTACCGCTTCATCAACCCAATGTGCACCTGCATTTTCTAGGTCCAGACGAATGCTTTTATAGGACGTCAGATTTTTATCCTTAATGCGTTCTGCATTGATGAGTGTCCAAGGCGCATGACAGATTGCGGCAATTGGCTTGTTTTGATCAGTAAAATATTGAATGATGGCATGGGCTTTTTCGTTGAGCCGTAAGGTATCGGCATTGACGGTACCGCCAGGAATAATCAAAATATCGTAATCTTCTACAGAAACCTGATCCAATGAGGCTTGTGGTGTGTAACTTGGACCAAGTACCTTATCACCTTTTACCGTCTGCACAGCATCAAAGCTTTCTGCAGCATGGATGACTTCAATACCTTTGCCTTTTAAAAATTCGAGTGGCTGAATCAGCTCATCATGTTCAACGCCTGCGTTAGATGTGATGATTAATGCTTTTTTACCCATGGTTACGACCTCAAAATCATTTTTATTTTAGGGTAACAAGCTAAAAACATGAAAAATGTAGGGCTTTCTGGGGCAGATTGTATCTTGCGGGATACGATGTCAATTTCTGTTACATGCTTCAAATAGATAACAAATAGATAAAAAGAAGCCCCATCATCCTGACGGGGCTTCTTCGTATTCCGCTTATGTCGTTGATATCCTATTAACGACCACGTCCTGTGTGTTTTATTATTCTCAATGAGACTTCCTGTCTCTCTATGCTTCATATATTAACGATTAAGCTGGGTTGGATATAGACGTAAATCTACCTGATCAACGTACGCTTAGGCGTACAATTAAGCGATATGATACTTCTGTAGTTTACTTATTAACGCTGACAAGCCTTTCACTTCAAATTCATTGGCTTCAAACGTTTCTTCTTTATTACGTTTAAAAATATCACGGATTTCAAGAACTGCATTGCTGTCCACCAAGCCGATATAGGTCGCGACCTGACGGAGTTGATCAATTGAGCGCGAGCCATTGGTTGCACCATAGCCCACATAAGCCGCGGGTTTACCTTGCCATTCCTTAGCCACGTAATCCAATGCATTTTTGAGTGCTGGACTGTAGCCATGATTATATTCAGGGCTAATCAAGATAAATGCATCAGCGGCGGCAATTTTATCGGCCCATTGTTGTTGTTTAGGTTGGTCATAAACACCTGTCGCTGGAGGATGCGCGCCTGCAAAGATAGGTAAGGCCCATTCTTTCAGATCGATAATCTCGGTCTGAATATCATTTAATGAAAGTCCATTGATAGCCTGATCGACCCAATTGGCGATTTTAATGGCTGTACGGCCTTCGCGGATACTACCGACGATAATGTAAATGAGCATATTGATCTTCCTGTGTTATTGCTTTGAATCGAAAATAAATGTCTTTTAATGATCTTATACTTTTATTCAGGGTTAAAAAAAGCTCTCATTTGAGAGCTTTTATGTTACATCAATTTAATGCCTTGCTGTCCAGCAGGGGTAACCTTAAAGATTTCCACTTCAAAGGTAATATTTTTGCCTGCCAGTGGATGATTAAAATCGATTTCAGTGGTGTCATCATTGACCGATTTTACAATTCCAAATAAGGTGGCTTTGGCCTTATCTTCAAATTCAATCATATGACCAACGATGGGACGTTGTTCAAACTTAACCGTATCGAAGATCTGGATATTTTCAGCATTCCAGGGGCCAAAAGCATCTTCAGGTGGTAAATGTACAGTACGACGATCGCCTGCACGTAAACCAAATAAAGCTTTTTCAAAGCCAGGTAACAAGTTACCGTCGCCAATCACCAGACTGACAGGTTCTTCACGGCCACGGGTATTGTCGATCTCAACACCATTTTCGATTGAAACCGAAAAGTGCAAGTCAACTTTTGAACCGTCCTGAATACGAATTTCTTCGTTTGGGTGAATAATTTCGTTCATCTTATCTATCCGCATTTTGGTTGCGTTTCTTCTCGAGGAAGAAGGTATCGATTAGCAGTAAAATCGTTCCCAAAGTAATGGCACTATCTGCAAGGTTAAATGCCGGGAAATGGCTGTTCTGGTAATAGACATGGATAAAATCGACCACATAGCCCAGACTGACACGGTCAATCAGGTTGCCAATGGCTCCACCGAGAATCAACGCAATCGCCATAGGCAAAACGATCATTTTCTTTGGCATGCGCATCAGCCAGAACACAAAAATAACCGACACAATGCCTGCTAGAGAGGTAAACAGATAACGTTGCCAGCCACCCGCATCAGATAGAAAGCTAAATGCTGCGCCATGATTGTGAAGTAATGTCCAGTTTAAAAAAGGCAGAACCGGAACAGGATCAGCATAATTTAAATGCGAACTTGCAATCCATTTGGTCCATTGATCCAGCACAATGGCAAGGACAGAAAGTCCAAGCCACATGAAGTTGTGCGGGTAAAACTGGAATAAGCCTTTTTTCGCGGGGCTTGTTTGCACAGAATTATGCATATTTTCTCACTTCGCCACTGCCAGTGACATTGATAATACAACGAGCGCATAAACCAGCATGACCAACGTGTGTATTTACATCTGGCAGCACATGCCAGCAGCGTACACATTTTTCACCATCCGCCGCTGAAACCTGAACACGTAACCCGGCAAGGTCAGTGCTTTCACCTTGTTCAGCATACGGATGCACAATGACTTGAGAGGTGATCAAGACAAAGCGTAATTCATCAGCCAATTGGTTCAACAATTTCTGTAATGCTTCATCTGCCCAAAGTTCAACTTTTGCAGATAAGTTACTGCCAATCAGTTTAGCGTTACGTGCTGCTTCAATCTGTTTATTTACTGCTGATTTTACGCTAATCAATGTTTGCCAATCTGCTTCAGACAGTAAGTTTGCTGTTGATGCGGTTGGAATGTCATACCATTCAGCGGTAAACACATATTTTTCAGTTTGTTCTGGGATTAAAGGCCATGCTTCTTGTGCGGTAAAGCTGAGAATTGGTGCCATCCAGCGGACAAAGGCCTGAACGATATGGTATAGCGCGGTTTGGGCAGAATGACGTGCTTGTGAATCTGCCTTGGTTGTGTATTGACGATCTTTGATGATGTCGAGATAGAACCCACCCAAATCGTTGATACAGAAGTTGGTGAGGGCATTGGTCACAATATGGAAATTCATCTCTTCATAGGCTTGCTGAATGGTTTTTTGAACCTCAGCAGCACGTTGCAGGATGTATTGGTCTAATGCAATCAACTGGTCCACTGGCAGCGCATCCGTAGATGGCTTGAAGCCATTCAGGTTCGCCAGCAAGAAACGTAAGGTGTTACGGATACGACGGTAACCATCTGAAGCACGGCTAAAGATTTCTTTACCGGCCGTCATTTCATAACGGTAGTCTGCAGAAGCGATCCAGAAGCGTAAGCCATCTGCACCCATATCTTTAATAATGTCTTGTGGGGTAATGATATTACCTAATGATTTAGACATTTTACGGCCTTTCTCATCGACCACAAAACCGTGGGTGAGCAAGCCTTTATATGGCGCGCGTTCATTGATGGCAATTGAGGTCAGCAATGAAGACTGGAACCAGCCACGGTGTTGGTCTGAACCTTCAAGATACAAGTCTGCAGGATCTTGCAGGTCTTCACGTTCACGTAGCACCGCATAGTGGGTGGTGCCAGAGTCAAACCAGACATCCAGTGTGTCACGGATTGCATTGTAGTTTTCGGCATCTGCACCAATGAAGTCACTTGCTTCGCGGTTATACCAGCCGTCAATCCCTTCCTGTTCGATCAGCTTAGCCACTTCTTCAATCAGTTCAGGCGTACGCGGATGCAATTCGTTAGTATCTTTATGAACGAAGAACGGGATTGGCACACCCCAGGTCCGTTGACGTGAGATACACCAGTCAGGACGACCTTCAATCATGGATTGGATACGGCTTTGACCCCAATCAGGCACAAACTCGATGTCATTTTCAATCGCGTTTAATGCATTTTGGCGTAGACCGTTGGCATCCATGCTGATAAACCATTGTGGTGTCGCACGGAAGATAATTGGTGTTTTGTGACGCCAGCAATGCGGATAGCTATGCTTGATTGGCTGATGCGCCCATAAACGACCGACTGCACCCAACGCTTCAATAATTTGAGGATTGGCTTTATAGATGTGTTCGCCT
Organism: Acinetobacter sp. 'aerobic (ED)'; assembly: GCF_904886855.1. Classification (NCBI taxonomy): domain Bacteria; kingdom Pseudomonadati; phylum Pseudomonadota; class Gammaproteobacteria; order Moraxellales; family Moraxellaceae; genus Acinetobacter; species Acinetobacter sp. 'aerobic (ED)'. The sequence continues at coordinate 4,410 of NZ_CAJHGI010000009.1, forward strand.
GCAAAAATTGGTGCAGTGGGTAAATACACACCATTGCCGCCTACAGGGTTTTCAACTTTCAATTGATACAGCAAGCCGACTTTATAGTCGTCTACACCGTGGCCTGGTGCGGTATGAACTGCACCTGTACCACTGGTTGCAATCACGTGCTCGCCTAAAATGACAGGCACTTGGCGATCAGTTAATAGCGGATGTTGCAAAAGAAGGTTTTCGATTGCCGCACCTTTGAAATCAGCAAGAACAACTGGGTTTTCAAGCTTATAGCGCTCGATTGCCGATTCGACCAGATCTTTGGCCAGAATAAAGTTTTGCGTACCACGGTCAGTGGTCACCTGTACCAATTGATAGTCGATATCAGCATGCAACGCAACCGCCTGGTTGGCAGGCAAGGTCCATGGCGTCGTGGTCCAGATCACGATATCAGTCGCATCTTTCACCTCGACATTCAAACGTGTGCTGAGATCTTTCAGATCAACCACGGTAAAGCCGACATCAATCGCATCTGATTTTTTATCTTCGTATTCAACTTCAGCTTCAGCCAGAGAAGAACCACAGTCCATACACCAGTTCACTGGTTTTAAACCCGGCTCAATATGACCTGCCTTGGCGATTGCACCAAGCGCACGTACGATATCTGCTTCTTGTTTGAAGTTCATGGTGAGGTATGGATTGTCCCAGTCACCAAACACGCCCATACGTACAAAGTCTTTTTTCTGTAATTCGACTTGGGTGTAAGCATATTCACGGCATGCTTTACGGAAAGTTGATGCATCAACCTTGACGCCGACCTTACCGACTTTTTCTTCTACTTTCAGTTCGATTGGCAGACCGTGACAGTCCCAACCTGGCACATAAGGTGCATCGAAGCCATCTAAAACACGACTTTTGATAATGATGTCTTTTAAGACTTTATTGACGGCATGGCCTAAATGAATTTGACCATTGGCATATGGAGGGCCGTCATGAAGGACATATTTTTTCTTGCCAATACGCGATGCACGAATCTGCTGATAAATGTTGTCGGCATACCACTCTTCTAACCATTTGGCTTCACGCACAGCCAAGTTTGCCTTCATGGCAAATTCAGTCGCTGGCAAATTGAGTGTGGCTTTATAATCCACTGCATTTTCAGGAGTTTGCTTATCGCTCATGCAAGTTTTCTTCCAGTTTGATCAGTTTGTAAACTGACATGTATTACGTTTTAAATTTAAAAAGGAAATTCTGCTGTGCTGCTACGATAATCTCGCAACTTTTGCACATCATCATTAATTCCGGCTTTGAGGGCTTCAAGCGAAGGGTAATTCAGCTCACCATGTAAATAGTGAAGGAAGGTTACCCGCATCAATAAGCCATACAGATTAGCAGAAACATCAGGGAAATGTACCTCTAATCGCCATTCTGGCTGGTCTTGTTTGATGGCTGGGCGTGTTCCCACATGACCTGCACCAAACAAACTGTCGGCTTGATAGCCAGAGATGCCATTAAGGGCAGGATCTACATGTTTTATTTTTGCCGTAAGAGAGGCATCTTCACACACCACATCGACCGCATAAATCCCGTTTAAGCAGGGTTTATGGCGGTTCAAACGCACATTAATCGTTGGGAAATCAAGGGTGCGACCAATCTGGTCACCATACTGGACACGGCCAGTGATGCTATATGGACGTCCCAGTAATTTTGCCGCTAAAGCCAGATCACCTGCTTGTAGGACCTGACGAATACGGGTTGAACTGACCCGTTCACCGTTTAAGGCAATGGTATTTAAATTGGTGACATCAAAGCCATAGTTGCGTAGAAATTCGCTGTTGCCTTGACGATCTTTACCAAAATGGAAGTCATCTCCCAGTACAAGGCTTTGCGCATTCAGTTTTAATTTGAGTAGGTCTGCAAATTCTGTGGCATTTAGACTTCTAAAATATTGATCGAATTTTGCGACCGCAATGTAATCCACACCGAGCTCGGTTAAATATTCTACTTTTTCACGTAATGAGCTAATCCGTGGTGGAGCATCATAACCTTTAAAAAATTCAAGCGGTTGCGGCTCAAAAATCATCACTAATGTTTTTAAGCCTTGCGCAGAAGCCAACGTTTTGAGTTGAGCAATCATCGCTTGATGGCCGAGATGGACACCATCAAAATTGCCGATCGTTACCGCAGTCGGCGGTAACTGAAAATCTGGCGATAATGCGTTGAGACGAAGCAACTTCATGGGCGTTAAATACAGTGATTTTTGCAAAGGCTATATATTGCCATATTCTCAGCGTTTCGTCTTGTTGTTGTGTTTTTACACAGAAAAATTTCAGGATTTAGAAGTTTTATATCAATTAAATTGATTCATTAAATAAAAATAAATCAATTTTTCTTATTTAATGGTTGAATTAAAATAGCTGCATAGTCGCTTGATATCGAGATAGAGATGAAAAAGCCGTTTTATCAGCTAGAGCAGAGCACCGATGTAATACGCCATTTTACCCCGAACTGGTTTACTGCCACCATGGGCACCGGGGTTGTGGCGATGATTTTAACACAGCTGCCTTTTGCTTCATCTCTTTTGTTTATGCTTGCGACGAAGTTGTGGCAATTCAATATTCTGTTATTTAGCACTTTTAGTGTGCTGTATATCTTACGCTGGATCTTATTTCCAACTGAAGCCAAGCAGATTTTTACTCACCCCAACATGAGCTTATTCCTCGGTGCGATTCCGATGGGCTTAGCCACGATTGCCAATGGTTTTCTCAGTTTCGGAACACATTTATATGGCGATATTGCCATCCAGATAGCCACTTACCTTTGGTATATCGATGTTGTTCTTGCTGTAGTGATTGCGTGGGTGGTGCCATTTTGCATGTTTAGTTGTCAGGACCATCAACTGCAACGCATGACCGCCGTCTGGCTGTTGCCGATCGTGGCTTGTGAAGTTGCTGCCAGCTCTGCGGGCTTGTTGTTGCAACATTTAGCAGCCGATCAGCATGCCTTGACCATCTTGATCACAGGCTATGTATTATGGGGCATTTCTGTCTTACCTGCTTTTGCGATTTTAACCATCCTGATGTTACGTCTGGCATTGCATCAGTTGCCTGAGAAAGAAGTGGCGATTTCTAGCTGGCTATGTTTGGGCCCGATTGGGACAGGGGCGTTAGCGTTATTATTACTTGGTGAGCAGGCGCCACGGATCATGCAAGCGATGGGCTTTGAAGGCTTGGCAACGTTATTACCTGCTTTAGGCATCGTAGCGAGTCTGGTGTTATTAGGCTTCGGTTTATGGTGGTTTGGTATCGCGATTTTGACTACATTACGCCATATGCGCACTGGCATTCCATTTAACCTAGGCTGGTGGGGTCTCACGTTCCCGTTCGGTGTATTTATTTTGGCGATTTTTAATCTGGCACATCAGTTACATATCGGTTTTTTACAGTATGCGGCTGTGGTTCTCAGTTTGCTGCTGGTCGGATTATGGGCCTTGGTGATGAAGAAAACGCTGGCAGGGGCATATAGCGGTCAATTATTTTTCTCTCCCTGTTTGGTCGCCTTACAGCAGAAGATGCAATAATATCAAGGTGTGCCTGAGCACACCTTTTTTGTGTCTCTATTTTGATTTGAACGAGTCTTTTTATGAATGCTGATATTGCCCTGATTATGGCGTTGCCGAGTGAATCCAAAGGTTTGTTTGAGCAAGCAGGGATTGACGTTCATTACAGTGGCATCGGCAAAATTAATGCAGCATTCAAGGCATTTGAAGTGATTCAAAAGACGGGATGCAAAACGCTGATCAATTTAGGCAGTGCCGGAAGTTCCCATTTTGATGCGCATAGTCTGGTTGAAGTCACGACTTTCGTGCAGCGTGATATGGATGTAACTCCTTTAGGTTTCGCCGTGGGTGTGACACCAATGGATGACGAGATTCCTGCTGAAATCCATGCCCAGCCGCATTTTGAGCTTTTACCCAAAGGAATTTGTGGTACGGGTGATTCGTTTGAAACAGGCTTACCGAAAGTCAGCTGTAATCTGGTGGATATGGAAGGCTATGCCTTAGCTAAAGTATGTCAGAAACTGGGTGTACGTTTGATTTCTGTTAAATATATTACTGATGGTGCCAATGATACGGCTCATTTAGATTGGGAAGAAAATCTACTGCTTGGCGCGCAAAAATTATTGGCGTTGTATCAGGCGCATTTTTAAATGCAATGATCTAATGCTGTAGTATATGTTGGTGAAAAATTATTAATCTTTTGAAAGTAAAAGTTATTTTTTATTTAAATCGAATAGTGCTCATTATCTTAAATGAAAGGGTTTTCACTTTTCCATGGCTCATACCTAAAAATAATTTGACCATTTTCAACACAAATGATCCATGTATAAAAATATTCTTCGCCAAGTCCACGACATTCAAAATTAGAATTAGGAAATAGCTTTATTATTTTTTCTATTAACTCAAAACAATAAATAGGATCAACATTAAGACTATCTTTACCATTAAAAAAGGCCGTGGCTAAATTGCTATAGACATCTTCATGAATTCCATCATTTTTCAATATTTCCAAAATTTTTTGCTTTTCTGACGAAAGGTCCAACTCATCAAAGTCAGTATGTCTAATTTGTAATTCTGTGAAAAAACTCATTATTTCTAACCCTCCTATTATCAAGTGGAATTACCATACACTATAAAATTTTCCTAAAATTAATATAATATTTTTTATAATAAATACTTAAGACTTTATATTTAGCATCACTATCCTAGTCAATTCTGTTTCAGTGTTATACGCCTTGAAAAAAAGCGACTAACAAAGCCGCTTTTTCTATTTCAGTCGTTAAAATAAAGCTTATGAAGAAAATTTAACGCGGCAATACGCCGTATAACATCACATGCACAGTATGCTCGATGCTGCGTTGAAACATACTCCGATTACGCAAGGTTTTGCCTGTCACCATTTCAATCTGGGTCGAGAAATCCGCGTAATTCTGTGTAATGGCCCAGATATTCAGAATCAACAGTTCTGGATCAATCTCTGCCGACAATTTACCTTGTTCTTGCCAAGTTTGAATGACTTTAGCTTTACGCTTAAACAGCTTTTTTAACGGACCTTTCAGGATCGGCAAAATATGAGGAGCACCTTGAATAATCTCGAGTGCAAATAAACGTGAAGCCTTCGGCTGGTCACGTGAGCTTTCAATTTTTTGAATTAAATAATGCGTCAGTGCTTCTGTCGGTTCAAGTTCAGACTCCAAGGTCTGCAAAGGTGCCAGCCATTTTTGCAGAACCGTGGTGAGCACTTCCACATACAGTGACTCTTTATTTTCATAGTAGTAGAAAATATTGGATTTATGCATATTTGCGAGCTGTGCAATCTCATCCAGACTTGCGCCACTAAACCCATAGACGGAAAAAACATCCAGGGCAGCATTCAGCAGTTGATTGCGCTTTTGTGTACTTTTTTTCTGTTCCATCTGCGAGCTTGATTCAAAAAATGTCATTGACATTGTAAGATAAATTGCCGGATTTGTGCACAGTCACAGAATTTTTTTATCGAAAAAATTATACTTTTTGGGCCAAAATTGGGGATGTGTTTGATAATTATTGAAATCTAAAAAAGGTCATACATATTTTGTAAATAATTCATATATTGGTCATCAATTGAAATCGTTATTTTTGATGACTTGCCGCATTTTTTAGAAAAAGTGAAACGGTTTTAGGTGGCTAAAACCGCATCAAGGACTTGTTGTTCAAGTTGTGCAAAAGCAATACTCTTTTTACGTGGACGTGGCAGATTCACCTGAAAATTATGCGCGATATGGCCCTGATCCAGAAGGATAATTCGATCTGCCAACTGAACAGCTTCACTTACATCATGTGTCACCAGAATGGCGGTAAAGCCTTGTTCCTTCCAGAGACGTTCGATCAGGTTTTGCATTTCCAAACGGGTCAGGGCATCTAAGGCGCCTAAAGGTTCATCCAGAAGCAAAATACGGGGTGAATGCGAGAGCGCACGTGCCAGTGCGGCACGTTGACGTTGCCCCCCTGAAAGTTGTGCAGGCCATTGCGAGGCTTTTTCTTTTAAACCGACTTTTTCCAGTAAGGTTGCTGCGAGTTGGTGCTGTTCTTTAGGTAGTCCCAATTGCACATTTTGCAGAACGCTTTTCCACGGCAGCAGGCGAGGGTCCTGAAACATCACCCGAATGTCTGCATTGGTGATACCTTCACGAAAATGACGGGCAGACTGGAATTTAATTTCACCATAACTGGCTTTTTCGAGTTGGGCAATCAGACGGAGCAGGGTACTTTTACCACAGCCACTACGTCCGACGACCGCAACAAATTCACCGGCCTGAATATGCAGATCAAGATCTTCCAGAACCTTGACTTCACCATAAAACTTATACAGTTGTTCAATCAGAATATCTGCGCCATTGGCAGGTGCCTGAGCTGTTTCTGGTTCAGTGACTGGTTGCACCAGATTATTGTCATAGAAATTTAGATTTAAATTACTCATCTTTATCTCCCTTTTATTTCTGGTAGCCTGCATGCCAGCGTAATAAATAACGTTCTAAACCTTGAGCCAAGACATCGGCCAATTTGCCCAGCAGTGCGTAGAGTAAAATACCGACCAGCACAATATCAGTCTGTAAAAATTCCCGTGCATTCATGGTCATATAGCCGATTCCTGATTGTGCAGAAATTGTTTCGGCCACAATCAAAAGGACCCAGACCAGTCCTAAAGAGAAACGCAGACCGACCAGTATGGAAGGCATGGCACCGGGTAAAATGATGTCTTTATACAACTGCCAGCGGCTAAGTCCATAGCTTTTACCCATTTCGATCAGCTGGGGATCGACGGAACGGATGCCGTGATAGGTATTGATGTAGATTGGGAAAAACACGCCCACTGCAACCAGAAACAGTTTGGCCGTTTCATCAATCCCGAACCATAAAATCACTAATGGAATCAGGGCCAATGCCGGAATGTTACGGATCATTTGCAAGGTGGTATCAAGCAAGGTTGAAGCAATACGCGATGAGCCGTTGAGTAGCCCTAAAATCAGCCCCAAGCCACCGCCAATCAGTAAACCCAGTAAAGCGCGACCCGCACTGACTTTGACATGCTGCCAAAGTTCACCACTGAGCAGTAAGTGCCAGAACGCACTTACCACAGCACTTGGAGCGGGTAATACCCGGCTTTGTAACAGGCCCGAACTTGAAGCAGCCTGCCAAACCAGCACCAGTAACACTGGAAATAGCCAAGGCAATAAACCGCTGCCTATTTTTTGTGTTCCACGTGAAACATTATTGACGGAAACTTTACTATTCATGCAGTCTCCTTGGCCAAGGGCTTAGCTTCCTTGACCTCCGGCACGTAATTATTGGCAATGATTTCACCAAAGGGGCCGGTTAAATGTGGCTGTGCCAGTTTTTCGCGGGTTTTAAGGGGTAATAATGGGAAAACTAGTTCTGCAAAACGGATCGATTCTTCCAGGTGTGGATAGCCTGAGAAGATAAAGGTATCGATACCTAAATCGGCATATTCCTGAATACGTGCCGCAACCGTTTCAGGATCACCGACCAAAGCGGTTCCTGCGCCGCCACGGACCAGCCCAATGCCTGCCCAGAGGTTCGGTGAAACTTCAAGTTGATCTTTACGTCCGCCGTGAAGGGCAGCCATACGCTGCTGGCCAACAGAATCCATTTGCGCAAATTTTTTCTGCGCTGCAGCAATGGTGGCATCATCCAGATATTGAATCAGCTCATCTGCTGCTGCCCAAGCCTGTTCATTGGTCTCACGCACAATCACATGTAAGCGGATCCCGTAATTCAGGGTACGCCCTTTGGCCGCTGCTTTGGCACGCAAATATTCGACCTTTTCTTTCACTGCAGCAGGAGGCTCACCCCAGGTCAAATAGGTATCGACCTGTTCTGCTGCCAATTCAGTTGCAGCTTCTGATGAACCACCAAACCACAGTGGAGGATAAGGTTGCTGTACAGGCGGGTAGAGCAGTTTGGCGTCATCGACACTGAGGCGTTCGCCGTGAAAGGTAAACGATTCGCCAGTATGTGAGCGGGTCAGGATTTCACGCCAGATTTTGACATATTCAGAGGCAGTCTGATAACGGGTACTGTGATCTTCATAGAGACCATCACCCTTGAGTTCTTGCTCGTCGCCGCCAGTCACCAAATTAAGCAGAATACGCCCATTGGAGAGGCGGTCAAAGGTGGCGGCCATACGGGCAGCAAGTGCCGGGGTGGTAATGCCAGGGCGCAGAGCCACCAGAAATTTCAGCTGTTTGGTGGCATCAATCAGGCTGGCAGCGGTGATCCATGGATCTTCACAAGAGCGTCCGGTCGGAATCAGGACACCGGCATAACCGAGATTGTCCACCGCTACGGCAATCTGTTTCATATAAGCATGATCGACCTGACGAGCGCCCTTGCTGGTGCCAAGATAACGACTGTCACCATGAGTGGGAATAAACCAGAAAATATTCATATGCTTACCTATCTATTGAAATCACTTGGCTTGCCAAACAGCTTGTTTGATACGGATGCTGTTCGGAATAATGCCTTGCTGGCTAAAAATGTCCGCGAGTTGTTGTTGCTCTGCAATCACCTTGGCATTCAGTGGCGCGGCGGCAGAAGGGCGCGGACGACGTTGCACAAATAAACTGCTGACAGCTGGTTTAAGGCCTGTACTTTTGCCAATCAGGTCGGCAGTTTCATTCTGATGTTGCTGGACCCATCGATCGGCCTGATTAATCTGTTTTAGCAGTCCTGTCACGGCTTGAGGATGCTGCTGGACAAAATTCGGTGCTGCTAGATAAAAGGTATAATTGGGACTCAGATTTTTACCTGTCGCCAGGACTTTGGCCTGATCTTCCAGTTCGGTTGATGCGTAATAAGGATCCCAGATTGCCCAGGCGTCGACCGCTCCTTTTTGAAATGCAGCCCGTGCATCGGCAGGAGTGAGCCAAATCGGCTGGATATCACTCCATTTCAAACCTGCTTTGCGTACGGCCTGAACCAGTAAAAAATGTGCACTCGAGCCTTTTTGTAAGGCAATACGCTTACCTTTAAGATCGGCGAGCTGTTTTAAGCTGGAACCCTTTGGGATTAAAATTGCGGAAGCCAGCGGTTTTGCGGTTTCATAGGCAATGTAGTAGAGCGGTTTTCCTGCCGCTTGTGCATAGACTGGCGGGGCGTCGCCTGTGACTCCCACATCAATCGAGCCGACTGCGAGCGCTTCTAAAATTTGTGGGCCAGCTGGAAACTCGTTCCATGTCACTTTGGCATTGGGAAACTCTTGTTCCAGTAGTTTTTGCTGCTTGGTAATGGCAAAGTTAATCGAACTTTTTTGAAAGCCAATCCGCAGCTGTTTAACACTTGGATCAATTGCCCAGACCGGGCTGCTTAGCAACATGCCCAGACTGGCCAAGGTGATCAAAGATTCGAACCGACGGGTGTGTTGCTGCATGACCATATCCTTATACTCAAATAGAAGACTTAAAATGGGCTTATTTCTTGCTCAGTAATGCATCTTGAATGACCAGTTGCTTGGGAATCAGCTTCTGGGCAAAAAATGCATCAGCCACATATTGCTGTTCTTTGGCAACCTTTTCGGAAATAGGCTGAACTCCAAAGCCCATACGGGAAATCGACGTTTTTAAAATATCGAATTCAAGTGCGGTCGGTTTTTCTAATAGTTTTGCAGCATCGTCTGGATGCGTTTTGACCCAGTCCGTGGTTTGATTGAGCGTGGTGACCACGGTATTTAGCACTTGCGGATGATTTTCTGCGAATTGGCGATCAGATAGATAGAATTGATGGTTACTGACCAGATGTTCGCCATTGGCAATGACACGTGCATGAATCTGATGCTCAGCTGCAGCTAGGAATGGATCCCAGATCACCCATGCATCGACAGCACCTTTTTCAAAGGCAGCACGTGCATCTGAAGGCGGAAGGTAAACGGGCTGGATATCACTTAAGGTCAGATTATTTTCTTCCAGTAACTTAAGTAATAGGTAATGCACGTTGGAACCTTTATTCAATGCAATACGCTTGCCTTTTAAATCCTGAATCGATTGAATTGGCGAATCTTTTTGCACAATCAAGGCTTCTGCGGATGGGGCAGCGGGCTGATTGGCCACATAGACCAGATTGGGATTGGCAGCCTGGGCAAAGATCGGTGGTGCTTCACCAGCCTCGCCCAAGACCACACTTCCGACGTTTAAACCTTCCAATAACTGGGGTCCGGCCGGGAATTCAACCCATTTCACCTGTACACCCTGAGCAGCAAGCGTTTTTTCTAATTCACCTTTTGCTTTGACAATCGGCAAGATGCCATACTTTTGAAAGCCGATATTTAATGTGGTGGTTTCTTGTTTTGTGGTGCTTTGCTGCTCAGGTTTTTTGGCACAGCCTGCAACACCCAACAAACTGGCAAGACTTGCCGCGATGAGGGTAGATGTTGTCCATGAGCGATGGTTTGAAATAGCCATGATGGTTGTGCTCCCCGAAAAATCAAAAGATTTAAATAGATGAGCAACTAAGCTAAAACTTTTTTTATTGCATAAAAAATAACAAATCGGGCTTTGTTTATGAGTAAAAGTGCAAAATACAAGATTGCATAACCTTATCCATAAATGGAATAAGAATTAAAAAATGAAACATATTAAGTTTTTGTTTTTAATTGAATTTTTATTATTTTATCGGTTGGTGAATTTATTCTTCATACAGACTTAAGCAGAGATAATGATGATGAAGAGAGATCTTTATCAAAAATAAACATATCTCTTCATCGTGCTAAATGCTTAGCGCAGTCTCTTTTTAAATACCAGAGAATTACGCTGATAGTTATATAACTCCTGACGCGCATTCGGTAAATCATCGACGCTGGCAGGGACAAAGCCCTGTTCCAGAAACCAGTGCGCGGTTCGGGTGGTAAGCACAAACAGTTGCTGAATACCTTGTTGTTTGGCTTTGCTTTCCAGAAATTGTAAAATCTGGCTACCGCGATTGGATTTACGATAGCTTGAATCCACAGCCACGCAGGCAATTTCAGCAGAACGGATTTCATCTGATCCGGCCGGAATCGGGTATAGGGCTGCACAGGCCAGGATCATACCGTCCCGTTCAATTACCGCAAACTGTTCAATTTCGCTTTCCAGACGTTCACGCGAGCGATAAACCAGAATGCCTTCCTGCTCCAGTGGACGTAACAGGTTAATTAAACCGCCGACGTCATTGATATTGGCAATGCGGACTTCTTCATAATGCGCATCAGTAATCAGGGTACCGACACCATCACGGGTGAACAGCTCTTCAATCAGGGCACCATCATAGGCATATGAAATCAGATGCACACGATGCACTCCCGATAAAGAGGCCTGTTGCGCCTGTTTGAGATGGAGCGCAAATTCTGGATATTGTTGCTGGTTCTGTTGAATATAGGGTTCCAGCTGGTGCGGATTTAACTCACGCAATAACTGGTGCTGCGTATCCATTAAACCTTGTCTTTCACCCAGGAAAATCAGTTTATCGGCTTTTAATGCAATCGCGGTCTTGGTCGCCACTTCTTCTGCCAGTAAATTAAAGACTTCCCCTGTAGTTGAATAGCCGGTTGGGCCCAGCAAGACGATATTATGGTTATCCAGATGACGCTGAATGGCATCAGTATCCACCGAACGGACTTCACCCGTAAGCTGGAAGTCGATACCATCACGAATCCCGTAAGGTTTGGCAGTGACAAAATTACCAGACACCACATCAATGCGAGCGCCGTACATTGGTGAATTAGCCAGACCCATCGAGAGTAGGGCTTCAATTTCCAAACGAATTGAACCCACCGCATTCATGACACCACGTAATGATTCGCGGGTGGTAATGCGATGGTTCTGGTGAAAGGGCGTGTCAATATTGCGATCAAGCAGATTCTGATTGATTTGCGGGCGTGCGCCGTAAACCAGAATGAGTCGGATGCCCAGAGAGTGCAACAGGGCAATATCATGAATAATATGTTGAAAATTTTCGTGTTGAACTGCTTCACCGGCAAACATCAGGATAAAGGTTTTATCACGATGGGCGTTAATATACGGTGCGGAATGGCGAAACCAGTGTACATAATCTTTGGTTGTACTATGTAACGTTTCAGTCATTTGGGTCGCCATGTGAATCTCAGAGATGTACCAATTGATCTGATTTTAACGAAAAAAATGAAAAGATAAATCACTTCCTAAACCAACAACCCAACTTTTAGCGGTCAAGCGATTGGCGCTGTGCCTAGAAACCCATAATACGGATAATGCTGTTATCTTCCGAATTGACCAAAATATAGTCGTTGTTGATTTTGTACCATTGCTCGTTACGGCTCGGTCGAGGAAGATTATTATCTTTATAATCGACTTTATAACCGTTGCCACGATAGTGCTGTGGCATGACATAACCTGCCTGCCAGCGATGTTGCTTTAAGCGCTCGACACCACGTTCTTCACGCATACGGCGTTCACGTTGACGATTTTCACCATCCGGACGATCAAAGCCACGACCATTTTGCCAGCCGCCACCGCGCGAATCCTCATCACGATCGTGCGGACCTGCAAAACTCCCCATGCTACTGAACAGGGTGGTTGAACCTAAAACCAAGATAATGAAAAATTTTTTCATGATGCACCTTATTGACTTCGGATGTCTCTCATGTGAACTACTGTACGTTAAAAATGCAGAGAAACTGTGAAGATCAATTCATTATTGTTTTAAAACAATGAAGAGTTTTCACTCATTTCTCTGAAAAAACAGTTTTAACCTCAGGGTCCAATGTTATTTAGAATTATTGTAAGGATGAAATTAAGCTTGGGCGTCAATACTTTGCCCGTTCATGTCCAGACTATCGTCACCCATCAGGTACAGGTAGGCTGGCATAATGCTATCCGGTGTTGGAAGAACCTTTGGATCTTCTTCCGGATAAGCCTTGGCACGCATCGCGGTACGTGTACCCCCTGGATTGATGCAGTTAAATCGGATATTCGGATAGGTATTTTCAGCGGCAAAAATCTTGCTCATGGCTTCAGTGGCTACTTTAGAGACTGAATAGGCACCCCATAAGGCACGGGCTTCACGGCCGACACTGGAACTGGTAAATACCACAGAGGCGTGTTCAGATTTCTGTAGCAACGGTAATAAGGCCTGGGTAAGGGCAAAAGGCGCACGTAAATTGACTGCCATGACATCATCCCAGACATCGACCGGATATTCTGCCAGTTCAACACGGTCACCGAGCATGCCTGCGTTATGCAAGATACCATCAAGGCGGCCGAATTGCTGTTCCAGCGTATTGACCAGAAGCTCGTAGTCATGCGTTGAAGCAGTGGAAAGCTGCAAAGGTAAGATTGCAGGTTGAGGCGCACCCAAACCTTCAATTTCGTCATAGATCACTTCAAGTTTATTCAGGGTACGGCCGTGTAATACAACGGTTGCACCATGAAGGGCATAACTCATCGCAGCAGCACGTCCAATACCATCACCAGCACCAGTGATCAGGATAATACGGTCTTTCAGCAAATCTGGACGAGGTTGATATTCTGAATATTTCATTGTTATGCCTCCTGTTTTTATCGTTAATAATTAACCCATCATACCCTGATTTTCTGACAAAACAGTGATTTTCTGTTTGAGCAGCTGGTGTAATTCGGGGATGGTGTGAATAATGGCATCGGCCTGCCAGGCCGCCAGATCATCACGTGTTTCTACAGGCAAATAACCATAAGCAGCCAGAATGGTATACATGTCTGCATTACGGCCTGCATCAATATCACGTGGATGATCGCCGACATAAATGATGTCTTTGGCATCAAGATTAAGCTTTTTAGCCGCCAGATACATCGGTTCCGGATCGGGTTTGGTGTGGCTGACATCTTCCGGGCAAACCAGCACAGCGCAACGATCGGTCAGGTTTAAGGCCGCGAGTAAAAGCTCACTTAAGCCACGAGGCTTATTGGTCACAATACCCCACGGGATATCGTGGGCTTCCAGTTCTTCCAGTAAAGGATACATGCCTTCAAACAGGTTGGTGTCGACTACAATATTGTCACCATAGACATCTAAAAAGCGCTGGCGATGTCCTAAAAATACAGGATCGGTAATCTCTAATTCGGGATAGACCAGTTTCACCATGGCACGTGCGCCTTCAGACACCTGCGTGCGAATGGTTGCGGCATCCACCACAGGGCGCTGCTCATCACGGCACATTTGCTGAATGATACGGATAAAGTCGGCAGCGGTATCGATCAGCGTACCATCAAGATCAAATAAAACAGCTTTCATCACGCACCTGTATTTGTGGTATGAACCATATAATTCACGTCAACATTTGGCGCTAACCAGTAATGTTTGGTGATCGGGTTGTAATGTAAACCGGTCATTTCTTTGAGGGTGAGACCTGCATTGCGGATATCATGTGCCATTTCTGAAGGGCGAATGAATTTATGATAGTCATGCGTGCCTTTTGGCAGTAAACGAAGCACGTATTCCGCACCGATAATGGCAAATAAATATGATTTCGGATTACGGTTAATGGTCGAGAAGAATACATGACCGCCTGGCTTAACCAAAGCCTGGCAGGCTTTGACGATTGAAGCAGGGTCTGGTACATGTTCCATCATTTCCATACAGGTTACTACATCATATTGACCGGCCTGTTCCTGCGCCAGTTGCTCGACTGGAATCTGACGGTATTCAATATTTTCAACATTGTCCTGCTGGGCATGCAAACGCGCCACGGCAAGCGGCGCTTCGCCCATATCAATGCCCACAACATCGGCACCACGACGTGCCATGCTTTCTGCCAGAATCCCGCCACCACAGCCGACATCAAGGACTTTCTTGCCTGCTAGGCCGCCCACGCGTTCATCCACCCAGTTTAGACGTAAAGGGTTGATTTGATGGAGCGGGCGGAATTCAGAATGTTGATCCCACCATTTGGCAGCCAATGCTTCAAATTTTGCGATTTCTTGCGGGTCAACATTCAATTGCGACATGGAAGAGCCTCTATCAATATTTTATGGAGTTGTAATGATGATCAAATCCTTAGTTAAAACATTAAACCAAGCAGAGTCTTGCCGAGTTTTCATCTTATTTCAGGATAGACCTTCGGTTCGACCTACCTTACGAAACGTTGTTTCTCATTTCGGGAAAAGTAGGCAAAACCATTGTCATCTGCAAAACCTGAGGGACGAATAGCAAAGATTAATAATCTTTGCCGTACCGCAAGGTGAAAGCTATGCTTGAAAAAAAACTACGCACTTCGCTTGTCTTGCGCTACACCAAAGCTTTAATGCTTTGGTTCGCTCAGGTTGCAGATGACGTTGTCGAGTATCTAATTTCAGAGAATGTTTTGAGTCTGAATTTAGCTTAGTGTAGCGATTCTGGCAAAAAAAGCGATAAATCCAATAAAAAACTTCACAGAAGCAAAACGAATTGCTCGTGTTTGTTTTATATTTAGCATATAAACTTACGAAAAATGCTTAGAGGAAAAGCAAAGTCAATGAAAAAGTTAGTATTAAGTGGTTTGAGTGTGGCTGCATTAGCATTTTCAATGAATGCCGTGGCAGCTGATTTTGTGGCTGGTAAGGACTATACCGTGATTGCAAATCCAGGTAAAACGGTTGCACCAGCCGGCCAGCTCGAAGTGCGTGAATTCTTCTGGTATGGTTGCCCGCACTGCTTCAAGCTTGAACCGCATATGCAGGCATGGTTAAAACAAATTCCAAAAGACGTCTATTTCCTTCGTACACCGGCGGCAATGAATAAGGTCTGGGAACAAGGCGCGCGTGGTTATTATGTTTCTGAAGCATTAGGTGTGCGTAAAAAGACACATATTCCACTGTTCCATGCGATTCATGAAGGTGGCCAGCAGATCTTTGACCAGGCTTCTCAGGCAAAATTCTTTGCCCGTTACGGTGTACCTGAGCAGAAGTTTAACAGCATGTTTAACTCTTTCCCGATCTCTGCAAAAATTGCCGAATCAAATAAACTGGCACAGCAGTACCAGTTGACGGGTGTTCCTGCCGTGGTGGTAAATGGTAAGTATGTGGTTCAGGGTGAAGATGGTAAAGTCACTCAAGTAGTCAATTACCTGTTAGAAAAAGAACGTAAAGCCAAATAATTAATGCATTTACATATTTAAAAAAAGGACTGCCGCGACAGTCCTTTTTTATTTAGTCTTGTTCCAGCTGAAAGTCTTTTAAATCAATCTGGACTTTCTGGGTGGGCAGCGACAAGGCCTGATTGACATACAGATTAATCAATTTCTCACGTGAACCGATCGAACGCTGGTAGTAGCTTGAGTTCAACAATAAGGCCGCGCCATAGGTCAGTGACCAGATATAAGACAAATAATCACGGATCGACATATCGTAATTCTGTGATTTTAAATATTTTTCAGTCATGTCTTTTAACGACACAATACGTTGTTGACGGATCGAGTAAAGCTCATCAAACAGATGCTTTAACTTGGATTCGGTCATGGTCAGATGTTCTTCTAACTGATGCAGCAGAATGGTACGGCTTGGTGAAGTAAGGTGATAGAGCATGTAACGTGGTGCATACTCTTTGACATCCGTATTGTATTTATCTGAAATTTTTAAGATTTCTTTTTCATTCTGGATAATCAGTTCCAGCAGTAACTCATTTTTACTACGGAAATGTTTATATAGGGTGCCTTTGGCAATATCCAGTTCAGCAACCAGTTCATCGAGGGTCATTTCTTGGTTGTTTTCTAATAACAGCTTTTCTGCAACCTGCAAGATTTTTTCTTTACGAATTAAGAACTGAGTATGACGATCTGGATTCATGATGCTTATAAGCTCCTCATAGTGTTCTACACTGCATTTGCATTAGTGTCCAATGCATCATAACGCGAAGCAATGCTTTTATATATCAAACTTTGGTTTGGATATGATCAAGCGTTTTGGGGTTCCCAGTTGGAAATCCCACTGAATAATAAGCGCACTTGGGTCGCGGCATTGTCAATAAACAGATTTTGCTGTTCGAGTAAATGATCGATCGTGTATTGTTTTGGCAGATTGATCCAGGTCATGGCCCAGGTAAATGACATATTAATCAGGATGGTCGAAAGCACCTGCAAATGCTTGGCTTCCTTGATGTGTTTGAAGGTTTCTAGCTTGCACAGGTCAATCGCCAGATCTTCGATCAGAAATTCAATTTCACGTGCGATAGCAATACGTACCGTTTCAGATCCGCCCCAACGCTCCGCAATCATAAATTGCCATTGTTGCGGGCTGTGATTAACCGCCTGTACAAATAATTCAATGCTGGTCCGGGTTTTGGCCGAACCACTGTGTAACAGATAACTTTGGCCCAATTGATGAATCAGGCTTTTTAAATGCAAGGAAACCTGATCGACCAGCTCTTGTCCGAGCGCATCCATGTCCTGAAAATGACGATAAAACGCCGTTGGAACCAAACCAACTTCACGTGCAACTTCACGCAAGCTAATACTACTGAATGAGCGCCCAGCAGTGCTGAGGTGGAGGGCTGCATCCAGTAAAGCCTGTCGACTCTGTTGTTTTCGTTCATCTCTAATCGACATGAATAAGATCCATTAAAACCATACCAAAGAGTCTAGCAAAAAAAACGGAAACTTTTTAGTCTTCGTACATTGCTAAATACAGATGTTTTTGATCTTTATGGATGCAACAGGTATGCAAATTACCCGTCGTATCTGAAAAAAGTGCTTTATTTTCCCCGTATTTTGAGTGGCTTATAACACGTATAAAAAATATTCAAAAAATTAGTGAACAAGTGTTGACTCAGTGAACACAAATAAATATAGTGTACACATGTTCACTACATGAACATTTGTTCACTCAAAATAAATAGCCAGATACAAAACGAGGAACGTATGAACGCAGAGTTAAGTTATCAGCCACATTGGATTCGAGAAGATTTCGTTGATTTTATCTTGCAAAAGATCAAACCAACCTTCGCTTGGAAACGCATTCTTGCGCAAGTCACTGCTGTGCAGCCGCTGAGCGAAGATATGGTTTCCCTCAGCTTAAAGCCCAATCATCATTTTGATGTTCGCCAGGTGAAAGCCGGTCAAAGCGTTTTGATTACCCTGATGATTAACGGGGTCTATCAGCAACGTAGTTATTCGATTATTGAAGTTACGCAGCAAGGCGAAATCCGTCTAGGCATTAAAGTGCAAGGTGTGGTGTCTAAAGCAGCACAACAATTGCGTGTTGGAGACAGTTTCGAGATCTCTCAGCCACAAGGTGATTTCGTCTTACATCAAGGTCAGCAACCTGCATTACTGATTGCTTCAGGTTCAGGCATTACCGCGATTTATGCTTTATTAAAACAAGCGTTGCAACAGCAGCTTGAACACGTGCATGTGCTGTATTTTAACCGTGCTGAAGTATTGCATCAGGACATCTTGGCTTTGGCTGAGCAATATCCACAGTTGCACTATCACTTCTTTAATACGGCACAGCAAAAACAGCATTTAGATGTAGCATTGTTAGAAAAGTTAGTCCCGAATTTTAAACAAATGCAAGCCTATGCCTGTGGTCACCACAGCATGATGAAACAGGCGCAACAGATTTATACCGAGCATGCGGCAGCGGAAAACTTTCATCAAGAGTTTTTCCAACCTGTACAAGTCGAGCACTCCAGTGAAGCTCAACCGGTTAGCTTCCGTCGTGCACAACAGAATTTTATTGCCACCACCAATCTGTTGAGCAGTGCAGAGCAAGCGGGCTTACGACCACAACATGGTTGCCGCATGGGTGTGTGTAACCGTTGTAGCTGTACCAAAGTCAGCGGCGTAACCCAGAACCTGCTCACGGGTGAAATTGATGATCAACCGAATCGTCCAATCAAGTTATGTGTGAGCCAGGCACTGAGCCCAGTTACCATTGACCTATAAAAACAAAGATATTTGAGGATCAGCACAATGAATATGGCATTAGAATTTAAAAACGTATCCAAGTCAGCGCATTTAACCCCTGAACAGGTTGAAGAGTTTGGTCGCCGTGTCGAGCAAATCCGACTGGAAGTGATGCAAAACCTCGGTGAGCAGGATTCAAAATATATTTATAAAGTGCGTAATTTCGTGCGTTATACCGAAATCGCATCGCGTGGCATGCTGATGTTCGGTGGCTGGATTCCACCGGTATGGTTACTGGGAACCGCCATGCTGGGTGTGTCTAAGATCGTCGAGAATATGGAGCTGGGCCATAACGTGATGCATGGACAGTTTGACTGGCTCAATGATCCAAGTTTACGTGGTGAAGATTACGACTGGGACAATACCTGTTCAGGCAATGACTGGCGCTATACCCATAACTATATGCACCATACCTATACCAATATTGTCGGTAAAGATCATGATGTGGGTTATGGCATTTTACGTGTCACAGAAGACCAGAAATGGGAAGTACGCCATTTGGCCAATATTCCGTTGGCCTTACAGTTAATGTTCTTTTTCCAGTGGTATGTGGGGGTACAAAACCTGCATCTGGAAGATGCACTGGTGTATAAAACCAAAACCTGGAAACAGGTCTGGGCAGATGCGGCGGAGTTCCGTAAAAAAGCCAGACGCCAGGTGCTGAAAGATTATGTATTCTTCCCGGCTATTGCCACTGTCAACTTTATTCCAGTATTGGCGGGTAATGCCGTAGCCAATATTATCCGGAACCTGTGGTCATCAGCTGTGATTTTTAATGGTCACTTTACTGAAGATGCCGAGACCTTCGAAGCGGACAATACCGAGAACGAGACCAAGGCGCAGTGGTATCTGCGCCAGATTCGTGGTTCGAGTAACTTCACCGGCGGGAAGTGGATGCACTTCATGAGCGGTAATTTAAGCCATCAGATCGAGCATCATTTATTTCCGGATATGCCTGCCAATCGTTATGAACAGGTGGCACCACAAATCAGGGCATTATGTGCCGAATATGGCGTGAATTATAACGAAGCCAACTTTATGAAGCAGTTCTGGACCGTGTGGGTGCGTTTGGCCAAATGTTCATTGCCGAATGACTTCTCTGCGCAACTGGCACAAGGTTGGAGCACCCTTAAGTCAAAGTTTAAGTTTGCTTAATTGGGTGAATTGTAACGAATAAGTAAAACTGAAAGCACGTGTAATTGAGCTATACTATGGCGCAATGATATTTGAGCCATAGTTTTAAGGAATCGTTATGCGTATTGACCAAAGAGCATTAGACCAATTACGTGAGGTAAAAATTACCCGTAACTATACCCGTTACGCAGAAGGCTCAGTTTTGGTTGAGTTTGGTCATACTAAAGTGTTGTGTACGGCGAGTATTGATAACTCGGTACCACGCTTCCTGAAAGGTCAGGGTCAAGGCTGGGTAACTGCTGAATATGGCATGTTGCCACGCTCAACCCATACCCGTAGTGATCGTGAAGCGGCGCGTGGTAAACAAACCGGTCGTACTCAGGAAATCCAGCGTCTGATTGGCCGTAGTTTACGTGCCATGGTGGACTTGAAGAAGTTAGGTGAGAACACCATTACCATCGATTGTGATGTGATTCAGGCCGATGGCGGTACCCGTACTGCGGCAATCACCGGTGCAGCAGTGGCTTTGGTAGATGCTATGAATGTATTGCTCAGCAACAAGAAAATTAAACAGGACCCATTAAAAGGTCTGGTGGCAGCAATTTCAGTGGGCATGTATCAGGACGAAGTGCTCCTCGATCTATGCTACGAAGAAGATTCAAATTGCCAAACGGATTTGAACGTGGTGATGACACAGGCGGGTGAATTTATTGAAATTCAGGGCACGGCAGAAGACAAGCCGTTTACCCGCCAGCAGTGCAATGCCATGTTAGAGCTTGCAGAAAAAGGAATCATGGAATTGATTCAGAAGCAACAGCAGGCACTCGGTTGGTAAGTTCCAGTTGATAGTGCGGGCGGTCTGGTGTGTTTAGACCGCCTTTTTTTTATCTGTTTTTTGTCATCAAACTGCGATCAAATCATCATCGAACTGTCATTTAGATTGTATTGACTATCTGCACTGATATTGAACGGATCGTCAAATGCGAAATTTCTTTTTAGCCTTACTTGCTGGGAGCTGCCTGTTACTCAGTGCCTGTAACGATAGCGATAGTGGCGATAACAATAACGCTCAGCCAGAGCCGAAGCCACCTACCTCAAGCTGCAAGATGCATTGCGCCCCTTAAAGAATAACAATAAGGAAATGAATAAAATGAATCGTCGTGACTTTTTATTAAATTCGACTAAGGCACTATTTGGGACTGCAGCGCTGACCAGTTTTCCAATGAGTATTCAAAAGGCACTGGCAATTGATGCCAAGGTCGAAACCGGCACCATCAAAGATGTGAAACACGTGGTGATCCTGACTCAGGAAAATCGCTCTTTTGATAATTATTTTGGTACCTTGAAAGGGGTACGTGGATTTGGCGACCGTTTCACCATTCCTTTAAGTGAAGGTCGTAAAGTCTGGGAACAGTACGATGCCAAAAAGAACAAGGTCTATCCGTATCACCTGGACAGCAGCCGCGGCAATGCGCAGCGGGTCAGTGGTACACCGCATTCATGGACCGATGGGCAATATGCCTGGGATCATGGCCGGATGGGGAAATGGGTGCAATACAAGCAACCACAATCGATGGGCTATTACAAACAACAGGAAGTGGAGTTCCAGTTTGCCTTAGCCAATGCCTTTACTCTGTGTGATGCGTATCACTGCGCCATGCACACCGGAACCAACTCCAACCGTATGTTTATCTGGACGGGAACCAATGGTCCAACCGGGGCCAATGTTGCCAGCGTGGTCAATGATCTGGACTCGATTGGGTCATCTCTCACCGGTTATGACTGGACCACTTATCCTGAACGTCTACAGCAAGCAGGCGTCAGCTGGAAAGTCTATCAAAACATGCCGGATAACTTTACCGATAATCCCTTGGCTGGTTTTAAAAAGTATCGCCGTGCCAATGAATTATCTGGCAAACCCGTGAATAACACCACCATTTGCCCAGCTTATGACCCAGCCATTGATGCCAGACAACCCTTGTATAAAGGGATTGCCAATACCATGCCAGATGGCGGTTTCCTTGGTTCATTTAAAGACGATATTGCCAAAGGGCAGTTACCGCAGGTGAGCTGGCTGGTGGCCCCTGCAACCTATAGTGAACATCCGGGTCCTTCAAGCCCTGTGCAAGGCGCATGGTATATTCAGGAAGTCCTCAATGCACTTACAGAGCGTCCGGAACTCTGGAGCCAGACGGTTTTCCTGATTAACTTCGATGAAAATGATGGCTTCTTTGACCATGTACCTTCACCAAGTGCACCTTCAATGGATATATCCGGTGAGGTCTATGGCAAATCGACCTTAAGCAAGGAACAGATGTCCTATGAGTATGCAACACATGCCAAGGCATCCAGTGGCCAACCGAATTTTACCAATCCAGAGGTCAGTAATGGGGTCGGGGTCTATGGGCCAGGAATCCGTGTGCCGATGTATATCATTTCGCCATGGAGTCGTGGCGGCTGGGTCAACTCACAGGTGTTTGACCACTCCTCCGTAATTCGCTTCCTAGAACAGTGCTTTGGGGTACAGGAACCGAATATCAGTCCTTATCGTCGTGCCGTATGTGGTGATTTAACCTCGGCCTTTAACTTTAAGACTCCGAATTTACTGCCTATGCCAGATCTGGCAGGTAAGAAGAGTAAAGCCGATGCGGATGCGATTCGTAAAGCACAGGAGCAATTAGCGCAAGTCAGCCGTCCAGACAGCCAGACTTATCCTGTTCAGGAACTGGGTATCCGACCATCGCGTGCCTTGCCATATATTTTGCACACCAGTGCCAAAGTGGATAGCAGCGCGAAAACAGTCAAACTGATGTTCTCTAATACCGGGACACATGCAGCCGTATTCCATGTCTATGATAAATTGAATCTGGATGCGGTACCGCGCCGTTATATGGTGGAGGCAGGCAAGCAACTGGATGATATTTGGCAGAGCAAGGACAACCAGTATGATTTGTGGGTATTGGGTCCTAATGGTTTTCATCGCAGCTTTAGCGGTGACCTGACACAGATCGCACAAATTCAGGCATTGCCAGAAATCCGGATTTGTATGGAGGAGTGTGATCCCAAACTGTTCCTGAAAGTACGTAATGATGCGGGGCAGACTGCAAAATTGCTGGTCAAAGCCAATGCCTATTTGCCGAATAAGACTTGGCACATTGAAACGGCTGCGGCTGAACAGGAACTGAGCTGGGATATGAGCGAGTTCGGCGGCTGGTATGATTTTACCGTCACCATTGAAAATGATCCGAGCTATCGCCGTCGCTTTGCTGGACGTATTGAAACCAATGAAGACTCGATTTCTGATCCGTATATGGGCTTTATGGCGTTATAAATTATTGGATGAGATCAGAAAAAGCAGTCTAGGTGAGCACTTGGGCTGCTGTTTTAGATTCAATTAGCGTAATAAAAAGTAAAGACATAGTACAGTCAGCAGTGACACACTAAGAAAACCTGCTACATATACTTCAGTACTGTCAAAATCCACCCGCTGCCCGAAACGATAACAGCGGACGACCGCATAACCGATACTGCGGATCAATCCTTCAAACAGAATCTCAAAGATCACATTCATAAATACAAAGCGAAAAACTTAAAAAGTAACTGGAATAAAGCCTCAAATATACTGTCCATCATTATTATTTTAATCAGTCACGTTGCTGAGCATTGTCGGCTTACACAGCAAGAAAGGAAAGCAGACATAAAGCCAGCATCGTCAACACAACATTACCGAGAGTTTACATGCCTGTAACACAGCCCACTGATTTGACTCATTTAAATTTGCTAGATTGAGGAAAATTGAAACAAGCACATTGAAGGGAAAGCATGTTACAGGTATTTTTGGTGTTACTCACCGCAGTAACTTTTGTTTTAATGGCGGCAGATCCACGCCCCACTGATTCGACCGAAGCCAAATCAGCATGGCAAGTTGAAACGACAGAAGTGACTAAAAAAACAGAGCTTTTTGCTTCACAAAAGCATGAGTCTCAAAACAAAGAGACCGACCAAGCTTAAGCGTTAAAACGCATCGATAAATCAACCGCTGTTACATCTTTGGTCAATACACCCATTGAAATGTAATCCACGCCAGTGGTCGCCACTTCACGCAAATTTTCAATAGTGATATTGCCCGATGCTTCTAGCTTGCAGCGACCTGCGACGTGTTTCACCGCATCAATCATCTGTTGCTGACTAAAGTTATCCAGCATCACGATATCAGCCCCTGCTTCCAGTGCCTGATTTAACTCCTCCCAAGTTTCCACTTCGACTTCGACCGGTTTGCCCGGTGCGATTTCGTGTGCTTTGGTGATGGCCTGGGCAATGCCGCCAGCAGCCATAATATGATTTTCTTTAATCAGAAATGCATCAAATAAACCCAAGCGGTGATTTTGTCCACCACCGATGGCTACCGCATATTTTTGTGCAATACGCAGGCCTGGCAAGGTTTTACGGGTATCCAGCAGTTTGGTATGTAAACCGTCAAGCTGTTTGACATAGTTAGCGGTTTTAGTTGCAACCGCAGACAGGCTCTGGATAAAGTTTAAAGCTGGGCGTTCTACTGTGAGTAAGCTGCGCGCTGAACCAGCGAGTTTGAGGAACGCTTCATTTGCCGCAACAACGTCACCTTCTTGCTTTAACCAAGTCACTTGCACGCTGTTGTCATAGGCTTGGATCAAGGCATTCACCCAAGGCTGACCAGCCAAGACCATTTCTTCACGGCTAATAATGGTCGCAGTGGCTTGCTCATCGACTGGTGTAAGCATGGCGGTAATATCGCCATCCCCAATATCTTCCTGTAATGCTTGTTGAATATTGATTTGAATAGATTGTTCAAGCAAAGATTGAGGAATACTCATACCAGTTCCAGTGTATGTTTGACTAAAAAACGTGTGTCATATATTAACATCCTCCCTGCAAAAAATAAGTATTTCATCTCGATTATTCTGGAGAAAGCATGGCAGAATGGCGCCTATACAGATTAAATTGCTGATTCGAGTCACAATGCAACACGCTAGATTTGCTCAAGTACAAGAGGGTGTATTGGTGGGGGCGACCCAGATTGCCTCGCCTAATTTTAATGCACGACCTGCCGGAACCGATATTCAACTGATCGTCATCCACAATATCAGTTTGCCGCCTTCCCAGTTTGGTGGGGGCTATATTCAGCAATTTTTTCAGAACCAGCTGGACTGGTCGCTCCATCCTTATTTTCAGACTATTCAAGGGATGCAGGTCTCGGCACACCTGCTGATTTTGCGCACAGGTGAAGTCATTCAGTTTGTGAACTTTAATGAGCGTTCCTGGCATGCAGGACGTTCAAGTTATCTTGCGCAGAAAGAATGTAATGATTATTCGATCGGGATCGAACTGGAGGGGAGTGATGATTTACCCTTTGAGCCCGAACAATACCAGTCTCTGGTTGAAGTGGTCAGCACCTTACAGCAGGCTTATCCAAAAATTCAGAATCATCTTGCAGGGCATTCTGACATTGCACCCAAACGCAAAACCGATCCAGGTGAGTATTTTGATTGGCCATTGTTCCGGAATTTGCTTGCTCAACACAAGTTAGCCGAAAAAACATCGATAGATTTATAATTTCACAACGAAATCCATCAGGACTTTCATTACAATAACGCTTTTTAAAAGATAAGCCGTAGGTGAGTGCGATGGCATTGTGGCGATCGACTGTAATTGTCAGTGCAATGACAATGTTATCCCGGGTGTTGGGGTTGGTACGTGATGTGGTACTGCTCAATGTATTTGGTGCGGGTAAGGACTTCGATACCTTCGTTGTTGCCTTTCGTATTCCCAACTTTTTTAGGCGCTTATTCGCAGAAGGGGCTTTTTCTCAAGCCTTCATTCCGGTTTTAACCGAATATAAAACCAGCCGCACTCATGCTGAAGTCCAGATTCTCATTAGTCGGGTATTTGGCTGTTTGCTCACGGCCATGTCCTTACTGACCTTTGTGGCGATGGTGGCTGCGCCTGCCATTATTTATCTCTATGCCCCGGGCTTCCATAATGACCCAGAGAAGTTTGAGCTCGCGGTCGATATGTTCCGCCTGACCATTCCTTATCTGATGTTTATGTCCTTGACGGCCTTTGCCAGCAGTATTCTCAACAGTTATGGTTCTTTTGCCTCACCTGCGTTTTCTCCGGTCTTGCTTAATGTGGCAATGATTGCTGGGGCGTGGTGGTTGACGCCGTATATGGCTGAGCCGATTATGGCATTGGGTTGGGCAGTGGTTGCCGCAGGGATTCTGCAGCTAGCGATTCAGATTCCGGAATTATGGAAAAAGAATTTGTTAATTCCACCTAAAGTGGATTTCAAACATGAAGGTGTGGATCGCATCTTAAAGCTGATGTTACCTGCTTTATTTGGTGTATCGGTCACCCAGATTAACCTGTTGCTGAATACCATTTGGGCTTCCTTTATGCAGGATGGTTCAGTCTCATGGTTATACAGTGCTGAACGTATGACCGAGTTACCTTTGGGACTGATTGGTGTCGCGATTGGTACCGTGATTTTACCATCATTGTCTGCGCGCCATGCTGAACAGGACCAAACCAAATTTAGAAGTATGATTGATTGGGCCGCCAAGGTAATCATGCTGGTCGGGATCCCTGCCAGTATTGCCTTATTTATGTTGTCGACGCCGATCATTCAAGCGCTATTCCAACGCGGTGAATTCACTCTGGAAGATACCAAGATGACCGCTCTGGCACTGCAATGTATGAGTGCAGGGGTGATCTCGTTTATGCTGATCAAAGTATTTGCCCCGGGCTTCTATGCACAGCAAGATACCAAAACGCCTGTTCGGGTGGGTTTAATGGCGGTTGCTGCGAATGCCATTCTCAACGTGGTGTTTATTGGCTTCTTTAAATTGATTGACTGGCAGGCGGAGCATATGGCTTTAGCCTTAGCTTCTTCTGGCTCCGCTTTGGTGAATGCAGGCATGCTGTATTTCTATTTGCATAAACGTAATATCTTCCGTTTTGGCGCGCATTGGAAAAAACTGGCGTTTCAATATGCAGTGGCCAATATCGCGATGATTGCAGCATTGTGGTATGGCTTAACCTGGTATCAGGGAGAGGTCTCGCAATGGCTGCGTATTGCAGAAGTGATCGGGTTATGTGTGGTAGGGGTAGTTGCTTACCTAATCGGATTGCTGGTAACAGGATTTAGACCGAGACATTTAAAAGCATAAGTCATTTGAAAAATTAAACCCTCCAACATGGAGGGCTTTTTATTATTTCACTTCCAGTAATTCAATATCAAAAATTAAAGTACTGTTTGGTCCGATCGCATCACCTGAACCGACGTCGCCATAAGCAAGATTGGCTGGAATAAAGAAGCGACTCTTACCGCCTTCCTTCATGGTTTGCACACCTTCCGTCCAGCCTGCAATCACCTGGTTCAGTTTGAACTCCACAGGGTGATTACGGGCGATAGAACTGTCAAATACGGTACCATCCAGCAAACGGCCTTCATAATTGACTTTAACGGTAGAGGTGGCTTTGGGAGATTTTCCCTTACCAGCTTGGAGCACTTGATATTGTAAGCCTGACTTGGTGGTTACGATATCGGCTTTTTTGCCGTTTTCCACTAAAAACGCTTTGCCGGACTGATCATTTTTTTGGGCCTGTTCCTGAAACTCAACCAGTTGCTTGGCTTCCAGACGCTTTTTATATTGATTCAGCACATTGGCCATTTCTTCATCGGTTAAAGAAGCCGCTTTACCTTGCATGGCTTCCTGTAAGCCTTGTACAAAGGTCTCGATATTTAAATCTTTGAGTGTTTCGGCATTTCCTCGACCCATCAGATAGCCGTAGCTATAGCCGAGTTGATCTTTTTGTGGGCTCTTTGTTGAAATGGATGCTGCTTGAACCGTTCCGATGGTTGAGGCAATTAAAATCAGGCCTAATCTTTTCATTCTATCTTCCAAAAAAATAAAGGAGGGCACCAGCCCTCCTTAAATCATTTATTTTACAGCGATTAATTCTACGTCAAATACCAATGGGCTATTTGGTGGAATTGAGCCAGGAACACCTTGTTCACCGTAACCGAGGTTGGCAGGAATATAAAGCGTTGCCTTACCGCCTTCTTTCATCAACTGTAGGCCTTCGGTCCAACCAGGGATAACCTGGTTCAGTGGGAATTCAATTGGCTCGCCACGGTCATAAGAGCTATCAAATACTTTACCGTCTGGAAGCTGACCTTTGTAGTGAACTTTCACGGTAGAGCTTGCAGTCGGTTGCTTGCCTGTACCTTCTTTGGTGATTTTATATTGCAGGCCAGAAGCGGTGGTTTTCACGCCTTCTTTCTTGGCATTTTCTGCCAGGAAGCTGCTATTGGTTGCTTCAACTTTTTTCGTTTCATCCATTTGCTTTTGTTGCAGCTGCTTCTGGAATTCTACATAGGCTGCCTGTAACTCTTCTTCTGTATATGCAGCAGGTTTTTGTGCATGGGCATCACGGAAACCTGTAATAAATGCACTGGTTTCTAATTCTGGTGGTGTTTGCTTAGCCACTTCGTAGCCGAGTGCATAACTGATTTTCGCGACAGGCGCTGCATTTTTATCAGCTTTTGCCCCAAGTTCAGTCGCTGGGTGTTGAGTTGCATAATAGACAGGAACGAGTGCTGCACCGCCTAATACGGCTGCGACAACGAAAGGTAAAGCTTTACTCATGAGATGTCCCAAAGTGAGATTGGAATAAAAAATATGGCAATGATCTTAGCATGTCTAAGCTGAGGCATTGAATAATTAAGCGCAAAAATGCGTGGGTTTTTTATAAGATTTATGTGTTTAAGCATAAAAAAACCAGATCCCGGGATCTGGTTTTTTAACAATCAATTTAAAGTTTGCTTAGTCATCTTTATTGGCTTTATAAGCATAAGAATAGTTATAACCATAGCCGTAACCGGCACTTGAACGTTGAATGTCATTCAGGATGAAGCCATTCACTTTCACATTCGCCTGTTCAAAACGGTTCAGGCTCAGCTCAAGCTCTTTCATTTGTGATTTGGCATAACGTGCAACCAGTAAATTCACACCCGCATATTGCGAAATAATAATACCATCGGTTACTGCCAGGATTGGTGGCGTATCGATAATGATATGGTCGTATTGCTGGCTCAACTGCTCCATCAAAGCTTTAAACTGTTCTGAACTCAACATTTCAGACGGATTCGCCGGATTTTTACCCCGTGCAATCACACTGAGCCCAGCTACATCGGTTTGACGGACGACTTGGTTCAAATCAGCCAAATTGCTCAAGTATTCCGCTAGGCCAGGTTTAACCTCTAAATTAAAATATTTATGTATATAACCACGACGCATATCGGCATCAATCAGCAATACCTTTTTATTGCTCTGCGCAAGGATGGTGGCTAAATTGGTGGAGATAAATGATTTTCCAACTTCTGGTGATGGTCCCGCAATCATGATGATATTATTTTTTGCATTTGATAATGCAAAATGAATCGCGGTTCGAATACTACGTAAACTTTCTACTGCAATATCATCATTATGTTTAACCGCCAAAATTGGAATCGATTTCTTTTTCTTCAAGATACTCATACGGGTTTCTTGAACAGGCGAACGAGGCACGGTGGCATACACAGGCAGATCAAACTCATTTTCAATTTGGGTCGAATCTTTAACACCAGTACGTAACATACTACGTAACAAAGCAATCAAAGTTCCTAAGAAACCACCCAGGAAGATTGAAAGGATTAGAATCTGTAATTTTTTTGGTTTAATTGGTTGCACAGGTTCAACTGCGGTATCCACGATCCGTACATTGCCAATTTCGCCCGCTTTGGCAATACGTAATTGCTGATACGAGTTTAATAGGGCTGTATAGAGTTGGGTTTTGACTTCAACTTCACGATACAACTGCAGGTACTGACGTTGAACATCTGGTAACTGTTTTAAGGTACTATTGAGTTCTGCTATCTGTTTATTTAATGCACCAATTTGTGCATTGATTTCACGCATGGCTGGATGCTCAGCTGTATATTTGGCTGCCAGATCTGCCTGTTGCTGTTGTAACTCAATTTTTTTGGTTTCAAGTGTGATACTTTGGGTTAAATACAGTTCCGATTCTTTAGTGACATCAACAGTATTATATTGTTGACGGAACTTGTTAAATACCCGTTCTGCATCATCCAGTTGCTTTTTTAACTCAGGTAATTGCTCATCCAGAAATTTTAAGGTTTGTGCGGTTTCAGCAGAGCGGCGCTCGACATTTTGTGCGCTATACGCAGCTAAAACGGCATTCAGCACTTTGGTAATATGTTCTTTGTCCTGACCTTGATAGTTTAGCTCAAGAATCCCGGTTAGTTTACCTTTTTCTGCAACCGAGTAGTTGGCATTAATTGCTTGGACTGCGGCAGGTAGAGAACTCTTCCTTAAGAAATAATGTGTATCAAAGGTGTCTTTAGCAAAAATAGCAAGCTTCCAGACACCATAACGGGTACTGATTTGATTTAGCTTATTTAATGGTGCAGTTAAAATTACTTCTTTAGTTGCAGGGTCGGTTAAGCTAAAATTTTGATCTTTAAAACTTAAGCTTAGTGTTTTATCTAGATAATAGTTTGGTATATCAAATTGCTGGATATCAAATGATTTTTGCTCATCATGAAATGTAACTGCTTTAGGGTTATATTCCGTCGCATAATCAGCTTTATTAAATAAACGATGTGAAAAAGTATTTTCCGGACTGGAAATATTTAGGTCCAGATGCAGGGCCTGAATCACCGAGCCAAGTACCAGACGTGACTTTAAGATTTCAATTTCGGACTGTGCCGGTGATTTCTGATCAATCACTTGTGATAGATCACCGAGTAGGGCAGCGGAAGCCCCTTTTTTGTCTTCCACTTGTACCAGTGCATCGACTGAATAAGTATAAGGTGTAACACGTAGGTAGAGTAAAGCAAGGACCAAGCTTAGAATAATACATAGCGCAATGAGCTTCCATTGGGCAATCAAAGCAAAGAAAAGCTCTTTCAGGTCAATTGTATCTTCAGTATTGGTAGTTTGGCTCATAATCTTAATCTAAAAAGTTAAATATAATTTTTCCAGTCAGCTACGCACTGTTGAATTAGCTGACAGGTATTATCAAAAAAGGCCTGATCGTGTTGGTAGGGATCAGGTACATTCTTATTTTGCCAATGCCCTAGACGAAATACTTTGCCTTTTGCAAACGGCCATGTTTGCTCGATATGCTTTTGCTGATTATGGCTCATCACTAAAATCAGATCTGCCTGTTTGAGCTGTTCTGCATTTAGTTTTTTGGCAATATGCGGACCCATATCAATATTTAAACGTTGCATACACAATTGGGCTTTGTCATCGGCCGGATGCCCAATCAGCCCGGAAATACCTGCAGATTCAATCTGCAGGTTAGGGTGTTGCTGTTTGAGCATATACTCTGCCATGGGGCTACGGCAAATATTACCGATACATACAACTAAAATCTTTTTGATATCCATTCTAGTTATTGTCCCAAGCGGTCTATGGTATATAAAGCATTTGAGAACGGAATAATCTGGTTAACAACACGTTGCCAACGGGTCAGGCCAGTAGAATCTACATAGACAATATCATTACTACGCAGTTTAAACTGATTGGCTAGACCAAAATCGCCCAGACTTGATAAATTCAAGTGATACAGTTCGGTACGACGATCTTGCGGATTGGTGCGGAGCACATAAATCCGGCTGGCGCTGGCTGAAAGTGGGTTGAGGCCTAAACTTTCACCTAAGGCATCGCTGAGGGTCATACCCTGATCACGCATTGGCAATGCCTGGTTTTTACCTGATTCACCCATCACATAAATTTTTTGATTTTCTCGATTAGTGACATAAATCGTATCATTAGGCTGCACTAATAGTTTATGTAGCGAATAGCCTGCTTTTTCCAGCGCGATGGTATTCAGGTCATAAGTAATACCATTACGAATCAGTTGAATAAAGGTGTTATCACCTTTATCGGTGACACCACCGGCCATTCCTAAAGCAGTATAAATACTAATTGGTTGGTTGTTCAAAAAGAACTCCCCCCCTTTAGGAACACTACCTTGCACTGAATAACGCTGTCCCTGATAAGAGATCACCCGCACAATCACATCCGGATTCTTTAAATATTGTGAAAACCGGTTGCGTAAGTCAGTGTTGAGCTGTGCCAGTGTTTTTCCAGCAGCTTTATAGCGACCCACTAAGGGCAGTTGTATATAGCCACTTGCATCAATAGGATAACCATTGGCTTGGACAGTCTGATCATTACTAATCGTTGTAGGAGGTGTAATTTCTGGATAAGCCCAAAGCTGAATGGAAAGCACATCACCAAAACTTAGACGATAAATTTGCTGCTGTTGTTTAAAAAGTGTCGAATAATTATTGCGATAGTCAATTTGAGCGGGCTGAATCGCGGGTAAGTTGTCTTGGGTAATTTTAATTACATTGACATTGCTTCCTTGGCCAGTCGTGTATACACCTTCACTTGGAATATCATAGGTTTGTAAGCCAGAAGTCACAGCACAGGCTGTTGCACTCAGACTAATTGCAAGAATGGAAAAAAGTTGATAATGCTTCACACTCGACCCTTGAATAGTTATATCTGTTGTCACGCAACAACATATCTTTGGACTTAGAATTGGGGTCATTCTAGCTGAAAAATATCAAAAAAGCACCGAAGAATCATTTCGGTTTGTATGTTTAGTTTATCTGAAAAAACATGAAAATGACTTTGCAGCATATGATACTTACAAGGCTAGGGATAACCTTGTAAAAAGCTTTTGAGTCCTGTTAGAGCGTTTAAATCAGGTTCGGTTAAGTCTTTGCTGTAATAACGTATTTCAGCTTTGCTTAAAGCCATAAAATGGACTGTTTACTACATGTAGAAGACATTTAAAAAAGATAAAGTTGATTGAAATCATTCCTGCTATATTCAGTAAAAATAGTGTCATTCGAGTGTATGAGAAAAGTTAAAGCCTTTTGCTTTAAAATACAGCAGTGATAGAAGTTGATGAGCAACAAGTAAGATATTCTCATTAGGAAAACAGGATTTTAGCGACGAGCTGTAATTGTTATTTCGTCAAATCCTTTCAATCAAGGACTCGTTGTTCCTACCCAAGTACTGGGCGATAGGAGCAAGAAAGCGTGTATTAACAAAATACCTGAGAGGAATAAGCAACTTTTAAAGCATACATAATAAGTCATATATAAAAAGGGTGAATTTGATGAAGAAAGTTTTATTGGTATTCGGCACACGGCCAGAAGCGATCAAGATGGCGCCTTTGGCTTTAAAGTTACAACACTATTCGCAAGATTTTGAGACCAAAGTCTGTGTAACCGGACAACATCGGCAGATGCTGGATCAGGTGTTGGAACTATTTAGTTTAAAACCTGATTTTGACTTAAATTTAATGAAGCCAGGACAAACGCTCTCCGATGTGACCTCCGGAGTACTTAAAGGTCTGGAGCAGGTGTTCGAGCAATGGCTGCCAGATGTGATTTTAGTACATGGTGATACTGCGACTACATTTGCCGCATCCTTAGCTGCGTATTACCATAAAATCAAAGTAGGGCATGTTGAGGCTGGGCTACGTACAGGTGATTTATATTCTCCTTGGCCGGAAGAAGCCAATCGACAATTAACCGGTGTATTGGCAAATTATCATTTTGCACCAACACAATCCTCTTATGACAACCTGATTAAAGAAAATGTGAACCCAGCGACTATTGTTGTGACCGGTAATACCGTGATTGATGCGCTATTGCAAGTCAAACAAAAGGTTGAGCAAGATCAAACACTGATCGAACAATTTCAACAGCAGTTCTCATTTCTCGAGAAAGAGAAGAAACTGATTCTGGTGACGGGTCATCGTCGTGAGAACTTTGGTCAGGGTTTTTTAAATATTTGTCAGGCCTTAGCGAATCTGGCAAAAAAATATCCGGATATCCAGATTGTGTATCCGGTGCATTTAAATCCCAATGTACAGCAACCGGTGAACGCACTTTTGGCCGATATTGACAATGTGTATCTGATTGCACCTCAAGACTACTTACCTTTCGTCTATTTAATGAATCGTAGTTACCTGATTCTGACCGACTCTGGCGGGATTCAGGAAGAAGCACCTTCTTTAGGTAAACCAGTGCTGGTAATGCGAGATACCACCGAAAGACCTGAAGCTGTACAGGCTGGCACAGTGCGTTTAGTGGGAACAGAGATCGCTGCGATTGAACAGTCGGTAGCAGAATTGCTTGAAAATCCTGATGTTTATGCTGAAATGGCTTCAGCACATAATCCATATGGCGATGGTACGGCCTGTCAGCAGATTATTCAGTTTTTGCTTCAAGTCTCATAATAAAGATGTTGGTGAGTGACTCAGCTTTATAATTTTTCTTGATTTCATTTATAAGTCGATAAGAATGATTGGTAAGTTTCAGTAAACACAATCATACAATTGAAATGAGGGAGTCTTAAAAAATTTGCTATAGTACGCACGACGTTTAATGTGAAGCATTAGGCCTGAAAAAATCATTTGATACTGATGTAAACTTTATAAAGGAATAGGCTGATTGTGATGCAACTTGCCGAATTGAAAATAGCAATTATTGGTTTAGGGTATGTAGGTTTGCCATTGGCAGTTGAGTTTGGCAAAAAAACTCCTGTAGTAGGTTTCGATATCCACCAAAAACGTATAGATGAACTTAAAAGTGGTCAAGACCATACGTTGGAAGTGTCACCAGAAGAATTAAGTCAAGCCACCAACTTAAGTTATAGCGCAAATTTAGAAGACTTAAAAAGCTGTAACTTTTTTATTGTGACTGTACCGACCCCGGTTGACGAGGTGAATCGTCCAGACTTGACACCTTTACGAAAAGCGAGCGAAACCTTAGGCAAGGTGATTAAAAAAGGCGATATCGTTGTTTACGAATCCACCGTTTATCCGGGGGCTACCGAAGAAGTCTGTATTCCTGTGCTCGAAAAAATTTCAGGCCTAAAGTTTAACCAGGATTTCTTTGCGGGTTATAGTCCTGAACGGATCAATCCTGGCGATAAAGTAAATACCTTAACCAAGATTAAAAAAATCACCAGTGGTAGTACGCCCGAAGTTGCAGATAAAGTAGATGCGGTTTATGCCAGCATTATTACTGCCGGTACCCATAAAGCATCAAGTATTAAAGTTGCAGAAGCAGCCAAGGTTATCGAAAACACACAGCGTGACTTAAACATTGCCTTGGTGAATGAACTATCGGTGATTTTTGATCGTCTGGGTATTGATACCATAGATGTGCTTGAAGCTGCTGGCAGTAAGTGGAACTTCTTGCCATTCCGTCCAGGTCTGGTAGGAGGGCATTGTATTGGTGTCGATCCATACTATTTAACCCATAAAGCTGAAGAAGTGGGCTACCATCCACAGGTTATTCTGGCCGGTCGTCGTATTAATGACAATATGGCACGCTATGTCGCGCGTAATACCATCAAGCGTATGTTACAAAATGGTATTGATGTACCTCGTGCAAAAGTAGGCGTACTCGGCGTTACCTTTAAAGAAAACTGCCCGGATATCCGTAATAGTAAAGTCGCGGACTTGATTAGAGAGTTCGAAGCCTGGGGTGCTCAAGTGGTCGTTGCGGACCCGTGGGCAGATGCTGACGAAGTCAAGCATGAGTATGGAGTTGAATTAGGTCAGGTCAATGCAGAACATCCGGTCGATGCACTGGTTGTTGCGGTGGGACATAATGAATTCCGTAACTTGTCTGCAGCCGAGCTAAAAAGCTATGTGCGCACTAATCAACCTGTTCTTGCCGATGTCAAAGGTTTATTTGACCGTATCAGCATGACTGAACAGGGTTTTACAGTCTTCCGTCTATAATTTAAAAATTGAAAAGAAGTGAAACGATGAAAAAATTTGCTCTTATCGGTGCGGCTGGATATATCGCACCCCGCCATTTGAAAGCAATCAAGGAAACAGGCAATACTTTGGCTGTAGCCATGGATGTAAATGACTCTGTCGGAATTATGGACAGTCACTTCCCTGAAGCAGAATTCTTTACTGAATTTGAAGAATTTGAAGCCTATGTAGAAGACCAAAAATTAAAAGGTGAAAAGCTGGATTATGTTGCGATCTGCTCACCCAACTATCTCCATGCCCCTCACATGAAATATGCGTTAAAAAACGGTATTGAAGTGATTTGTGAAAAACCATTGGTACTGAATTCAGAAGATTTAAATATGCTTTCTGAATATGAAAAGCAATATGGTGCTAAGGTAAACTCAATTTTACAGTTACGTTTACATCCGTCTATTATTGCCCTGCGCGATAAAGTTCAAGCTGCACCGGCAGATAAAGTATTTGATGTTGACCTGACTTATCTCACTTCTCGTGGTAAATGGTATTTAAAATCCTGGAAAGGCGTAGACAACAAATCGGGTGGGGTTGCGACCAATATTGGTGTGCACTTCTATGACATGCTGCATTTTATTTTTGGCAAAATTGTTAAAAATGAAGTGCATTTCCGCGATGAAAAAACGGCTTCAGGTTATCTGGAATACGAACGTGCGCGCGTACGCTGGTTCCTGTCGATTGATGCCAATAACCTTCCAGACAATGCAGTACAAGGTGAGAAACTGACTTATCGCAGTATTACCATTGAAAATGAAGAACTTGAATTTTCTGGCGGCTTTACCGATCTTCATACCCAAAGCTACCAGCGTGTACTGGAAGGTAAGGGTTACGGGGTTGAAGAAAACCGTGCAGCAATTGAGACTGTTGAAGTGATCCGTGTTTCTCCTATTGTTGAAAATCCGGAAAATCCTCATCCATTATTGGCAAAGGTGAAAAAAGCATGAGCTTTTATCAACATGAAACGGCCATAGTGGATGATGGCGCACAAATCGGTGAAGATTCACGGGTCTGGCACTTTGTGCATGTCTGTGGCGGCGCCAAAATCGGTAAAGGTGTGTCTCTGGGTCAGAACGTATTTGTGGGTAACCGCGTCATTATTGGTGACCATTGTAAAGTCCAGAACAATGTATCGGTTTACGATAATGTCGTTCTGGAAGAAGGCGTATTTTGTGGGCCGAGCATGGTCTTTACTAATGTGTATAACCCGCGTTCGTTGATAGAGCGTAAAGATCAATATCGTGACACGCTGGTGAAAAAGGGTGCCACATTAGGCGCGAACTGTACCATTGTCTGCGGTGTGACAATCGGCGCATATGCTTTTGTTGGGGCGGGTGCAGTCGTGAATAAAGATGTCCCTGCTTATGCACTGATGGTGGGTGTACCTGCAAAACAAATTGGCTGGATGAGTGAGTTTGGTGAGCAACTAGATCTTCCTTTGCAAGGACAGGCACAAGTGACCTGCTCGCATACAGGCGCAGTTTACCAACTTGATGGAACGATACTGACAAAGCAAGGTTAATATGATTGACTTTATTGATTTAAAAGCACAGCAACATCGAATTAAAGATAAAATTGATGCCGGTATTCAAAATGTATTGACGCATGGTCAATATATTCTAGGTCCAGAAGTAACTGAGCTGGAAGAAAAGTTAGCCGCCTATGTCGGTGCGAAGTACTGTATTACCTGTGCCAATGGAACCGATGCCTTACAAATTGCACAAATGGCATTTGGTATTGGTCCAGGTGATGAGGTAATCACACCAGGCTTCACTTATATTGCGACCGCGGAAACAGTGGCTTTATTAGGTGCGAAGCCAGTCTACGTGGATGTTAACCCTAAAACCTACAATCTGGATGCGGAAAAACTAGAAGCTGCCATTACTCCTCGCACAAAAGCCATTATTCCGGTGAGCCTATATGGCCAGTGTGCTGACTTTGATGCAATCAACGCGATTGCTGCAAAGTACGGTATTCCGGTAATTGAAGATGCTGCACAAAGCTTTGGTGCAACTTATAAAGGTCGTAAAAGCTGTAATTTAAGTACAGTTGCTTGTACCAGCTTTTTCCCAAGTAAGCCATTGGGTTGCTATGGCGATGGTGGGGCTATTTTTACCAGCGATGATGAGTTGGCTAAGGTGATTCGCCAGATCGCACGTCATGGGCAAGATAAGCGTTACCATCATATCCGTGTCGGCGTGAATAGTCGCTTAGATACCATTCAGGCTGCAATTTTGTTACCGAAACTAGAAATTTTGGATGATGAAATGCAGGCACGTCAAAAAGTAGCTGAAGTTTATAACCAGTTATTTAATCAGGCGGGTATCCAGACAACGCCATATCTTGAGCCACATAACACCAGTGCATGGGCACAATATACGATTCAGGTCGATAATCGTGCAGATGTTCAGGAAAAACTAAAAGTTCAAGGAATTCCAACGGCTGTACATTATCCGATCCCATTGAATAAACAACCTGCAGTGGCTGATGCAAGTGTGAGTTTGCCCGTCGGTGATGAAATTGCGGAAAGAGTTATGAGCTTGCCAATGCATCCCTACTTGACGGTCGAAGCTCAAGAGAAGATTGTTACGGCTTTAAGGTAAAATCATGAAAAAAATACTTGTTATCGGAAATGGGGATTCAATTTTCGTTAAAGATTTTATTAATCAATATAATAAAATTGGAGTGTTAGTGGATCTTATTTCCTATGGCAAGGAAAGTATGAATGAAAATGTTCGATTGCAGAAAAATTTTCCTATCCGTTTAGGATTAAGTTTTTCTGCAATCAAAAATTTCTATAAATTTAGGAGTGAAGTAATAGATAAAATGGATAATGACTATGATGCTGTTGTTATACATTTTATTAACTTTGCATTAGGTCCTCATATTTTTTCTTTAAAAAAGAAAACAAAAAAAGTTGTTTCTGTAGTGTGGGGAAGTGATTTTTATCGCGAAAACTCTAAGATCAAAAAGTTTTTTCAAGATTTAATATATAGAAATTCACATTCTATTGTTTTTACAAATCCTAAAACAAAAGAATTATTTTTGTCTAAAAAATCTTATATCCCTACACAATTAGATATTGCAAGATTTGGTTTGCCAGTTTTAGATGAAATAGATGAGTTTAAAGAGAGTGAATATAAAGAAGCTTGTGATTTATTTGGTCTA
Organism: Acinetobacter sp. 'aerobic (ED)'; assembly: GCF_904886855.1. Classification (NCBI taxonomy): domain Bacteria; kingdom Pseudomonadati; phylum Pseudomonadota; class Gammaproteobacteria; order Moraxellales; family Moraxellaceae; genus Acinetobacter; species Acinetobacter sp. 'aerobic (ED)'. The sequence continues at coordinate 43,577 of NZ_CAJHGI010000009.1, forward strand.
CCTAAAAATAAAATTAAAATAGCAGTAGGGTATAATGCTAGTTTAGATCATCAACAATTATTAATAGTTAAACAAATAATCAATTTTGATAGTAAATTTCTAAATAGGATTCATCTCATTTTCCCAATGGGATATGGCAATATTGAAAATAAAAAATTAATAGAAAAAGAATTATATAAAAATAAAAATATAGAATATACAGTTTTAGATAAATTCTATAATTTTCATGAGGTGGCTAAGCTTAGAAAGGTTACAGATATTTTAATCAATATTCAACCTACAGATCAGTTTAGCGGTTCAATGCAAGAAGTATTATATGCAGGTGGTTGGATATTAACAGGTGCGTGGTTACCTTATGAGAGTTTAATGAATTTAAATCCTAAAATGGTTTTAATTAATGAAAAAGAACAAGTCGGAGAAAAACTCATAGAACTAATAGAGAATAGTGCTGTAAGTTCTATGGATAGGACAGAAGCTATAAAAGCTTTTATTAGAAATGAATCTAGTTGGGAGAATAACTTACCTATCTGGAATAGAATACTCTTTAACTATTGATTACAGAAAGATTATGAATATTAAGAAAATTACTGGTTATGCAATTGGTCCAATAGGCTCGGGTATTCTAGGTTTTATTACACTTCCAGCGATAACTTGGTTTTATTCTATTGATGACGTTGGGCGCGTTTCAATGTTGCAAGTATTCACTAGTTTTTTTATTTTATTATTTTGTTTGGGGTTAGATCAAGCTTATATAAGAGAATATCATGGTAGTGAAAATAAATCATTATTATTGAAAATGTCTTTATTGCCAGGATTTATTTTAAGCTTAGTGTTTTTCCTAGTTTTGTTTTTGTATGATGAAAAAATTATATCAATATGGTTGTATGAGTTATCTGATACATATTTAAGTATTTTAACTGCTATTTGTTTTGTAGTTGCTCTTATATCACGGTTTTTATCATTGGTTGTTCGAATGCAAGATCGTGCTTTTGCTTTTTCGATGAGTCAATTATTAGCAAAAGTTTTGTTTTTATTTTTTATATTAATTACAGTATGGCTTGGTTTTGCTCGAAATACATATAATCTAATAACCGCCAATGTATTATCTATGTTTTTTACTTTTCTAATTTTTTCTTGGAATACAAGGAAAGATTGGGTTGAAATTTTCAATAATAAAGTTGATAAAATCTTATTAAAAAAGTTATTAATTTTTGGCCTGCCTTTAGTAATAGGTGGTTTAGCTTTTTGGGGGCTAAATGCAATGAGTAGGCTCTTTCTTAGAGCTATGTCCACCTATTCAGAGTTAGGGATTTATTCGGTTACAATGAGTCTTGCTTCAGTAGTTACTATATTATCAAGTATTTTCAATACAATTTGGTCACCTATGGTGTATAAATGGGAAAGTGAAAATTCTATTGATATAAGTAAAATAAATTCTATTTCTGAAATTATATTAGCGGTGATTTATTTTTCTATTGTAATAGTAGGCTTATTTGCATGGATTATTCCTTTTTTACTTCCTCATGAGTATATGATGATACAATTTTTAATAACGTCTTGTTTGATTGGACCGTTATTATATACATTATCTGAAGTTACGGCAGTTGGAATTTCATTAACCAGAAAAACAAAACTGTCTATGATAGCAGCAGTATTTGCTATGTTTGTGAATTTATTAGGTAACTATTTTCTTGTTCCTATATATGGAGCAATAGGAGCTACTGCCTCTACAGCCCTAGCTTTTTGGATATTTTTTGTTTTAAAAACTGAATTTTCAAAATTAGTTTGGCATAAAATTTCTGTTATAAAAGTATATGTGGTTACAGGTGTGTTAATATTATACTCAATCGCAAGTATGTTTTTTTTACAAAAACATATGTTAATTTTAATTCTTTTTTGGTTGATTTTGTTTTTTATAGGATTGTTTGTTTTTCAACAAGTAATTAAAAAAACTATAAAGCAAATTAGAATTAAATTAGTGAAAGTTTATTGAATTTTATTAAAATTGTCTTGAAAAAATTTATTATTGTGAGAGGTGATATATGAGCAGAGTTAATAATGGCTTAATTACTGTAAGTTCAATATTAATGTTGCTTATGTTTTTATCTTTTTTTAAAGTTGTAGATTTCAGTTTGTTTATTATATTGGGGGATGTGTTTTTATTATCTTCTCTAGTTTTTATTTTTCTTGTTTTTTTAGTGCAGATTGATAAATTTAAGAAAATTAATAAAGATGTTTTTTTTATAATATTGCCTTTAATTTTTATTGCTTTAATTTATTTTGTAAATATTTTTTATTCAATGAGTCCACTTGTTTCTTTGCAAAGATCTTTTTTAATTTTTCTAATAGGGATTTCTTTTATTTTCTTCTATAAAGTTGGTACGCTAGATAAAAATCAAACAGTTAAGAAGAATTTATTTTGGTTGTTATCTTTAATTGTTATTTCTATAGTTCTATTTTATTTAATTCGACCAGAAATATCAGGAGCTAAGCTCTTTTTTCTTAATGCAAATGCTTTTGGTATGTATGTCACTCTTTTGTTTCTAAGTTTGATGACTGTCGGGACAAAGAAATTAAGATGGTTGATATTTTTTGTGGGATTGTTCTTTGTTTTTGTAAGTTCTTCAAGAAGTTCTTTATTAGCTTATATAGGGAGTTTCCTTTTTTTACTTTATGGTGATTTATTTTATAAATCTAAGAAAGTTTATATGTCAATAATTTTGTCTTTAATTTTTCTTTCTGTCGCTATTATCTATTTTATGATTTATATTGATTTATCTCAATATAATGAACTGGTAAGGGACTATTCTAATAAAAATCTTATGTCTGGTCGAAATGAAGTTTGGCCTTTTGTTTTAGATTTAATTAAAGAAAAACCTTATTTGGGTTGGGGTGGCGGATCTACATTAGCTGATTTAAGTTCTTATAATTTTTCTAGCCACAATATGTATTTACATACAGCCTTACAAATTGGTGTGGTTGGGGTTTTGTTTATTTATGTATTTTACTTTAATCTGTGGAGATCTTTATGGAAGTTTAAAGGAAAAAATAGTGAAATATATAAAGTTAATGCCTTATTTGTTTGGTTGATTTGGATTCAAAATTTTGAAGTAACTTTATTGCAAAATAATTTAGCAATGAGTATTCCTGTTATTTGTTTAATTGCATATTTTATGGGTATTAGTAATCTTAAATTAAAAGAGGGTTCATTTTAAATGAATATTATTTTTCACTGCCCATTTCCTTTAGATCAAAATGCTAAATCTGCAAGTGGAATTCGACCAGTTAAGATATTGCAAGCTTTTTACGATTTAGGCTTTAATGTGGATTTGGTTGTAGGGTACTCAGATGAGCGTGCCTTAGCAATTAAAAATATAAAGCAAAAAATAAATAATGGATATCAATACAATTTTGTATATTCTGAAAGTTCAACTATGCCAACGGCTTTAACAGATCCTCATCATTTGCCACTAAAACCTTTTCTAGACTTTAATTTTTTTTCCTTCTTAAAAAAGAAAAATATAAAAATTGGTTTATTCTATCGAGATATTTATTGGATGTTCGAAGACTATGGGAAAAACTTACCTTGGTATAAGAAGCAACTAGCTCTATTCTTTTATCGTTTCGACCTAAAAATGTATAACAAACTACTTGATAAACTTTATTTACCTTCATTGAAAATGGGTGAATATATAAAAATTTCTAATAAAAATGTAATTGATGCTTTACCGCCTGCGCATTCTACTAATGATTATCGAGTTCAGCCGAAATATGAAGATAAGTTGAATTTACTCTATATAGGGGGCATGGGTACTGATTACAAAATGCATAAATTATTTGAAGCTTTAAAAGTACTTCCAAATGTTTCTTTAACTCTTTGTACCAGAGAGAATGATTGGGCAAGCGTGAAAGATGAATATGGTCTAATTCCTGATAATATTCATGTAGTTCATAAAAGTGGAAATGAACTTGAAACTCTCTATGATAATTCTCATTTAGCTGTTCTATTTGTTGAACCAAGAGATTATCGTGAGTTTGCAGTACCGTTTAAGTTATATGAGTATATAGGCAGAAATAAACCTATTATTTGTACATCATCTACATTAGTAGGAAACTTTGTCGAAGACAAATATATTGGTTGGGCGCTTGAATATAACACTGATAAATTAATAAATTTATTATCTAATATCACAAAAGAAGAGGTAGATAACAAAATCCAGCAAGTTTTGCGGGTTAAAGAAAATGAGACTTGGGAGAGTAGAGCTAAGAAAGTATGTACTGATTTGGGTATAAAGCTATGAAAGTAATTTTTCTATCTAATGCTGGCAGTATTCATACTATTCAATGGGTAACTTATTTAGCAGATTTAGGTATAGACGTTCAAGTTATTTCTCAACAACCCATAGGCGAGAGTTTTCCTGCTCATATTCCTGTTCATATATTGCCCTTTAAGGGTTTTCTAGGATACTTTTTGAATACAATTCCTTTACGGAAATTGTTGAAAGAGCTTAAACCTGATGTGTTGAATGTTCATTATGCAAGTGGTTACGGTACAACTGCACGCTTAACGAATTTTCATCCTTATGTATTGTCTGTGTGGGGCAGTGATGTTTTTGAATTTCCTTTACGTTCATCTTTGCATAAATACTTATTAAAAAAGAACTTGGCTGCAGCAGATACGATTGCTTCGACAAGTATTGCTATGCGTAATCAGACACAACAGTTCCTGGCAGCAGGGCGCCCAATCTCAATTACTCCTTTTGGTGTGGACTTTTCTAAGTTTAGTCGAAAACAGATAAGCAAAGGACACCAGAGTAGCGTTACAGTTGGTACGGTTAAAACACTTAAGCATGTATATGGTATTGATATTTTAATACATGCTTTAGCAAAAGTTTATAATCTTTTACAACAGCAAAATAGCAAATTAGCTGAGAAAATTAAATTTCGTATTGTTGGTGGTGGGGAAGATTTGCACAAGTTACAGCAACTTGCTGAAAATCTAGGTATAGAACATATTATTACTTTTGTTGGTAGGGTTGAGCATGATGCTGTTCCCCAGGAGCTTGCGAAATTAGATATATATGTAGCGTTAAGCCGCCAAGAAAGCTTTGGTGTAGCAGTGCTTGAAGCACAAGCTATGGGTTTACCTGTAGTAGTTTCAAATGTCGGTGGTCTTCCAGAAGTGGTTAAACAGGGTGAGACAGGATATATCGTAGAAACAGAAAATCCAGATCAAGCAGCAGAAATGATTATTAAGCTTGTGTTAGATCAACAACTCAGAGATGAGTTTGCCATGAATGCAGAGCATTTTGCGCGTCAAAATTTTTCTTGGGAAGCATGTGCTCAACAGATGCAAAAAGTTTATCAAGACACATTAGTTAGTTTTAAGAAAAGAGTATAAGTTATGAAAATTCTTACTGTTATTGGTGCACGACCACAGTTTATCAAAGCAAGTGTGGTCTCAGCTGCAATTCAGAAAAGTTCAGAATTACAGGAAAAAATTATTCATACTGGACAGCATTTTGATGAAAATATGTCTAATATCTTTTTTGATCAATTAGGCATTCCTAAGCCTGATCATCAATTAGATATTAATAGCGGTAGTCATGGTGCCATGACGGGACGTATGCTTGAAGCAATTGAAAAAATTTGTCTAGAAGAAAAGCCAGATCGTTTAATGGTTTATGGGGATACTAACTCCACCTTAGCGGGTGCGTTGGCAGCTTCTAAGCTTCATATTCCGGTCGCGCATATTGAAGCAGGTTTGCGTAGTTTTAATATGCGTATGCCAGAGGAAATTAATCGAATTTTAACTGATCAGGTCAGTGATATCTTATTTTGTCCTACGGATACAGCAGTAAAGAATCTCAATAATGAAGGATTCAATGCCAAGCCTGTGAAGGTCTTGAATGTAGGTGATGTTATGCAAGACTCATCTATGTTCTTTGCTGAAAAAGCAGTAAAAAGTGCGGTATTGGATCATATTCCTGAAACAGGATTTATTGTGGCCACTTTGCATAGAGCCGAGAACACCGATGTACCTGAACGCTTAAAGGCGATTATTGAAGCATTAAATTATATTCACCATCACATCCAGCCTGTAGTTCTACCTTTACATCCACGTACACAGAAAGTTGTAAAATCTCTTGGTTTAGCGCTTGAGATGATTGTACTTGAACCTGTTGGCTACCTGGAAATGATCTGGTTACTTAAGCATTGCAGCGCAGTTGTCTCAGACAGTGGTGGCGTACAGAAAGAAGCATTTTTCTTTAAAAAACCATGTATTACCATGCGTGATCAAACCGAATGGGTTGAGTTGATAGAAAATGGTGTCAACGTATTGGCGGGTGCGGATACTCAAAAAATTATTGAGTTGACTCAAGCAATGCTAAATAAAAATATTGAAGATCCTTTCAATCTTTACGGTGGTGGTAAAGCGTCACAAAATATTGTCAATGTTTTAGCCAGTATGTAATGTTATGAGTCAGAATAAAACGATTTGGATTATTAATCAGTACGCCTCTACCCCGGAAACGGGATTAGGGGGGCGGCATTATTACTTCGCTAAAGCACTGGCAGAGATGGGATACGAAGTTTTTCTTGTTACTGCAAGTTATACACATTTGCTTAGAACTCCCCCAGCGATTTCGGAAAATTTTAAAGTTGAAACCATACAGGATGGATTTAATTTTGTATGGGTCAAGATGCCTGCTTATGGTGAGGCACACAGTAAAAAACGAATTTTAAACTGGTTCTCTTTCGCTTGGAAAATTCTGAAATTAAGGAATATCCTACCTGCGCCTAATGTTATTTTATATTCTTCACCAAGTTTAGTCGGTTATCTAGGAGCGGAAAAACTAGCGAAGGATCTTTCAGTACCTTTGGCTTTTGAGGTGAGAGATATTTGGCCGCTTACTTTATGCGAGTTAGGTGGTTATTCGGAAAATCATCCTTTTATCAAATTATTACAATGGATTGAAGATCGAGCATATAAAAATTCAGATTATATTATTTCTAATCTGAAAAACTCTTTTCAGCACATGCAAAACCGTGGAATGGATTTAAAGAAATTTTCTTGGGTTCCCAATGGTTTTCTTCAAGCAGAAGTGGATACTGCTGCGCCTTTAGAAAAAATAACCTTAGAACAATTGCCAAAAGATAAATTTATTGTTGGCTATGCGGGCACGTTTGGTATTGCCAATGCATTGGAATCTTTCATTGGTGCGGCAGAAAAACTTAAAGACTATCAAGATATTGCATTTGTTTTGGTGGGGCAAGGTAAATTAAAGGAAACTCTCCAGCAGAAAGTCACTGATCTGGGTTTAAAGAATGTATATTTTGTAGATGCAATACCTAAAAAACAAATTCAAACCCTGCTGGGACATTTTGATGTTTGTTATATAGGCTTGACTAAAGACCCTTTATTTAGATTTGGTGTATCTCCAAATAAACTTTTTGACTATCTCTATTCAGGTAAACCCATTATTTACGCAATCGACTCCGGTCAATATACACCGGTCGCCGATGCTCAAGCTGGTATCCAAGTTGAGCCGGAAAATGAACAGCAAATTATAAAGGCTGTTTTAGAGCTATATAGCTTATCAGATGAAGAACGTAAATTAATGGGTGAGAGAGGTCATCTGGAAGCTGTGAATTCTTATGAATATGGTAGTTTAGCTAAAAAATTATCAAAAATATTATTGGATGAAAAGTAATGAAACGGTTACTGGATATCATTATTGCCTCTACTGCCCTAATTCTGCTTTCACCTTTATATGCCTACGTTGCTTATAAAGTGAAAAAGAATCTGGGTTCACCTGTATTGTTTCGTCAGATTCGTCCAGGCCTGCATGGTAAACCTTTTGAAATGATCAAGTTTCGAACCATGAAAGATGCAATTGATGAGCAGGGTAATCCGTTACCGGATAGTGAGCGTTTAACCCCTTTTGGCAAGATGTTACGTTCGACCAGTCTGGATGAGATGCCTGAACTCTGGAATGTAATTAAAGGTGATATGAGTGTTGTAGGCCCGCGTCCACTCTTGATGGAGTATTTACCTTTATACAATCAAGAACAGGCAAAACGCCATGAGGTCCGTCCGGGTATGACGGGATATGCTCAGGTCAATGGCCGGAATGCGATTAGCTGGGAACAGAAGTTTAAACTGGATACTTGGTATGTAGAAAATAGATCAGTTTGGTTAGATTTTAAAATTATGTTGCAAACGGTTAAAAAGGTCATTGCTAAAGATGATATCAGTGAAGCTGGTGAAGCGACGATGACAAAGTTTACAGGTACCCCATCGGAAGAAAAGGAATGAGCCAACCGATCTATGCGATCTATGGCGCGTCAGGCTGTGGCCGCAGTTTGATGCCCGTTGCACGACAACAATTACAGCGCTTGAATAGTGCAGCCGAAATTTATTTTATTGATGATAGCTTACTAGAAGAAAAAATTATTAATGGACATAAAGCAATCAATTATCAGGCTTTTAAAAATTTAAATGCTGACGATAAATATGTATTGATCGCAATTGCGAATAGCCAGATTCGTGAAAAAATCGCCAATCAGCTCTTGAGGGATGCCATTCACTTATGGACTGTACAAGCGGATAATACGGTCATGATGGACAATATTGAGATGGGTGAGGGCGCAGCGTTAAGCCCTTTTGTTTCAATTACATCAAACATAAAAATCGGCAAATGCTTTCATGCTAATTTATACAGTTATGTTGAGCACGATTGCGTGATTGGTGACTACGTTACTTTTGCACCAGGTGTGAAATGTAATGGCAATATCCATATTGAAGACCATGCCTATATTGGATCAGGTGCTGTGATTAAACAGGGCACACCCGATAAGCCGTTAGTGATTGGCAAAGGTGCCGTCGTTGGTATGGGCGCGGTGGTGACTAAAAGTGTACCTGCAGGTGTAACCGTGGTCGGTAACCCTGCAAGAGTTTTAGAAAGAAAGTAAGACATATTTTTATTAGGAAATCATAATGTTAAATACTGCATTTGAACCATGGCCAAGTTTTACCCAACAAGAAGCAGACGCAGTTAAAGATGTATTACTTTCCAATAAAGTAAATTACTGGACCGGGCAAGAATGTCGGGAGTTTGAAAAAGAGTTTGCAAGATTTGCCGGTACTCAATATGCAGTAGCTTTAACCAATGGTACCGTTGCGCTGGATGTCGCTTTAAAAGCCTTAGGCATTGGATCAGGGGATGATGTGATTGTCACTTCACGTACCTTCCTGGCTTCAGCCAGCTCAATTGTCACGGCTGGCGCCAATCCTGTATTTGCCGATGTAGAACTGGATTCACAGAATATTTCACGTCGTACCATTGAAGCAGTACTTACGCCAAATACCAAAGCGATTATTTGTGTGCATCTGGCAGGCTGGATGTGTGATATGGACCCGATTATGCAGCTTGCTGAAGAAAAGGGACTGTATGTCATTGAAGACTGTGCCCAAGCGCATGGTGCCAAATACAAAGGCAAACCGGCCGGTTCGATTGGGCATATTGCGGCTTGGTCATTCTGTCAGGATAAGATCATGACCACCGGTGGTGAAGGCGGTATGGTGACTACCAATGATGAAATGCTATGGAAGAAAATGTGGTCTTATAAAGATCACGGCAAAAGTTATGATAGCGTTTATAACAAGCAACATCCGCCAGGTTTCCGATGGTTGCATGATTCATTTGGTACAAACTGGCGTATGATGGAAATGCAGGCGGTGATTGGTCGCATCCAGTTAACACGTATGGCAGAGTGGACACAACAACGCACTGAAAATGCAGAGAAAATTTTAAAGGCATTTGAAGGTTCTCCTTATTTTACTGTTCACTTGCCTTCGGATGACTATATACATGCTCATTATAAATGTTATGTCCAAGTCAATTTAGCTGCATTGCCTGAAGGTTGGTCACGTGACCGCATCATGCAGGAAATTAATGCGCAAAATGTACCGTGTTTTAGTGGTTCATGTTCGGAAGTCTATCTGGAACATGCCTTTGACGGCACACCATGGCGCCCTGAACAGCGCTTACAAAATGCCCAGCAGCTCGGTGAGACCAGTTTGATGTTCTTGGTTCATCCAACTTTAAGCCAAGACAGTATAGATAAAACGATTGATGCGATTCAGCATGTGAAAGAATCAATTCAAGCCATATAAAAAAGCAAATGCAAGAGGATGATCAGAGGTCAGACTCTTGCTTTTATGATTATGTAATCAGTATGTAAAAGTCATTTCTAGTTCTATAAGAAATGCGTATAAAGATCAGACTGAAAACGAGACACCCAGAAGATCATCGTGAAAAAGATTATTCATCAATTCGCCTCAGCACCACGGCAATTTAAGCAAATTTTCCTCATTATTTTGGATGCTTTAGCTTTCCCTGTGATTTTATGGTTGTGCTATGTCATCCGTTTATTTGATTTAGGCGCAGACATTATTCCAGGTATTGATCACGGGATTATTCTGGTTAGCCTGATTACGGTTATAAGCTTGGCGCTTACCGGTGTTTATCATTTTATTGTACGGACATTTAACGAAGTCTTTATCGTTAAGCTGGCGATTGCGGTTGCCTTGACCATGGCCACCTTGTACGTCCTGAATGTATGTACGCAAGCCTATATCCCGATGTCGATTCCATTTATGTATGGTTTCATGATGTTTGCCTGGGTATGGCTCAGCCGTGCAGTGATTCGCTTTATGATTAAGGCATCTTACTATTCCGAAATTGGACGTAAACGCATTGCGATTTATGGCGCTGGTGATGCAGGTCAGCAAATTGCTGCGGCTTTGCATCGTTCAGATGACCATTTACCGGTATTCTTTATTGATGACTATACTTCTTTACAAGGACAGACAGTTGGTGGTTTAAAGGTCTATTCGGTTGAAAAAGCCTTACAGCGCTTTAAGAAAGACCGTATCGATGAAATTTTACTGGCGCTGCCTTCAGTGGGGCGGGTACGCAAAACAGAAATTATTCAGCAGTTTGAAAGTGCGCGTTTAAAAATTACCGAACTCCCTGGATTGACCCGTCTGGTCGACGGTGAAATCCAGGTTTCGGATATCCAGGAAGTGGATATTATCGATTTATTGGGGCGTGATCCGGTGCCACCGATTTCACATCTGATTGCCAAAAATATCCAGAATAAAGTGGTCATGGTGACAGGCGCGGGTGGTTCAATCGGTTCTGAGCTATGTCGTCAAATTATTAAAAATAAACCTAAAATGTTAGTGCTGTATGAGCTCACAGAATTTGCGTTATATGACATTGATAAAGAGTTAAGACAAACAGCTACCTGTGAAATTGTTCCAATTTTGGGAACGGTACAGGACCAGCAAAAACTTGAACGGATTATTGAACAATACCAGATCCAGACGGTTTATCATGCTGCGGCCTATAAGCATGTTCCTTTGGTTGAATGTAACCCGATTGCGGGATTGAAGAACAACAGCATTGGTACCGCAAACAGCTTGAATGCTGCCGTGAAAAAAGGTGTAGAAACCTTTGTGCTGATCTCAACCGATAAAGCGGTACGTCCGACCAATGTGATGGGGGCATCAAAGCGTATGGCTGAGCTGTATTGTCAGGCCGTGGCTGAAACCAAACCTGCTACCCAAATCAGTATTGTTCGTTTTGGTAATGTATTGGGCTCTTCCGGTTCGGTTGTTCCATTGTTCAAGCAACAGATCGCCAAAGGTGGCCCGATTACCGTGACTCATCCTGAAGTGACCCGTTACTTTATGACCATTCCAGAAGCATCACAGCTTGTCATTCAGGCAGGTGCCTTGGGTTCTGGCGGGGATGTATTCCTGCTGGATATGGGTGAACCGGTCAGAATTCAGGATCTAGCGCGCCAAATGATCAAGCTCAGCGGTTTAAAAGTGAGAGAAAGTGGTTCACTGGATGGTGATATCGAAATTGCCTATAGCGGCTTACGTCCAGGCGAGAAACTGTATGAAGAACTGCTGATTGATCAGGACAATACCGAATATACTGAACATACCCGTATCCTGCGTTCCTTTGAGAAGCATTTTGCATTGGACGAAATTCAGGAAGTCTTTGGTAAAATCAGCCAGATGACTGCAATTGATCATGATGTTGACTGGGCCTTAACCCAGCTTGAACATTATGTAGATGGCTATAAGCGCAGTGGCGAAGTTAGAGTAAATTAATCTGAGAAAGTAATGATCAAAAAAGCAATTTTACCTGTTGCAGGCCTGGGTACACGTTTTCTACCTGCAAGCAAATCGATTCCCAAGGAAATGGTGACCGTTGTTGATCGCCCAGCCATCGAATATGTAGTGCGTGAAGCGGTTGAAGCGGGAATTGAACAAATTATTCTGGTCACCCATTCTTCAAAAGCATCAATTGAAAATTATTTTGATCGTAATTTTGAGCTGGAAACGACGTTAGAGCAAAAAAAGAAATTCGACTTGCTCAAAGAAATCACTGACATTCTGCCAAAACATGTCAGCGTGGTGAGTGTGCGTCAACCACAGCCATTGGGCTTGGGTCATGCGGTACTTTGTGCAAAAGATATTGTCGGCGATGAAGCCTTTGCGGTGCTTTTGCCTGATGTGTTAGTAAAAAATGCAACCTCTGAAAATGATCTGTCTTTGATGATTCAACGCTTTGAGGCCGCTCAAGCTGCACAAATCATGGTGGAGGCTGTGCCCGATCATCTGGTTGATCAGTATGGGATTGTGGATGTCGCGGTTTCACCGAATGAAGGTGAGAGTATCGTGATGCAAGGCATTGTAGAAAAACCGGCAGTCGGGACAGCGCCTTCGAATTTATCGGTGGTTGGCCGTTATATTCTGCCTGCCCAGATCATGGAACTGCTGGAAAATACCCCACGTGGTGCTGGCAATGAAATTCAGCTAACAGATGCGATTGCCACTTTACAACAGGCAAAAACCGTTGAGGCATACCGCATGAAAGGTCAGACCTTCGATTGTGGTAGCAAGCTGGGTTATCTAAAAGCTGTGTTACATTATGGGATTGAGCATCCAAAACTGGGCGCAGAGTTTAAGGGCCTGATTAAGGAATTGGCCCTGTAATCATTGAGGGCAAGCATGTTATGAAAGTTGCAATCTTTGGCAATACCTTATATGCAGGCGTGATGTCTGCATTATTGTCTGAAACGGGGCATCTGGTGTATTGGTGCTCACAGCTCGATACCAAAGCGGATGATCAGCAATATTCCTTTCATGATGAAAATGTCAGCCATTTACTCGAAAAACAGCTGACCACGGGTTTTCTGCGTTATAGCGATTTAGCCAGTATTCCGCTAGATATCGATGCCTATCTGTTCAGTTTTAATCAGACGCAGGAGCAGCAGGTTTTTCAGCTGTTACACTCACTGAAACAACGTCCGATCATTCATCCAAAACTGATGATCAATGCCTCAACCTTTGGTTTACGCGGAACCGAAAAGTTCCAACAGATCTTGTCGGATGATGACTGGGTGTATTTGCCGGATACCATGCAGGAAGGTAATGCCTTACAGAGCTTGACCCAGGCCAAGCAGCTGATTGTGGGCTGTACGCGCAGTGAAGTGCAGGTCAAGGTCAAAGAGTTGCTCAGACCTTTTTTTCCTTTAGAACAGCAATATCTATTTATGCCGATACTGGATGCCGAGTTTACCAAACTGAGTATTTCCGGCATGTTGGCGACCCGCATTAGTTATATTAATGATCTGGCCGTGGTGGCTGAAAAACTCGGGATTGATATTGCCTCGGTGCGGCAGGGTATGTCTGCAGACAGTCGTATCGGCTCGGCGTATCTGGCACCTGGTGCCGGTTTTGGCGGGGAAAACTTCTCGCATGATATTTTGACCCTTGCCAATACCGTTGCCAATACCGGGGTGAAAAGCCAGTTGCTTGCCCAGGTCTGGGATATTAATGAGCAACAAAAAGAGATCCTGTTCCGTAAGTTGTGGAATTACTACCACGGCGCTTTACAAGCAAAATCCGTTGCAATTTGGGGGGCTTCTTTTAAGGAGAATACCTCCAGCATTCAACATTCTCCAATTCATCAAATGCTTGCCGCCCTGTGGGCGCAGGGTGTTACCGTTCATCTGCATGATCCGCAGGCACTGGATGAAATCGAGATGATGTACGGACAGCGCAGTGACCTGATATTGCATCATGATCAATATGAAGCTGTACACAACGTACATGGGTTATGTGTTTTAACGGCCTGGAAACAATACTGGAGTCCGGATTTCAAACAGTTAAACCAATTGATGCAACATCCCTTAATTTTAGACGGTCGCAATATTTATGACCCGCACTATGTAAAAGCACAAGGTTTTGCCTATATGGGAGTGGGGCGTTAAAGATGACAAAACAGATACATCCTTTTCCGGTCAGGGAACAGACTTCGGTGGTAGAACAGTTAGCGGTTTTACAGAAACAATTTAAAGACCTGCATCTTAATACCCTGTTTGCAGCAGATGAGGCACGTTTTAAACGTTTTTCCGCTGAGTATGACCAGATTGTTTTTGATTTTAGTAAACATCGGATTGATCAGCAGGTTTTAAGCCAGCTGGTAGATTTGGCGCATGCGCAGGATCTGGATGGATGGATTAAACGTCTATTTTCATGTGAGCAGATTAACTACACGGAACAACGTGCTGCGATGCACTGGGCCTTACGCTTACCCAAATCCAGTCCAACGCTGCCCGTCGTGAATCAGGCGGTCCAAGCGCAACTTGAGCAAATGTATGCACTGGTTGAAAAAATTCATGCCGGCCAATGTCGTGGCGCAACGGGTGAAGTGATTCAGGATGTGGTGAATATTGGGGTCGGTGGATCAGATCTCGGTCCACTCATGGTCACGCATGCGCTTTCAGATTTTAAGGTCAAAACGGCAAAGCCCTTAGATATTCATTTTGTTTCAACCATGGATGGCAGTCAGCTCTCCGGGTTGTTGCATCAGCTGCGCCCTGAAACCACCTTATTTATTATTTCCTCCAAGTCGTTCGGGACCATTGATACACTTTCCAATGCCCAGACCGTACGTCAATGGTTAGAGAAAGCCTTAGGCAATAATGAAAAAATCCTCAAGAATCATTTTGTGGGGGTGTCGACCAAACCGGATAAAATGACCGAATGGGGTATTGCACCGGATAAGCAGCTTTTACTGTGGGATTGGGTCGGTGGCCGTTATTCATTATGGTCGTGTATTGGTCTGCCAATTGCACTGACCATTGGCGTGGAAGGCTTTAAGCAATTCTTGGCCGGGGCATACGCCATTGACCAACATTTCCAGACGGCCCCGTTTGAACAGAATATTCCGGTATTAATGGGCTTGTTAGGGGCATGGAATAATAATTTTCTCGATATCCAGACCCACGCCGTGCTGCCTTATGACGGGCGGCTCAAGTATTTTGCCGCTTATTTGCAGCAACTGGAAATGGAGTCGAACGGCAAATCCATCCAGCGCAATGGCGAAAAGGTCAGTTCAGTGACGTGTCCAATCGTTTGGGGCGAAGTGGGGCCGAATGCGCAACATGCATTCTATCAGTTGCTGCATCAAGGTACCCATTCCGTCAGTTGTGACTTTATTGCTCCGGTCAAACGTTATAATGCCAATCAGTTTACCTATGCAGAAAGTGCCGAAGCCTTAGTCGAGCAACATCATCTGGCTTTATCCAACTGTCTGGCCCAGTCACGCCTGCTGGCTTTTGGTAATCAGGCCTTGGCGGCAGATGAACTGCAAGGCCTACCTGCCTATAAGCAATATGAAGGCAATCAGCCGAGTTCAACCATTTTACTCAAAGAGTTGAATCCATATAGCTTGGGGATGCTGATTGCGATGTACGAACATAAAGTGTTTGTGCAATCGGTATTGTGGAATATCAATCCCTTTGATCAATGGGGCGTTGAAAAAGGCAAGGAAATTGCCAATCAGCTGTTGCCGATTCTTAACCGTGAGCAGGAAGATCTATCTAGTTTTGATGCATCAACGCAAGGCTTGCTTAAAATATTGCTAGGAAAAACAGATGGCTAAGATTTTAGTCACCGGCGGGGCTGGCTATATCGGTTCGCATACCTGTGTAGAATTATTGGATGCAGGCCATGAGGTAGTGGTATTCGATAATCTATCCAATAGCTCGGAAGAGGCTTTACGCCGTGTCGAAAAACTGGCCAATAAAAGCCTGGTATTCATACAGGGTGATATTCGCCATGCCCATGAACTGGACCCTGTTTTTCAAAATCATCAGATTGATGCGGTGATTCATTTTGCTGGCTTAAAAGCAGTGGGAGAGAGCCAGCAAATTCCTTTGGCATATTTTGATCATAATATTGCGGGAAGTATACAACTGTTTAAATCGATGCAAAAAGCGGGCGTATTGCGTTTGGTCTTTAGTTCCTCTGCAACGGTATATGGTGAGTTAAATCCTTCGCCCTATCAGGAAGACATGCCGCTGAGTTTGCCGAATAACAATTATGGTTATACCAAACTGATCATTGAACAGATGCTAGAAAAGATGGCGCTGGCAGATACAAAATGGTCGATTGCCTTACTGCGTTATTTTAATCCGGTCGGTGCACATAAAAGTGGACAAATTGGGGAAGACCCGCAAGGCATCCCGAACAACCTGATGCCGTATGTGACCCAGGTTGCTGTGGGACGACGTGAAAAACTATCTATTTTTGGTCATGATTATCCGACTAAAGATGGGACCTGTGAGCGGGACTTTATCCATGTAGTGGATTTAGCGAAAGCCCATGTGCTGGCGGTCACCAACCGGTTAAACAATCACGGTTGTCGGGCCTGGAATATTGGAACAGGTACACCAATTTCGGTTCTACAAATTAAAGAAACCTTTGAAAAAGTGAACAGGATTCAGATTCCAACCGAATTTGCGGAGCGCAGAGCCGGGGATTTGCCAGCATTTTATGCAGATGCTTCACGAGCGCAAGCTGAGCTCGGTTGGCAGCCGCAATATACGCTGGAAGATATGTTGGCAGACAGCTGGAACTGGCAAAAGCAAAATCCAAACGGTTTTAACTGATTCTCGGCAGCAATAAAAAAAGGAGCATAAAGCTCCTTTTTTTATTGCTTGGAATTAGCCCTGAATCAACGCGGTTAATTCATCGACATAGTGTTGCATCGGTTGCGGATTTTGATCGGCACGGCTTTCAATATTTAAGCGCAATAATGGCTCAGTATTCGATGCACGGACATTCAGACGCCACGCACCAAAATCCAGACTCACGCCATCGGTACGGTCCACTTGCGGATTTTGACCGGCATAATGATCAAAGATTTTTTGTACCGTCGCTTGGGTATCTGCAACTTTAAAGTTGATTTCACCACTGCATGGGAATTTGGCAATCATGTTTTCAACCAAGGTGGAAAGCGATTGACCTGTTTCTGACAGTAGCGCAATGGTGAGTAACCACGGAATCATCCCGCTATCACAATAAGCAAAATCACGGAAATAGTGATGGGCGCTCATTTCGCCGCCGTACACTGCATTGTGTTCACGCATCACGTCTTTAATAAAGGCATGGCCCGATTTCGACTGTACCGCGACGCCTTGATATTGATCGACGATATCAAAGGTATTCCAGACCAGGCGTGGGTCATGCACGATTTTTTCACCTGATTGTTTGATCAGGAAGGCTTGTGCCAATAAACCGACAATGTAATAGCCTTCAATAAACTGCCCTTTTTCATCAAACAGGAAGCAACGGTCAAAGTCACCATCCCAGGCAATACCCATATCGGCTTGATGCTGCAGTACAGCATCGCGGGTACTGTCGCGGTTTTCAATTAAAATTGGGTTAGGAATACCATTCGGGAAGGTGCCATCCGCTTCATGGTGGATTTTAATAAATTCCACAGGGATGTTGAGTTGCTGGAATTTTTGTTCAATCGCATCAATCACATGACCTGCTGCGCCATTGCCGGCATTCACTACCAGTTTAAGTGCTTTGATTTTTTGCGGGTCAATATAAGTGAGCAGATGCTCAACGAACTCAGGCAAAATATTATAGTTTTGCATAGTACCTTTATTCGCAACTTCAGTGAATTGCCCTGATTCCGCCAGTGCCTGAATTTCTTTTAAGCCTGTTTCCGCACTGATCGGGCGTGCATTTTCACGCACCAGTTTCATGCCGTTGTAATCCATCGGGTTGTGGCTGGCAGTGACTTCAATCCCGCCTTGTACATCGAGATGGAACGCTGCGAAATACACTTCTTCGGTGCCGGTCATGCCCAGATCAAGCACATTGACGCCTGCATCATTCAAACCACGAATGGTGGACTGTTTTAGACCTTCACTGCTTAAACGGATATCACAACCAATCACGACGGTTTTAGGCTGATAGATCTGTCCATAGGCACGACCAATGTTATAGGCAATCTCTTCATTCAGTTCGGTACCGAGTTTGCCGCGAATATCGTAGGCTTTAAAGCAAGTCAGTTGAGTCATATTGTTCAATTCATGGTGATGTGATTTGAGTTGTGACCACATTATACAGATATCGTCAGCAAGTCATATTTATAGTTCTTTATTGGTGGGTTTAAGTTGAGTATGAAGCTGAATAAAGATCGTAAAGGTAAATCATTTATCAGACTTTAGTCGAATAGCGAATAAAACGGCCAAGCTAAATGGATTGATTTAATTTAATTATTATTGGTCATACCAATTATTGTTTTGTTGATAGGGTTGCTCCTTTTAATTCGGGTAATTAAGATGCATAAAGATTGCAAATGGATGATATTTGCCGGTATAGTGAATATTGGTCATACCAATATAAAAAGATTCGTTCAAGATCGAAGTGAAAACAAAATGACGCCCAGCATTTCAAGGAGATGAGAATGCTAAATGTGTGGCAACAAATTTATGATCCTTTCAATAATATCTGGCTATCCAGTGCGGTGGCGCTGATCCCGATTATTTTCTTCTTTTTGGCTTTGGCGGTATTTCGTTTAAAAGGCAGTGTGGCAGGGACCTGTACCGTCATCATTGCCCTGCTGATTGCGTTATTCTTTTATCAGATGCCCGCTGAAATGGCATTTGCTTCGGTGATTTATGGCTTTTTTTACGGCTTATGGCCGATTTCCTGGATTATTATCGGTGCGGTGTTCCTGTATAAAATTTCCGTCAAAACCGGGCAGTTTGATGTCATCCGTTCCAGTATTTTATCGATTACCGAAGACCAGCGCTTACAAATGCTGTTGGTCGGTTTTGCCTTTGGGACATTCCTTGAGGGTGCGGCAGGTTTTGGTGCGCCTGTTGCGATTACCGCAGCCCTGTTGGTGGGATTGGGTTTTAAGCCGCTTTATGCTGCGGGACTCTGCCTGATCGTCAATACTGCCCCAGTTGCTTTTGGCGCAATGGGCATTCCGATTATTGTGGCGGGGCAGGTCTCGGGTGTAGAGACCATGGAAATCAGCCAGATGGTTGGTCGCCAGTTACCCTTCTTAACCCTTATTGTGCTGTTCTGGATCATGGCGATTATGGATGGCTGGCGCGGGGTAAAAGAGACCTGGCCTGCGGTACTGGTCGGTGGTAGTGCTTTTGCAATCGCGCAATATCTAACCTCTAATTTTCTGGGGCCCGAGCTACCGGATATTACGGCATCGATTGCTTCACTGGTCAGCCTGACCTTACTGTTCCGCGTCTGGAAACCAAAGCATATTTTCCGTTTTGAGGGTGTAGAGCCACAAAATACAAGCTCAGCAGCGCATACGCCACAACGCTATAGCATTGCGCAGATTGCCAAAGCATGGTCGCCGTTTATGATTTTAACCGTGATGGTGACGATCTGGAGTGTGCAACCGTTTAAAGCCTTATTTGCTAAAGATGGAGCCATGGTGGACTGGATGGTTAAAATCGAAGTGCCGTATCTGCATAAGCTGGTAGAAAAAATGGCACCGATTGTGCCTGAAACCACGGCCTATGAAGCGATCTATAAATTTGACTGGTTCTCTGCGACAGGGACCGCGATTTTCATTGCCGCCCTCATTACCATCATTTTCCTGAAAATGAAAACCCGTGAAGCGGTCAGTACCTTTGCTGAAACCTTGAATGAATTAAAAACCCCGATTTATTCGATTGGTATGGTGTTGGCCTTTGCCTTTATTGCCAATTACTCTGGTCTGTCTGCGACGCTGGCTTTGGCGTTATCGCATACCGGTCATGCCTTTACCTTCTTCTCACCCTTTTTGGGCTGGCTGGGTGTCTTCCTGACGGGTTCGGATACCTCATCTAATGCCTTGTTTTCGGCCTTGCAAGCGACTACCGCTCAGCAAATCGGGATTCCAGAAGTATTGCTGGTGGCTGCCAATACCAGTGGTGGGGTAACAGGCAAGATGATTTCACCACAATCAATTGCGATTGCCTGTGCCGCGGTGGGCCTGGTGGGGAAAGAATCAGACCTGTTCCGTTTCACGGTAAAACATAGCATCATATTTACAGTCTTTGTTGGCATCATTGTCACGGTTCAGGCTTATCTGCTGCCGTGGATGATTCCATAACTCTACTCAAGGAAATGTGATGAGAATCTCCGATCAAGTGGTCATGAAATTACAGGCACTCATTGAGCAACGCCAGATGAAACAAGGTGATCGTTTGCCCGCCGAGCGTCAGCTTGCGACCAGTTTAGGGGTCTCTCGTCCGTCCTTACGTGAAGCGATCCAGCAATTGAATAGTCAGGGCGTGCTCAGTAGCCGCCGTGGTGACGGGACTTACATTCAACAGTTACCAGAGCAATGGTCACAACAGTTGATTGTGAATCCGATCAGTAACCTGATTGAAGAAGATCCGTTGTACCGTTTTGATGTGCAAGAAGCGCGTCTGTTACTGGAAGGCGGCACCGCATGGTATGCGGCATTACGCTCAACCGCTGAAGATCGCGCCAAAATCCATCATTATTTTGATGAGATTAGCCGCCATCAGAATGCTGGGGATTCGGCTCAGGCGGCAGTGGCGGATGCTGAATTCCACTTAGCGATTGCTGAGGCCTCGCACAATATTGTGCTGATCCAGATGATGCGTGGCTTGTTTGACCTGTTGCAATACAACGTCTTACTGGGACGCAAGAAAGTTTATAACGATCCTGTCAATGGTGACTTGCTCAGTGAGCAGCATTTTCAGGTGATGGATGCGATTGATCGTAAAGATCCCGAAGCTGCACGCCAGGCGGTGTGTGGTCATATTGAATTTGTGATTAATCATGTACGTGCTCTGGATGAAGATGAAGCTCGCCAGAAACGTGCAACACGTTTAAGTAGAGTTGACTCAAAATGATTATTTCTTCTGGCAATGATTATCGTGCTGCGGCACAACGTCGTTTACCGCCATTTTTATTTCACTATATCGATGGGGGCGCCTACTCGGAATACACCTTAAAACGCAATGTACAGGACCTATCTGAAATTGCCTTACGCCAGCGGGTGCTGAACGACATGTCGGCATTGAGTCTGGAAACCAGACTGTTTAACGAAACCTTGTCCATGCCAGTGGCTTTGGCCCCTGTGGGTTTAACCGGTATGTATGCACGTCGTGGTGAAGTGCAAGCGGCGGTGGCAGCGGATAAAAAAGGTATTCCATTTACCTTGTCGACCGTGTCGGTTTGTCCGATCGAAGAAGTGGCACCTGCCATTCAGCGTCCAATGTGGTTTCAGCTCTATGTGTTGCGTGATCGTGGCTTTATGCGCAATGCCCTAGAACGTGCCAAGGCAGCAGGATGCTCAACACTGGTGTTTACTGTGGATATGCCGGTGCCGGGTGCACGCTATCGTGATGCGCATTCTGGGATGAGTGGACCGAATGCGGCGATGCGCCGTTATCTGCAGTCGATGTTGCATCCGCATTGGGCATGGAATGTCGGGATGTGTGGTCGTCCGCATGACTTGGGCAATATCTCCAAATATCTGGGCAAACCGACTGGGCTGGAGGATTATATCGGCTGGTTGGGGTCTAACTTTGATCCGTCGATTTCTTGGAAAGATCTGGAGTGGATTCGTGAGTTTTGGGATGGCCCGATGGTGATCAAGGGCATTCTGGATCCTGAAGATGCCAAGGATGCGGTGCGTTTTGGTGCGGATGGCATTGTGGTCTCCAATCATGGTGGACGTCAGCTGGATGGGGTGATGTCCTCTGCACGCGCTTTACCTGCGATTGCGGATGCGGTGAAGGGTGATCTGGCGATTCTGGCAGACTCAGGTATTCGCAATGGTCTGGATGTGGTGCGAATGTTGGCCTTGGGTGCGGATACGGTGTTATTGGGTCGCGCCTTTGTATATGCCTTGGCGGCAGCAGGTGGGCAAGGGGTGTCGAACTTGCTTGATTTGATTGATAAGGAAATGCGGGTGGCAATGACGTTGACAGGTGCCAAGTCGATTCAGGAGATTAATGCAGATTGTTTGGTACAAGCCATTAAACAAGGTTTTTAAGAATAATTTGCTAAGTGATGCAGTAGGCACTGCCTCATCATTGGGTGACTTGCGGGTTTCTAGTGTAGAGGCGTTTGTCACTTTTGAAAGGTCAAAAGTAACCAAAAACCTTTTGTTGAGCAAACCGTACCTCCCTGTACGGTTGCTCAACAGGCGGCATCCTTGCCGCCTTCCGCGATAGCAAATACAGGGCTGATTCGTATTGAAGAATGAGCTACTTAAATAGTTACTTATAAACAGTAAGACTCCGTTGTGCTGATCTAGTTTGAGCATGCATAAGATATAGCTAGATTTTATATGGATGATCCAAAGGAGCCATCATGCGAACATTTTCTCCCAAAGTGGTGATTGATCGTTTACAGCAGATTGTTGGACGTCAGCATGTACTGAGTGATGACCAAAGTACACGGCAGTATCGTCAGGGCCGTCGTTTTGGTGAAGGCAAAGTATTTGCAGTGGTCATCCCGGGTACCTTGCTGGAACAGTGGCAGGTGCTGCAAGCGGCGATTGCAGCGGATTGTATCGTCATCATGCAAGCGGCCAATACGGGGCTGACGGGTGGCTCAACCCCTTATGGCGATGATTACGACCGCCCTGTATTAGTGATGAGTACACGCCGTTTAAAAGGCATTCAAGTCATTCATGAGGGTAAGCAGGTGATTTGTTTACCGGGGGCGACCTTGGACAATCTGGAGCAGATATTAAAAGGCTATGACCGTGAGCCGCATTCGGTGATTGGTTCTTCCTGTATCGGTGCTTCGGTATTGGGGGGTGTCTGTAATAATTCAGGCGGTGCCTTGGTTCGTCGTGGGCCTGCCTATACCGAATTGGCGCTGTATGCACAGGTCAATGCCCTAGGTCAGCTGGAATTGGTCAATCATCTGGGCGTCAACTTGGGTTCAACTCCTGAAGAAATCCTGACCCGTTTAGAACAGCAACGCTATCAAGCCGCAGATATTTTAGATGATGCTGAAAAGCAGGCATCCGATCAACATTATGCGCAAGATGTCACACAAGTGGATGCTGATAGTCCGGCGCGTTTTAATGCCGATCCTTCACGCCTGTTTGAAGCCTCGGGTTCGGCAGGCAAAGTCTGTGTCTTTGCGGTGCGTCTGGATACCTATGAAAAGGTAGAAAGCAGTGTGTTTTATATTGGTACAAATGATGCCGATGACCTGACTGCGATCCGCCGTTATTTACTGACTTCCTTGCCAAACCTGCCAATTGCAGGCGAATATATTCACCGTGATGCGTATCATATTGGTGAAAAATACGGCAAAGATACCTTCCTGTTTATTGAAAAATTTGGCACAGCCAATGTACCCAAGGCCTTTGCACTGAAAGATAAGGTCGATGGCTTTTTAGAAAAGTTTAAAATCAAAGGGCTGACCGATCATA
The DNA here is from genome assembly GCF_904886855.1 of Acinetobacter sp. 'aerobic (ED)'. Taxonomy (NCBI): domain Bacteria; kingdom Pseudomonadati; phylum Pseudomonadota; class Gammaproteobacteria; order Moraxellales; family Moraxellaceae; genus Acinetobacter; species Acinetobacter sp. 'aerobic (ED)'. The sequence continues at coordinate 67,417 of NZ_CAJHGI010000009.1, forward strand.
TTCTACAAGTGATCACGGCTTTGTTACCGAGCCATCTACCTAAACGGATGACCGAATATCGTGATCGTTACGAGCATCACTTGATGTTACGCGTTGAAAACAATTGCAAGACTCAGACCGAGCAATTTTTACATGACTATTTTGCAGTGCATTCATCAGGCAATTTCTTCCTGTGTGATGCTGAGGAAGGGCGTAAAGCCTTTTTGCATCGTTTTGCAGTGGCAGGTGCAGCAATTCGTTATCGTGATACCCATCGGGATGAAGTTGAAGATATTGTGGCGCTAGATATTGCCTTACGTCGCAATGACCGTGAATGGGTTGAACAATTGCCTGCCGAGATGGAACAGCAGATCCTTCATAAGCTCTATTATGGACACTTTTTCTGTCATGTCTTTCATCAGGATTACATTCTGAAAAAGGGCCATGATCCTTTAGCAATGGAACATCAAATGTGGCATTTACTTGATGCCCGCCGTGCGGAATATCCTGCCGAGCATAATGTCGGTCATCTGTATATTGCCAAGCCTGCACTGGCCAATTTCTACCAGAAACTTGATCCGAATAACTGTTTTAATGTCGGGATTGGACAGACCTCTAAATTGAAGTATTGGGGCAAGGCCAAGTCCTGACTTTCAATAAAACAGGCCATAAAAAAAGGCGCTTGAAGCGCCTTTTTTTTTAGGTGTTACAACTTAAGCGGTTGCAGCAGATTTTGCTAAAACTTCAGCCACTGCTTTGGCAACTTTGTACACGTTGTTCATGTTCAGACCTGCAACACAGATACGACCACTGCGTACCAAGTAGATTGCATATTCTTCACGAAGAATGTCTACTTGCTCAGCGGTTAAACCGGTGTAGCTGAACATGCCTTTTTGGTTGACAAGGTAGCTAAAATCACGGTCTGGGAGTGCTTTAGTTAGCTCATCTTTTAAGATGCTACGCATTTTGATAATACGCTCACGCATCTCTTTCACTTCGCCTTGCCATTGTTGATTGAGATCAGCGTCATTTAACACTTGATCAACCAACCAAGCACCTGTTGTAGGTGGGCTAGAGTAGATACGACGTACTGTGGCTTTCAACTGACCGAATGTGCATTTTGCTGCTTCTGCATCGTCACATACGAAAGTCAAACCGCCAACGCGCTCACCGTAAAGTGAGAAGATTTTAGAGAACGAGTTACTGACAATAAAGTTCAGACCCGCTTGGTCTAGAGCACGGATGGCATAAGCATCCTGTTCCATACCATCGCCAAAACCTTGATAGGCGATGTCGAGGAATGGAATCAGGTTACGTTCTTTTAATACCACAATCACTTGATCCCATTGTGTCGGGTTCAAGTCTGCACCTGTTGGGTTATGGCAGCATGGGTGCAATAACACAATGCTTTGTTCTGGCAATGTTTTTAACGTAGACAACATCCCCTCAAAATCAACGCCACGTGTTTCAGCATCGAAGTACGGGTAGAAGTTGCTCTTGATGCCTGCACCATTGAAGATGGCAACATGGTTATCCCAAGTTGGCTGGCTGACCCAAACTTCTGAATTTGGGAAGTAGGTTTTCAAGAAGTCTGCACCGACTTTTAATGCACCTGAACCACCAAGCGTTTGAATCGTTGCAACACGACCTTGTTGAATTGCAGGGCTATTTGCACCAAATAATAAGGCTTGAATCGCATCACGGTAAGGCTTGAAACCTTCCATTGGTAAATAAAGCTTGGTTTGCGTGTTTTTAGGGGCAATACGTTTTTGCGCTTCGATAATGGTATCAAGCTGAGGAACGATACTGTCTTCGTTATAGTACAAACCAATACTGAGGTTTACCTTTTCAGCACGCGAATCAGCATTGAACTGTTCCATGAGTGATAGGATCGGATCGCCTGCATAAGGTGGGATATGTTGAAACATTAACAATGTCCTTTTCTTCAACAAAGTGCATAGATGTCTGGGGAGGTCGGCGCTTCTGAAGCGGAACCTTCGATGCCCAATAATGTATCAATAAAGACTGCATGAAGCACGCTGTTATTTACATTTTGGTGCAGTATTTACTTACAAAATTTGTCGCCATGTGATCATTATAAAGATTGTCTACAATCAGGCTGTCATACCATGGTCGTAGCATGAACAGTCTAAGCCTGCCCAGTCGGTCGGATTGCAGGACTAAATGATGCGTAGAGCCGTAATTAAGTTATTGTTTTATCTATTTATATATAAGTTTTTTGATAGTACATTGATTCGCCGTTAAGTCAGGCTCATACAGTAGGATTGAAAGCATCAGTCTAATTTATTGTCGACAATCCTATTGCATTTTTTCTTTTACCTCGTTATAAAATCATCAAAACCGTAGAGATTGTCGACAATATGCAAGATACCCTTGTTCCTCACGCCCTCAGCACCAGTCAGGGAATGACCCTGACGGAACACGTATTCAAGCAAATTCAGTCGGCGATTGTATTGGGACAGATTCCTGCGGGCAGCAAGATTTCAGAACCTGAGCTGGCACGGATGTATGGCATCAGTCGAGGTCCATTGCGTGAGGCGATTCATCGGCTGGAAGGGCAAAAGCTGGTGGAACGAACGGCCCATGTTGGTGCGCGTGTGGTGTCACTGTCGTTACAGCAGTTTCAGGAACTCTATCAGATCCGTGCATCATTAGAAGGTTTGGCCTGTAAATTGGCCGCGCAGCATATTGATAAAAAACAGATTCTGGCCTTGCGTGATGTATTGCGTATGCATGCCGAGGATGAAAATTTTAAAGCAGGTAAGGGCTACTATTTGCAAGAAGGTCAGGACGACTTCCATTACTGCATTATCAAAAGCAGTGGTAATAAGACCCTCGAAAAAATGTTATGTGATGAGCTGTATCACCTCATCCGTATGTATCGAATCCAGTTTTCAAATACCCCAGATCGACCAAGCAAGGCTTGGGATGAACATATCCGCATTTTAGATGCGATTGCTGAAGGTGACGGTGAGCTTGCCGAAATGCTGATGCACCGTCACATCAATGCATCCTACAAAATTGTTGAGCAAACATTGCTGCAAAATCAAGGAGAACAACAACATGGCTAAACAGTCAGCTGGTCAGCTATTCCGCGACGCGGTCGCAAATGAAAAACCATTACAGGTGGTGGGTGCGATCAATGCCAATCATGCGTTATTGGCAAAACGCGCTGGCTACAAGGCGATCTATTTGTCTGGTGGTGGTGTTGCCGCAGGTTCTTTGGGCCTACCTGATTTGGGCATCAGTAACCTTGATGATGTATTGACCGATGTACGCCGTATTACAGACGTGTGTGACCTGCCGTTATTGGTCGATGTCGATACCGGTTTCGGTGCTTCTGCCTTTAATATCGCACGGACCACCAAGTCGATGATCAAATTTGGTGCTGCTGCCATGCATATCGAAGACCAGGTGGGTGCCAAGCGTTGCGGTCATCGTCCTAACAAGGCAATTGTAAGCCAGCAAGAAATGGTCGATCGTATTAAAGCCGCAGTTGATGCACGTACCGATGACAGTTTTGTGATCATGGCGCGTACCGATGCACTTGCGGTTGAAGGCTTGCAGGCAGCGATTGACCGTGCCGGCGCGTATATCGAAGCGGGTGCAGACATGCTGTTCCCTGAAGCCATCACTGAATTGGCGATGTATAAGCAGTTTGCAAATGCCACCAAAGTGCCTGTTTTAGCCAATATCACTGAATTTGGTTCAACGCCATTATTTACCACGGAAGAACTGGCTTCTGCCGATGTCAGCATTGCGCTGTATCCACTTTCTGCATTCCGTGCCATGAACAAGGCCGCAGAAAATGTTTATGAGACGCTGCGTAAAGAAGGTACGCAAAAGAATGTTGTCGATACCATGCAAACCCGTCAAGAACTGTATGAACGCATTAACTACCACGCGTTTGAACAATATCTTGATGGAACTTTTGCGAAGACTAAATAAGTAAAACCTTAATTCATAAGAGTTTAGGTTGAAATTTGCTATGCAGAAAAGTCATCTGCAACCTGCGCGGTTTAAACAATATATTGTTTCTGCGATAGATTGATTAAATGGTGTTATTGGACAGGTTTTGCAGATGACAATGGTTTTGCCTACTTTTCCCGAATGAAAAGTAGTTCGAACCGAAGGTTTATCCTGAAATAGGATGAGAACTCGGCACGACTCCGTTGAGTTGCTCAAAAATAAATTAAATAGATAGAAAAGGACAATCTTATGAGCAGTAATGAAACAACAACAGGCTTTAAACCAAAAAAATCAGTGGCCCTCAGCGGACAAGTGGCAGGCAACACCGCACTGTGTACCGTAGGCCGCAGCGGCAACGACTTACACTACCGCGGCTATGACATTCTCGACCTTGCAGTCGGCAGCCAGTTTGAAGAAGTGGCACACCTGCTGGTACACGGTAAATTACCAAACAAAGCCGAACTCAAAGCCTATAAAGCAAAATTAAAGGCACTCCGTGGCTTACCTGCAGCACTGAAAACTGCACTTGAGCAACTGCCGCCATCAGCACACCCAATGGATGTGATGCGTACCGGTGTATCAGTTTTAGGTTGTTTAACCCCTGAACATGAAGACCACAACGAAGCAGGCGCAAAAGACATCGCTGATAAATTGATGGCTAGCTTGGGCTCAATGTTGTTGTACTGGTATCACTTCAGCAACAACGGTCGTCGTATCGAAGTTGAAACCGATGATGACTCGATTGCTGCGCATTTCTTGCATCTCCTGCATGGTGAAGCGCCATCGGAAGAATGGATCCAAGCGATGCACACCTCTTTGATTCTGTATGCAGAGCATGAGTTCAACGCTTCAACCTTTACCTCACGTGTGGTGGCAGGGACAGGTTCAGATATGTATTCAGCCATTACTGGTGGTATCGGTGCGCTACGTGGCCCTAAACATGGTGGTGCCAATGAAGTGGCATTCGTGATTCAACAACGCTATGACAATGCTGATGAAGCCGAAGCTGATATTCGTAAACGTGTTGAAAATAAAGAAGTCGTGATTGGTTTTGGTCATCCGGTGTATACCGTGTCTGATCCACGTAACGAAGTGATCAAGCAAGTGGCGCGTGAACTGGCTGAAGCACAAGAAAATACCAAGATGTACCTCATCGCTGAGCGTTTAGAAGCGGTGATGAAAGAAGTGAAGAACATGTTCCCGAACCTCGACTGGTTCAGTGCAGTAAGCTATCACTTGATGGGCGTACCAACGGCCATGTTCACGCCATTATTCGTGATTGCACGTACTGCTGGCTGGTCTGCACACGTGATTGAACAACGTCAGGACGGCAAGATCATTCGTCCAAGCGCCAACTATACCGGCCCTGAAAACCTTGAATTCAAACCATTGGCGGAGCGTGGTTAATGAACACAAAATATCGTAAACCGCTGGCAGGTACCCAGCTCGAATACTATGACGTGCGTCAAGCCGTTGAAGATATTCAGCCAGGCGCATACGCAAAGCTGCCATACACCTCGAAAGTACTGGCTGAGCAGCTGGTGCGTAAAGCTGATGCCGAAAATTTAACGGCCTATTTAACCCAGCTGATCGAACGCCGTCAGGATCTCGATTTTCCGTGGTACCCGGCACGTGTGGTCTGTCACGACATCTTGGGACAAACCGCACTGGTGGATTTGGCTGGTTTGCGTGATGCGATTGCCGATAAAGGTGGTGATCCTTCTAAAGTCAATCCTGTGGTGCCAACCCAGTTGATCGTGGACCATTCATTGGCAGTGGAATATGGTGGTTTTGATCCGGATGCCTTTGAGAAAAACCGTGCCGTAGAAGACCGTCGTAATGAAGACCGTTTTCACTTTATTGAGTGGACCAAGACCGCCTTTAAAAATGTTGATGTGATTCCTGCGGGTAACGGCATCATGCATCAGATCAACCTGGAGAAAATGTCTCCAGTGATCCAAAACCGTGATGGTTTGGCGTTCCCTGATACCTGTGTCGGTACCGATTCACATACGCCACATACTGATGCATTGGGTGTGATTTCAGTCGGTGTCGGTGGTCTGGAAGCTGAAAACGTGATGCTTGGTCGTGCATCCTGGATGCGTCTGCCAGACATCATCGGGGTTGAGTTTGTCGGTCAGCGTCAGGCCGGTATCACCGCAACCGATATCGTGTTGGCATTGACTGAATTCTTGCGTAAAGAGCGTGTTGTTGGTGCTTATTTAGAGTTCTTCGGTGAAGGTGCTGACAGCATGTCGGTGGGCGACCGTGCCACCATCTCGAATATGACCCCTGAATATGGCGCAACTGCGGCGATGTTCTATATCGACCAGAACACCATCGACTATTTACGTCTGACCGGTCGTGAAGATGCGCAAGTGGCTTTGGTTGAGCAATATGCCAAAGAAATCGGGCTTTGGGCATCGGATATGACCCAAGCTGAATACCCACGTGTCCTTCGTTTTGACCTTTCAACAGTGACCCGTAACATTGCCGGCCCATCAAACCCACATGCACGTGTCTCTACGGCTGACTTGAAAGAGAAAGGCATTGCTGGTGTAGTTGAAAACCGTACTGATGGCTTAATGCCTGATGGCGCAATCATTATTGCGGCCATTACCTCTTGTACCAATACCTCTAACCCGCGTAATACCGTGGCGGCAGGTCTGTTGGCACGTAAGGCCAATGAGCTCGGTTTAGTGCGTAAACCTTGGGTGAAATCCTCATTTGCACCGGGTTCAAAAGCGGCTGCACTGTATCTTGAAGAAGCGGGTGTACTCAAAGACCTTGAGAAGCTGGGCTTTGGTATCGTGGCTTATGCTTGTACCACCTGTAATGGTATGTCAGGCGCACTTGATCCCGTGATTCAGCAAGAAATCATTGATCGTGACCTGTATGCGACTGCGGTACTTTCGGGTAACCGTAACTTCGATGGCCGTATCCATCCATACGCAAAACAGGCATTCCTTGCATCTCCGCCACTTGTGGTGGCTTATGCGATTGCAGGAACCATTCGTTTTGACATTGAAAAAGATGCGCTGGGTACAGACAAAGACGGTAAGCCGATTTACCTGAAAGATATCTGGCCTTCAGATGCTGAAATTGATGCACTTGTGAAAGAAGCGGTGAAGCCTGAACAGTTCCGTAAAGTCTACATTCCAATGTTTGACTTGGGCGAAGTTGAACAAGCCGAAAGTCCGTTATATGACTGGCGTCCGCAGAGTACTTACATCCGCCGTCCACCATACTGGGAAGGGGCGTTGGCTGCACCACGTACCTTAGCCAATATGCGTCCGTTAGCGATCTTGGGTGACAACATCACCACCGATCATTTGTCACCATCGAATGCGATTCTGATGGATTCGGCTGCGGGTGAATACCTGCATAAAATGGGCGTACCTGAAGAAGACTTCAACTCGTATGCAACCCATCGTGGTGACCATTTAACGGCACAGCGAGCAACCTTTGCCAACCCGAAACTGTTTAATGAAATGGTAGTCCGTTCCGACGGCAGCATTAAGCAGGGTTCAAAAGCGCGTGTCGAGCCAGAAGGCGAAGTGATGCGTATGTGGGAAGCGATTGAAACCTACATGAACCGTAAGCAACCATTAATCATTGTGGCGGGTGCGGATTATGGTCAGGGTTCAAGTCGTGATTGGGCTGCGAAAGGTGTTCGTCTTGCAGGTGTTGAAGCGATTGTGGCTGAAGGTTTTGAGCGTATTCACCGTACTAACTTGGTAGGTATGGGCGTTTTACCGCTTGAGTTTAAGCCGGGTGTGAACCGTAAAACCTTAAAGTTGGATGGTACGGAGCTGTATAGCGTGATTGGTAATATTGCACCGCGTTCGACATTAACGTTAGTGATTGAGCGTGCTACAGCGGATGGTAAGGAAGAAATTCTGGAAGTGCCTGTAACCTGTCGTTTAGATACAGAAGAAGAAGTTTCTGTATATGAAGCGGGTGGGGTATTACAGCGTTTTGCACAAGACTTTTTAGAAGGCCAAGTGGCGTAATACTTTGATCTGAAAATAATTGATTCAGTTTAATAAAAGCCCTATCTTAATGATGGGGTTTTATTTTTTGAGTGTATATGCGAGATTTAGGACAATTAGGTGAAAGCACTTTTGCAATGTGGTGTGCTCAAGTTGGTTTAATTGCAAATAATTCATCAATTGATAAAACTGGATGGGATTATTATGTAGAATTCCCAATATCTTCAAATATAACTACTCATGAATTACATAAATCAGCTTTTGAATGTAAAGTCCAAGTTAAAGCAACGGATAAGCAAGATAGAAAACTACCTGTTACTGTTTCAAATCTTCGGCGGATGGCAACTTTACAAATGCCAGCGTTTTATATTTTTCTAGAGTTTGATGGTAAGAATGAAGTTCAAAATGCATTTGTTTTACATATAGATAATGAATTGATTTATAAAATTCTTAAAAGAGTCCATCAAATAGAACAAAGTGAAAATAATAAAGATCTAAATAAGAGAACAATTACTCTTACTTATAGTGAACAGCAAAGAATTGAGAAATTAGATGGTGAAAATCTAAAACAAACTCTGCTGAAATATATAGGTGAAAACTATTCTGACTACATAGTTAGTAAAAATAAATATTTACAAGAGTGTGGTTTTGAGGATGGATATGGGACGGTTCAATTCTCTATTGAAGGTGAAGATGGTATTCGGAAAATTATTGATGCTTCTTTGGGGTTAGAGGAGGAGATAGATGTCCAAAATTTAATTAATATTGAAAAGAGATTTGGAATACCATCTAAAAAGTCTAGTTTTGAAATACCTAACGCCAAATTAAGTTTAGGGATGCATCCACCAAAAAGAGGAAAAATTAGATTTAAAGAAGACAGCCTCTCTAGTGGTTTAGTATTTGATATAGTTTTTTATAACTCACCTTTTAGTTTTAATGAGTTTAGAGAATTTGCAAAATTTAGAGTTGTTGGTGATTTCTTTGATATGACTTTAGAGCCATATAAAAAGCAATCTAATTATAGTTTTACTTTAGGTGAGAATAAGAGGTTTGAGTTAAAAAAATTAAAAGATGCTATTGGTTTAATTGAGCTGATGAGTAGAGATAACCAAAATATTATTATGGTGTTGGAAATAGAAAGTTTTAAGCCTTTACTATTTGATTTAAAAACTAAATTTGTAAAAAGAGAGTTAAGTATATTTGATGACTTGTTGGATAATGCATTACAAATATGTTTTAAAAATAAAATTTATGATGAGATATCTATTTCTATACAGGAATTATATAACTATAGAGAAGAAATTAAACAGTTTCATACTATAATTACTAAAACGAATGAATGTGATTTTAGAGCTGAGTTTGAGGTGGATAGTAAATATACATTTGAATTCGAGAAAACGACTTCGATTTCGGCTGTATTTTGTAGGTTAGGTAGTCATTGTATAGGAGCAATCCTAACAATTATTGGTAAACCTGAGGAAATATCAGAAAATAAATTTAGGATTGATAAAGGTGAGTTAATGATAGAAAGAATCCTGATTTTTACGCGAGAACATGAAAATATTAATGAAGATATTAGTAGAGTAATAAAAAGTACAATAAGCAAATATACAGATACATATGATGTTTTTTATAACTGGGGGGATGAAGCTGTATAGAATGCCTGACATTCCTATAGAAATATTTCATATATGATTTGTGCCGTATTTTATGAAATTATTTTTAGAGAGAAAAGTATAAATTTTACTCTTCACCTTTCCGCCATCACCACTCGTCGGAAAGGTCAATAAATAATCAAAACTATCACGCTATAGTATATGTACCATTTCTAAAATCTATGGAGAGCAAAGATGGTAACTGCTGGCGAAAAACCTGGAACAGGCTTCTATTTTTGTGTTCAATGCGGACACCGCACCTATTTAGAAATTGGTACTGATCGTTTACCTCCGTGTACCAAATGCCTTGGCAATCAATTCAACAGTAAGAATGCCTAAGCCGCAAAATACCAAACAGTTACCCACTGTTTGAATAAAAGCCCTATCCCTTGATAGGGCTTTTTGTTACCTTAAAAATAAGATTTAAATAACAAGACCTGTCATAGGCATAGAAAGGTAATCCGTGATGGAAACAATTTTAGGACTCTGTATTGGCGTTGGACTCAGCGCAGCCTGTGGATTTCGTGTCTTTGTGCCGCTGTTGGCGATGAGCATTGCTACCCTCATGGGATGGTATCAACCTGCCCAAGGCTTTGAATGGCTGGCTCTTCCATCGGTGTGTATGGCACTGGGTTTTGCTACCATTTGTGAAATTGCAGCCTACTATGTGCCGTGGGTAGATAACCTGTTAGATACCATTGCGACACCTGCAGCTGTAGTGGCAGGGACACTGACCACGATGGCAGTCAGCAGTGGCGAAATGTCGCAGTTTGCGACTTGGGCTGCTGCATTGATTGTCGGTGGTGGAACCGCAGGCGTGGTGCAAATGAGTACGGTAGCGGCACGCGGGGTTTCGACGGCAACCACAGGTGGGCTGGGTAATTTTGTGGTGGCTACCGGTGAATTGATTGGCTCGATCTTATTATCCATTCTCGCCTTTATCATGCCTGTGCTGATTACCGTTGTGGTGATCATTTTAGTGATCGTCACGGCACGCTGGATTCGTGCAAAACGCCAGCAGAAACTCAGCCATTCCCTGTAAAGGCCATAACAGTAATCACGCCCTAAATGATGAAATAACAATGAAGAAGAAATGTATTGCACTGATCTTGGCTTGCTCAAGCCTATCCATATTGCCGCAAACAACGTTTGCTCAAGCACAGCCAACGGCAGAAGAGCTGAAGCTGCGCAAAGATAAAGTCACTTATAAAGCTTATCTCCCTGCAAAATATCAACTGTTTGAAACGATTGAAGGCGACCTGAATAAAGATGGTTTGAAGGATGTGGTACTGATCGTCAAAGCCACCGATCCCAAAGCCTTTGTACAGGATGAATATCGTGGGCGCTTAGACCGCAACCGCCGTGGTGTGATTGTATTGCTGAATCAAAAAGGTACATACAAAGCGATCGTCACTAACCTAAATTGTTTTAGCTCGGAAAATGAAGATGGCGGGGTCTATTTCCCACCTGATCTATGGTTTGAAATTAAAAATAATCTATTGAGTGTCTATTATTCGCATGGACGTTATGGTTATTGGCGTTACCTGTTCCGTCTGGAAGGCAATGATCTACGCCTGATTGGTTATGATGATTCAAGTAATCATGGCCCGCTCATTCAAAGCCAGACCAGTATTAACTTTTTAACGGGTAAAAAACTCATTCGTGAAAATTTAAGCCAAGACCCAGAAGAAGATCCAAGATTTAAAGAAACATGGAGCAAAATCAATCAGCTACCGATCTATCTGTCCAAAGTGAAAGACTTTAATGATTTAAGTTTTTAAGCACTGACGACTATCGAAAAAACAGTCAGAACCGCGTAAATTAGCGGCACTGATAATATTGCGTTCAAGCTTATGATGATTACTTGGATTCTGTTCACCCTGATGGCTGCATTCATGCAGGCTTGGCGCAATGCATTTCAAAAACAACTCAGCACTACTGTCGATGTCTACGGTACCACGCTGGCGCGATTTATCTTTTCACCGATCTTTGCCTTTAGCTATCTGGCCTTTCTGTATCTGCATCAGCCTGTCACCGCATCGGTGCATTTTTCCGATAAATTCTGGTTCTATATTGTGATTGCAGGCATTAGCCAGATTTATGCTACGGCCTTGATGGTGAAACTGTTTCAGCAAAAGAACTATGCCATTGGCGTGGGACTCGCCAAAAGTGAAGCGATCTTGGCCGCCTTGGTCGGGGTACTATTCTTACAGGAACATCTCAGCACATGGGGCTGGGTCGGGGTGGTGATTGGGGCGCTGGCGGTATTCTTACTGAGTAAAGGCAAACAACAGTCTGATCTGTCCTTGAAAACGCTGATGATTGGGCTGGGTAGCGGGCTGTGTTTTGCCATCACCTCTTTATTGGTGCGTGAAGCCAGTCTGGAACTGAGCATGTTGCCATTCCTGCATCGTGCCGCTTGGGTGTTGTGCAGTCTGATCAGCTTTCAATGCATGGTATTGCTGATCTATCTCGGTTTTTTTAGTCGACCAACGCTCTATAAAATGTGGCAGCGTGTTGGACTGACCTTAAGAGTGAGTATTTGTAGTTTTCTGGCCTCGGTTGGCTGGTTTAGTGCCATGAGTATGCAGACCGTCGCTATCGTCAAAACGCTGGGGCAGGTTGAAATCTTATTTAGTTTGTTGATTTCGGCCTTTTTCTTTAAGGAGAAACTCGCCAAAACCGATCATTTAGGTCTGTGGCTGGTGATTGTGGCCGCGATTATGGTGATTTGGGCCTAAATCACAATCTCTTTTTGAAAAAATACACATGTAAATTTGAATTTATCGGAATATAAATCGTAGTTTTTTAACAGAAGTGGGAAATATTTCAATATTTATTTTTTGGCATGAAAAATTATTTCATTGGGCGTAAAAAATAGCAGTTTTTAGGAAAACAATCCCGCCGTGATCTGCCTAAACTATGTCTCAAGGGTGTGAAAGGGATCGAAAAGAGTAGCATGCACCGACGCTTATAAAGCAAGTGTGTACGTACCCAAAAGGTCTCGATTCGGCTTAGGACGCTATAGATCAAAAGTTTATAGGCAAAGGTTATGGCTTACAAAGTCATAGGTGTTGAAGTAAACAACCTCTGTTTTCCCTTGATACCCTAAAAAATTTAACCAAATAGAAAATAATAATCAGCGCCAAATAATAAACACTGCATCAATAAAATCAAAAACGAATGTGATATCCATCCTGTAATCCTGCCATTATGAAGATAAGTCGATATTTTTATATTAAAAAACAAAATGATATAATTTTCTTTATACCTAAAAATCAAAACATGATCACAGGAACAGGTCAATACAAGAATGAATCAGTTTGAGCTTAAAATCCGCTATCCCCATCAGATCAATCGTAATGAAATCGATGCGATGGGGACATTTGACCTGGCCTCGATTTTAATTAAATTTGACGAGATGAGCTGGCGTCAGCAACTGGTTCGTCAATTACAGCTCAACGGTGCCGATACCCGTTTTATCGTGACCGATCTTGATACCGGTCAGACTATTGCCATTACGCTGGATGCCTATGCCAAATCACAACAACTGGAATTTAAACTGGACAGCGATGTTGTGGTGATTGTGCCGAAAAAAGATGTATTTGGACTGGTGACCCGTAAAAGTAAAGACACCATCGCCTTTAAACAGTTAAGTCTGGCGCGGGCAAAAGACTATCTGATTGCCTTTTTAAACCGGGACATTGCCTTGCTGGAACAGAAATATAAAGACAACTTAAGCAAAGGCATCAAAGTTCATTTTTAATCATTCACCGCTCTGGCCGATAACATCAGCCTGTTGCGAAACTGTTGTGCAGCACTATAATCGCTGCTGTTTCCGTCCTCGTGCCTGCCTGGCTATTTTCTCATGCCTTTAAATGACAACTTTGTATATGCTCCTCCACAACATCCCTTAGAAATCATCTATGAAGATGAGGACCTGATTGTGGTGAACAAGCCTGCGGGATTATTATCGGTGATGGGACGTTTACCCGAGCATCAGGACAGTGCCTATTTACGGGTTTTACAACAGCATCCTGCGGCCAAAGTGACGCATCGTCTGGATATGGCGACCTCCGGGCTGTTGATGTTTGCCAAGCATCGTGAAGCAGAAGTCGCCGTCAGTAAAATGTTTCAGGCACGAACCGTCAAGAAATACTATCAAGCACTGGTACAAGGCGAGATTCAGGCCGAGGGCAGTGTTGACGTTCCGCTGATTACCGATTGGGAGAACCGTCCACGCCAGATGGTGCATTTTGAACTGGGCAAGCAGGCCAAAACCTTATTCCAGCGTATCGATTATGATGCGGCAACCGATCAAAGCCGTGTCCGTCTGGAACCGGTAACAGGGCGTTCGCATCAATTGCGGGTGCACATGATGCACATTGGCCATCCGATCATGGGCGATAAACTGTATCATCCTGAGCCTGCCCGCTTTCATTTAACCCGCATGGCACTGCATGCCGCTTATCTGGCCTTTCAGCATCCACTCAGGCAGCATCAGGTTGAAATTCATTCTGAGGTAAACTTCTAAAAGACCATAAAAAACAGGCAAGCTGATGTATTCGATTCAACAGGTGCTTTGGCAGACCTTGCTGCCTACACAACAACGGCAACTCAAAACCTTGTTGCTGGAGGCCGATCCGGATTGGGCGGCGATAGAGGCCTATCTATTTAACTCAGATATGTTTGTGCTGCTCAATCAGCAGGCACAGATCATTGCCCAGCTGTGTTTATGCAAAAGCGATGATCAGGCTGAAATTAAAAATCTGGCTGTAGATGCAGGTTATCAAGGGCAGGGTTTGGCTAAAACACTGATTCAGCATGCGATTGCGTATGCTCAACAGCTGAAGGTTCATACGTTATGGGTCAAGACGGGCAACTCCAGTCTGGATCAATTGGCGCTGTATCAAAAATGTGGTTTTAGGCTGTCACATATTGAAGCGGATGTTTTTAAAGATTATCCGGCGCCGATTTATGAAAACGGGATTCGCTGCCTCGATCAGGTGGTGCTATCGATTGTATTTGAGTGAGCGAATAGATCATTCACTGAAAGCTATTTATTTTTTCACTACAATAATGTTATCAACACGTCTAAAAACTGCAATAAAAATCGGTTAATCTATAGCCAAATATCAAGTCCAAAACACAACAAAGGATATGCATATGACACGTGATTATGACAAATTTCCAGATAATGATAACGGCAACGTCCTGTGGCAGATGGTTGAAGATGGCAATGACCTGAATGAACCCCATGAAGTTGAATTTTCGATTGTTTTTGAGACGCAGGAACAAATTGAAAAATGTGCCTTACACCTTTTACACCAAGAGCAAAAAATCTCCCTTTATCAAGAAGAGCAACATTCAGACGGGTCGGATCTGTGGGTGCTGAATATCCATGTGAATATGATCCTGGAATATGAAGATATTGCTGATCTGGAAGAGTGGATGACCAAGATTGCTCAGGAGTTTAATGGTGAATATGATGGCTGGGGCTGTATGAGCTACATTTATGACGAAGAAGATGAGTAAGCGGATCACTGTTTGAGTAAAGGCCCTGTTTAAAGGGCTTTTTTATTGTGTATGCTTGGAGGCTAGACACCCATATCCAGATATAAAGATTCTTTCACTTCCTCCATCACCACATAGCTATGCGAAGAAGCAGAGGCAGGTAGTTTTTTCAGTAAATCCCCTAACAGACGACGGTAGGCGCTCATTTCTTTGAGACGTGCTTTCACCAGATAATCAAATTCTCCTGAAATCAGATGGCATTCCAGAACCTCTGGAATATCCACCAGATCACGTGCGACCTGATCAAAGACATCGCCCGATTTCGCCGACAGTTTGATTTCCAGAAACACCAACAGGTTTCGGTCGACGTATTCCGGATTGAGGCGGGCGTAGTAGCCCATGATGATGCCTTCACGCTCCAGACGCTTGACCCGTTCTGAACAGGGTGTGGTCGATAAGTTGACCCGTGAAGCCAGCTCACTGATCGCAATACGTCCTTCCCGCTGCAGAATATCTAAAATCAGGCGATCAATCCGGTCTAATTTACGCATCATATATTCCCTTTTATTTTAATTTTTCCGTGACGAAAACATCAAATTACCTGGATTATACCCATAAAATCAGTGAAAAAAACTATTGATCCAAAAATATACTAGTTAAATAAACTAGTGTGTGCGTGAGGGAACGACGATGCGCGTAATCGTTTTAGGAAGTGGCGTCATTGGTGTGGCAAGTGCCTATTATCTTGCACAACAAGGTGCGCAAGTGACGGTACTTGACCGTCAATCAGGACCTGCAAAAGAAACCAGCTTTGGTAACGCAGGCCAAATCTCCCCAGGATATTCAACGCCGTGGGCAGCCCCTGGCATTCCGTTTAAAGCGGTTAAGTGGATGTTCCAGCATCACGCGCCCTTAGCGATTAATATTGATGGCAGTATGTGGCAGTTGCAGTGGATGGCACAGATGCTGAAAAACTGTAATCCACAGAGCTATGCGGTCAATAAAGAACGCATGATGCGTGTTGCAGAATATAGCCGTGACTGCTTACGTGATCTAAGAGCGCAAACAGGCATCAACTATGAAAACCGCGCCAAAGGTACGCTACAGGTGTTCCGTAGCGAAGCGCAGCTTGAAGCGGTACAACGTGATATTGAAGTGCTGAAAGAATGTGGCGTTGATTTTGATTTACTCAATGCTCAGGAACTGGCAAGTGTTGAACCTGCTTTAGCGCATACCGATAAACTGGTCGGTGGTTTGCATTTACCGAATGATGAAACCGGCGATTGTTATCTGTTTACCAATGCCTTGGCGAAACTGGCTCAAGACTTGGGCGTAGAGTTCAAGTTTGATCAAAATGTCGAAAACCTGATTGTTGAAGGCGACCAGATCAAAGGTGTTGTAGTCAATGGCGAAGTCCTGACTGCGGATCGCTATGTTCTGGCCTTTGGTAGTTATTCACGTGATTTCCTTAAACCGCTTGAGCTGAATTTGCCTGTGTATCCGGTTAAGGGCTATTCACTGACCATTCCAATTGTGGAACCAAAATTTGCACCACAATCAACGGTACTGGATGAAACCTACAAGGTTGCCCTGACCCGTTTTGACCAGCGTATCCGCGTTGGTGGTATGGCAGAACTGAGTGGTTTTAATTTGGGACTGAAAGAAGACCGTCGTGCCACGCTGGAAATGGTGACGCAGGACCTGTTCCCGGGCGGTGACTTATCTCAGGCTTCATTCTGGACAGGCTTACGTCCGATGACCCCAGACAGTACCCCGATTATTGGTGCAACAAAATATAAAAATCTGTTCCTGAATACCGGTCATGGAACGCTTGGTTGGACCATGGCGTGCGGTTCTGGCAAGTTGATCAGTGATCTGGTTATGAACCATCGTCCAGAGATCAGTACCGACGGTTTATCCATTCAGCGTTATTCACACGCTGCATAACCACGCTTTACAAGGAAGTTTAGTATGCCTCGCCCGATTACTGCGGTGATTCATGCCCAGGCCTTACGCCAGAATCTGGCGGTCGTCAGGCAGTCGGTTCCTAACAGCAAAGTCTTTGCCGTGGTCAAAGCCAATGCGTATGGACACGGGATTGAACGGGTCTATGACGCTTTTAAAAGCGCCGATGGTTTTGCCTTACTCGATCTCGAGGAGGCAAAACGTCTACGTGCTTTAGGCTGGACCGGCCCGATTTTATTGCTGGAAGGAATTTTCTCTCCGCAAGACCTGTTTGATTGTGCGCAGTATCAATTAAGTTTTACCGTGCATAGTGAGCAGCAGCTGGCCTGGTTGCAGCAACATCCGTATCCTGCCCAGTTTGATATTTTCCTGAAAATGAACAGTGGTATGAATCGTTTAGGTTTCAAGCCAGCGCACTATCGTGAGATCTGGCAGCAATTGTTTTCGTCTGCGAAAGTGAGTTCAGTGACCCATATGATGCATTTTTCTGATGCCGATGGTGATCGTTTCGGTCAGAAGGGCATTGACTATCAGCTCAGCGAGTTTGAAGCCACGATTCAGGATTTACCCGGCCAAAGATCGGTCAGTAACAGTGCTGCAATCTTAAGATATCAAACGCAATTACAATCGGATTATGTGCGTGGCGGCATCATGCTGTACGGCAGTTCTCCCGATTATCCCAAACACAGCATTCAGGACTGGGGCCTTGCGCCAACCATGAGCTTGCGCAGCGAAATCATTGCCGTGCAACAGCTCAATGCTAATGAAAGTGTCGGTTATGGCTCCAGCTATATAGCCGAACAGCCAATCAGGATCGGTATTGTGGCTTGTGGTTATGCCGATGGTTACCAACGTATTTCAGCGACTGGTACGCCGGTACTGGTAAACGGAATCCGGACCCGTACCATTGGTCGTGTCAGCATGGATATGCTGGCGGTGGACCTGACTCCGATCAGTGATGCACAGGTGGGCAGTGAAGTGGTGCTGTGGGGCCAATCCAGCACAGGAACAATTTTACCGATTGACGATGTCGCGGCGACTTCAGGCACCATTGGTTATGAACTGATGTGCGGTGTCACGGCACGTGTCAATTTTATCTATCAGGAATAAGGAAATAAGCATGTCAAATTCAGATATTCAAAAGATCAACACCAACGAAGTCATGAGTGCGGTAACGGTATTCAATAAAGTGGTGTATTTGTCCGGTCAGGTGCCTAAAAATGCCGATCTGGATATTGAAGGACAAACCCGTGAAGTGCTTGCCACCATCGAGCAATTACTGGCTTCAGCAGGAACCGATAAATCACGCTTGCTCTCTGCGCAACTGTTTTTAAAGGATCTTTCAGATTTCCCTGTGGTGAATAGCATCTGGATTGACTGGTTAAAAGGTCATGTTGCGCCTTCACGTGCCACCATTCAGGCAGATCTGGTCAATCCAAAGTGGTTGATCGAAATTGCGGTTGTTGCAGCACAAAAATAAAGCGATCCGCTTTATTTTTGCTTAAAAAATATAAAAAAAGAAGAAAAGTAACGTATTTGCAGTAGATAAAACGTAGTGAGATACGTATTTTCTTGCAATTAAAAATGAGTCAGCCCGCAGGAATGGACGGCTAGCAATAGCACAACAATAACAGGCTGGCTCATGAGGGAAACGTAAAAAGGAACTTTTGGTTATGACGGTTACACATCAACAGTCAGAAGGCGAACAGTCGCCCAATGACTTGCAGCGCAAACTCTCCAATCGCCATTTGCAACTGATTGCAATTGGCGGTGCCATCGGTACGGGCCTGTTCATGGGCTCAGGAAAAACCATTTCACTGGCAGGCCCATCGATTCTGTTTATTTACATGATTATCGGCGGGATGTTCTTCTTTTTGATGCGAGCACTCGGTGAGTTGTTGCTGGCAAATTTACACTATAAATCTTTTGTCGACATGGCGCATGACCTGATTGGGCCATGGGCCGGCTACTATATGGGCTGGACCTACTGGCTGGGCTGGGTACTGGTCGGAATCGCCGATCTGGCCGCCGTGATCAACTATTTAACCTTCTGGCTGCCCGAAGGCACCATGTTTACCCCGATCGGGCAGGCCGCAATCAGTGCCGGTTGTGTGCTGTTTGTGTTGTTCCTGAATCTGCTGACGGTGCGTCTGTTTGGCGAAATTGAATTCTGGTTTGCCCTGATCAAGATTCTGGCCATCCTCGGGCTGATTGGTGTCGGCGGTTATATGATCTTTAGCCATTTCCATGCTCCACATGGTGCGGTGGCATCACTGAGTAATGTCTGGTCGCATGGCGGGATGTTCCCTAAAGGACTGGATGGTTTCTTGGCGGGTTTCCAGATCGCAGTCTTTGCCTTTGTCGGGGTGGAGCTGATTGGGACCACAGCGGCAGAAACCAAAGATCCGCATAAGAACCTGCCAAAAGCAATTAATGCAATTCCGATCCGGATTATCCTGTTTTATGTACTGGCTTTACTGGTAGTAATGTCGGTCACGCCATGGAATATTATCCGTGCCGACAAGAGTCCGTTTGTAGAATTATTCATGAATGCCGGGATTGTCACCTCGGCTATTATCATGAATCTGGTGGTGCTATCTTCGGTGATGTCATCGATGAACAGTGGCGTATTCTCGACCAGCCGTATGTTATTTGGCCTGTCTAAAGATGGTCAGGCACCGAATGCATTTGCACGGTTATCCAAAAGTGCTGTACCTGCTAATGGCCTGATCTTTTCCTGTGTGTTCATCATGGGTGGGGCAGTACTGCAATACTTTGTACCGAATACGCTTGAAGCCTTTACCTTGGCGAGTTCATTGTGTGTCATTCTGTTCATCAGTGTCTGGAGTCTGATTATGGTGTGCTATATCCGCTACCGTAAGTTACGCCCAGAATTGCATGCACAATCGAAGTTTAAAATGCCGGGTGGTGTCTTCATGTCTTATGTGGTGATTGCCTTCTTGCTATTTGCACTGGTGATTCTGGCATTGGAACCGGATACCTTAAAAGCTCTGTACGTCAGTCCGTTATGGGTGATTCTGTTGGCGGTGACCTATCAGTTGCTATATAAGCCAAGAATGAAAAAACTCGGTCGTGAACTGGTGCAATAAATCCTGCCGAGTGGATGAAAGCCGATCTATAGTGATCGGCTTTTTTTATGCTCCGGTTGAATTGTGCTAGTCCACCAGTAACTGTTGGTATTGATCTGCCTGCTGTCGTAAATAATCCCAGACCAGTTTGATGCGCGGATCATGTTGTAGATCAACAAAAGTCAGCATCCAGAAGGTATGGGTAAAGCGCACCTGTTGTTGCAATACCGCTTCAAGCTCAGGTTTATCGTCGGCCAGAAACTTGGGCAAAATCGCCAGTCCTGCGCCTGCACTGACTGCAATCTGTTGCGCCAGAATACTGCTACTCCGGAAGTTGGCGCTCAATTTTAAGGGTAAGCGTTCCAGACAATACAGCTCCGGGCTATACACCAGATCATCAATATAATTGACGAAACGATGCTGGGTTAAATCATCCAGACCCTGAATCGGCGGGTTTTGGGCTAGATAGCGCTGGCTGCCATAAATTTTTAAACAATAATCGGAGAGTCGGGTAATGATATAAGGCCCCGAGGTTGGACGCTCAATCGACACCACAATATCCGCTTCGCGATGCGACAGCTTGATCATTTTCGGTACCGGAATCAGGTCAATGGTGAGTAACGGGTACTGGATCGAAAACTCTGCCAGCAAGCGGGCTAAAAATGCGGTACCAAAGCCTTCCGGTGTGCCAATTCGCACACGTCCTTGCAAAGGCTGATCGGGCTTTTCAATTTGCAGAAAGGCCTGTTCCATTTGTTCGACCCGCGGGACCAGCGCCATTCCTTCCAGCGTCAGCTCATAGCCTGTGGCTTCACGCTTAAACAGGGTCGTGCCTAAGGTCTGCTCCAAGGCCTGAATCCGTCTGGCGACAGTACTATGTTCGACGCCAATCACGCGTGCTGCATTGGTCAAGGTCTTGGTTCTTGCCAAAACCAGAAAAAATTGTAGATGATCCCAATCCACTTTCATTGTTATTGTATTCCCTGTGCATATTTGCACAATAATCGTGCATGAATTTGCATTGGTGGTCAAAGCTTTCTTTGTTAGTCTCAAATAAAAGCCCAATCAGGAAAATACCACCCAAGTGTATTTCCGATGATTTAACACAATAAAAATACGACCTATGGAGAGGTTATGAACACAATCCAGAACATCCAGTTGGACACCGCCAAATTACTCATTAACGGCAATTTTATCGAGTCTGAAACCCAGCAATGGCAAGACATTGTCAACCCTGCGACGCAGCAAGTGATTGGTCGTGTACCCTTTGCAACGGCGCAGGAAGTTGATGCGGCGATCCAGGCTGCACAAGACGCTTTTGCATCGTGGCGTCAAACCCCGATTCAGGCACGTATGCGCATCATGCTGAAACTGCAAGAACTGATTCGTGCCAACATGAAAGAAATTGCACAGGTACTAACTGCCGAACAAGGTAAAACGCTGGCGGATGCGGAAGGTGATATTCAACGCGGTTTAGAGGTGGTTGAGCATGCCTGTTCAGTCGGGACCTTGCAAATGGGTGAATACGTCGAAGGGGTGGCGCGTGGTGTCGATACCTATACCTTGCAGCAACCGTTGGGTGTGTGCGCGGGCATTACCCCATTTAATTTCCCTGCCATGATTCCGTTGTGGATGTTCCCGATGGCGATCGTCTGTGGCAATACCTTTGTTTTAAAACCATCCGAACAGGATCCGTTGTCGACCATGATGCTGGTGGAACTGGCAATTCAGGCAGGCATTCCAGCGGGTGTGCTCAATGTCGTGCATGGCGGTAAAGAAGTGGTGGATCGCCTATGTACCCATCCTGATATTAAAGCGATTTCATTTGTCGGTTCGACTGCGGTCGGTACCCATGTCTATAACCTTGCAGGGCAACATGGCAAACGTGTGCAGTCGATGATGGGCGCGAAAAACCATGTCGCGGTAATGCCTGATGCCAATAAAGAACAAACCCTGAATGCCTTGGTGGGGGCCGCTTTTGGTGCAGCAGGACAACGCTGTATGGCATTGTCAGTGGCGGTGATGGTCGGTGACAGCAAGCACTGGATTCCAGAACTGGTTGAAAAAGCCAAGACTTTAACAGTCAATGCAGGGCATGAGCCGAATACCGATATTGGCCCAGTCATTTCAAAACGTGCCAAAGCCCGTGTACTGGACTTGATCAATAGCGGGGTCGAGCAAGGTGCAGAACTGCTGCTTGATGGTCGTGAGGTTCAGGTGCAAGGTTATGAAGCAGGTAACTTTGTCGGGGCGACAATTTTTAGTGGCGTGAATACCGACATGCGCATTTATAAAGAGGAAATCTTTGGCCCAGTACTGTCGATTATCTGTGTCGATACGCTTGAACAAGCGATTGCGCTGATCAATGCCAATCCATTTGGTAATGGCGTGGGCTTATTCACGCAAAGTGGTGCGATTGCGCGTACTTTCCAGAACCTGATTGATATCGGTCAGGTGGGAATCAACATTCCGATTCCAGTGCCTGTACCGTTCTTTAGTTTCACGGGTTCCCGTGGTTCAAAACTCGGTGATTTGGGACCTTATGGCAAACAGGCAGTGCAGTTCTATACCCAGACCAAAACCATTACCAGTCGCTGGTTTGAAGACAGCCACGAAGTTGGTGCTGTTAATACCACCATCAGTTTACGTTAAGGGGATCACGGATGAATATCGCCTTTATCGGTCTAGGCAATATGGGCGGCAGAATGGCCCAGAACCTGCTTAAAGCCGGACTTACAGTCTATGGTTATGATCTCAGCGACGTGGCCATTCAGCACTTTGCCGAGGCGGGTGGTGTGGTTTGCGACAGCCCGCAGGCAGCGGCGAAAAAAGCCGATGTCGTGATCAGCATGTTACCTGCGGCAAAGCATGTTAAAGACGTTTACTTAGGTGACAATGGGGTTTTGGAAGTACTGAAAGCAGGCAGCTTATGCATTGACAGCAGTACCATTGACCCGCAAACCATCAAAGACATTGCAGCAGTTGCGCAAGCTAAAAATATTCATATTTGTGATGCGCCTGTTTCAGGTGGCACCATTGGCGCACAAGCCGGTACGCTGACCTTTATGGTCGGTGCCAATGATCAGACCTTTGATGAAGTGAAACCGGTACTCGGTCACATGGGCAAAAACGTGGTGCATTGTGGCGATGTCGGCGCAGGTCAGATTGCCAAAATCTGTAATAACCTGATTCTCGGGATTTCCATGGCGGCGGTGGCGGAAGGCATGGCACTGGGCGCCAAACTTGGCATTGATCCGCAGGCTTTGGCTGGTGTGATTAACACCTCAAGCGGTCGTTGCTGGAGCTCGGAAGTCTGTAACCCGTGGCCACATATCAGTGAAAATGCCCCTGCTTCACGGGGCTATCAGGATGGTTTTGCCACCCAGTTGATGCTGAAAGATTTGGGTCTTGCAGTTGAAGCCGCAGGGCAGGTGAAGCAGCCTGTAGTGTTGGGCGGGATGGTGCAGCAGCTATATCAGCAAATGTGCATGCGTGGTAATGCACACCTTGATTTTTCCAGCATTATTCAGCAATACCTGCCGCCAGAGGCATAAAAGCTAAAGCCAAAGGATGGCTTTTATTCAGAAATTAAACCCTGTCATGAATAACAATGAATCCAGACTGAGGGAACACAGATGTTGAATTATAAAGAGACGGTACAGGCTTTCGATCTGGAAAGTACTGCAAAACAAATGCTATCCGGTTCAATGGATGCACTGAATGCCTGTTATGAATGTTGTGATCGACATGCGCAAGGCGACAAAATCGCGTTGTACTGGCAAGGCAAAGATGGTCGTAAGCAACAATACACCTTTCGCCAGTTGCAGCAATGGTCGAGTCAATTTGCCAACTTTTTAAAGTCGCAAGGGGTGCAGGCGGGTGACCGTATTTCAGGTCTATTGCCGAGAACGCCTGAACTTTTGGTGACGATTTTTGCGGCTTGGCGTATTGGCGCTGTCTATCAGCCCTTATTTACAGCCTTTGGCCCAAAGGCAATCGAGCATCGTCTGCAACTGGCACAAAGCAAGTTGGTGGTGACCGATGTGACCAACCGCAGCAAACTGGATGAGATTGCACACTGTCCCGCGATTGTCACGGTTGCTGATCCACACGGTACGCCGCTGAAGTCAGGTGACTTTAACTTTTGGGATGCAGTCAAACAGCAGTCTGATCAATGCGAACTGGTGATGCGAAGCATCCAGGATCCTTTTTTGTTGATGTTTACCTCGGGCACCACAGGGCCTGCCAAACCGCTAGAAGTGCCGTTAAAAGCCTTGCTGGCGTTTGGTCGTTATATGCAAGATGCCATTGGTTTGAGAGAAGAAGATTCGTTCTGGAATATTGCCGATCCAGGTTGGGCTTATGGTTTGTATTACGCCATTACCGGGCCACTATTCTTGGGCCATGCCACCTTGTTCTATGAAGGGGGCTTTAGTACCGATAGCCTGTGCCAAATTGTGAAAGATTATCAGATTACCAATCTGGCGGGTGCACCCACAGCGTACCGTATGATGATGGCGGCTGATCCGGCACAGATGGCGCCGTTAAAAGGCCAGTTCCGAGTGGTCAGCAGTGCCGGTGAACCGCTTAATCCTGAAGTGATTCGTTGGTTTAAGCAGGTGCTGGATGCGCCGATTTATGATCATTATGGCCAGACCGAAGTCGGCATGGTGGTGTGTAATCATCATGGTTTAAATCATACCATCCGTGCAGGTTCCGCCGGTTTTGCCAGCGCAGGTTATCGCGTTGCGGTGGTCAATGAACAGGGTGAGGAGCTTCCAGCGGATACCCCCGGAATTCTGGCCGTGGATATCAGCCAGTCGCCGATGATGTGGTTTGGCGGCTATAAGGAAAGTCGCAAATCGCCGTTTGTCGGGCACTACTATCTCACAGGTGATACCGCCGAGTTACATGCCGATGGCAGCATGAGCTTTGTTGGACGTAGTGATGACGTGATCACCACCTCAGGCTATCGGATCGGGCCGTTTGATGTGGAAAGTGCCTTGCTGGAGCATGATGCGGTGGTTGAGGCAGCGGTCATCGGCGTGCCTGATCCGGACCGTACCGAGGTGGTGAAAGCTTTCGTGATTCTGGCGGCGGGGATTCAACCTCTGGAACAGTTGGCGGAAGAGTTGAGCCAGTTTGTGAAAAAACGCTTATCAGCACATGCTTATCCACGACTGGTCGAATTCGTGACTGAACTGCCGAAAACACCAAGTGGTAAGATTCAGCGCTTTTTATTACGTAATCAGGAAATTGCCAAACAGCAAGCAAAGGCAGGGTAAGGAACACAAGATGCAATTGACCGAAGAACAAGTCTTAATACGTGATATGGCGAAAAGTTTCGCCCAAGAACAGCTTAAACCCAATGCCAGTGATTGGGATCGACATGGTACCTTTCCCAAAGATGCGCTTGCACAAATGGGGCAGCTCGGTTTTATGGGCATGCTGATTCCCGAGCAATGGGGCGGTTCGGACACCGGTAATCTGGCCTATGTGCTGGCACTTGAAGAAGTCGCTGCGGCCGATGGTGCGACCTCAACCATTATGAGTGTACATAACTCGGTGGGCTGTGTGCCGATTTTAAAATTTGGTAGCGATGAGCAAAAAGAACGCTTTTTAAAACCCTTGGCACAAGGTGAAATGATCGGTGCTTTTGCCCTGACTGAACCGCATACAGGTTCAGATGCCGCAGCCATTAAGACCCGTGCAGTAAAAGATGGCGATGACTATATTCTGAATGGCGCCAAGCAGTTTATTACCTCGGGTGATAACGCAGGTGTGATTATCGTATTTGCCGTGACTGATCCGAGCGCCGGTAAAAAGGGCATTAGTGCCTTCCTTGTGCCACGTGATACTCCGGGTTATGAAGTGATTCGGGTTGAAGAAAAACTCGGCCTGCATGCTTCGGATACCTGCCAGATTGCCCTGACGGATGTGCGTATTCATAAAAGCTTGATGCTGGGTAAAGAGGGTGAAGGTTTAAAAATCGCGCTGGCCAATCTGGAAGGGGGGCGTATTGGTATTGCCGCACAGGCCGTCGGTCTGGCACGGGCGGCGCTGGAAGAGGCCACCCGCTATGCCAAAGAACGGCTGACTTTTGGCAAACCGATCTTTGAACATCAGGCACTGGCATTCCGTCTTGCCAGTATGGCAACCGAAATCGAAGCGGCACGACAACTGGTGCACTACGCTGCACGACTCAAAGAAGCAGGGCAGCCCTGTCTCAATGAAGCTTCAATGGCCAAGCTGTTCGCTTCGGAAATGACCGAACGGGTCTGTTCAAATGCATTACAGGTATTTGGTGGCTACGGCTATCTGAAAGACTTCCCGATTGAGCGGATATACCGTGATGCACGTATTTGTCAGATTTATGAAGGCACCAGCGATATCCAGCGTTTAGTGATCGCACGTAGTCTATAAAAGCAAAGCAAGGAATCAAGCATGCAGTGGAACAGTATTTTATTAGAAAAGCGTCATGGGGTTGGGCTGATTACCCTGAACCGTCCGCAAGCCTTGAATGCGCTGAATAGTGAATTGATTAGTGAAATCAATCAGGCTTTAGACCAGCTCGAAAAAGATCGTGAGATTGGCTGCATGGTATTGGCAGGCTCGGAAAAGGCTTTTGCCGCCGGTGCCGATATTAAGGAAATGGCTGATCTGGCATTTCCAGATATCTACTTCGACGACTTTTTCCATCTGGCGGACCGTATCGCGCAGCGCCGTAAACCGCTCATTGCAGCGGTGAGTGGCTATGCTCTGGGTGGTGGTTGTGAACTGGCACTGATGTGTGACTTTATCTATTGTGCCGACAATGCCAAGTTTGGTTTACCCGAAGTGACCTTAGGGGTCATCCCCGGCATTGGTGGTACACAGCGTTTAACCCACGCAATTGGCAAAGCCAAAGCTATGGAAATGTGCTTTACCGCACGGCAAATGGGTGCGATCGAGGCAGAGCAAAGTGGTTTGGTGGCACGTGTATTTAGCAAAGAACAATTACTAGAACAGACCCTACAAGCCGCAGAAAAAATTGCAGCGCGTTCTTTAACCGCCAACATGATGCTGAAAGAAACCATTAATCGTGCTTTCGAGGTCAATCTCACTGAAGGTCTGCGTTTTGAGCGCCGTATGTTCCATTCGATTTTTGCGACCTTAGATCAAAAAGAGGGCATGCAGGCCTTTGTAGAAAAACGGCAGGCAAACTTTAAAAATCAATAAGGGATCAAGAGAATGAATACAGAAAATCACTTAATGATTGAGCAACAAGGTAGCTTAGGCGTCATCAGTCTGGATCGGGTCAAGCATTTAAATGCGTTATCGCTCGATATGATTGAAGGCATCTGCACACAACTGGAGCTGTGGCGCAATGATGCTACCATTCAGGCGGTTTTGTTCAAATCGAATAGTCCCAAAGCCTTTTGTGCGGGTGGCGATATCCGTTATCTGTATGACAGTTATAAGAATGAAACGGCTGATTATAAAGGCTATTTCAGCGCTGAATATACCATGCTGAATCTGCTACGCGAATATCCAAAGCCTGTGATGGTCATCCTCGATGGCTATGTACTGGGTGGCGGTTTTGGCTTGGCCCAGGCCTGTCATATTGTGGTGAGTAGTGAAAAGTCCAGATTTGCCATGCCTGAAACCGCGATTGGCTTTTTCCCAGACGTTGGTGCAACCCATTTCCTGTCTCGGCTGGATGATATCGGCGTATATATGGCGATTACGGGAGAACAGATCAGCAGCAGTGATGCGCTCTATCTTGATCTGATCGATTACCATGTGCCGAGTCAGCAATTGTCTGCCTTACAGGCGGCGTTGATTGCAGCACCGAACCTGAGCAAGGCCAATATTGAACAGATCATTGCCCGCTTTATTACCCGTCCTGCTGAAAGTGAACTCCAGCAATTGGTCGAGCCGATCCGTAAGCATTTCGGTTTTCAGCATCTGGATGAGATTGAGCACAGTCTTGCACATGAACAGGAGGAACCGTTCAAAGCATGGACCAGCAAGCTGCTGGAGATTTTGCAACAGCGTTCCTTTATCGCCAAGCAAACCAGCCTGAAATTACAGTATCTGGGCCGTGGACTGTCTTTGCAGCAGTGCATGCAACTGGAACGGGATTTACAGGATATCTGGTTTGAACATGGTGATTTTATTGAAGGTGTACGCGCCTTAATTGTCGATAAAGACAAACAGCCCAAATGGCAACAGCGTAATCCAGAGCTGGAACAGATTCTGGAAAAACTAAGCTAAATACACTCTCCCTTCTATCTACAAACCTCAAGGAGTATCAACCCTCTGAACATGCTGCTGATCAGGATTGAGCATCAGCACAAAAATATAAAACAAGAATATCCAAGCAAGGAAAATGACGATGCAAACAATACATGGAAACGGTTCATCTCCTAACAAGTCATCTCATCGACTGGCAGGTATCTCCAGTATGGTGGGGACCACCATTGAGTGGTATGACTTTTTTATCTACGGCGCAGCAGCCGCCTTAATTTTCAATAAATTATTTTTCCCGAATCTTGACCCGTTGACGGGCGTACTCGCTGCCTTTGCCACTTACGCGGTGGGCTTTATCGGACGGCCACTTGGTGGTCTGGTGTTTGGCCATTTTGGTGACAAGATAGGCCGCAAATCGATGTTACTGTTGACCTTGATGCTGATGGGAATCCCCACCGTGCTGATCGGTCTGTTACCGACCTATGAATCAATTGGTTACTGGGCTGCCATTGGCTTGGTGATCTTGCGCTTTATCCAAGGGATGGCGATGGGTGGTGAGTGGGGCGGTGCCGTGCTCATGGCTGTTGAACATGCGCCAGAGGGAAAAAAAGGCTTCTGGGGCAGTCTTCCTCAGGCCAGTACGGGCGGCGGGCTGATGCTGGCTTCGATTGCCTTGGGGCTGGTGTCTTTATTGCCTGAACAGGCCCTGTTTAGCTGGGGCTGGCGGATTCCCTTCCTGGCGAGCATTATTTTACTGGTAGTCGGTTGGTATATTCGGGTGAAGGTGCCGGAGTCACCAGACTTTGAAAAAGTCAAACAACAGGCTGAAGCAGTTAAAGTGCCGGCCTTACAGGTATTCAAGCAACATCCCAAGCAATTGATCAGCATTATTGTGGCACGTGCGGCGGAGAATGCATGGTTTTATATTGCCTCTACCTTTACCTTGGCCTACACCACCACACAACTGGGCATTGACAGACAGGAAATTTTATTTGCCACCATTTGCGGTGCCGCCGTGATTTTAGTGATGACACCTTTATGTGGGCATTTGTCCGATAAGGTTGGGCAGCGCAATATGTTCATGTTCGGTCTGTGTGTGCTGGCGCTGTATTGTTATCCCTTCTTTAGCATGCTCAATAGCAAAGACCCGGTGCTGGTGTGGACGGCAATTGTATTGGCAATCGGTGTGGTCTTTCCGCTCATGTATGCACCGCAGGCACAATTGTTTGCACGGCAGTTTCCCGCAGAGATCCGTTATAGCGGTATCTCGATTTCGGTCCAGCTGGCAGGTGTCGTCGGTGGTGGTCTTGCACCGCTGATTGCGACCAAACTATTAAGCGTTGGCGGTGGCAATCCTTATCTCATCATGTTGTATATTGCTTCGATGGCAGTTGTTGCCATTATTGCCACTTCATTTATGCCACGAGATCACCATCAGCAGGCATTGGCCACAGAGAACAACAAGCAAGGCGTCAAATTGCAAGCCAAGATGACAGAATAGCGGTTTATTCAAAATGAAATGAAAAAGGTGTCTTTCGATGCAGAGGGGCACCTTTTTATTTTTTAAGGATTTTTATGCAAGGTGGGGAAATCTAATATTAGCGCTTAATTATTTTTGATGTTCCACGTGGAGCATTATCTTTAGACAAAGAAAAAAGCCCTCATCTTTTGATAAGGGCCTTTTAAATTTGGAGCGGGAAACGAGACTCGAACTCGCGACCCCAACCTTGGCAAGGTTATGCTCTACCAACTGAGCTATTCCCGCATATTGAGCAGTTTTTACTAAAACTTACACTTAAAAAAACCAATCTGGAGCGGGAAACGAGACTCGAACTCGCGACCCCAACCTTGGCAAGGTTATGCTCTACCAACTGAGCTATTCCCGCGTGCCAGCTATAATACATTAAGCAAAATAAGGGTCAACAACTTTATGCAAAGAAATTGTTTAATTGCATAAAATAAAAGCATTTTCATTCAAAAATAACCTGAAAAGCAAAAAAATGGATAAAAGTTTCGCTTCAAGAGAGGTCATGTATACTAATGAACTATCTCAATCTGACCGGACAGCCTGACTCATGAATTTAGAACAACAGTTGATTGAACGTTTACAAACACTGGCACCCACTCATCTCGAAGTGATTAATGAGTCAGCAGGACATGGTGGTTATTTCCCAGGGAAAGAATCACATTTTAAAGTGATTGTGGTCAGTGATGAATTCCAAGGCTTACGTCTGGTACAGCGTCATCAAAAGATTTATGCCGTTGCTGCCGAGCTAATGAGCCCGGGTCGTATCCATGCGCTGGCGATTCATGCCTATATCCCGAGTGAATGGCAAGGTGAAGCACCAGCCAGTCCTGACTGTGCACATGCACCAAAAGCTTAAGGACGGATCATGGACCTACATCTCATTACGAAAATGCTGCATCTGCTTGCAATGAGTCTGTTGATTATTGCTTTTGTATTACGCGGTTCGACCTTATTTGTGGGTATACAGGATCAGCAGCCCAATCTAAAGGCCCGTAAAGCGATGGTTGGCTTACAGCATTTATCGTTGACCCTGATTATTGTTACGGGTGTGATCTTGCTGGCAATGAAGAATTTTGATGTACAGCCGTGGTTCTATGCCAAAGTGATCCTGTTCTTTGTGTTGTGGTCGTCATTGATCAAAACCTATAAGCAAGACAGCAGTATCTTGCTGGAACAACGCCGTGCAGGGTTGCTGATTGGTACAGTGGCCATGGTCGGGATTCTCGGTCTTGTGATGATTAAACCGGTTTTTGCCTGATTGTTGGACATTGTATTTAGAAATTGTTTTTGCACTAGGTTAAACTGCGTGCAGTTTAAAAAAAACAGGGTAGAGGGAAATCATGTTAACGCGTGTGGTGTTTAACCAGAAAGGTGGTGTGGGGAAATCGAGTATTACGGTTAATCTGGCCGCAATTAGTGCAAAACAGGGCCTGAGAACACTGGTCATTGATCTTGATCCACAAGCAAACTCAAGCCAGTACCTGTTAGGTGAGGATGCCACCTATTCGGCGGACAAAGCCGCGTTAGAACCCAATATTGAAAATTTCTTTGATGACGTTTTAGGCCAGACCCAGCAAAAAGGGCTGATTGGCAATGCTATTGGTTCGATTTTAAAAGCACCTCGTGGTAAGGGACTGGACAGCTATGTGCATCGCTCATCATTCGAGAATCTGGATGTCATTCCGGCCAGTCCAAGTCTGGGTAGCTTAGAGCATGCACTGGAAAGTAAACATAAAATCTATAAATTGCGTGATTCGATTCAGTCACTCAGCGCACGTTATGACCGGATCTTTATTGATACGCCGCCTGCCTTTAACTTCTTTACCTTATCTGCGTTGATTGCAGCAGATCGTGTACTGATTCCATTCGATTGTGATGTATTCTCCAAACGCGCGTTACAAACTTTGATTGAAAATGTGCTCGAAACCCAAGATGATCATAATGATCGCCTTGAGATTGAGGGAATTGTGGTCAACCAGTTCCAGTCTCAGGCAAAGTTACCTCGAGAAGTGGTTCAACAACTCAAAGATGAAGGTTTGCCTGTGCTGGATAGCATGTTGCCGCCGTCGATCTTGATGAAAGAATCACATCAAAAGAATTTACCATTGGTTCATCTGGCATCTGAACACAAGTTGACGCTTGCTTATGTCACCCTGTTCAATGAGATTGAATCGAAGCAATAAGAGAACATTATGAAACGTTTATATTGGATGCCTGTTCTGGCGGCAAGTATGCTTTTGGGTGCTTGTGCATCAACGGTTAAGCCAGCTTATGTTTCACCGACGCAATATCAGGGCTTGAACTGTCAGCAATTACAGGCCGAGTACAACCGTATTCAGTTGTATATTGAAAACGGGGTTCAAACACCAAAACGTACCGGTATGGGCGTGGGGGTAGGACTCGGTGGCGGCTGGGGCCGTGGTGGTTGGGGCTTCGGTCCATCCATTTCTGTCAACATGGGTCAGTCGATGAATACCAAGAATACCGAACTTGCCAATGTGCTGGGACAGCAAGATGCGATCGTGCAGGCAGCCAAGTTTAAAGGTTGCCCGATTATCGTAAAACAGCGTCCGAAATCTTAATTTTTACCCGTTTATCACCATAATTCGTTATGGTGATAAATAACTAAATTATCGCAAAATGTTTCAAAAAATAATCATAAAAATCAATTTTTTAAAAAATTATCTCGTCTAAATCCCGCTATTTTTACTGCTGTTTTTATTACCGAAATTTGTATTTTTGCCCTAAATTCGTTTAAGGTGGCGCCCATGTATAGTCGTTCGGTATGTGTATGATTGAGAGTTGGTTTTTTGTTTTGGCGATGTTGGCAGTGTTACTGATTCCAGGTCCGACCAACGCTTTACTTGCCAGTGCAACCCACCAACAAGGTGTACCCAAAACCATCAAATTTATTCCAATCGAATGGTTGGGATATATGTACGGCATCAGTTTATGGGCACTGTTAATTCATCTTTTTGATCCGATCTGGCCTGCACTGGGTGCGATTTTACATACCGCAAGTTTGCTTTATGTGCTCTGGATGGCTTTTCATCTCTGGAAAAGTTCACATCTGCAAAAACATGATCAGCATCATCCGCATATCCGCAAGCGACAGTTGTTCATGTCGACCTTAAAAAATCCGAAAACGGTGTTGTTGGCCGCAGGCATTTTCCCTAGTGAAACCTGGAATTCAATCGAAAATGCGCTCATGGTATTTGCC
The DNA here is from genome assembly GCF_904886855.1 of Acinetobacter sp. 'aerobic (ED)'. Classification (NCBI taxonomy): domain Bacteria; kingdom Pseudomonadati; phylum Pseudomonadota; class Gammaproteobacteria; order Moraxellales; family Moraxellaceae; genus Acinetobacter; species Acinetobacter sp. 'aerobic (ED)'. The sequence goes on from NZ_CAJHGI010000009.1 coordinate 100,581, forward strand.
GTGTTTAGCCTGATTCTTTTACCGGTCAGTATTTTCTGGATGATCTTCGGACGTGCATTAATGGCGGGAAGTCTGATTGGAATTAAAGCCGATCATTTATATAAAGGATCGGCTGTGTTATTGCTGATTTGTATGTTACCGATGATCTTCCGCCTGTTTTAAAGCGGCTATCGATTATTGACCTTTACGGTTACTGAGTTTCTGACGAATAAAACCAATCACACCCGGTAACACACTGATAATAATGATACCGAAAATCAGGTGCGTGAAATTATCCTTTACAATCGGCATGTTGCCGAATAAATAACCCAATGTAATAAACGATGCAATCCAGCAGAACGCACCAATCACGTTATAAGTCAGGAAGAACTTATAGTTCATGCTGCCTGCACCGGCAACAAAAGGTGCAAAAGTACGGGCAAAAGGCACAAAGCGGGCGAAAATAATGGTTTTACCGCCGTGGCGTGCAAAGAAATGCTGGGTTTTGATCAGGTGCTGTTTATTGATAAAGCGTGAATTGGTTTCAAAGACCCGCGGACCAATATAACGTCCAATATGATAATTTACGGTATCGCCGAGTACGGCAGCAATAAATAATAAAATACCGAGTACCCATGGATCCATGGCACCTGTTGAAGCGGCGAGTGCCCCTGCTGCAAATAACAGGCTGTCACCGGGTAAAAATGGCATCACCACCAGACCGGTTTCAACAAAGATAATTAAAAATAGGATGGCATAAATCCACACGCCATAATTGGTAATAAATTCTAAAAGGTGTTCGTCAACGTGCAGAATAAAATCAATGAGTTCCATGAAGATGTTAACACTGTAAATGTGAGCTAAATCCTAGCAGTGCCTCTATAGAATGTCAGTATAAAAAGCAAATTAATTGGTAACTTTGCAGGGGGGTGAGGGGAGGGAGCACATTCAGATCATGCTTTTATTGTTGCAAATAAAGAACGATATGTTAACTAATTTGGTATTTATTGCATAATTAAAGATACATAAACTTGCTAACATGTTAAAAAACAAACCGTATGGGATCAACCATGTTTAATCCGAATGTTGTTTTAAAAAATATCGTAACGCAAACTGGCGTAGCAAATGGTGTTATTTTGGTTGCACGTTTATTGCTCGCTTATATCTTTCTTGTGGCTGGCTGGGGCAAGATTGTCGGCTATGCAGGCACCGCTGGCTATATGGAATCCATGGGTGTTCCGGGTGCTCTATTACCCTTAGTGATTCTGGTTGAGTTTGGTGGTGGCTTGGCCTTACTATTTGGCTTCCAGACCCGCTTTGCATCATTGGGCTTAGGTATCTTTAGCATTCTCACTGCATTCATCTTCCATGGTGGGCCAGATGATGCGATTAACTTTATGAAGAACTTTGCAATGGCAGGTGGTTTCTTCGCGTTAATGCTGTATGGCGCAGGCCGTTTCAGTCTGGACCATCTCATCGAAAAATAATCAAAAAATCCTAAAGCCCGCGCTGAGACGCGGGCTTTATTTTGTCCGTACATAAAGTTCACGCTTGATTACAAACTTAAGCCGACATGCACCTCTATTTCTGTTTAGATCATAAGTCTTGAGAATAAAACAGGAGATGACATGAAAAAATTCATCGCAAGTTGCGGGATTGTGATTTTAGCGGGACTATCAACCACGAGCTGGGCAGGTAAAGATGACCACGTGATTGTGCAGGAAGCGGCAAAGAATGTGGTAACGGTCAGTCAGGTGGCAAAACTTGCCGATGAAACCGGCATTACGCTCACGGGTCAGATCACCAAACAATTAAAAGGTGATCACTATGAGTTTAAAGACAAGAGCGGGACCATTGGAGTCGAAATCGATGATGACATCTGGCGTCAGGCCCAGCTCAAAGTCGGTGATCATGTCCGTTTGGTTGGCGAAGTCGATACGCATCGTTATAAGCCGACCGATATTGAAGTGGTCAAAATTGAAAAACTTGCCCATTAATTAAAAAAAAGGAAGCCTAAGCTTCCTTTTTTACTATCTTTCATTACTTTAAAGCATAAAGTGAATCTGCATTTCCCCAACCAGAAAACCCAGTACCGCACCGACAATAATCAAAGACCATTCATCTTCTTTAAAGGCCGGGCGCAGCATGCCTTCAAACTCTTCCGGACTCAGTTTTTGCATGCGCTCAACCAGAGTATTACGCACGTTCATGGCATCTTCAGCATAAGATTCCACGTAGCGCATGGTGTCTGGAAGCTGTTTTAAAATCCGCTCCGCCACATCAGCTTTCAGGTTTTGATATTTTTCACCGCCAATGGCGTAGACCACCAGTGGGCGAACAATACCGGCCTGTAAATCAATTTCCTGTTTGACCTGACGGCTGACCAGTTCGATGACTTTGTCCGAATGGGTGCCGGAAAACAGCTCTTCCATCATGTTACGTGAGGTGAGGAGCTGTTTTGAAATCAGGGCTGCATAATCAGCCGCCACTTCATTCTGACGTTTAATGAATAAACCTTGCCAGGTATAGCCCATAATCTTTTTCGGATATAAAGGGCGGAACATCATTTGCAGCGCCATCCAGTCACTAAAGAAACCGACAAAGCCACCAAACATCGGCAACATCCATGGATATTTACCTTGTGTGACGATCCAGCACAGCATCTGCACCACACCAATCGCGAAACCAAATACAAAACCGACATTACTAAAGAACTTGAATTCCTGTTTGCCAACTTTTTTAAAGATTTCATTCAGCAGGCGTTTATCTTTGAGCAGGTTGTTGACCACCATATGTTTGATATCGAAGTACTTGGCCACATCTTTCTGTACTTCACTCATGATGTGTTCAACAATTTCCGGGGCTTTGGCCTGAACCCGCTTGATCAGTCGCTGACGGGCAAACTCTGGCATGCCTTCCCATAAACCCGGCTGGTATTGCTGCGCGACTTCACGGGTAATATCTTCGGCAGCCGCCATTAACGGTTTTTCAATTTCCTGAGCAATACGTTTGGGGTCGAGTCTGGCAAAGATTTCTTCAGGTTTGATGAGTTTGGAGGTCATCAGCTCAACGGCTGTAGTTGCCATTTTCTCAGCTTTGCGCGGCACGATCCCTTGCCATCCGAGTGGAAGTCCAAATAATCTCAACCCTTTAAATTCGAGGGGAGAAAACATCATTTGAATGGCAATGACTTTGGTCACATAACCAATAAAGCCGCTGATAAATGGAATGGAAATATATAGCCAGAAATTTTGGTGAAAATCCGCAATCATTTCTTGAAACATTATTTTATTGGTCCTTCAAGTCCTAATTGTTGCTCGTAGTCGGGCAAGCGCTAGATGATAGTAAAATGTTTTAGGACCTTGGTGATTTACCAAGACCTTGTGATGCTTAATTACCTTTTTATTTTTCCTTTCATTCAGGACATCACAATCGCATAAAAAGGCAATGATGCTGTCGATTGAATACCTGTCCGTGGTAATCCCTATTTCGAGTCATCATCTTAGCACCAATTTTTGTTTTGTGTTGAGCAGAATAGGCAAGAATTGTTGATTTAACTCTCCTTATTCTGGAGGTATTTATGGAATTTTACTTTAAATTTCAGTGCCGATTTTCAGGTCCAATTAAAAAACAAGATAGATGATGAATTGCGGTGCGTCAAAGCGTGAAAAATGTTAGAATGTGGCGCTTAATTCATTTGCCTTTAAGATGAACCATGACGACCAATACTCAAATTACTGAAGATCGTATCCTTATTCTGGATTTCGGCTCTCAATATAGCCAGCTCATTGCACGTCGTGTACGTGAAGCGGGTGTCTATTCTGAAATGTATGCATTCGATATGTCTGAAGAAGACATTCGTGCGTTTAATCCGAACGGGATTATTTTATCAGGTGGCCCTGAGAGCGTACATGAAGAGGGAAGCCCACGCGCACCGCAAGTGGTATTTGAATTAGGCGTACCGGTATTGGGTATTTGCTATGGTTTACAAACCATGTCTGAGCAACTTGGCGGTAAGGTAGAGCCGGGCACAGTGCATGAGTTTGGTTATGCGGAAGTTGATATTCTGGTCCGTGATAAATTGATCGGTAACTTGCAAGATCGCGAAAACCAGCTCCATGTCTGGATGAGTCATGGCGATAAAGTCAGTGCGATTCCGGAAGGCTTCCAGGTGACTGCAAGCACGCCAAGCTGTCCATTTGCTGCAGTAAGTGATGAAGCACGTCGTTTCTATGGCGTTCAGTTCCACCCAGAAGTGACTCACACCGCTAAAGGTGCTGAATTACTGTCTAACTTTGTTCATCAGATTTGTGGTTGCCGCGGTCTGTGGACCCCTGAGCACATTATCGATCTACGTGTAGAACAGTTACGTGAACAAATCGGTGATGAAAAAGTTCTGTTAGGTTTATCAGGTGGTGTAGATTCATCAGTGGTTGCTGCGCTGTTGCATAAAGCCATTGGCGATCAGTTAACTTGCGTATTTGTAGACAATGGTTTACTTCGTTTAAACGAAGGTGATCAAGTGATGCAAATGTTTGCAGACAACATGGGCATCCGTGTAATCCGTGCACAGGCTGAACAACGGTTCTTGTCGGCATTGGCAGGTGAAGTTGATCCTGAGAAAAAACGTAAAATCATTGGTCGTGAATTTATCGAAGTCTTTGCTGAAGAAGCGCGTAAACTGGATGGCGTGAAATTCCTGGCGCAAGGTACGATTTACCCAGACGTGATCGAATCTGCTGCAAGCAAGCAAGGTAAGGCACACGTGATCAAATCACACCACAACGTGGGTGGTTTACCAGAAGATCTAGCCTTTGATCTGGTTGAGCCATTACGTGACCTGTTCAAAGATGAAGTCCGTAAATTAGGTACCACGCTTGGTTTACCGCATAGTATGATTTACCGTCATCCATTCCCGGGTCCAGGTTTGGGCGTGCGTATTTTGGGTGAAGTGAAGAAAGAATATGCTGATATTCTTCGTCTTGCAGATGACATCTTTATGCAAGAACTGCGTGACAGCGGCTGGTACGACAAAACTGCTCAAGCATTTGCGGTCTTCCAACCGGTGAAATCAGTCGGTGTTGTCGGTGATGGCCGTCGTTATGCATGGGTGATTGCACTTCGTGCGGTTGAAACGGTTGACTTTATGACAGCCCGTTTTGCGCACTTGCCATATGAACTGGTTGATAAAATCTCAACCCGTATCATGAACGAAATTAAAGATGTTTCACGTGTTGTATATGACGTGTCATCTAAACCACCAGCTACGATTGAGTGGGAATAATTAAATGAAAAGGCAGGATGAACATCCTGCCTTTTTTTATGCGATTGTTAAAGAGGTAAAGCATGTCCGAAACCTTGCAACTGGAACAGTTAACAGGATATTTACAGCAGCTTTTGGGTGAATCCCTCTTTGCCATTTATCTGTATGGATCAGCTGTTGATGGCGGGCTAGGTCCAGAAAGTGATCTGGATGTTCTGGTTGTGCTGAGTCAAGCAATCACACTTCCGCAACGACAGCAACTGGCAGAAACCTTATTACAAATTTCGCACCCGATTGGTGCTGCACATCGTGCACTTGAAGTCACCATCGTACGCAAAGACCATATTCTTTCGGGAAGTTATCCCCTCAGCTACGAACTACAGTTTGGGGAATGGTTGCGGGATGAGTTAAGCCAAGGCGATATACTTAGCGAACATGCAGACCCAGATCTGAGTATTTTGCTGAAGAAAGCGCAAATGCATCACCAAACCTTGTTTGGGCCAGATCTAAATTCTTGGTCGGTTATGATTCCGGATCAGCAACTCTGGCAGGCGATGGCAGATACCTATCCATCGATAGTGGCGCATTGGGATGAAGATGCGGATGAGCGTAACCAGATTTTGGCCTTATGCCGTATTTATTTTAGTTTGGTGACGAATGAGATTGCACCTAAAGATCAGGCTGCGCAATGGGTGATTGCTCAGTTACAACCGCAACATCAGCCTGTTTTGCAGCGAATGGTGCAAGAATATAAAGGTGGGATTGAAAAGCAAAACTGGCAACAACAGCATCATGCTTTACAACCTGTTGTTGATTTCCTGACTTCAAAAATTGATGAACAGTTTAGACAGAGAGGCTTATTAAGGATTGATGAATAAAGAAGTTATTTGCAATTTCTTAATCAAATTCATTCTAGCAAAAGCACCAAAGTGCTCTTTTTCTATTTTGAAAAATCATCTATTCCTCATTTTATATAATTTAAGACATATCCAACTTGCTGAAGCAGAAGCTTGATGATTAATCAACGATTAACAATTTAGCTCCTTTTGAAGTAAAAGACTGATGAGGTTCTGAATGATCACCCACTTGATAACTCATGCCTGAGGTTAAAATAAATTTCCTTCCATCTTTTAATCTGCTTTCTAACTCGCCTTCCAAACAGAATAAGATATGACCTTTTTCACACCAGTGATCAGCTAAATAATTAGCAGAATACTCAACGAGTCTTACTCTAATTCTATTGCCTTCTTCACCAAAATATTGTGTTCTCCAATATGCTATTCCTGTTTCACCATAATGCTCTGTTTTTTCTATTTGAGCCCAATCGGTTATTTGAAATGGGAAAGGTGCAATATTCATATCATTTTTACTCCATACATTTAATTATTTTTACAGCAATGACCAAAATAGTTCAAATCGTTCTATTCAGCCTAAAAGCTAAAAAACGCAACCTTAAAAATTTTTTATAAAAAATAATTTATTAGATATCAAAATCTTAAAAATTAAAGATATATCTTAACTTGCTATAAGATATATTAAGATATATCTTAATATGCATAAATTAAGCAATCCGAGAACAATAAAGATGAAACAGGCATCAGCTCATCACGGCAGCCAAGGTGATCTTCAGCATGCAGAGCAGCATCGCTCAGGCCGCCGTGGACGCCTTTTTGAATCAGGCCGCATGAAACTTTTGGTCCTGCATCTCATTCAGCAAAGTCCAAAGCATGGCTATGAAATCATTAAAGAAATTAGTGATCTGGTCGGCGATGGCTATTCACCCAGTGCAGGGACTATCTATCCCACCCTGACAGCTTTGGAAGAGATGAATTGCATCTCGTTGCTTGATGCTGAACGTAAGCAATATCAGATTACCGACTATGGCGACAGCTATTTAAAAGAGCAGCAAGACATGCTGTTGGCACTTCTACAAAAGCTGCGACTAAGACGTGAAATTCACAATAATGACCAGCTGATAGATATTCACCGTGCCATGGAAAATCTCAAAACCGCATTACGTTTAAAACTGAATATCGCGGACTTAAAGCCCGAGCAAATTCACCAGATTGCAGAGCAGATCGATCAGGCCGCGATTGCCATTGGGCGGCTATAGACGGGAATGAAAGCTGTTAGGGCGACAGCAAAAAAACAAACAGGTGCAATTGCTGCGTTCATTAAAAATAGTATTTAACCCATATCTGGTTGGCCTGATGCAGGTCGAAATTAAGAAGAGTGCCTAAGCATTCTGGAGTAGAACGATGAAACAACATCAATATCATGTGACTGTACAACACTTAAAAGATAACAAAGGACAGGCGTCGACCTATACCGAACGTCTGGAATTTTATACTGGCAATCATGATGACATTTTCGAGATTGTTGAGCGTTTAAAGAAGGGCGAGTTTTTTGATGATCAAACCACCAAATCATTTGCAGTGGGTTTAAAGCTGTTTAGTGAAGTCATGCTGGAACATCGTGATCATCCACTCTTTGAAGATTTCTGGCCGCAGTTTGGTCAGTTTATGAAGCATCTTAAACAGCAAGTGAAGAAATAGAGATGAAACTGTACACCTCGAACAATCTGATTTTATGGAAGCGCGTTTAATATGCAGGAATTGAAAATAACCCCACGCCTGATCAGTAAATTGCCTGCCAAATATGCCGCCTGGATTTTGCCGCTGATTTTATCTTTTTTAATGAGTGGAGCACTGTCGTTTGTGAATATGTGGATGAGCCTAGGGTTTATTCCAGAATTTCTGCATAAATGGTCAGCGACATGGATGTTTTCTTGGTTGATTGCTTATCCGTTGGTGCTGGTTTTACTGCCATTGGTCCGGCGTCTAACGGCTTTGATTGTCGACATGCAGCCTAAATAATCGTTGATTGGTTCAGTGCTAAAGATAAGTTCTTATGCCATGTGGGACTAAGATTGTCTCATGCATGACACTCTGCGTATTACCAAAAGACTATATTGAATGGGGGTGGTATTGTTAAGATCAATAAAACGACTCATTGCAATGGCATAGGTAGAAGAGAGCAATATCATGAGCAATAATAACGAATACGATATTTCTGATTCAAAAGACTGTGAAACGTATATCAATCAATTTATTCAGGAATTTACCATTCGCTCGGCTGAAATTGGGAAAGGAACCGTGATTAAGCGGGCTTTACCGAGCCGCCAGAAGCGCTTGGTGGGTGCCTGGTGTTTCCTTGATCATGCGGGGCCAGTCAGTTTTCCGGCGGGCGATGGTCTGGATGTAGGACCGCATCCGCATATCGGTTTGCAAACCTTTACCTGGATGATTGAAGGCACCATGATGCATACCGACAGTCTGGGTTCAAAACAGTTGATCCGTCCTAAACAGGTGAACCTGATGACTGCCGGTCGCGGTATTTCGCATACTGAAGTGGCGCCTGATAGTGAAACCAAAATGCATGCGGCGCAGCTCTGGATTGCCTTGCCTGATGATAAGCTCAATATGGACCCTAAGTTTGAGCATTACCCTGAATTGCCAGTGGTCAGCCAGGATCAGGTTGAGTTTACCGTACTGGTCGGTGACTTTCTGGATACCACCTCACCTGTGCAGGTGCATACCCCTTTGGTCGGCGTTGATTTAACTGCACAAGCCGATACTAAAACCCGTATTCCACTTAATCCAAAATTTGAATATGCCTTTATGGCTTTAGAAGGCACAGCGCGTGTAAATGGGCATGAACTCACCGCTGATAACATGGTGGTGCTGGACACTGGATTGACCGAAATTGAGGTCGAGTTAAGCCAAGGCCATCGCTTGCTGTTAATTGGTGGTGAACCGTTCGAGTCACCAATCCTGCTATGGTGGAACTTTGTAGGTCGTACCATGCAAGACTTGCAGCAAGCTCGCGAGGACTGGATCAATCATGATGCACGTTTTGGTGAAATTCCTGATTATCAAGGCAAGCGCTTAGAAGCGCCGGTATTACCAGACCAGATGAGGGCGTCAAAATGAGCATCATTGCCAGCAGTAAAGTCCTGACCTTGCCTGAACCCTGGAAAGGAGAGGTCAGTAGCGGCACACATCAGTTTCTTACCGATAAGCCAGAACAGTTTGGTGGGCATGATACAGGCCCTGCGCCGTATGATTTCCTGACGGCCAGTCTGGCCTCGTGTACCATGATCACCTTGCGAATGTATGCGCAGCATAAGCAGATTGATTTGGGTGAATTTACGGTTGAGGTTGATTTTCATACCAATCGCGAGCAGCAGGAGCGTATTGAACGCCGAGTTGTATTCCGGCAACCTGTGTCACAGGACTTACAAGAAAAACTTCTCAACGTCTGTAGTAAAACTCCGGTGACTAAAACTTTGTTACGTAGTTTAGACATTCACACCATGATTCTTTAAGACTAAAGTGCTATTGTGCTTGGGCAAAACATAATTCTAAGTGCAATTGTGAGAGGGACCTAAAATCGCAATTGCACAGCAAAAAAGCAGGCACAAAAATGATTACCTTACATTATCTACAATGCTCACGTTCGTTTCGTATCCTGTGGGCATTAGAAGAACTTGGGATGGATTATCAGGTTGAGTATTATCAAAGGCTGCCGAGTTATGGGGCACCAGAGAGTCTCAAGAATATTCATCCTTTGGGTAAAGCACCGATTCTGGTAGATGATGACGAGGTGATTGTAGAGTCTGCCGTGATTCTGGATTATTTACAACAACAGTATGATTCTGAAAAACAATTCAAGCCAACATCCGACAAAGACCAGCGGCAGTATGCTTACTGGATGCACTATGCTGAAGGTTCTTTAATGCCTTTGCTGGTGATGACCCTGGTGATGAATAGTGTTAGCAAGCATGTACCTTGGGTAATTCGTCCGATTGCAGAGAAAATTACCGGTGGGGTAAAAGCCAGTTTTGTTCGGCCACGGGTAAAAGAACATATTCTGTATCTTGAGCAATATTTATCAGAACATGATTATTTTGCGGGTGACTTTTCTTTTGCGGATATTCAAATGGCCTTTCCACTGATTGCCATTCAAAATCGCTTGCATGGCAAATATCCGAATATTCAGGCTTTTGTTCAACGTGTTCAGCAACGTTCTGCCTTTCAAAGGGCGGAGCAGAAAAGCTTGCATTCGCAGTGCGCCTAAAATTGAAGATGAAAAAGGGGAGCACATTGCTCCCCTTTTTTAATCGGTATCTGTTTAGCGTTTGATCACAATCGAATCAATGCCACTATGTTGTAAGGTTTGTTGCGCTGCAAGTGCTGAATCCTGACTATCATAAGGGCCAGAGAACACACGATACCAAGTCTGACCATTTTCCACACTTTTCACCACATCTGCAGACAAGCCATTCAGGATAATTTCGGCACGACGTGCATCGGCACTGTCAGGATCCGGATAGCTGCGGACTTGTAAAATATAAGTTGCGTGTGCCGGCGCAACCGGTTCAGCTGGCGTGAGACCTGCTGGATCTTCTGCTGCCGGGGCTTCAGGTTTTGGCGATTCAATGATTACCACATTCCCTTGCTGTTTGGTCTCAGGGACTGCCTGTTCAGGAATTGGAGTCACTTGCTGTTGAGGCAGCAAATCATAGAAACGGTAATCTTTATTGGTGTTTTCTTCCTGGTAATGCTCGGAAGTGACCTGATTTTTGGTCGGGACAGGTTGCCAAGGCTGCCAAAGCATCAGCATCACAGCTACGCATAGGATCGCAAGAATAGCGACAAGCATTCCTAACCACTTCGGAATGAGTGGTTTTTTAGGCTTGTTTGGTCGTTCAGATACACCACGTTGCGTTTTTCCAAACACCGGAAATTCCTCTTGATCCTATTGATTTATTTGTAACTTGAGTTTACTTAAAAACAAAGCATTATGTTTAAAAATAATGCTTTGTTTACCATATTGTTTAACAACGATGGCTTAAGTTTACATGGCTTTAAGCTTTGCTGATTACATCGTCTCAGGCGCTGATACACCGAGCAATTCCAAGCCATTGCGTAATACTTGCTGGACGTTGATTGAAAGCAACAAACGCGCTTGTGTCAGTGCCACATCATCGCCCAATACTTTATGTTCATTGTACCAAGCATGGAACAGGGCAGCTAACTCTTTAAGATAGTTACCAATCTGATGCGGTTCGTAGGCATTGGCTGCACGTACCAGAATATCTGGATAAGCGGCAAGTTTAGACAAGATCTCGGTTTCAGCATCGAGTTCTAAACGGTTGGCATGTTCGCGTGCTGCGCTGAGGTCGAAATTAAGACCAGTCGTCGCTGCTTTTTCTAACATACGGCAAATACGTGCATGCGCATATTGGATGTAATACACTGCATTATCTTTGCTTTGTGAAACGGCAAGGTCAAGGTCAAAGTCGATGTGCTGTTCAGATTTACGCATCACATAATAGAAACGCGCGGCATCATTACCCACTTCCTTACGCAAGTCACGTAAAGTCACGAACTGACCTGAACGCGATGACATTTGCACCATCTCGCCGCCACGCCATAAGCTCACGAACTGAACCAAAAGTACGGTGAGTTTCTTCGAATCATAACCCATTGCATCAATGGCAGCTTTTACACGTGAAATATAACCGTGGTGGTCTGAGCCCCAGATATCAATCAGGTCGGTATAGCCACGTTGTAATTTATTCAGGTGATAAGCGATGTCAGAGGCGAAGTACGTGGTTTGACCATTGCGACGTTTGACGACACGGTCTTTTTCATCACCGAATTCGGTTGATTTAAACCAGATGTTGCCGTCTTTTTCGTAGAGGTAGCCACGTTGATCCAGTGTTTCAAGTGCTTCATCAATCTTGTCAGTCAATGAGTCTTCGCTGAACCATTTGTCGAAGGTTACACCAAAGTCAGCCAGGTCATCTTTGATATCATCCAGAATGGCATGTAAAGCTGCCTGATGGAACACGCGATAAGCTGCACCCAAGTGTTGTTGCGAGTTCGCAATCAAACCATCAATGTGCTTTTCTTTATCGCCTGAAAGCACAACTTTATTGCCTTCAGCATCAAGTTCTTCAGCATATTGCACATCTTCTGGTACATCTTTATAGATGTCAGCAACGGCACGAACGTGTGCATCGCCATCTTTATCAATAATTTCCTGTGCGATTTCTTTAACGTAGTCGCCTTGATACGCATTCTTCGGGAAAACCAGTGTTTGCCCGGTCAATTCTAAATAACGTAAATAAGTTGAAGTCGCCAAGATATCCATCTGACGGCCAGCATCGTTGACATAGTATTCGCGGTCAACTTTTGCACCCGTTGCTTCGAGTAAGTTCGCAACGGTCATGCCATACGCTGCACCACGACCATGGCCGACATGCAGGCTAGAGGTCGGGTTTGCCGACACAAATTCGACCTGAATTTTTTTAGTCGCGTTGGCCTGACTACGACCGTAGGCATCTTTTTGTGCCTGAATCTGGTCGAGCACCGCATAGCGCTGGTCTGCATTTAAAAAGAAGTTAATAAAACCCGGACCTGCAATTTCTGCTTTGGTAATGTCTGCCACTTCTGGTAGTGCTGCCAGAATTTTTTCAGCCAGATCACGTGGTTTCATGCCCGCGGCTTTAGAACCGATCATGGCAATATTTGAAGCAAAGTCTCCGTGACTTCGGTCTTTGGTACGGGTTAAATGGCTCGTGTTGGTCCAATCTGAAGGGAGTACACCTTGCTGTTGCAGGGTTTGTACCGCATGATCAAGAGCTGCTTGTATTGCCGTATTCATAGTTACCGAAAATAAATGTCGCGGAAAAACGTCAAATATAACAAATTTTGCAGGCTTAAGGGGAGAGTGATTTGGCAGGAATTGACTTATTCCGTTAAATCTTTTGTCAGTTCTTGTTTTTACTATGATTGCTTAGATGCTATGCTATTGAATAACATAGCATCTTTGATTTTTTAATCTGCTAAAATCTGTTCCAGCAATTCATCACTAGGCGCAAAATAATAAGCACCATCAATCGCCGTGGTAAAATGCAATAAGCGGTCATGGATGCCATCTCCAGCTGTTCCAAACATGCGTTTCAGCATTTCATCAATGATGCTTAAATTATTGGTATACGCCACAAAGAAAAGTCCTTGTTCACCCTTGCCATCTCCATAAGGCAGGCTGTGACGCAAGATTTCCATTTCTTCGCCTTCATCATCTTCAACGACTGTACGCGCGACATGGGAGTTTTCCGGTTTGATGTCATCATCGAGTTCAATCGATTCCAGTTTGGTACGACCAAATACATGTTCCTGTGCATCGACTTTGAGCTGGCGCCATTTGACCAGATCATGGGTATAACGCTGGGCAAAGATAAAGCTGCCATCTGCAAATGCACCCGCTTGTTCGGGCAGTAAAGCCGCTTCAGCACGATCCTCAGGGAATTGTGGATTCTCTGTTCCATCAATAAAGCCGGTCATGTCGCGACCGTCAAAGAAACGGAAGCAGGCACGCTCATCCAGTACCTCAACTTTATCCTGAATGCCGGTAAAGAAGGCCTGGCTCATGGCAAAGCAGATATCTGCACGGGCGCTGGCAATATGGATAAAGACATCAGCGGGCACCACCGGCATGTTAAATGCGCCACTTTGAGGGTCAAGTTGTTTAAAACCTGCAGGTGTTTGCGGGTAGAGTCGAGCCCAAAGTTCAGGCCCAAATGCGATGGCTGTTTTAATCTGGTCATTCGGATGTTGCGTGATTAAACGGTCACGCGTAGAGAGTAGCGCTTCAATCTGTTGTTTTAATTCGGCAATGGTGAGGTCTTTTAAGCGTAAAACAATAAAGCGAGCATGATCAGAAGGTAATGGAAGAATGACAGATTGCGCAGTCATTAAAATCTCCTTAGCTTTTAAGGGATAAAAAGAATAATTGTGCCTGATGTCGCTGCAGCTGAGTAGCATATTTGTGCAATTTTATTGCCTGTAATGTCATCCGGTCTTGCTTTAAATCGATATAATTTAGTTTTTATGAGTTGATAACATTGTTATGTCTGTGCAGGTCTGGTTTGCTTTTATGTTGGCGTGCTGGGTGATTAGCATTTCACCGGGCGCAGGTGCCATCGCTTCCATGTCGAGTGGTCTCAATTATGGCTTCCGGCATGGCTACTGGAATGCAATTGGTTTACAAGTGGCATTGATTGTTCAATTCATGATTGTGGCTGCAGGGGTAGGGGTGCTGTTTGCAACCACACCCTGGGCGTTTCAGGCGGTAAAATGGTTTGGCGTGGCTTATCTGGTCTATCTGGCATATAAACAGTGGACTGCACCGATTCAAACTATTGAGATTGAGCAGGAACAATATCAATCCGCTTTCGCCTTAATCATGAAAGGTTTTGTGGTGAACATGAGTAACCCTAAAGCGATTGTGTTTTTGCTTGCGGTGTTGCCACAGTTTCTGGATTTGAGCCGACCGCAATGGTTACAGTACCTGATCATGGCCATTACCATGGTAAGCATCGACCTGATTGTGATGGCGGGTTATACCGGGCTGGCATCCAAAGTTCTCAGATTACTGCGCTCACCGACACAACAAAAGTATTTAAATCGTGGGTTTGCCGTGATGTTTAGTGGTGCAGCACTCCTATTAAGTGCGATCCAACAATCAGGTTAACAGCCTGATTAGGCTGTTTGAGTCTGGCTTTTGAGTTTTTGCACAATGAAAATCGCGGCGAAGCATAGCGACATACATAGCACAATGCTTAAGCCGGTGGAAATATTCAGGGCCGCACTCGACCAGAGACCGACGGTCACGCCGATCTGAGCCATTACAAAGGCCCAGATCACCATTTGTTTTGGAGAGTGGGCCAGCAGGCGAGCGCTTAATGCTGGAATCACCAATAGGGCGCCCATCAGTAAGGAGCCCACTGCACGTAACGCCAGAACGGTAAATAAAGCCAGTAATAACATAAAGATCAGGCGCTGCCAGTTGGCACTGACGCCTTCACTCATGGCAATATCGGGGTCAATCGCAATCTGGATCTGCGCTGACCATGAACGGTACAGCACGACCAATGCAGCTGCAATGACCACAACGAACATCGGCAAGTCAGCCCATTCGATACTAAGCAGATCACCAAATAAATAGCTCAGTAACTCTGGGCGCAAGCTTGGCACCTGCTGGATCAACAGCAGGCCAGAACAGAGCAGGGTGGCAGAGCTTAAAGCCAGCAGTGCGTCATTGGGCAGGCGCGAGTCGTGCAATACCCATAAAATCGCCACCAATAAGCCTGCCAGAAAGGCCACGCCCAGCCACAACGGTAAATTCAGGATACCCGCAATCGCGACTCCAAGCAGGGTGCCGTGGGCCATGGTGTCGGCAAAGAACGACATTCTGCGCCACAGCATCAGGCAGCCGAGTGGCGCGGTCAGGAACACCAGCAATGACCCCATGATCCAGGCGGGTAACAGGAGTTGTAACCATTCCATCATGGCTTAGACCTTTGGCTCAGGGTGAATATGGGGGCGTGGATCATGTGAGCAGGGCTCGGCATGGTCGCTGTGTCCGCAATGATTGTGATGATGCTGATAGAACATCCGTTGGGTGCCAAAAATGGCCTGGTATTCGGGATGTTGCTGAATGCTTTCAGGTAAACCGCTACAGCAAATATGTTTATTCAGGCAGACTACACGATGCGTACCTTGCATGACCCACTGTAAATCATGCGACACCATCAATACGGCACAGCCATAGCGTTCTGGCAGGCTGCGTACATATTCGTAGAGTTCCGCCTCAGACTGGATATCCAGACCTTGCATCGGTTCATCCAGTACCAGAATGTCAGGCTGGCGTAATAGCGCCCGTGCCAGTAAAACCCGTTGCCGTTCGCCGCCAGATAGTTGCTGTACTTTAGATGACTGTAATTTCTGGATGCCCGTATCATGAATAATTTCTGCACGAAGCGATGCCTCGCAAATTTCTAGATCCAGTAAGTCCTGTACCCTTAAAGGCAAGCTGGCAGAAGGATTAAACTTTTGCGGCACGTAAGCCAGCTTTAATTTCTTTGAGAAATGTATTTTACCTTTGGTCGGCGACATGATCCCGAGTAGCACTTTAATTAAAGTCGACTTACCTGCGCCATTGGGACCAATCAGCGTCACAATTTCTTTTGGATGCAGCGAAAAATCGACATTTCTTAAAATATCCCGTTCATCACGTTGAACTGAGATACCCTCCAGTTGAATAAGTGGAGTGCTTACTGAAGTGTGCTGCACTGATGACATTTTCCAGAAATTTCAATAATGCTATGTTGAGCAGAAAACTGGTCTGAGGCAGCAAGTTGATCCAGTTGTTGAATCAGTCCCTGCGCAGAAGCTTCTTTGACAGAATGGCATTCGGTGCAAATCAGAAAGGCAGCCTGGTGTCCTTCTCGCGGATGACAACAGGGAATATAGGCATTAATAGAGGTCAAACGGTGAATTAGACCTTTTTCCAATAAGAAGTCTAAAGTGCGGTACACCGTTGGCGGTGCAGCAGGGCGGTCGGCCTGACCTTTTATCTTGGCCAATAAGTCATAGGCACCCATTGGTGCAGAGGCATTCAAAATGAGTTCAAGCACTTCTTTACGCAAAGGTGTCAGGCGTGCGCCAACCGCAGTACATAAAATCTCTGCTTCAGCAAGTCGCGCTTTAATATCGTGATGACCGTGCACACCATGTAAAGCATTGTCATGTTCGTGTGAACAAGAACTCATAGATTGACCTCATTATTTTTGTAGAGCCTATTGATTCTTCACTGGCACCTAATGGCTCGCTGATGTTTCAATAGCCCTATTATCATAACATGCAATTTAGGATAACTAGCTATATAAGTGAAAGGCACGACGGATCGTACGGCAAATCTGAAAATAGACATAGGTATTTTACAACTTTTGTTATATTATAACATGCTTCGCCAAACTGAGTAATCTTGTGATGTCCCGCCTAATCGTTCTCGTCTTGTTTTCAATGTTAAGCACATGGGGCTGGACACAAAGCTTGGTGGTTTCAACACATCCCATTTACCTGATTGCAAAAGAAGTCACAGAAGGAGTAGAAGAGCCGGTTCTTCTGCTAAAAGACCAAAGTGGTCACGATGTACAACTGACCCCGGCGCACCGTAAAGCAATTCAGGATGCCTCTTTGGTGATCTGGCTTGGCAAGTCGCACGAAGCACCACTGGAAAAGATGTTGAGTCACAACCGTAAGGCGATTGCCTTGCTGGACTCGGGGATCTTGACGGTGTTGCCGCAACGTAACCTGCGTGGCGCATCATTGGCCAATACCGTAGATAGCCATGTCTGGTTAGAACCGAATAATGCAGTGCGGATTGCTTTCTTTATCGCGACCTTGCGTTCACAGCAAAATCCGGAAAATAAAGCCAGATATATGGCCAACGCCAAAGCATTCTCACAGCAGATGCTGCAGGCATCACAACAATATGAAAGCTCAAGCAAGGCCAAAAGCTACTGGTCTTATCATGATGCCTATCAATATCTGGAAAGAGCGTTAAATCTGAAATTTGCAGGGGCTTTGACCGATGATCCGCATATTGCACCGACCGCAGCGCAAATTAAGTACTTAAGAGACAATCGTCCGCAGAATAAAATGTGCTTATTGGCCGAAACGACAGCAAGTTCGAGTCAGTACCAAAAAATGAACCCGGTAGTTTTCCAGTCCGTTGATGAAAGCATGCGCGGTGAGGACAATTTTGTAACAGCGTGGAAAAAATTGGCTTCAAAAACCGATAAATGCGTAATAAGTGCACAAAATTGATGAAAAAAATAAAAATCAATTGACTCTAGCGTCAAAAAATATGGTAACGAAAAAACCAGACTTAAGTCGAGAAAAGATTGCATGTTCAGGGGTGTAACTCTATAATGCCTGCGATTCGAAACGATCATGATTAAAACTTGTCAAGCAGTTCTGCTGTAAGTGGGTAAAAAATGAGCCAAACTAGTCGCATGATTGACCGACGATTAGCAAAAGCTTTGGTCTTCTTACAAGCATGTATGATTCCCGTTGCCGCTTTGCTGGCATGGGCAATGAAAGACACAACTGCTGCTTTGAGTGCTGCGCTTGGGGCTTTGGTATGTTGGTTGGCACATTGTTATTTTGCTTGGCAGTCGTTTAGAACGGCAGGCGCAAGAGCATCAAAACAAGTCATGCTGAATATGTACCGAGGGATGCTCGGTAAGTTTGCGATTGTGATCGTGGGTTTTATATTAATTTTGAGCAATGTTAAACCGCTGTCACCGGTTGCATTGTTTTGTGGATTTATTCTCGTACAAGCGATGTCGTGGGTCGCGCCATTTTGGGTGGCGCGTCTACAAAAGCGAGTGTAAGACACATTTTAAGATTTTTGGAAGTAGAAGCGGAATCATTGCCATCCGCACGATTCGTTTCTCTTCTTTTTAATGATTGACATTGACCAGGTGTGATTTATGGCTGCTGAAGAACATGCCCTGACTTCGACCGAGTATATCAAGCATCACTTGACCAATATGACCTATGGCAAAATGCCTGATGGTACATGGAAATTGGCTGAGACTGCTGAAGAAGCTCAATCGATGGGGTTCACTGCAATTCACTTGGATTCAATGGGTTGGTCTATCGGACTTGGTGTTATTTTCTGTTTGATGTTCTGGATTGTTGCCAAAGCTGCTAACGCAGGTGTGCCAACAAAATTCCAGTCAGCAATTGAAATGATTATCGAGTTTGTTGACTCAAGTGTTCGTGATACTTTCCACGGCAAATCACGCTTAATTGCGCCATTGGCATTAACCATTTTCGTGTGGATTTTCCTCATGAACTTAATGGACTTAATCCCGGTTGACTGGGTTCCTTACCTAGCTCAACAAATTGGTGCAAGTGTGTTTGGTATGGACCCTCACCACGTGTATTTCAAGATTGTTCCATCTACTGACCCTAACATTACTTTAGGTATGTCTTTGTCAGTATTTGCCTTGATCTTGTTCTACAGTATTCGTGAGAAAGGGATCGGCGGTTTCGTCGGTGAATTGGCACTTAACCCATTCAACCCAAGTAACAAATTTGCAAAAGCGTTATTGATTCCAGTGAACTTAGTTTTGGAATTAGTAACTTTCCTTGCTCGTCCAGTTTCGTTGGCTCTACGACTGTTCGGTAACATGTATGCGGGTGAGTTGATCTTCATCTTGATCGCATTATTACCGTTCTGGATCCAGTGGGCGTTATCTGTGCCTTGGGCTATCTTCCACATTCTCGTAATCACGCTGCAAGCATTTATCTTTATGATGCTGACCATCGTTTACTTGAGCATGGCAAGCGAAAAGCATTAATGGTATTGCCTAACTGTCACCTGATGGTTGGGCTTAAATTTTAGTTTAATTTGGTAATAACCTAACCTCTGAGGAATTTTTCATGGAACTCACTTTAGGTCTAGTTGCAATTGCATCTGCTATCTTGATCGCTTTCGGTGCTTTAGGTACTGCGATTGGTTTCGGTCTTTTAGGTGGTCGCTTCTTAGAAGCTGTTGCTCGTCAACCAGAATTGGCTCCACAACTTCAAACTCGTATGTTCTTAATCGCGGGTCTTCTTGATGCTGTGCCTATGATCGGTGTTGGTATTGGCTTGTTCTTCATCTTCGCTAATCCATTTGTAGGTTAATAGCTTAATTCCTAAATCCACATATTGAGGAATAGCGAAATGAATATCAACCTCACATTGATTGGCCAAGCGATTGCATTTGCGTTCTTTGTCGCATTCTGCATGAAGTTTGTTTGGCCACCACTAATCAATGCGATTAGTGAGCGTCAGCGTAAAATCGCTGATGGCTTAAATGCTGCTGAAAAAGCTAAAGCTGACCTTGCTGATGCGCAAGCACAAGTTAAGGCAGAGTTAGACGCAGCAAAAGCACAAGCGGCTCAATTGATCGAACAAGCGAACCGTCGTGCAGCACAATTGATCGAAGAAGCGCGTACCCAGGCATCTGCTGAAGGTGAGCGTATCCGTCAACAGGCGAAAGAAACTGTTGATCAGGACATCAATTCTGCTCGCGAAGAATTACGTCAACAAGTTGCTGCTTTGGCAGTTGCTGGCGCAGAAAAAATTCTGAACCAACAAGTTGACGCAGAAGCTCATAATGCCATGCTGAATCAGCTGGCTGCTAAACTTTAAGCGAGGCGAATATGGCTGAACTCTTGACGTTAGCACGCCCGTACGCCAAAGCAGCATTTGCTTATGCATCTGAGCAGAATGCAACTGACGCTTGGTCAAATGCGTTACAACTGCTCGGTGCTGCGGTGCAAGACGAAGCATTTTCCGCTTATTTAAATCGCCCTGAGCTGACTCCTGCGGAACAAGTAGGTCTTTTTGCAAAGGTTTTAGGTGAAGATCAATCACAATCAGTGTCTAACTTTTTGACATTGCTTGCGGATAACGATCGTTTGGTTTTATTGCCTGAAATCGCTGCAGAATACGAATTACTTAAATCGCAGAACAACAACACCTTGGAAGTAGAGATTGAATCTGCTTTCCCAATGGATGCGACACAAGAGCACATTTTGGCTCATGCGCTTGAAAAACGTTTTAACAGAACCGTTCAGGTCACTGTTAACGTTAATCCGGCGCTCATCGCAGGTGTTGTGATTCGTGCAGGCGACCAAGTGATAGATGACTCTGCGCTTAACAAGCTTGAAAAAATGCGGACTCGTCTTCTTGCCTAACAGCAAAAAGACTGAACTTAAAAAAGATTGAGGAATAGCGCAATGCAACAACTGAATCCATCCGAGATCAGTGCGCTCATTAAACAGCGTATCGGCGATCTGGACACCAGCGCGACCGCTAAGAATGAAGGTACCATCGTCATGGTATCTGACGGTATCGTGCGTATTCACGGTCTTGCGGATGCAATGTACGGTGAAATGATCGAATTCGACGGCGGCTTATTTGGTATGGCACTGAACCTAGAACAGGATTCAGTGGGTGCCGTTGTTTTAGGTAACTACCTAAGCCTTCAAGAAGGTCAAAAAGCTCGTTGTACAGGTCGTGTATTAGAAGTTCCGGTTGGTCCTGAACTTCTTGGCCGTGTCGTAGACGCTTTGGGTAACCCGATTGATGGTAAAGGCCCTATTGATGCAAAACTTACTGATGCTGTTGAAAAAGTAGCACCAGGTGTAATTTGGCGTCAGTCTGTCGACGAACCTGTTCAAACTGGTTATAAATCAGTTGATACCATGATCCCTGTAGGTCGTGGTCAGCGTGAGTTGATTATTGGTGACCGTCAAACTGGTAAAACAGCAATGGCGATCGATGCGATCATCGCTCAGAAAAACTCTGGCATTAAATGTGTATACGTTGCGATTGGTCAAAAACAATCAACAATTGCAAACGTGGTACGCAAGCTAGAAGAAACTGGCGCTATGGCGTATACCACTGTTGTCGCAGCTGCGGCCGCTGATCCTGCAGCAATGCAGTATTTGGCTCCGTACTCTGGCTGTACAATGGGTGAATACTTCCGTGATCGTGGTGAAGACGCGTTAATCATTTATGATGATTTGTCTAAGCAAGCTGTTGCTTACCGTCAAATTTCATTACTTTTACGTCGTCCACCAGGTCGTGAAGCGTATCCAGGTGACGTATTCTATCTTCACTCGCGTCTTCTTGAACGTGCTTCGCGCGTTTCAGCTGATTATGTTGAGAAATTCACGAACGGTGCAGTAACTGGTCAAACTGGTTCTTTAACTGCATTACCGATCATTGAAACTCAAGCTGGTGACGTATCTGCATTCGTACCAACGAACGTAATTTCGATTACTGACGGTCAGATCTTCCTAGAAACATCATTATTCAACGCAGGTATTCGTCCTGCTGTGAACGCGGGTATCTCGGTATCTCGTGTTGGTGGTTCTGCGCAAACCAAGATCATCAAAAAATTGTCAGGTGGTATCCGTACCGCTCTAGCGCAATACCGTGAATTGGCTGCGTTTGCTCAGTTTGCTTCTGATCTTGACGAAGCAACGCGTAAGCAACTTGAGCATGGTCAACGTGTAACTGAGTTAATGAAGCAAAAACAATATGCTCCTTACTCAATCGCTGACCAGGCTGTATCTGTTTATGCATCTAACGAAGGCTATATGGCTGACGTAGAAGTGAAGAAAATCGTAGACTTTGATGCTGCGTTAATCTCTTACTTCCGTTCTGAATATGCTGCGTTAATGCAACAGATCGATGAAACTGGTGATTACAACAAAGACATCGAAGCAGCAATCAAATCAGGTATTGAGAGCTTCAAAGCGACTCAAACTTACTAAGTTTATCTTTAGTTAAGTTTGGTTCACGGATCAACCTTCGGAAGCTCGAAAGAGCTTTCGACTACTAGGTTAAGCGTATGGCAAATTTAAAAGAAATTCGCGCCAAAGTAGCTAGTATCAAGAGCACGCAAAAGATTACTCGCGCGATGCAAATGGTAGCTGCTTCGAAAATGCGTCGTGCGCAAGAGCGCATGGCTCAGGGCCGTCCGTATGCCGATAATATGCGCCGTGTAATTGCTCACTTGGTCCAAGCAAACCCTGAATACAAACACCGTTATATGGTTGAACGCCCGGTTAAGCGCGTTGGCTATATCGTGGTGTCTTCAGATCGTGGCTTGGCGGGTGGCTTGAACATTAACTTGTTCAAGAAAGTTGTGCAGCATGTCAAAGCACAACAACAGCAGTCAATTGAAGTTGAATTTGCTTTGATTGGTCAAAAAGCGGTTTCGTTTTTTAAGAATTACGGCGGTAAAGTGCTTGGTGCAACCACCCAACTTGGCGATGCGCCGAGTTTGGAACAGTTAACGGGCTCAGTACAGGTAATGCTTGATGCATTTGATAAAGGCGAACTAGATCGTATCTATCTCGTTTCAAATGGCTTCATCAATGCAATGACTCAGCAGCCTAAAGTAGAACAACTTGTTCCTTTAGCACCGGCAGAAGAAGGCGATGACCTCAACCGTACTTATGGTTGGGACTATATCTACGAACCAGAAGCAGAAGAATTGTTAAATGGTTTGTTGGTTCGCTATATCGAGTCTATGGTTTATCAAGGTGTGATTGAAAACGTTGCATGTGAGCAGTCAGCTCGTATGGTCGCGATGAAAGCAGCGACAGACAACGCAGGACAACTGATTAAAGACCTACAACTCATTTACAACAAGCTGCGTCAAGCCGCGATTACTCAGGAAATTTCCGAGATCGTTGGCGGTGCCGCTGCCGTTTAACATTATTAAGTTTGAATTGAGGAGACAGCAATGAGTAGCGGTCGTATCATTCAGATCATCGGCGCGGTTATCGACGTCGAGTTTGAGCGCAATAGCGTTCCTAAGATCTATGACGCTCTCCAAGTTGACGGTACTGAAACTACTTTAGAAGTTCAGCAACAGCTTGGCGATGGTGTTGTTCGTACCATCGCAATGGGTTCTACAGAAGGTCTTAAACGTGGCCTTAATGTAACTAGCACAAATGCACCGATTTCTGTTCCAGTAGGTCCAGCGACTCTTGGTCGTATCATGGACGTATTGGGTCGCCCAATTGATGAAGCAGGTCCTGTAGCGACTGAAGAGCGTTTGCCGATTCACCGTCAAGCACCTTCTTATGCTGAACAAGCAGCTTCGACTGACCTTTTAGAAACTGGTATTAAAGTCATCGACTTACTTTGCCCGTTTGCGAAAGGTGGTAAAGTTGGTCTGTTCGGTGGTGCCGGTGTTGGTAAAACCGTTAACATGATGGAGTTGATCAACAACATCGCGAAAGCTCACTCAGGTTTATCTGTGTTTGCTGGTGTTGGTGAGCGTACTCGTGAAGGTAACGACTTCTATCACGAAATGAAAGATTCTAACGTTCTTGACAAAGTAGCAATGGTCTACGGTCAGATGAACGAGCCACCAGGTAACCGTTTACGCGTAGCGTTAACTGGTTTGACCATGGCTGAATACTTCCGTGATCAAAAAGACGAAAATGGTAAAGGTCGTGACGTATTATTATTCGTCGACAACATCTACCGTTATACACTTGCAGGTACTGAAGTATCAGCATTGTTAGGTCGTATGCCATCTGCAGTAGGTTACCAACCGACACTTGCAGAGGAAATGGGTGTTCTTCAAGAGCGTATTACGTCGACTAAATCTGGTTCGATCACATCGATCCAGGCAGTATACGTACCTGCCGATGACTTAACAGATCCATCGCCTGCAACAACGTTTGCTCACTTGGATGCTACCGTTGTATTGAGCCGTGACATCGCATCTTCTGGTATTTACCCAGCGATCGATCCACTTGACTCAACTTCACGTCAGTTAGACCCATTGGTTGTTGGTCAAGAGCATTATGAAATTGCACGTTCTGTACAGAACGTATTGCAACGTTATAAAGAGCTTAAAGACATCATCGCAATCTTGGGTATGGACGAGTTAGCTGAAGAAGATAAATTGGTTGTTTACCGTGCGCGTAAAATCCAACGTTTCTTCTCTCAACCGTTCCACGTCGCTGAAGTCTTTACGGGTGCACCTGGTAAATTAGTACCACTTAAAGAAACGATTCGTGGCTTTAAAGGTCTATTAGCTGGTGAATACGATCACATCCCAGAACAAGCGTTCTATATGGTTGGTGGTATTGACGAAGTGATTGCTAAAGCCGAGAAACTTTAATTAGCAACTCTAATTTAAGGAGATTCTCATGGCGACGATGCAATGTGATGTTGTAAGTGTTAAAGAGTCGATTTACTCTGGACAAGTTACGATGTTAATCGCAAAAGGTGCGGGCGGTGAGCTTGGTATTTTACCAGGACATGCGCCACTCGTAACTTTGCTCCAACCGGGCCCGATTCGTGTTCAGTTGGAAAATGGTACAGAAGAAATCGTTTATGTATCAGGCGGTGTGTTAGAAGTTCAACCTCACGTTGTGACCGTACTTGCAGATACTGCAATTCGCGCTGACAACTTGGATGAAGCGGCAATTATGGAAGCTCGTAAACAAGCTGAACAATTGCTAGCCAACCAAAAGAGTGACTTGGATTCTGCTGCTGCGCTTGCTTCGCTTGCAGAAACTGCAGCTCAGCTTGAAACGATTCGTAAAATCAAAAACCGCGCACTTTAATTATTGCTGGTTCGAGATTAAAAAAAGCCACCGTCAGGTGGCTTTTTTTATTTTTAAGGTATTGAATAATTATAAATTTTCTATAAATTACCAAGCATATTTAGAATTATTAAACCAAAGAGTAAAATCATCATGAAAATGATAAAAAGTCTTCCATTCTTGATTGTTGCGGGTTTTGTCGGGTGTGCATCGGTACCACCAGCGAACGATCAACTGAATGAACAAGCCAAGAAGCTTGCAGCGCCTTCAGAGGGCAAATCCGCAATTTATGTTTATCGTTCAAATAGTATTGTCGGTGCGGCGCTCAAGAAAGATGTATGGGTGGATGGGGAATGTTTAGGTGAAACTGCTCGTGGTACATTTTTCTTAAAGGAAGTTTTAGGAAATCAAGAGCATACAATTTCGACTGAATCAGAATTTTCACCCAATCATTTAGTATTGAAAACAGAAGCAGGTAAAAATTATTTTGTTCAGCAATTTATGAAACCTGGCGTAATGGTTGGTGGAGCAAATTTAAAACAAGTCGATGCCTTAACAGGTGAAAAAGCGGTGAGTGAATATAAACTTGCCCAAGCGGGTAAGTGTAGTAAAGCAACGATCACGCTGGATAAAAAGTAAAAAACAAAGCCACCGTCAGGTGGCTTTTTTATGCTGCATCGAAAATTAAAATAAATATAGTTTAAGCGTTTGAATCATCTTTATTGCCGAGTACCAAGGTTGCCAGTTTCACCATATCCATTTGAATGGTGTTGAACTGTTTCTCGATCTTGGCGAAATCAATTTTGGAAAGATCGGTTTGACCATGTAATAACGGCATATTGAGCAGTTGCTGATTTGCACTCAATAAACTTTGGCGGATCTGATCGACTTCATTACTTTTCAAATTTAACGATAATAAAGCGTCATGTAAGCCATGCAGTTCCTGGTTTAAATCGCCTGTTGTATGCTGTAATTTCTGAACATTTTTATCCTGAATCGCTTGTTCAAGATTGCTTTGTGATTGCTTGAGCAGGGTGACATAGTCATCAGTTTCAATTTGCAACTTGGCCATATCACGCGCGATATTCAACATATTACCCTTACTCAGGTTTTGAGTGTCCTGAGCAATACTTGCTTCACGTTCTGTATTTTCAGAAGTTGTTATTGATTGTTCAATCTCAGTGTTTTGCTCAGCTTGCTCATTGTCATGAGGGACCTGATCGCAACCTACCAGTGTGAATAGGCTCACCAAGGTGGTTACTGAGAGAATGGCTTTGATAGAGAAACGTTCCATCATGGCTGAACTACACCAGATTATGAGAAGAGCGTCACTATAATGAGAAAATGTGGAGAAAAAAGTGATTTTTGCAATTCATCAACAGTTTGATCTAAGAAAATAATAGAAGGAACTGTCTAGGAAGTTAAAAGAAAAGAACAGATAAACTATTCTTTTCTCTATAGTTTTAATGCTTATTTTGCTAGTTCAGCTTCAATCGCGCTGACAATGCGTTCATCGTCTGCCGTGATATCAGGTGCAAAACGTGCAACCACTTCACCCTTCTTATTGATGAGGAATTTTTCAAAATTCCATAATACTTCAGGTGGGTTGTTTGGTGTTAAACCGTAATCAACCAGATCTTTCCACCAAGGGCCTTCACCTGTACGCTCAGGAATGGCTTGAGTCAAGGTTTGATATAAAGCATGCTTATCATCACCCGCAACCGAAATTTTGGCGAAGAGTGGGAAATGCACGTCATAATTTAGTGAACAGAATTGCTGAATTTCCTCATTGCTGCCCGGTTCCTGTTCCAGAAAGTTGTTGGCAGGGAAGCCAAGAATTTCCAGACCTTGATCTTTCTTGGCCTGATAAAGTTTTTCCAAGCCTTCGTACTGTGGGGTTAAGCCGCATTTAGATGCAACATTGACGATCAAGAGCACTTTGCCTTGATATTGATCAAGATCAACATCCTGACCTTTAATGTCCTTAACAGGAATGTGATAAACCGACTGACTCATGAGATAGGTCCTAATTTGTTGTTGTGACAATACCCGATTGTTTTAACTGCTATTGCTGCAGAGTGCAATGCTCTTGATATGAATCCATACAAATAATCAGAAAAACCAATCCTTTATTCTAGAGAGAAGCATTCTTTAGCTGAATCGGAGTTTGTCCGGTATAGCGTTTAAAGAACTCAATAAAGCTGGAACTGTGGTGATAACCCAAAGCAAAAGCCAACTGTTTAATGGTCATCCCTTGGCGGATCTGATTGATCGCAAAAATGATTTTTGCCCGATTACGCCATTCTGATAATGACAGTTGCAGCTCTTGCTGGCTGAGACGGAGTACGTGACGCTCACTGACCGCAAAATTTCCTAAGACTTTCTGCAGGCTGAGTTGAAATAAAGCTGGATCTGACAGTTGCTCCAGAATTGGCGCGAGAACGGGATGGGTACTTTGCGGAAGATAATGCGAATAAGCAGGCGCCTGTTTGAGTTGATCATATAAAACTTGCAGCAGGTGCTCCAGATACTCGGGTGCAGCAGCCAGTTTTTGCTGTTCCAGAATATGGATCACCAGCGCACGGAAAAAAGGTTCAATACTAAAACATCGGCAAACATCGCCTAAAAAAGCGCCGAGCCGCGGATGTAAGCGAATACAGATATAGTGAATTTCATGCTCGACGGGCAGCGACTGATGCTCGGTACGCGGTGGCAGCCACAATCCATAGCTAGGCGGAGACAAGTAATATTGCCCTTCAATATCAAACTCTAAAGTCCCGTTTAAACTAAAGTTAAAATCTCCCCAGATGGAAGAATGCGGGCTGACAATATCATCCTTTTGATATAAAAATTCATGGACTTCTATATCACGTAACAAGGGAAATTGTTCAGCAACATTCTGCTTCATCCGGAGAGACTCACTGTTAGTTTTCACATGTCATTTTAGGATTATTTAAGCCTTTGGCTAAAGTAAAGATACTGATCAATGCCAGGGCCACAAAGCTGATGACGCCATAAATCAGGATATTTTCATTGAAATGGTCGACCACATAACCGCCGAGTAAGGAACCGGTCGCAATCATGACCTGAAACATGCCGACAAACAAAGGCATGCCTTTTTCTACCGCATGCGGCGCATGCACAAACATCCAGATATTGGCTGAGGTAGGGAAAGCGCCGAAAGCAAAGCCCCACAGTGCGGTTAATACAATCGCACCAAACTCATGAATCGCAAAGATCGGGAAGCCAAAGAACACAATCGCAAAACAGATCCCGACAAAGGCAAGGGTATAGCGTACATTCAGGTTACCACTATAGCCTGCAAATGCATTGCCGAAAATACCTGCAATTCCATAGAGTAATAGCAGCGAGCTGATGGTGGTACCGTTAAAGCCTGCAATGTTTTTAAAGAAGGGTGCCAGATAGCTATACGCACAAAAATGCGCGAGACCAATCAGTAATACGATTAACATGCCACTACGTGCTTTTGGCGTGCGCAATAACGCAGGTAAATCACGGAAATGAATGGCAGACTCTGGTTTCAGTGTAGGCAAGCAAATCAGCTGGACCACCAATACAATTAAACCAATAGCAGCGGTAATACCGAATGCACTGCGCCAGCCATAAAACTCGCTGAGCCAGGTGCCGATTGGAACACCAAGCACAGTGGCAAAAGTCACGCCTGCCATGACGATGGCAGTTGCTTTAGCGATGGGTAAATGAGGCGGTGCCAGTTTGCCACTTAAAGCAATCGCAGTTGCCCAGAAGCCACCAATGGAAATGCCTAATACTAAACGGCTCAACAGCAGCACATGGAAGCTCTCTGCAAAGGCGGTAATGGTATTGGCAATCACCATGATTGCGGTGAGCAAGATCAATACATAGCGTCGATCGAGCTGTTTTACCGATACGGGTAACAGTGGTGCTGCAATCGCAGCCATCACCCCGGGAAGGGTAATGATCAGACCTGCTGTACCGACTGAGATCTGTAGATCGGCTGCGACACTGTTGAGTACGCCGACAGGTAAAAATTCGCTGGTGACCAATGCAAAGGCTGCAATGGCAACAGCCAAAATGGCGTACCAGCTTCCTTGTGTGGTTTGCGTGGGCTGCTCGTCTGATGAGATGGATGCTTGCATGGGATTTTCCTGATTTGTCAGCACAAGGATAAAAGCTAAAGATCAAATTTTATTTTATAACGATCGTTATGAAACAAAATAAAGAATAAAACCAGATCCGTCAATTAATTTTATAGTGATCGTTATAAAAATATCTGGGTCACTTATGCAAATTGTGCATGAGCTGCCATAATACGTACGCAGGAGATGATTCAAGAAAAATACAGTCGCCCTGAATCATGGGAGTGGGCGAACTGTAAAAGAGGAAAAGCAAATTTCTGGATTGTTCTCACAGATCAAACAGAAGTCGTTTAATTTCCTGTTTGATCTGTAGCTTAAGGATTAATTTTTATAAGTGACTTTGGGATTATTTAAGCCCCGTGCCAGTGTAAAGATCAGCACGAGCGAACAAAGTACCAGTGGGAGCATGGCAAAAAATAAGATGGTGCCATCAAAATGGTCAACAATCAGGCCACCGAACATGCTGCCCAACGCAATCAGGATTAAAAAGGTTAAAGTCACCATCGGCATGCCTTTTTC
The DNA here is from genome assembly GCF_904886855.1 of Acinetobacter sp. 'aerobic (ED)'. Lineage (NCBI taxonomy): Bacteria > Pseudomonadati > Pseudomonadota > Gammaproteobacteria > Moraxellales > Moraxellaceae > Acinetobacter > Acinetobacter sp. 'aerobic (ED)'. The sequence goes on from NZ_CAJHGI010000009.1 coordinate 130,543, forward strand.
AACCGCTTCAGGCGCATGAGTAAACATCCAGATATTCACCGCAGTTGGAATAATCCCGTAGGCGAAGCCCCATAAAGCCGTTAATACAATCGCAAGCATGATATTTGCCCCGACTAGCGGAAGCGCTAAAAATGCCAGCAAGAACGCAGCGCCACTGACTGCAAAGGCATAACGGATATTGATCTGGCCGAGGTAGCCTGCAAAAACATTCCCAAAAATTCCCGCAATGCCATAGACCAGCAGTAAACGGCTAATCAGGCTATCCGAAAAATCGAGCTCATGTTTAAAGAAGGCTGAAAAGTAGCTATACGCAGCAAAATGCGCAAAGCCCATAAACAGAAAAATGATCAGGCCTTTACGGGCGGCAGGGTGTTGCAGCAGAATCGGCAGTTCTTTCCAGCGCAAAGATGAAGACGGTTTGAGTTGAGGCAGATAAAGGTACTGGAAGATCAAAAGCAGGACACCTATAAGGGAAATCGCCGTGAAAGAGGTTTGCCAGCCATTATATTGAGCCAGCCATGTCCCCATCGGTACCCCTAATACGCTGGCTAAGGTCACCCCGAAAGCCACCCAGGCAGTCGCTTTGGCAATGGGTAAATGCGGTGGTGCCAGTCGACCGCTTAATGCCACGGCTGTTGCCCAGAAGCCTCCCACTGCCACACCCAGGATGATACGCCCGAACAATAAAATCATGAAATTAGGTGCAAATGCCGTCAGCAGATTGGCAATAATCATCAACAGGGTAAGCATCAACAGCAAGGTACGCCGATCGAGTGTCTTCGCCGAAACTGGAATCAGTACCGCAGCAAACATGCCGACGATCGCAGTTAAAGAAACGGTAAGACCAGCTGTTCCAACCGAAATCTGAAAGTCACGTGCGATGTCATTGAGGACACCAATGGCCAGGAATTCACCTGTCACCAAGGCAAATGCACTAAAGGTGACGGAAAGTAAGGCAAACCAGTTCCCTTGAGATGGATTGGATTCAAGCGCACTGAGGTCTGCCGGAGTGGAGTTTTCCATAATAATTCCCTTTATTGTTATAGGGATAACAATAAAATTGAAAAAACATTAGTTTTTATAACGATCGATATAAAATAAAATAGTTGATTAAAGTTGAGTCGTCAATTAATTTAATAGTGATCGTTATGAAATATTTGTGACAGCTATGACTAATGCACATGAGCCAACAGTAGCACCCTGTGATGACAGCTTGAAAAAAAAGCGTGGTCGTCCGAAGTGTTTTGACGAACAGCAGGCACTGGAAAAAGCGATGTTATTGTTCTGGGCACATGGCTATGAAGCGACCTCGATCAGTGATTTGACTCAGGCTCTGGAACTGACTGCGCCGAGTCTATACAGTAGTTTTGGTGATAAAGCCGGGCTGTTTTATAAATGCATTGATTATTATCTGGCCCATGAAGCCTGTCCGATAGTTCCTATCTTTTTAGAAGCCAAAACCGCCAAAGTTGCATTTGAGCTGTATCTATATGACAACGTCAAGCGTTTGGCGCAACCCAATAAACCTGCAGGTTGTATGCTAGTGGTGGCGACTATGAACTGCTCGGATAATGCTCAGGCAGTGCAACACAATATTCTGGAAAAACGTTTACAGACCAAGCAAAAACTGTTGGAGCGTTTAGAGCAGGGGGTCGCGGATGGTGATCTGGCGGCAACCGCGCCTTTACAGGAAATGACCGACTTCTATGCAACGGTTGTGCAGGGGCTAACCATTCAGGCTCGAGATGGGGCAACGGTTGAGCAACTGCATAAAGTGGTGGAGCATGCGATGCGAGCCTGGGAGCTGTTCTAAGCAGCAATGTCGTGAGCGCGATATAAATGTCTGAAATACGATATTTCAATTATTTTGGACATCTACCACAATATATCCATTGCTGAGATATTGTGAGAAAAATGATGGGTCAGTTTAGCAAATACCAAAAATGGGCATTTGTATTGCCTTTGATTGCGGTGTTGATTTGGTCACTTAACATCGCGGTAACGCGCTATGTGGCCGATTATATTTCACCGGTCAGTATCAGTTTTTATCGCTGGTTTGTGGCTTTCCTGATCTTGACACCATTTATGTTGCCCAAGGTCTGGAAGCAACGTGCTTTGATCCGCCCCTTCATCCCCAAGCTGGCGGTACTCAGTGCATTTGGTATGGTGCTTTATCAAGGTTTGTCTTATACCGCAGCACATTATACCACCGCGACCAATATGGGCATTGTGAATGCCTTTGTGCCTATTTTTACCATCTTTATCTCCTATCTCATTTTAAAAGATGCACCGAATCGCTTTGCAATTTTTGGCAGTTTGCTGTCTTTTGCCGGTCTGATTTATGTGATGAGCCAGGGCCGTATTGCCAGCCTGTTTGAGCAGGGCGGTCACTGGGGCGATGCAGTCATGGTCTTGGCGGTAGGATTTTATGCTTTCTATGGGGTATTTTTGAAAAAATGGCAAGTGCAGCTGCCATTGATGACCAGTCTCTATGTACAGATTGCTTTTGCTTTGTTGTATCACGTCCCATTTTTACTGTGGCTGGGGCTAGATGGCATCAATGCTGAGAATGCCGCCAGCGTGCTCTATGCCGGTGTGTTCCCGTCATTAATCGCACCTTTATTGTGGATGGTTGCTGTGCAGGCGATCGGGCCAAACCGGACCAGTATTTTTATGAACCTGATGCCGGTATTTACTGCCATTATTGCCAGTCTGTGGCTGTCGGAACACTGGACCATTTATCATACCATTGGTGGGGTGATGATTCTGGTGGGCATTATCATGGCACAGAAGAAAACCGTAAAAGCTTCGGTGAAATTGGCAGAGTCTGCTTCGTAAAGATGAACTTAAAAGGTGTGTTTGTTTAAAAAATAGACAAACGCACCAATTTATTTTTTAAATGATTGTTCTTTGTGTCTGATTTGCAACTATATTTTCAAAGATCAGCGAAGTTTATGCTCAAAAAAAGCTGAATAAAAATAAAAATATAATTTTATTAAAAAGGCGAAAGTGACAAAAAAGGTACGCTTTTCACCTTTTTTGTTAGATAAATAATATATTTGTATAAATGAAATGATTAGCTCATAATACCAGCCACAGCAAGATCATTCATTTTAGAATGAATAAGTTGCTCACCGAATTGATGAACCCTCTGGATGTGATTATACACATCCTTTTTATGCTCAGTTATCCCTATATAACTGAGCTTTTTTTTGTCCGCTATTCACCTAATCAGGCGCGAACAATTTCACCCGTGAGCGCGTTTAAAATGCGACTCGGTTCACGGCTGAGACCCAGATCGCCTTCAAGATAATGTAATGCATCGCCAAAATAGGCTTGGGCCTCTGCCAGACCATGGGCTGGTGTCTGACCTGCGGGATTGGCACTGGTCGAGACAATAAACCCACCAAAATCCTGACACAGTTGCATACATAAAGGATGCGTGGTGACACGCACCGCCACCAGCGGATGCTGGCCTTTGATCCAGGTCGGGATGTGCTGATCGGCAGGCAGTAGCCAGGTGGTGGCACGTTCAGTTGGCTGGCGGTTAGACCAGCTATTGATCACTTGCTGACGAAGCTCGGAAGCTAAACCCTGTAGTAAATGTTCGACCTGATCTAAATGGCCGGCCAGTAAAATCACGCCTTTTTCAACGGGACGATGTTTGAGTTCCAGAATATCCTGAAAAGCCTGCTCATTGTAGGGATCACAGCCCAGTCCCCAGACCGCTTCGGTCGGGTAAGCCAGAACCTGTCCTTGTTGTAAAAGTTGTGCTGCTTCAGCAATAGAGGACGTCATCATAGGGAGAATGAAACGATAAAAGGGAGATGTGAGTAGTTTAATGCATTGGGCGGCAACGTAAATAGCGTCCTGCCTGTTGCATGCTTAAACCGAGTAATTCCAGTTCCATTAATTGGGCAGTTAATTCAGCAATAGGTGCAGAATAGCGTTGCGCCAGCTGATCCAGATCCTGTCCGACCCAGTCTAAAACCTGATACAGCTCAATTAAATGTGCGGGTAGTGTTGGCGGTGCCGAGCTGCTTTCTGTTGCTGGCTGCTGCTGTGCTTGCCATTGCGTCGGCAAAGCCAGATCTTCAATCACCTGTTCAGGATGATCGACCAGAATCGCGCCTTCGCGAATCAATTGATGACAGCCCTGATGATGTTCACTATAAATATGTCCAGGAATGGCGAATACCATTTTGCCCTGAGTGGCTGCTTCATTGGCGGTAATCAATGAACCGCTTTTGAGCGCGGCTTCGACCACCAATACCCCCAGACTCAAGCCACTGACAATCCGATTGCGTCGTGGGAAATGTTGTTGTAAAGGCATGGTGGTGGGTAGAAATTCAGTCACAATCGCGCCTGACTGGCGAATCTGTTGCGCGAGTTGTTTATGCTGGGCAGGGTAGACACTGTCGAGTCCTGTACCCGTCACTGCGATAGTGCGCTGATGCGCCAGTCCACCCTGATGCGCGGCCTGATCAATCCCATGTGCCAGACCACTACTGATATAAAAACCCTTTTCACTTAAATAGTAAGCAAAATCATAAGCCACTTGTCGCCCATGAGGACTCGGCTTACGACTGCCGACCATGGCAATCTGGGGTTGTAATAGCGCTTGGGCTTGACCCTGTCCAAACAGGATCGGTGGGCGGTCGCTATAAGGCAGTAGCTGCGTCGGATAGCCAATATCGTCGGGCGTTAAAATAAAATCACTATGACGGCAAATCAGTTGTAGCAGTTGTTCAAACTGTTGCTGGCCTTGTGCGGTCTGAAATTCTTTTAGACGTTTTAAATGGTTGGCATGCAGACCCAGTTGCTCCCATTCCGAAAAACGCTGCGGTTGGGTTGCCTGTTCACAGCTGCCAAAATATTGCTGAATTTTGTGAAAGCTGGAAAGCGAATGTTGAACCAAGTACCACACCAGCACGGTAGGGTAGTGATGAGGCGATAATTGATTCAACATTTGAGACCTTAATCGTCGAGACGTGGTGGCTTGATGTCTGAGCCCAGCTTGATCGGTAATTCGCTTTCAAGTACGTAGGCATAGCTGATACGGTCAAAGCTTTTAAAGATCATGGCACTCCCTAAATACTGGCCGGGTAGTTTCACTTGCTCTTTGGTTTTTGGATCACGAACGGTTTCGCCATCTTGATAGATACTGAATACCTGACCGACCTCAATCCCATCCACAGTGCCACGATCAACAGTCACGACACCATTTTTTGCGGCTGTACCGATCGAACCCATCACCCGGATGATTTTACCGCCGTCTTTGACCTGATTGGCATCGGTCGGGTAGAACAGGGTTGGCAGCATGGCATCCTGTTCAAGCATAACACGGTCACCGCGACGCACTTCGCCGTTATAGCTGTCGGTCAGTTCAACCGTGGTGATGTCATTTTCACTACGAATGGCCACACCTGAAGCGACTTGGGTCAGCTCAATGCCAAGATTCTGCTTCTTGCCATTCTGATCCAGAACGATATAAGGCTCGCCTTCACGGAATACGCCATAGCGTTGACCATTTTCAAGGCCTTGGCCACGCACATAAACACTTTGACCTTTACCGGCCATAACACGGTTATCCGCGGTGCCCAGGATATAAGGGGTGTTGGCAATCGCCTCTGCAGGCAGTACCGAAGTGCGTTCCAGCCATTGCTGAATATGGGTCAAGGGGATAACTGGGACGCTATTGTTCAGTGCTTCAATACGGACTTGCGGGCGCAAGGTCGCGGTATTGCCGGTATAGCGACGAATGATACCGTCACAACCGTCACCTTCATCTTTACCAATCAATGGTTTACCGTTCAGGCTACATAACAGCAGGCGATCACCCGGATAAATCCAGTGTGGATTCTTCACATGTTTGTTGCTTGCCCAGATTTCAGGCCAGCGCCAGGGCTTCTTTAAAAATTTGCCGGAAATATCCCACAGCGTATCGCCTTTTTTCACCACATAAACATGCGGAGCGCCTACTTTAACTGCAGGTGGGCTGACATTCGGGCTGGCAGCATGAGCAAAATTGACAGTCATTCCCAATCCCGCACAAATTGCAGCCGCAATCAGTTGTTTTTTTAACCCCAAGGCATGAAAAGATGGTATGCCGTTTAAAACCTTTTTCATTATCATAATTCCTAAAAATTATGTGTGTAGTTGCGCTATAATAACGACTTTACACACAATTTTTTTGATCAAGCATTCCCTTCAGTTGGTTTTTTGATCAATGGCATAAGTGAGGACGACAGTATGGCCTTATTACCTATTTTAAGTTTTCCTGATCCCCGCCTTCGTACCATTGCCAAGCCAGTCGAAGAAGTCACTGATGAAATTCGTCAGCTTGCAGCAGATATGTTTGAAACCATGTATGAAGCACCAGGTATCGGTTTGGCGGCAACTCAGGTTGATCATCATATTCAGCTTATTGTTATGGACATCTCGGAAGAGAAAAACCAACCGATGGTGTTCATTAACCCCAAAGTCATTCCACTGACCGAAGAAACTCAGCCTTATGAAGAAGGCTGTCTCTCTGTGCCTCAAATATACGACAAAGTTGAGCGTCCGTCACGCGTAAAAATCGAGGCAATTAACCTTGAAGGTCAAGCATTTGAGTTAGAAGCTGACGAACTTCTCGCTGTTTGTATCCAACATGAAATGGATCACTTAAATGGCAAACTTTTTGTCGATTATTTATCGCCTTTAAAACGTCAGCGTGCCCGTGAGAAAGTGGAAAAAGTGGTGCGCCAGCGTGATAAAGACAAAGTCGCTGTTAAACGTTAAGTGATCGATACTGTTTAAGATGTTGTCTTTGTTTCGTTGTGGTTTGCTGCTGGCTTTGACCGCGGTCTGTTTACAGATTGCGGTTTTCTTGCAGCCGCTGCTTCCGAAGCAATACCAGATTGCGCCGGTGTGTGAAACCATCACCCAGGCGCTGCTGTTACCCAAATTACAAAGCACACAGAGCCATTCGGCACATAGTTCACATTCGTATGAACACCAGCTTGAGCAAGCTCAGGCCCCGCTGCCGCATCATGATCATCATGATCCTAATCACCAATGTCAGTACTGTACGGTCTATGCCAATCTGGTCTTGCCGCCTGAATTGGGTGTGAAAGAAGTACTGGTCCGGATTCAAATCCGTTTAGTGGCTTATCAGCAAGCGTTTAAGCATGTTTATTTTGCACTACAACGCTTATTTCTATTGCCCCAAGGGCGTGCCCCACCACTCTTTGCATAAATAAAACGTTATTTTTATTAGGGTTTTTTAAAACTCTAGCCCAGTTTTACTTATGTTTTAAGAGAGACCACTCATGGCTCAACCTAAATTTTTATTACAACCGCTCACGGTTGCGATTCTTGCTGCCTCAAATACTGCAATGGTGTGGGCAAATCCAGTCGATTCGTCTGTATCTGCACATGCCCATGTGTCACTGGCACCAATTGTAGTGACGGCTCAACAACCGAATGAGCGCAATGGTCTGGTGGTGCAAGCCGATCCCAAACAACCGATTCAGCCGATTCCTGCAACGGATGGTGCCGACTATCTGCAAAGTATTATGGGCTTTAACGCCATACAGAGTGGCGGAACCAATAGTGATGTGACCTTCCGTGGCATGTTTGGTTCACGCATCAAGATCCTGACTGATGGTACAGAAAATCTGGGTGCCTGCCCAAGTCGTATGGATGCACCGACTTCTTATATTTCACCTGAAAGCTATGACCGTATTTCGGTGATTAAAGGACCACAGACCGTTCAATATGCCAATACCGGTTCAGCGGCAACCGTGATTTTTGAACGTCAACCTGAGAAACTGACTCAGGCCAAACCGTATCGTGGGCAGGCCAGTGTACTGTGGGGTTCATTTGGACGTTTAGACCAGAATGTTGAAGCTGCGGTGGGGGATGAGAAAAAATATATCCGTTTAAATGCCAATCGTTCCGAGTCGAACAGCTATCAGGATGGTGACGGTAAAACCGTGCCGTCTTCATGGGAACGCTGGAATGCCGATGTGGCATTGGGCTGGACACCGGATGAAAATACCTGGGTAGAACTGACCGGTGGCAAGGCAGATGGCGAGTCTGAATATGCAGGCCGTGAGATGGACGGTGCTCAATTCGCGCGTGAAAGTTTAGGTCTACGCTTTGAAAAGAAAAATATCACCGATGTGATCAAGAAAATTGAAGGTCAGGTGAACTATAGCTATAACGATCACATCATGGATAATTTCAGCCTGAGAACCCCGCCTATGGTTGAAATGAAGCATGGTGATCATGTCATGAAAATGCCGATGCCAATGGACATGCAAGTGACGCGCCGTACCTTGAACTCACGTCTGGCCATGACCTCTGAATGGGATCAGTGGAGCCTGATCACCGGGGTTGACTCGCAGTTCAATAAACATGGCGGCAGTATGTCATCACCGACCATGCCATCCATGAATATTCCATTCCGTCAGGATATGCGTTTCCAGTCTTATGGTGCTTTTGGTGAGTTGAGCTATCAACTCAATCCGCAAAACAAGATCGTGACAGGTGCTCGAGTAGACCAGGTCAAGGTGGATGATGAGCGTGCTGACTCTAAGGCCAAAGGTTTCAATACCCAGCTGGAAAAAACCTTGCCGAGTGCTTTTGTGCGTCTGGAAAATGAAAATGCCGAGCATGGCCTCAACAGCTATGTCGGACTGGGCTATGTCGAACGTATGCCTGATTATTGGGAGCTATTCAGTCCTGAGCACGGCAATGCGGGTTCGAGCAACACCTTTAACGGTGTGCGTCCGGAGAAAACTTTACAGCTCGATCTTGGTTTTACCCAACAACAAGGCGCATTTAATTCATGGGTGTCTGCTTATGCCGGACTGATCGATGACTATATCTTGATGAACTACCACGATCATAGCCACTTACATGCAGGTGGACATGGCGGGCATGGTAGCGGCGGAATCACCGCAGGTGCCAAGAATGTCGATGCCACCATTGCAGGGGCTGAGGCTGGCGTTGGCTATCAGTTTACCGATCATATTCAGGCCGACCTGAGTGCGATGTATGCCTGGGGTAAAAATACCAGCGACAATACGCCATTGCCACAAATTGCACCTTTAGAAGGCCGTGTGAATCTGCGTTATGTTGCTGATAAATATACACTCGGTATGTTATGGCGTGTGGTGGATCAACAAAATCGTGTCAGTTTGCATCAGGGCAATATTGTGGGATATGACCTGAAACCAAGTGCAGGTTTCTCAACCATTTCTTTGAATGGCAGTTATAGTCTGAGTAAAGATGTCGATCTTTCAGTGGGCGTTGATAACCTGCTCGATAAAACCTATACCGAACACCTCAATAAAGCGGGCAGTTCAGGTTTTGGTTTTGCCAGCGAAGAGCAATTCAATAATACCGGTCGCAACTACTGGATGCGGATGAGCATGAAGTTCTAAGCTGAGTTAGAATCAGTCAGCTCAATGATCTGCATTGAGCTGATTGCGTTTTGACGAGGCTTACATGCATCATCTTCAGGATTCCAATACAATTATTCAAGAATTACAACAACAAGGTTATGTCCGTATTCAGGTCACCGAATGGACAGAACAGACGCGTAACAGTCTGGAGCAACGCTTGTTGCAGGCAGGTATTCAAGATTATCAAATACATAAAATCAAGAATGAAGCATACGATTATCTGATTGTACGCAAAGGCACTGACACCCCGCTTCCTTTTCAGTTAGAAAAAGTTTATCCATCCAGAACTTCTTTTGTCATGGTGTTGCCTTTAATTGTGGCGATGGGCCTGATCGCAGTGACAGTACTGTTAAGCAGTTATTCGCAAGATCTGATGTCCTTTGTGATTGTCTTGGTTATTCCTGCACTATTGGGTGCATTATTCGAATACTTTATGATTCGAAAACAGCCCAATCCTATTTTCCTGACCAAGCTTTTCAAGATTCAGCCGCTGGTTTTTGTGATCGTGATTGTGTTTTGCGTGATCGTGTTAAGAGAAGGGATTATCTGTCTGATCATGCTGTTGCCGATTTTACTGATCGGCCTGCTGTTAGGTGCAGGTTTTATGCGATTAATTTGTCATTATTTATGGAAACCCAGCGCCAAAATCTATTCTTTTGCACTGCTGCCGTTGATTTTATGGTTGTTATTACCTGATTTTAGTCGTACCGAATATGGTCAAACCCAGCGCTCGGTTGTGATTCATGCGCCAGCACAGCAAGTATTTCAGGCCATTAACCAGATTGGCACGATACAACCCGAGGAAGTTAAAGACAGTTTTATTTTTACCATGGGCTTTCCCAAACCTGTTTTTGGCATGACCGAGCAGCGTCAGGGTGAGCTGGTCCGCACCATCCAGTGGGAACGTGGCATCAAGTTTGAAGAAAAGGTGACCGCATCGCATGCGCCGTATCTATTGTCCTGGACATACCAGTTTGCGCCAGATTCGTTTCCGAAGGGGTCCTTGGATGATCATCTGGAAATGGGCGGGAAATATTTCGATTTGCTGAAAACAGATTATCAACTGGAACAAATCGATGCAAACACTACCAGGTTGATTCTGAGCATTGATTATCGGTTATCCACCGAATATAACTGGTATAGCCGTTTATGGGTGCATTATGTTTTAAATGAATTTAGTGATGTGGTGATGCAGATTCATAAACAGCGTTTAGAAAAAAATGCTTCTTAAGCTCAATATCAAAGTGAAGCCACAATCTTGATTGTGGCTTCGACTGCTTAGGCCAGACAGTCCTGTTTTGGCATCAGGCTATCGCAATATAAAGGATTTAATGCGCATTGCAGATCATCAATCTGTTCTTGGGTGACATAAGCTTTACTTTTGAGGTATTCCGCCACGCGGTCGTCACGCAGACTTAAAAAGGCGGCATCGTAAACGCCTAAATCAACAAATAAAGCAGCGGTTTCCAGACTATTAAAATGATCGAGGAAAACATCATTATCATGCATCAGGAAAATGTGGGTGAATGGTGCATTGACTTCGACTTTTAAACGTTGCGCCAATTGCTCAGGACGTGTCTTGATAAACAGTAAATCGGAAAGTTCATCAAACTGGCTTTTGTCCAGTTGGTTTGCATCACCTTTGACATGGCTTAACCAGGCTTTAAAGACCAGAACCGCACCGCCACGTAATAGCATGCTCCAGATCTGATGACGTGTTTCATGGTCGAGATGGGCAGACTCTGCCTCAAGTACATCTAAAAACTTCTGTTCTTGTTGAGCCAGTTTTTCAAATAAGCCCAACCCTTGTGGATGGTAGGCTGCAGGCGTAAACACATCAAAATTCAGTTCATGGAATACATTCAGGGCCAGCGGGACCGCCGCCTGATAAAGCGCATCCAGGGCACGTAAATGTGTATCTTCAAGTTTGCTATGTACAAAAATATGTTGCCAGTCCAGTTGTGGTAATAAGGCGTTGGCACTGTATTGGCGATAAAACTGTTGCGAGCTATGGTCGGTGGTGGGGTGACTATTATTCATGATCAATGTCCTTTTCGACAGTCTGTTGCAAGAAACCCAACACGATGAGACACAGGTTTCCATTTATGCATCAATTTATGCGGGATCAACAAAGCAAGTAGAATACGACTAAAGTTGTAGACTGGTTTTTAAGGGTAAAATTTATAAATAAAAACAAATGTTTAATTAATTGTAAGTAAGTGTACAAACGTTCACTAATGTAAGTGAACGTTTTTGCCATAGTCAAAAATCATTTGAGCATTTTGGTCAATTTATCAGCACTCAAAGTGCTACTTTTTGATGATTTTTGCCTATGGCTGCAAAATATTTGGTCATTTATTGCATCGGCATGATTTTTAAACCGGATAACCAGGCCCGTAAACCGGCAGGCTTGAGCGGCTTTTTCAGCAACACAATATTCTGCTGTTTTAAGTATTGCGGTAACTCCGGATCAGAATCTGCGGTAATTAATGCCACAGGAATATGGGCCAGTCGGTGTTGTTCAATAAAGTCCAGACCCCGTTGATCATGATTCAAATGCTGATCGATCAGCCAGACCTGAATGTCTTCCTGCTCAATTAAGCGTAGTGCTTCTTCCGGTTCGGTTGCGGTGAAGATCTGATAGCCCCATTTGCTTAGCAAGGTTCGCATGCCTTCCAGAATGGTTTCATCATTGTCCAGACATAGCACTTTATAGGCCGTATGCTGCAATGCCGTTACCTGAGGTGTTGCCATTTGAATTTTGGGTGCTTCGGCTAAAGGCACTTCGATCATGAAACAGGAGCCTTTGCCCAGCTCGGAATAGACATGCACGGGGAAATCCAGCAGGCTGGTCATCCGTTGTACGATGGCCAGTCCGAGACCCAGACCCTGTTCACCCCAAGGCGAGGTGTGTCCACAGCGCTCAAATTCCTGAAACAGTTTCAGGCGTTGCTGTTCATGAATACCCGGGCCGGTATCCCAGACCCCGATGCGAATATGATGAGGGCGCTGAGCTGAACGTAGCACACCGACCACGACACGGCCCCGTGCGGTATAGCGTAAAGCATTGCTGACAAAGTTCTGGATAATCCGCCGCATCCATTGCGGATCGGTGTCGACCCAGAACTTGGTATCGTGCACGGACAATTGAATATCACGCTGGGCTGCAATGGATTTGAACTGTAACTCCAGATCATTCAAGAGATCATGCAAGGAATAAGCCTGACGTTTGGGTTGGATGGTGCCACCTTCTAAACGGGCAATATCGAGCAGGGCAGAGAGCATACTTTCCGCGCCGTACAGTGCCCGATCCAGCTGTTGTAAGGTCTGCTGATCTTCTGCCGAATGGACACTTTGTTCTAGCGCAGTACTAAACAGACGTGCTGCATGCATGGGCTGGAGTAAATCGTGACTGGCGGCTGCCAGGAAACGGCTTTTCGATTGATTGGCTTTATCCGCCTGTTCCAGTGCCAGTTGCTGTTCGGTCAGGGCATTGGCAAGCTGCTGGGTGCGGTCACTGACGCGCTCTTCCAGCACCGCTTCATTTTCACGGAACGCGGTAATATCGGCAAAGGTGGTGACGAAACCACCGCCTTCAATAGGATTCCCCCGCATCTGGATCACCAGACCATCTTTACGAATTCGCTCGAACTCATGGGCGCTACCCACTTTCATCCAGTGCAGTCGTTTACGCACATGTTCTTCGACTGGGCCCGGACCACACTCACCACGTTCCGCGTTATAGCGAATCAGGTCTGCGATCGGGCAGCCGACGTAAACCAGATCTTTTGGATAATCAAACAGTTTCAGGTATTGATTGTTCCAGGCCACCAGACACATATTTTTGTCTACCACACTGACGCCTTGGGTCATATGGTCGATCATGGTCATCAACAGATTCTGGTTAAAACGCTGCCATTGCGAGGCCTGGTCGAGAATATTGGCGACTTGTCCCAAGGCCAGACCATTGTTAATCATGGCAGTGGTCAACAAGGTACGGGCAGAGGCTGCCCCAATAATCCCGGCCAGATACTGCTCGGTAAAGCGCCACCACATGCCATTGGCCACATGATTTTCATTTAAAACCACATGATTCTGTTCACAAAATTGCTGAAAAGCCTGTAGCGTCGGTTTATCGCCTGTGACCCGTTTGGCTAGCGCCAGTAAGTCGCCGACTTTCAGGCGGGCGGCATTCAGGTGCAGATCAGTAAGATCGGTATTGGACTGGGCTGATGGCAGCGGTTTGCTTTCATAATAGAAGAAGCTTTCCGCCTGAATTTGTTCCGCCACGCTGGGCCGGTACAGACGTGATACCCAGATATACAGCACCACATTCAAACCTAAAGACCACAATACCCCATGTGTCAGCGGAGCAAAGGATTCAAAACCCAGTAAGGCCTCTGGACGCAAGCCATTAATATCAAACGGTCCAAACAGTAAAATATGCTGTGCCAAATCCTGATATTGGTCGGGCAGGCTACGCAGGACCGTCGGGAACAGTAAGGTGTAACTCCACATGGCGAAGCCCATCAATAGCCCGACATACACACCCTGACGGCTTGCACCACGCCAGTATAGACCGCCAATCAAGGCCGGTGAAAACTGTGCCACGGCGCTAAAAGCCAGTAAGCCAAATACCGAGAGCTGATTGATATCATTAAAGAAATGGAAAAATAAAAAGCCCAGTAACATCACGCTAATAATACTAATGCGCCGGGTCAGTTTGAGCACGCGCGGTAAATGCTGGTCATGCCGTGAAATAATTTTAAACCGCCACAGAGCTGGCATGATCAGGTCATTACTGAGCATGATCGATAAGGCCACTGAGGCGACTAACAGCATGCCAGTTGATGCGGAAAAGCCTCCGAGAAAGGCCAACAGCGCTAACCAATCCTGCTGATAGCTCATCGGTAAGGCCAGTACGGCAATATCTGGTGTGCCCAGCGATTCGGGTAGAGAATGCAGCGCCCAGCTGGCAATTGGAATAATTGCCATGACGGTCAGGATCAGATAGGCCGCAAACCAGCGCCGTGCGCCACGGATATGTTTTTCATCGCGTAACTCCACCACCGCCACATGGAACTGGCGTGGCAGGCAGATCATGGCGAGACCTGCCAGTAATGTTTGCACCCAGAAAGTTTCAGGCACACCCAGTTGTTGCAGGTCATGAAAATGCTGATGTACGTCGGTACTGACCTGTTTAATATTGTCGGGTGACTGTAATAAGAAGAAGGCTGCCACACAGAGCAGGGCAAACAGTTTAACAAAGGACTCAAAGGCCACGGCTAACATTAACCCACCGTGCTGTTCGGTATGGGCAATATGCCGGGTCCCAAAAATCATCGCCAAAATCGCCAGTACCGCAGTCAGTACCAGAACACTATTGGTGGTGGTATGGATATGCGCGTTTTGCTCCAGAATCACCGAGGCACTCAGTGCAATGGCGCGTAGTTGCAACGCCAGATAGGGCACAATCGCAATCACGGCGAGAATGGTCACCAAGGCGGCCAGACTTCCGCTTTTACCGTAGCGGGCAGCCACGAAATCGGCAATTGATGAAATGGCATGATGCTGGCGGATACGACCCAATCGTTTCCAGATATCATAACCAAACCAGATAAACAGCAATGGTCCCAGATAAATCGGCAGGAAAATCACGCCTTGGCGAACAGCAGCACCGGTGGCGCCATAAAAGGTCCATGAAGAGCAATATACGCCCAGGGTTAAGCTGAACAGCAGCATTCGACCACGCATACTTAAACGGCTGGCGTGCTTTTCACCAAAAAAGGCACAGCCAAATAGCAGCACGATGTACAGGGCCAATACCCCGAGAATAAGCCAACTGTTCATATTGCTCACGTGATCAACTTCCATTTTTAATCATACCCGAAGCACAGGTACAGCAAGGAGTAGAGAATTGCATTTAGAGACCAAAGTCTAAGTTACGAGTCAAGCATAATCTTGTTAAGTTGGATAATGAAAAATCCCACGTAAAAAGGGGTCCATGGTTGGACACAAAAATAAGGAGTTGATTATGGATGATTCTCAGGTAGATCGAATTCTACATAATCCAAAGTTTCAGGAAATGGTCAGCAAAAAGCGTACATTAAGTTGGACATTAACAGCAATCATGCTGTTTATCTACGTTGGATTTATGCTTTTGGTTGGCTATAACAAAGAATTTTTAGCAAGTTCATTTAGCGGTGGTGTGACCACTTGGGGTATTCCCCTCGGTTTAGGCATTATTGTGTTGTCATTTGTGTTATGTGGTGTGTATTCCTACATTGCCAATAACAAGCTTGACCAGTTGAATGAAGCAGCCCTCAAGGAAGTTGAGGCCATTGCACGTGAAAAAGGGATGCACTGAGATGAAAGGGACCTCATTCAAAGCGGTACTGTTCACACTGTTGAGCTTTTGCTGCACAAGTATTGCCTTCGCAGGCCCGGATCTAGGTACCGCTGAACAGCAAGCGACCAACTGGCACGCGATCATCATGTTTACGATCTTTGTCGGTTTTACCCTGTTCATTACCAAATGGGCAGCCAAGCAAACCCAGTCTGCACAAGATTTCTATACTGCTGGTGGCGGAATTAGCGGTTTCCAAAACGGTTTGGCGATTGCGGGTGACTATATGTCTGCCGCATCGTTCCTGGGTATTTCTGCACTGGTATTCAGTTCGGGCTTTGACGGCCTGCTCTATTCACTGGGTTTCATGGTCGGTTGGCCAATCGTACTGTTCCTCGTTGCGGAGCGTTTACGTAACCTGGGTAAATATAACCTGTCCGATGTGGTGTCGTTCCGTCTGGAAGAAAAGCCAGTGCGTACCTTGGCGGCTTTCAGTTCACTGGTTGTGGTGGCGTTCTACCTGATTGCACAGATGGTCGGTGCAGGTCAGTTGATCAAATTGTTATTTGGTTTGAACTACAACATTGCGGTGGTGATCGTGGGCCTGTTGATGATGGCGTATGTGATCTTCGGTGGCATGTTGGCAACCACTTGGGTACAGATCATTAAAGCGGTGATGCTACTCAGCGGTGCGACCTTCATGGCCTTTATGGTGATGAAAGCGGTTGGCTTTAGCTTCACCAATATGTTTAACCAGGCGATTGGAGTGTATAGCCAGGCGCATAGCATGAGCTGGGATGAGGCTGCCAAGATCATGGGGCCAGGTAAACTTGCCGCCAATCCGATTGATGCGCTTTCACTCGGTCTTGCCTTGATGTTTGGTACCGCGGGCTTGCCGCATATCCTGATGCGTTTCTTCACGGTAAAAGATGCCAAAGAAGCACGTAAATCAGTTGTGGTGGCAACAGGCTTTATTGGTTACTTCTATCTGTTAACTTTCATCATTGGTTTTGGTGCGATCCTGTTTGTTGCCAACAACCCGCAATTCCTTGATCTTGCCAAAGCAGCAGTGACAGGAAAATTAGAGTTGGTAGGCGGTAACAACATGGCCGCGGTTCACCTGAGTGATGCGGTGGGCGGTGACTTGTTCATGGGCTTTATCTCGGCAGTAGCATTCGCAACGATCCTTGCGGTTGTTGCTGGTTTAACACTGTCAGGTGCCTCTGCAATTTCACATGACCTTTATGCCAACGTATTCAAAAAAGGCCAAACCACACCTGCGTCTGAGTTAAGAATGTCAAAAATCGCAACTTTAGGTTTAGCGATCTTTGCCATGATCTTGGGTATCTTGTTCGAGAAACAAAACGTGGCCTTCATGGTTGGCTTGGCATTCTCGGTAGCCTGTTGTGCAAACTTCCCGGTGTTGGTGTTATCCATGTTCTGGAAAGGCTTAACCACACGTGGTGCAGTGATTGGTGGTGTCGTAGGTTTGGTCGGTGCAGTCAGCCTGATCATTCTGTCGAAAGCAGTTTGGGTAGATACGCTGGCGATTTCTGAAACTGCGCCAAACCCATTCAATGGCCCAGCATTATTTGCAATGCCACTGTCATTCTTCTGCTGCTGGTTCTTCTCTATAACCGACAAGTCAGCACGTGCAGAAAAAGAGCGTAAAGCCTTTGATGCTCAGTTTGTTCGCTCAATGACCGGGATCGGTGCTTCTGGCGCGTCAGATCACTAATTCGCTTGAGCTAAAAAAAGCCCTCATTGATTGAGGGCTTTTTTTATGGCTTATTGATGCATGCTGGCCAGCTGCTGCGACTGATTGCGATACAGTGACAAGCCAATACGTTGCAAATGACGTCCATTTTGCTCAAGAAAACGATTCAATTTTGGAATATATCGGGCACTGCTATACAACGCTAAATTTCGACCAATCAGATAGTAGGCAAACCATGAGGCCGATTGCGGAGCTAAGCCGAGTTTCTGCATTTTCTTACGACCAATAAAAAACTGGGTAATTTCCAGATGTTGCTTATAGGCCAGTTTTTGCTGGAAAGTGCGGAGATAGCGGTATTTGCGTTCGAATGGCTCCTTGGAAAGACTTGAACCAAGTGAAATACTGCTGGCATCGGACTGTGGATGGGCAAATTGCATCCAGTACATCAGTTTCCAGCCCTCTGCCTCATGATCAACCAGCCATTTCTCTTCAACGCCCATCAACCAGCCTGCATATTTCCAGAAATGTAAAAAGCTGTCGACTTCTTGCTTGCTTGGAAAAATTCCCAAAGCGCGAATGCCGATCAGCACTACACCACTAAAGGCAATATTGGTCATGGCCTGATCATATTGGTTAATCGGGATTCCCCAAGTTTCGGCATCCCATTTCTCGGATTTTTGCAATTGGTGACGAACCAAGGCATGGATAAAACGGACAAAAATGGTAGAGGTAAAGCCTTTGCTAAAACGGTCAAAACCATCCGGTTCAGTAATATCGACCCACCATTTGGTGGTTTCCGCCAGCCGTGTGCCTGCCTGTTTTTTTAATGCGCCGGTCAGGATTAAGGGCTGGTTGAAACCCGGATACAGGTAGCCGGTCATTAAGGATAAATCCCGCAGGATCAGGCCATTATTGATGCCGAGACGATAGGTAAACTTGAGTGCTTCATCAATTTTGTTTTGATCATACCAACCAGGTTTTTGTTCAACGAATTTGAAGAAGGTCGTGAGTTCAGGAATTTCATGTGGCAGTTTATCGAGGCCTTGATATAGCGCGGTTTCAAAGTATTTACGGTGTTGTTTTGGATTCTGGAGCACCCAAAGCAGCAGTTGATCCATGGGTTCATCACCACTTTGCAGAGCGGTATTCAGTGCTTGATAGTCTTGATAACTGGGCTGAACCTGCTGATGGGACATATAACTCAGAATTTTGGTTTTGATATTGGACTGACTCATATCTTCAAACGCCGCCAAGCGTTTAGGTTTAACGATGCCGTGCATTGCATAAAGCCTATGATTGTTATTTAATCAAAGCTTAATATGAATAATTATTCGCATTCAATTCGCATTTCAATTGAGGCTGAGCATGAGAAAACGACCGCAGCAGCAACGCGCCAAAATGATCGTTGAAAGTATTCTGGAAGGGGCACAGCAATGTATTTCTGAACATGGGGTTTTGCAGGTGACCACACCTAAAATTGCTGAAAAATCAGGGGTCAGTGTCGGATCGATTTATCAGTATTTTGAAAATAAAGAGCAAATCATTGCGGAATTATTACTACGTAAAAGCGAAAACTTGGGACAGGCGGTAAAGCAACTGGTGATGCTACAACAGCAAACTACTATTCAGGACATCATCACATTAAGTATTGCCTTTGGCTTTGAATCGTTAAAATCTGATCAGGGTTTTTTGATCGAAATTTTAAAAAACTGGCATGCCTATAGTGACTCGGAAGCGGCACAAGTGTTAGAGCAGCACTTTTTAGAAGTCGGCATGTATTTATTCGGACGTTATTATCCGCACTGGGATTTTGAAACCTTAAAACATAAGTCGTTTGTGATTATTAACAGTACCTTATTTACCATGATGCGTTATGCCAGTAAAAATACTTTTCTGATCGAAGAACAACGCCTGCAACAAGAACTGTCTAAAATGATTGTTTCTTTTTTAGATGCAGTATGATGCACTCAACAAAAATGAAAAGCATAACAAGATTCAGGAAAAGCACATGCAAAGCTTAAAACAATTCTGGCGTACCTTTCGTTTGCTGCCATCCGCATGGTTGTTGCTGGTTCAACTGGCCTTATTAATTCTGTATATGCTGACCTATGGTGATAGTGAATATCGTGCCTTGACTTGGTCATTGGGTGTTTTGGCGCTGTTAATTATTGCCAAGGTGATCCGGCAAACCCCGGTATTTACCTTTTGGGGGCTCATCTTTGTCAGTGGTGCATTTGTCTTTTCGATTATGCTGTTTAATGGCTATAGCACACCGACCATCCAGATCATGGCCTACAGTTTTGAAGCAATGGCCTATTTCTATGCAGCTTATGGCTTGCTTCGTTATATGTTTGCCGACCGCTATCTCACCAAAGATGAATTGTTTGCTGCAGGTGCAGTATTTACCCTGATCGCCTGGGCCTTTGCCTTTTTATACAGTATTTGTCAGCTACTTTTGCCGAACAGTTTCCTGAATCCCAATCAGCCCCAAGCGCTGCAAAGCTGGCTGGATTTGCTGTTTCTGAGTTTTAGTTTGCAATCGGCAACCGGTTTATCGGACTTGATGCCGATGAGCCCAGCCGCCCGCGTGCTTGCCATGCTGCAAATGTTTGGCGGAGTGATGTATCTGGCCGTGGTGGTCTCGCGTCTGATTGCACTGCAATATATTGCGCATTTACCCAAAAATCAGTAATTCGTTGTAGCATTGGAACGGGTTGTGGTTTCCTGTTCCAGCCATTCGATGAATTTCAGCATAATCGGATTATGCGGCTGTTCGGCATAAACAAAATAATAGCAACGTGAACCACTGAGTTTGTGTGATGACACGATCATCAATTCTCCTCGACTCAGTTCTTTCTCGATCAGCATTTGTGGAATCAGGGCCACACCAAGATGGTGGGTTGCCGCCACGGCCAGCATGGAAAATAGTTCATGGCGTTGACCTTCCATCGCATAAGGTGCGTTATAGGCCAGACTGTCGAACCATTCTTTCCAGATCGCTGGGCGAGTGGTTTGTTGTAATAAGGGCAGTTGTGAGAGCTGTTCTGGAGACAAATCCAGTGTCGAGCTTGATTGATTTTGAATCAAATCAGGGAAGAACTTTCTAATCAGCGTCGGCGAGCAAACGGCAACCACGTCTTCCTGCATCAAAAAATGTGCAGTCGTGCCAGGCCAGTTTTCTACCTGAGCGGGTGTACCTGCATAGATGGCAGCATCGAAAATCTGCTCACTGAACAGAAAAGGTTTGGTGCTGGTTTCCAGATGGATGGTAATTTCTGGATATTTTTCATTAAAACGATGCAGGCGTGGCAGTAGCCAGCGTGTCGCAAAGGTGGGTACTACGCCCAGTTTGAGCGTACCGCCTAAACCTTGATGTGACATCAGGTCGAGTGTGCTATGTTCCAGCCCGAGCAAATGCGTCTTGATATTTTTCAGATATTGTTCGCCCGCAACGGTCAGTTCGACACCATGTCGTACCCGATGAAACAGCGGCAGATTCAGAAACGCTTCCAGTTGCTGAATCTGTCGGGAAACGGCACTTTGGGTCATGCTCAGTTCCTGTGCCGCATGGGTGTAGGTTTTATGTTTGGCAGCGGCTTCAAAACAGATCAATGATTGCAGTGAAGGAATCATACGTCGCATAACAGCGTCCTTGTGTTGCGTGCGAAAACCAGTAATGAGGTTCGGATAATTCATGTTTTATAAATTATTCTCTGCTTTATTTTTAACAGAAGCATGCCACGGATTGCAATTGAGCTATGCATAAAACGCATAGCTGTATGAAAAAACATCGTTTGCCTGAGGGCATAATCTGGCCTAGCATCAAGAGCAGAACGTATATCAAGATTAATCAACAGGAAGATAACAAGTCATGGCAAATCAAGGAAAGCGTGTCTCTTTTAACTGGCAAGATCCCTTTTTACTCGAACAGCAACTCAGCTCGGAAGAACGCATGATTCGGGATAGCGCTCAGGCCTATTGTCAAGACAAACTCATGCCACGGGTACTGGAACAATTCCGTCATGAAAAAACCGATCCAAGTATTTTTCGGGAAATGGGTGAGCTAGGTCTATTAGGCCCAACCATCTCGGAGCAGTATGGTGGTGCGGGGCTAAACTATGTCAGTTATGGTTTGATTGCACGCGAGATTGAACGCGTAGATTCGGGCTATCGTTCGATGGCCAGTGTGCAAAGTTCACTGGTGATGGTGCCGATTGCCGAATTTGGTACCGAAGCACAAAAACAGAAATACCTGCCTAAACTGGCGACAGGTGAATACATTGGCTGTTTCGGATTGACCGAGCCGGATCATGGCTCTGATCCGGGCAGTATGCTATGTCGTGCCAAAAAGGTTGCAGGCGGTTATCGCCTCAGTGGTAGCAAAATGTGGATTACCAATAGCCCAATCGCAGATGTATTTGTGGTGTGGGCCAAAGAAGTCTCGGAAACTGGCAATGTCGGGGAGATTCGTGGTTTTATTCTGGAAAAAGGCTGGGAAGGGCTATCTGCGCCTGCGATTCATGGCAAGGTCGGGCTGCGAGCATCGATTACCGGTGAAATCGTGATGGATCAGGTCTTTGTGCCGGAAGAAAATGCTTTTCCTGAAGTGCGCGGCCTAAAAGGGCCATTTACCTGCCTGAACAGTGCCCGTTATGGCATAGCTTGGGGCGCAATGGGGGCCGCTGAATTTTGTTGGCATACTGCCCATCAATACACCATGGACCGTAAACAGTTTGGTCGACCACTGGCAGCCAATCAGCTGATTCAGAAGAAACTGGCGGATATGCAGACCGAAATTGCGCTGGGCCTGCAAGCGGCTTTGCGTTTTGGGCAAATGAAAGATGCAGGCATTGCTTCAGTAGAAGGGACTTCGCTGATCAAACGCAATAACTGTGGTAAAGCGCTGGAAATTGCCCGTTTGGCGCGTGACATGATGGGTGGCAATGGCATCAGTGATGAGTTTGGTGTGGCCCGTCATCTGGTCAATCTGGAAGTGGTGAATACCTATGAAGGCACCCATGATGTACATGCCCTGATTCTCGGGCGTGCACAAACCGGTATCGCTGCATTTTCTAACTAAAACTTCTGCATTGTTTAAACGCAAAGATACGCTTGCGGGCGTATCTTCGGGCAAACTCATGCCTAAAAAATTGACTTATAGCAATTAAAATCGTCAAGGATTCATCAAGCACATTTCCGGTAGAAAATGACACTTTGCCAAAACAATAAATAGCACTGTCGCAAAGGATTCATCACTTGAATGGTTGATGAAAGACCAGACCCATTTGAGAAAATGAGGTGTCAAATGAACAATGATGTTCAAACGGTAGCAAGCTCAGCGATGAGCAAATGGCCTTCTAATCTGGGAACCTATGCGCGGATTACGCCACACACATGGAAATTTGCCTTGCTGTTTGCCTACTTCGCCATGGTGGTAGATGGTATAGATATCATGCTGCTGTCATACAGTCTCACCAGTTTAAAGGCAGAATTTGGATTATCAACCTTTCAGGCGGGTGCGCTGGGGAGTGCCTCTCTCGCCGGGATGGGAATTGGCGGTATTCTGGGTGGCTGGGCCTGTGATAAATATGGACGGGTCAGAACCATTGCCCATTCTGTGACTTTCTTTTCAATTGCCACCTGTCTATTGGGTTTTACCCAAAGCTTTGAACAGTTTATGTCGTTACGTTTTATTGGGGCTTTAGGGATTGGCGCCCTTTATATGGCCTGCAATACCTTAATGGCGGAGTATGTTCCGACCTCCTATCGCACCACAGTACTGGGCACCTTGCAAACCGGACAAACGGTTGGCTATATCGTGGCAACCTTACTTGCTGGTGCCATCATTCCGGAACATGGCTGGCGTATTTTATTCTTTATTACCGTAATTCCAGCAGCGATCAATATCATCTTACAGCGCTTTGTGCCTGAGCCTAAATCCTGGCAGCTGACGAAAATGAAGAGTTTGACTCCGCAAACGCAGCAAGTTATTACGACGCAACCACAACCGAAAAGCCAAAGTATTTATCAACAGATTTTTGCCAATTTCAAACATCGCAAAATGTTCCTGCTCTGGATGATGACAGCTTTCTTTTTACAGTTCGGTTATTACGGCATTAACAACTGGATGCCGAGTTATCTGGAAACCGAAGTGAATATGAACTTCAAATCGCTGACCAGTTATATGGTGGGTTCGTATACGGCAATGATTCTAGGCAAGATTCTGGCGGGTTATCTGGCAGATAAATTTAACCGCCGTGCCATTTTCGTGTTTGGAACACTGGCCAGCGCAATCTTCCTGCCGATCATTATCTTCTTTAATACCCCTGACAATATTCTGTATTTACTCATTACCTTTGGATTTCTTTATGGGATTCCATATGGGGTCAATGCCACCTATATGGCGGAATCTTTTTCAACGGATGTTCGCGGTACTGCCATTGGCGGAGCCTATAACATTGGTCGGGTTGGGGCGGCGATTGCACCGGCCACCATCGGTTTTTTAGCCTCTGGCGGAACATTCACCATGGCTTTTATTGTCATGGGTGCCGCTTATTTTATTGCGGGTGTGTTACCGGGGCTTTTTATTCGGGATCGCCAATACGATCCACAACAATCATAAGCAAGGAGGATAGAACATGGGTGCATTAACAGGCTTACGTGTACTGGATCTGAGCCGGGTGCTGGCAGGACCGTGGTGTAGCCAGATTCTGGCGGATCTGGGGGCTGAAGTGATCAAGATTGAACGTCCTCAAACCGGCGATGATACCCGGATGTGGGGTCCGCCGTGGATGAAGGATGATGCAGGACAGCCCACGCGCGAGGCGGGCTATTATCAGTCTGCCAACCGGAATAAATATTCGGTTGCCATTGATCTTGCCTCAAAACAGGGTCAGGCCTTGTTACGGGAAATGGTCAAGGACAGTGATGTGCTGATTGAAAATTATAAAGTCGGTTCACTGCATAAATATGGTCTGGACTATGCCAGCCTGCGTGAGATCAATCCGGGACTGGTCTATTGCTCGATTACCGGATTTGGGCAAACCGGACCTCGTGCGTCTGAGCCGGGTTATGATTTTGTCATTCAGGGCATGGCCGGATTGATGAGTATTACCGGTGAAAAGGATGATTTGCCGGGTGGCGGCCCACAAAAGGTGGGGGTTGCAGTCACGGATTTACAAACCGGATTATATGCCACCATTGCGATTCAGGCAGCGCTCTGGTCGCGTCAACGTACAGGCAAAGGACAACATATTGATCTGTCCTTACTAGATGTACAGGTTGCGGGTTTAGCCAACCATGGCATGAACTATCTGATTACCGGTCAGGCACCGCAACGCTGGGGCAATGCGCATGCCAATATTGTGCCTTATCAAACCTTTAGGGCAAAAGATAAGGACTTTATTATTGCCTGTGGCAATGATGCCCAGTTTAAAGCCTTGTGTCAGGCCATCGGTCAGGCGGAATGGGCAGCGCATCCCAAGTTTAGATTCAATCAGGACCGGATTGCGCATCGGGGTGAATTGACCACGTTAATGGATCAGCATTTTCTCACGCAATCTGCACAATACTGGGTAGAACGCATTCATGCGGTCAAAGTGCCGGTCGGCATGATCAATAATGTGGAGGAGGCATTACAAGAACCGCAGGTACAAGCAAGAGAAATGGTGGTGTCGATTCCACATCCACAATACCGTCACTTTAAAATGATAGCCTCGCCATTAAAGTTGTCTGCCACACCTGTGGAATACCGTCTTGCTCCACCCCGTTTGGGAGAACATACCCAACAGGTCTTAGCACAATACTGTTCCACAGAGCACTTGGCGGAGTTAGCCGAGCAAGGTGTGATTGGGCATTGATCAACAATGCCCAAAGTGATTGCGATGACCAAGAACTTAAACTTTATTTTTATTAAATCAAATATTTATAATTTGTTTCATATCCTGTTACAGCATTACAACTGCGTTATTGTTGATATTTTTTATACTAGAGCTCGAGTTTTACATTGCATGAGCTCGCTTTTATTCACGCTGTGAATGTCTTATTTGACCCTTGCGGTCTATCCACTATCATTAAAATAACGTGAGGGAATTATGCCTTCCAAGCCATCTTCGCAGTTTGCGAATGTGAATCCAAACGTGTTTTTAAGCACGGTCATTATTATTGCGATTTTTCTCGCAATCGTCATTGTCGCACCCAGTTCCTTTGAACTTTTGACCCAACAGCTTAAACAATGGATTACTGATTCATTTAGCTGGTTTTATGTTTTATCCGTCGCTGTCTTTTTGATTTTACTGATTTATATTGCCTGTTCTGCCAGCGGAAAAATCAAGTTAGGGCCTGATCACAGCCAGCCTGAATACAGTAATGGTTCATGGTTTGCCATGCTGTTTACGGCCGGGATGGGGATTGGTTTGATGTTCTTTGGTGTGGCAGAGCCAGTGATGCATTATGTCAGCCCGCCCAGTGGTGACCCTGAAAGTGTAGAGTCGGCTCAACAGGCCTTACGCATCACCTTCTTCCATTGGGGATTACATGCCTGGGCGATTTATGCCGTTGTTGGTTTGGCACTGGCCTACTTTGCCTATCGTCATAATCTCCCCCTAAAAACCCGTTCCGCACTTTATCCGATTATTGGTAAGAAAATTTACGGTCCTATAGGCGATGGTATTGATACCTTTGCCACCATTGGTACGGTTTTCGGTGTTGCTACCTCTTTAGGCTTTGGGGTAACCCAGATTAACTCAGGTCTCCATTACTTATTTGGTGTTGAACAAAGTAGCTATATTCAGGTTGGCCTGATTGTCTTTGTCAGTATCTTGGCATCAATGTCTGTCTTTTTGGGGTTGGACAAAGGCGTGAAACGTCTTTCCGAGCTGAACCTGATCTTGGCACTGGTGTTGTTGGCCTTTGTCTTTATTGCTGGGCCAAGTATCTATTTGCTACAGACCACTATTCAAAATGCGGGTTCTTATTTCTCCAACCTATTCAGCATGACCTTTAACTTATATGCTTATCAACCGAATGGCTGGATTGGTGGTTGGACCATTATGTATTGGGCATGGTGGATTTCATGGTCGCCATTTGTGGGGATGTTTATTGCACGTGTGTCACGTGGCCGGACCATTCGTGAGTTTATCGTCGGTGTATTACTGATCCCAACCGGTTTTACCATTATCTGGATGGGTTTCTTAGGCAATGCTGCCTTATTCAGTATTATGCAAGAACACAATGTGACCTTGCTGCAAGCTGTACAAAATGATTCATCCGTGGCGTTGTTTGAATTTCTGAATCACTTGCCCTTGGCTGGCGTGATGAGTTTGTTGGCAACCGTACTGGTGATGCTATTCTTTGTGACTTCAGCTGATTCCGGCGCCTTGGTGACAGATTACCTGACGGCTAAAACAGAAAACTCACCGACATGGCAAAGACTGTTCTGGACCGTATTGATGGCTGTTTTGGCGATTATTCTACTCCTGGTGGGTGGTCTGGCTGCTTTGCAGGCCTCAATCATTATGAGCGCCTTGCCATTTACATTCGTCATGTTACTGATGAGTTGGGGGCTGTTAAAAGCCTTAAAGATCGATGTGACGAAAATGCAGGCGATTCAGGAAGCGCGTATTACACCGCGAGCAATTCATAATCCGCGTAGCTGGCAGCAACGTTTGGGGCTAATCATGCATTACCCGCATACTGAAGCTGAGGTCAGGGAATATATAGAGACACAGGTCAGAAAAGCGTTTGAAAGTATTCAGAAAGAGTTTAAACGCCGTCATCTGGAAGTGAACATTCAAAATACTGAACAAGGCTTGCAACTGCGCGTCGATCATCATCATGAGATTAACTTCATCTATACGGTCTATGCGCATGAAACCGTACCGCCAAGTTTTATGCTGGGGCAGGGCGATGCTGATGAAGCGCAATATTTCCAGGCTGAAGTATTCTTGAGAGAAGGCGGACAAAACTATGATGTTATGGACTGGACTCAGGAAGACTTGATTCAGGACATTATTGATCAATATGAACGTCATCTTTACTTCTTGAATATTGTAAGAGGCACATCGTCCTAACAGGGGATGTCGACTGAAAACAATAACAACACCGGTTTTGAGCACCTCAAAACCGGTGTTTTGCTTTTTGGAGATATTTTTTTCAATAAAATTTTTAGTTGGAACCCAGTTTATTGATAAAAAAAGTGAGCTTGTGAGAAAGAAATGATCAAAATCAAAAAGATTTTCGCTGATAATTAAAACAAATATAGATAAAAATTTATAAATAACAGTGATTTGAGCGATTTAAATGTTGGCTAAATTAATTTTTAAGATAATGAATAAATTTTAAATTATATAAATCAGTAAATTAGATAAGTTAAAGTTTAAAAATAAAACAACCGAATAATTTAATTTTTAAAAGTGCTTGCGTCTGGTCTGAAATACTGTAGAATGCACATCCATCGGCGGTGATGCAGATAAAAACTTGTTGATAAACAAGGATTTGGCTAAAATGGTTAGATTCTTGAGTTGGTTGATAAGTTTGCTAAATATCTAAATTACCTGTTGACTTTTAAGAAATTGAGAGTAATATAGCCGACCTAGCTTGATGATGACGAATCATCG
>NZ_CAJHGI010000010.1:0-95624 GCF_904886855.1 Acinetobacter sp. 'aerobic (ED)'
AATTTAGATATTTAGCAAACTTATCAACCAACTCAAGAATCTAACCATTTTAGCCAAACCCTTGTTTCTCAACAAGTTTTTATCTGCATCACCGCCGATGGATGTGCATTCTACAGCATTCCCAACCCAATGCAACACCCTTTTTTAAATTTATTTGATTTATTTGATCGAGTGTATATTTTTAGATCAAAATTACATTTTTTCTTATATTTTTCGACCGAATTTGTTTTAATACGATAAGAACAATTAAACTGTACTCTCGATATCTATGTTTTGCGTTAAGTGACGCAATCATTTTAATGACTGTATTATTTCGCTCTCACAGCGATTAAGGACTTATATGCATTACTCGAATTTTATCTTGCTTGGGTTGTTAACTGCTGGAGCGTGTTCATCAGTATTTGCGCAAGAGACTCTAACTGAGTCTGCTGCTCAAACTGCGACATCACAAGCACAGGTTACTTCTGAGCAAAAGGTTTCCACCATTCAAGCCATAAAAGACTTAAAGCATCTCACCAAGAATGATTTAAAAGTAAATGCCAATGCTGCACAACCGGATGCAGTGAAAGATCCTTTACAGCCATTAAATCGTCAGATTTACGCTTTTAATGACATGTTAGACCGTAACTTGTTAAAGCCAGTTGCGATTCAATATGTGGCTAAAGTTCCTGAACCTGTGCGTAGCCCTTATCGTCAGTTCCGTAAAAACCTGGGTGAGCCATGGAATGCGGTTAACCAACTCATTCAAGGCCGCCCTACCCGAGCAGCAAAAACTTTAGGTCGTTTTACAGTAAATACGTTAACCACTTTAGGTTT
Source organism: Acinetobacter sp. 'aerobic (ED)' (assembly GCF_904886855.1). Classification (NCBI taxonomy): domain Bacteria; kingdom Pseudomonadati; phylum Pseudomonadota; class Gammaproteobacteria; order Moraxellales; family Moraxellaceae; genus Acinetobacter; species Acinetobacter sp. 'aerobic (ED)'. Next base: position 817 of record NZ_CAJHGI010000010.1, read on the forward strand.
TGCTGATCCTGCGCGTCGTTTGGGCTTAGACACAGAAGAAGAAAGCTTTGGCGTGACGCTGGGTTATTATGGTGTACCTTCTGGCCCTTATGTGATGTTGCCCTTCTTTGGACCAAGTACCTTCCGTGATGGTTTTGGCTTGGCAGCCGACAGTTTTGGACGTCCACAAAAATATTTACTGGATGATCAAGACGGGATTTACTGGTCTACCAATGTATTACAAGCCGTTGATGCACGTTCACAAATTCTGGATATTGAAGAAAGCCTGAAAGGTGATAAATATTCCATGATCCGTGATTTCTATTTACAGCGTAAAGCTTTCCAGATTTCAGAGAAACGTGGTGACTCTGATGATGTCTCTTTTGTTGGTGATGCAGATGATGTTGACGACTCATCTTCTGACGAAAAATGATCATATTAAAATAATGTTTTACAAACTTATGTATTGTCAGGGAATTTAAACTCTGGCAATACTATAGTTATAGGTCATCTTTCATCTATGATGAATTAAAAATGATCATACAAAGGATTGACTATTCATCTATGTATTTCATTCAACCCACACGCGCCATACCCTGTCTAGATCAAGCTTTAACCGAGTTACCAAGTTTGCAGATCATTCGAGTTGATGATCTGGACTTGTATGATCAAACCATTATTGCGATTGCCGACGTACAAGATTTTTTAAAGTATCAATGGAAGTTGCCGACGGTGGTACTTGCCTTTGAACATGAAGGTGCGGCTTTGGCGCAAGCATGGGAACTGGGAGCCTTGGCGGGCTGGATTTGGGATAGCTTACCCAAGAATCCAATCCATTCTTTATTCAAGATCGACGCGCAATATAAACGTAATCAGGATAGCCGTGACTTACCTTCGGCGGCCGAATTACAAAAACGTTTGTTGCCAAACCCGATTGAGCTGTCGAACTACCAGTTTGAATCTTTCTTTCAGCCTTCGGCTTATTTGTCGGGCGACTGGTATGACTATTGGCGTTTGAATGATGAAGAAGTGCTGTTCTATCTGGCAGATGTATCAGGACATGGTGTCACCAGTAGCCTATTAACCTCTTGGATGGCCGCCTTTCATGGTCGCTCAAAAACACCAGGACAATTAATTCAGAAACTCAATGCCATGTTGGTGCAAGAAAATATTGAAAAGCATATCACCATGGTGGCTGGTATTTTAAATCTGGCGACCCATGAAGTACGCTGGTCGAGTGCAGGACATTACCCACCTCCAATCATTTTTGAACCGAACCAGCCTCCACAGATTTTAACCACCAGTAGCTTTCCCTTAGGGCTCACCGAGGAACTGGAAGTTGAAGAGCATCGCTGTGTATTAAGCCCTCAGGCACGCTTCATTGTGTGTTCGGATGGTGCGCTTGAACCTTTCGATGGTGGCCTGAATGATCAGTTTAATCAACTGGTCGAACACCTGCAAAATGATGCCTTTAAAGCACCCGACCATGTCGCGGATGACATTGCAATACTCAGCCTTCGCCGAATGAATTAATTTAAATATCATTAACTTAACCAAATCCAGGCATCCACCCACTTGTGTCTGGAATATCACTATGGGATAATTTTATATCCTTTCTCTGAAAATGGCATTTATATGTCAACAGGTCATGTTGAATATGCAAGTTTGAACGGAACGCATATTTTCAAGCTTATTGGCGAAGTGCGTGCTCACTCTTGTATAAGTCTAGACAAACTGCTCAACCGAATTGAACAACAGCAAAATGTTGTTGGTGCAATCGTTGACTTAACTGAAACCACGTTTATTGACAGTACCGTTTTAGGCATTCTGGCAAAACTGGGTTTAAAGCTAAAGCAAGTTCATCAGATCCAAGCAGTCATGCTGTCAACAAATCCGGATATTACCACCTTGGCCAACAGCATGGGGCTAGGTCAGGTATTTGTGATTTTAAATTACTGTGGCGATCCGAGTGTATGTACGTTAGAGCTTACCGATGAACATGTCACTCATAGTGCCATGCTCAATACTGTGCTCGATGCACATAAAACACTGATGCGTTTAAATGAAAATAACCAGAATATGTTTGAACCTCTGGTTAAACAATTGCAAAAAGAACAAGATTGCCTCAATCTCGATGCACATAAACAAAACGCTTGATCATTAAACCTGATAACGCGGCGCCTATATGACTTTACTCTCTGTTGTACAAATGAACTCCCAAAATGATATCGAAGCCAATTTCGTTGTCATTGAATCATTAATTCAACAGAGTAAAGCTCAGGCAGCTGAACTGATCGTTTTTCCTGAAAACTTCGTCTGCTTTGCTGCGGGTAAACAGCGTGAAACCGCAGCTCAATTCGAAGTAATTCAAGCACGTTTAGAACAATTAGCACATCGTTATCAAATCTGGATTGTTGCAGGCACACTCCCATGCCCTTTCCGTCCAGATGGTTCAATCATTCAGGATGGCCGGGTTCGAACCGTCAGTTTATGTATCAGTCCTGAAGGTACCGAAGCACGCTACGACAAGATTCACTTGTTTGATGTGCAAGTCAGTGATGCCGTTGGCGGTTATCAGGAATCTAAATTTTTCGAACCGGGTGATCAGGTCATCGTTGCCAAAACACCTTTTGGTAATATCGGCCTGATGGTCTGCTATGATTTACGTTTTCCGGAACTGGCTTTAACCCTGCGCCAGCAAGGCGCCAATATGTTAACCGCCCCTGCTGCCTTTACCTATACGACGGGTCAAATGCATTGGCAGTTGCTACTACAAGCGCGGGCCATGGATAGCCAATGTTATGTTTTAGGTGCTGCCCAGCAAGGCTGGCATGGTGAAAAACGTCAAACTTGGGGGCATGCCGGGATTACCAATAGTCGTGGCCAGCTGCTTCAGATGATCGAGACTGAAGGTCATGGTCTCATCACCAGTGCATTTGATCTTGAAGAACAAAATGCTATACGTGCTTCTATGCCACTGATGCAACATCGCAAATTAATTAATTATTAAAAATGCCATAATCGCAACATTTTCAATGTTGGTTTTGCACAAAATAACGGCAACAGCACATGTGCTGACCGTATTGTTCAATTTTTAACAATGTAGCTTTTCTAGATTCATGATTTAATACAATTTATTTGATCATGATCGAACAAATTCGAATGATTTTGGGATAGGCATGATGTAACATCATCAACTGATTCTTATTAAGCTTTATTCATGTTTAGATTTATCGCTGCTTTGTTTTTTTTGGGGACCACTGCATCACTTCATGCAATGACAGTTGATGCAAATATCGAGGAATCGGCAACTTCAGCAACGATCTTGTCTACCCCGCAGAATTTATCCTTAAATGCGTTTGGTCAATGGATTATTGGCTGGGGAACAGGTCCAGAAGGTGCCCGTCAACGTCTAGATAATATTCAACGTGAAGATGTTGCTGTGATTAAGCAAAAAGGTACCACGCTGGAAATGATCAAGGCCTGGCAGCAACATTTTGAACTTGAAGCCCAAAATAATCTTAGCAACCCGACAGCGCGTTATCGTGCCCGTCTGATGAAAAAAATTGCCGATCTGTGGTAATTCACTAACAGAACACGTTTCTAGCCTTGGCATAAGTTTGATTACTTATGCCTTTTGTTTTTTATAATCGATAATATTTTCCCACTGTTCAGCCCGCCCTACGTACACGCCTATTCAAACTAAACGAGCAACAACCGGACTCCCCACATCTAACAACCATGGCACCGACAACAAACCGGCATTTACCCTACACGTATAACAAGCAAAGAGGGCAAGATCGGCAACGTTTACTGACTTGTATTTTGCTTCAGAATCAGTACGATCAAATTGCATTCAATAATATTCAGGGATCATTATCATGTCATTAGAAAAAGTGGTTTATCGTGCGAAAGCAAAAGCAACTGGTGGTCGAGATGGCCGTGCAACCTCTTCTGACGGTGTCTTAGATGTAAAACTCGGCGTACCTAAAGAAATGGGCGGTGCGGGCGGCGAAGTCACCAATCCGGAGCAACTGTTTGCTGCCGGCTATTCAGCCTGTTTCTTGGGAGCAATGAAGTTTGTTGCCAACCGCGATAAGTTCAATATCAGCAAAGATGCCTATGTAGAAGGTGAGGTCGGTATTGGCCCCATTCCAACAGGTTTTGGGATCGAAGTTACTTTAAATGTGTATCTGATCGGTATGGAACAAGCGGAAGCAGAACAACTGGTTGCTGCCGCACACATTGTTTGCCCGTATTCAAATGCAACCCGCAACAATATTGATGTGAATTTTAATATCGTGACTGCTGCATAATTTGAACGACCATAACAAAACAGCATGCGATCTGCATGCTGTTTTTATTTCAAAGCCTAAATTTATTCTTCAGCAGCTTCATTGGTGACACGAAGTACTTCTTCCAATGTGGTTTTTCCTGCTAGGACTTTCAATAAACCATCATCACGAATGGACGCTGCATGACGGCGTGCATGATTTTCCAGTTCATACTCAGCCGCATTGCCATGAATTAAACGGCGCATCGACTCATCGACTGGCACGATTTCATAAATAGCCGTTCGACCGCTAAAACCCACATGTGAACACTTTTCGCAACCCTTCGGTTCAGGCAGTTGCATAGCTTCATCGGCTTTAAGATGCTGAAAAACCTGACGCTCAAAAGCATCTGCCGCTCGCCATGTCACACAATGCGGACATAAGGTACGCACCAAACGTTGGGCAATCACTCCAATTAAGGAACTGGCCAAGAGGAATGGCTCGATTCCCATATCTTTTAAACGGGTTACTGCCCCAATTGCGGTATTGGTATGCAAGGTAGACAGTACCAAGTGACCCGTTAACGAAGCTTGAACTGCAATTTCAGCAGTTTCCAGATCACGAATCTCACCGACCATCACCACATCAGGGTCCTGACGTAACATCGCCTTCAAGGCACGCGCAAAGGTCATATCCACTTTGGTATTGACCTGTGTCTGTCCAATGCCTTCCAGTTGATATTCAATCGGATCTTCAGCAGTCAGGATATTACGGGTATTGTCATTCAGATCAGACAATGCCGCATACAAGGTCGTGGTTTTACCCGATCCGGTTGGCCCGGTCACCAGAATAATGCCGTGCGGGCGATGCACCAGTTGGGTTAAACGCTCGTAGTCATTTTTCATCAAGCCCAAATGGGTCATGTTGAGACGCCCCGCCTGCTTGTCCAGCAAACGCATCACCACACGTTCACCATGTGAAGAAGGTAAGGTCGAAACACGGACATCTACTTCACGTCCAGCCAGACGCAATGAAATACGGCCATCTTGCGGGACCCGCTTTTCGGCAATATCCAGTTTGGCCATGACCTTGATCCGTGAGACCAACAGCGGTGCCAGCTCACGACGTGGCTGAACAATCTCACGCAATTGGCCATCAACACGTAACCGTACTGACAGTTTTTTCTCGAAGGCTTCGATATGAATATCCGAAGCACTGACCCGAATCGCTTCTGATAATAAGGCATTGATTAAACGCACAATCGGCGCATCATCCTCCTGATCCATCAGATCTTCGGCTTCAGGGACCTGATCGGCCAGACTCAATAAATCGGGATGATCTTCCAGCCCTGCTGCAACCTGTTGCGATTCGCCGGTATCCCCCGCATAACTAGAACTGAGTAAGGCATGAAATTCCTGATCACTACACAATTGATCGTGGGCAGATTTCCCCAAAATTCGACGCGCTTCCTGCAACGCAATACGCGCAGTGTCCTTGCGTCGTACAATAAAAATTTGATCACCTTCATAGCGCAATAAAACGCCATGTCGCTTCGCAAAACTATAAGGAATTTGTATTTGTTTAAGTATTTGCATCACACAAATAATGATAAGAGAAAGTATTGAGTGTACTCTAAGCAGATTACAGCGTGAAGTCTGTTTAGCATACTCACAAAGGAATTTTGCATCTTGTCTCAAAATAATCAATTTGAACCACCGCCTTCCAATACATTGAAATGGTGGGGCGAACAACAATTCGAACTTCAACAGGCCAAAGCTTGGCAATTCGGTTCATTGCTCTTTCGTCTGACTCGCGGCATCAAAGAATGGCGGCTGGAATATCATCGTCCTCAATTTCAGTATGACTACGAACAACAATGGCGGATATTGAACGATATCGAATTTGCTATGCCGCCTCCAGCAAAAATTGAACGCTACATGTTCCATAAAACCAACAGTACCTTTCATTTGATGCCACGGCTAGCTGATCGCTCGGTGGTGATTCGTCCTGTGGATCCGATTTATATTCCCGCGGGTCAGCGTGGCACCTTATATATCAGTACGCCATTGTGGATCGCTGGTCTGGTAGATGGTCTTTCTGAACCGCTTTTTGATATTCCCGTGATTCAACCGAAAGACACCTGGTTTGGTAAAGACCCGCAAAATGGTGAGATTTGCTACGCCACCTCAGTCGACGGGCGTATTGATTTGAATCTGCTAAAACCACGTGCTTTCCGAGCAGTCACGCCAATTGAGTTTCACAATACCAGTCATCATCAATTGCGTTTTGACCGTATGAATGTACCGGTGCCTGCCCTGCCATTATTTTATAGTGAAAGTACAGGACGCTTATGGACCTCGCAAATCAAGGTCTATTACGAAGGAACCGATCATCCGGCCCGTATTCGCATCGAAAACAAAACCCCGACTCAGGCTGGTGAAGTCACCTATGTACATCCCCCTCGAGCCCCAGGTAGCACCTTATTCAATATGTTTGATTCATTTTTCTAAGGGGTTGCCATGCCGAATTCAAATATTCCAAAAGATGTTGCTGGCAGCCTGACCAGTGTTTTTACCAACATTAATTTTGAGCGCCTCAGCGAAATCGTGGTCGCCATTATTTTATGTTTTATCGGCTTCCTGATTGCGCGACTGGTATCCAATGCCTTTATCCGCACCATTGGCAGCCGTTTTAATGCCCATCAACGCTTATTATGGCGTCGAGGTATTTTTTACTTTATTTTCTTGCTGTTCATCATGACCAGTTTAAGGGAAGCAGGTTTTAAACTGAGTGTCTTTCTCGGAGCAGCGGGGATCTTGACCGTGGCCTTGGGTTTCGCTTCTCAGACTTCAGCAACCAACTTGATCAGCGGTTTGTTCCTGATTGGCGAAGGTTCCTTTGAAGTCGGCGATACCATTCAGATTACCTTGATTCGGGGGCAAACCATTGAAGGTGAAGTGATTTCGATTGACTTACTCTCAGTCAAACTTTTGACGCTGGACAATGTTTATATTCGCTTGCCGAACGAACAGCTGATTCGAACGCCCGTGATGAACTTATCCAAATATCCGATACGGCGGATCCCGATTACGTTGGCGATTAACTTCCATGAAGATATCATCAAAGTTCGGCAAGTCTTGTTAGATGTTGCAGCGAAATATCCACTGGTGATGGATGATCCGAAAGCAACAGTGACGGTAACAGCGTTCAGGGAGTCTTCCATTGAGCTGTTATTTGCAGTGTGGTGCCGTCAGGAAAACTCACTCAAAGTCCGCGATGAAATGCAGGAACGGATTCGTAATGGCTTTCTGGAAAATGAAATCGAGATTCCTGTGCCGAAAATGGGCCTGATTGATCGACCTCTCCCCTTGGAAAATGATGAAATCGATCAATATGCCAATCAGAAAGAACTGAAAAAAGACGAGAAAGAAAGATAATTAGCTTTCTTTCTCTGTTCCACTTAGCGCAGGTGGCAACGGTGCCAAATAAGCAATCACCAGCATCACCGCTCCCGAACCGATAAACGAAATCACACGGGTTAAGGTGCCACTTTGCGATAAGTCTAATAACAGGAGTTTCAGCACCACGATTCCCAATAAAGCCGCACCGACAAACCAGATTTGACGAATGTGACGGCGACTGGAAAAGGTCATCAGAATAAACGCCAGAATCACCCACAGCAGCGTTAAACTCAATTGTACATCACCATTCGACCAGATGGCTGTGCCCCAAAATGGCGTACCCAGATAATGATGCATGGCGCGCACCACCACACTACTCAGCACCAATAGCCCAATTAAAATCGTGGTGACTTTAAAGCTCCATTCAATCGACCGTTCAGCACTAAAATCATGATGATAAATCATCCAGATCAGGCCAAAGAACATCAATACAGACAGAATATCGGTCAGGTTAAATAGCGGTAGTACATAATATTGCTGCGCAGAATAAGGGTCCAGACTGATCAATACCAACCAGAACAGGGTTAAGCACCAGATCGGAACCTGATGTAGCAATTGGGTGTTCTTCGATATAAATTGCCAAAGACTATAAACCGCAGGGACAATCGCAAGTGCAACAAGCGGCATGATTGGAAAAATAGCCAATCCAATACTAGCAAGACTAAGCCAGAGCAAACCTGACCACAGCATGAGCGATGCTTTAGATCTGTTATCACTCAAGAACATCAGGATCAAGGTCATGGCAATCGACGCTACAGCAAAGCTGACCTGATTTAAGCTACTCGACCAATGCCAAACCGAATACACATTTTGAGCAAAACTTTCCACGTAGAGCAATGCTAATAAGCCAGCCAACAAGATGAGTTGTACACTGCCCCATTGCAATCGAGATTTAAGCTGTACGGCCAGACTAAACAAAGCCAGCAAGATAGCTGCGACCGCGAGATATGGACTCAGCCCATGTTGTTGCCATTGCATCAATTCAACCGCAGCAATCGCTCCAGAATATAATCCAAGTGCTAAAAACACGCCGCTGAGCATGCGCGCACTGAAATATTTTTCGACTTCCTGATAATGCAACAAATAAAAAGCCGAAATAAATTGTGCTAATGCAAAAATCGCGGTGCTTAAAATCGGAAAATGATCATTTGACCAGACCTGAAACAGCAATGCTACCGAACTGAGCAAGACCAGGGCGACGCCCACATAACGACTTAAACGGTATCGCTCGGTGACACCCCAAACGATTAATGCCGTGCCCTGAATCACCCAGCCGGTTGAGGTCCAGTGCGCCCCTTTGGCCAGTGGGAAAATTAATGCAACGAATACCACCGCAAGGATAAAAAAGCTTTTGGCTAAAATTGAAAGTTGCGGATACTGGCGTTTAATCCAAAGATTTAAGGCAATGTAAGTCGCGGCAAGTGCAACGGCTCCCCATGTCAGTGCTGAGGTCGAGTTATGCATTAAATAGGCATGCAAGGAAAAGCCCAGCACAGGCACACTAAAGATCAGGCCGACATCCAGAATCGGCTGTAAGCGCTCAGATGACTGATCGGTTGGTTGCTGATTTTGAGCGCGTAGCATTAACTGGCTATAACGGATACTCAGCCAGATAAATAAAGCGATATGCAACCACAGGATCACATCCAAAGTATCGAACTGCGACGTCTTGGCATACACCCCGATGCTAGAACCACCAATAAACATGGTGGCAAAGAACGCAATCTGATGCAGGATTTTCCAGGGTTGAATAAAGTTTAGCGCTGCCACAGCCAAGTTAATGACAAAGTAATAGCCAAACAGAAAAATTACATCCGGATGATTTTGTGGAATCACCAACGGTGCAAGATAAGCCATGGTCAATGCCAACATGGCCAAATACAGGGCGTGTTGCTTTAAACTCAGATAAACCGTAGCCGATAATAAAATCACAAATAAAATACTGGCTGTGCTTAAGCTGGCAATCACGGCAAAATGATGAGAGAAAATCAAGGTCAGGAACACGACTGCCAGCCCTACGCCTTGCAACACGACGGCAAAGAGCTGATTTTTCCGTTGCAGCCAATACCCCGCCACAGTCGTCGCGATACCGGCACTGGCAATAAAGCCCAGTTTTACACCCAGACTGAGTTGCCAATGTTCACTGGCAAAACGTAAGAGTAAAACCACACCGACCATCAGTACCGCGACAGCGACACGCAGAATCGGATTGCCGTGTATCATCCAGTCCAGTGCGGGCTGCCACCAACTTGGTGTATTCGGCTTGGTGACTTGAGTCACTGGCGTCGAGGTCTGCTCAACTGGTGCTGCAACGGATTCAGTTGTTTGCAGCATCCATGCCGGATGCTGCACGGGGTCAAGAGGATTAGAGGAAGCTGTAGTTGTGTGTTCAAGCTGCTGATCCAGCGGAGTTGACTGGGCTTGAGCGGCGCGCTCGACCTGAATCTGATGGTGTTGAATCGCATGCTGTTCCAGATGCAATAAACGGGTCTGAAATGCACTAATCGTTTGGATCAAGCACAACAGCAACACCAATAAAGCCCCGCCCGCCAGCCACATCCAAGTATTGGCATAGGCAAACAGGGCCACCAATGCCGCGCTATAAATCACAATTTTCTGGACAGCCATCCCTGTAGCCGGCACAAAACCATTCCCGCTTGCTTGTTCAAGTTGTAGCAAACGCTGATGAATCTCAGACAGAATGTGCACAATAACAACGGTCAGCCCGATTGTCGCGGCAATAACAGTCGCATGCCATTTGAATGCAACCGCACAAGCAAGCAACACCGTCAAAGCAATCAGGACAACGACTATTCCCTGTTTGTCTTTTTTATACATAGACTTATATCAATTATGACAGCTTCATTGCTGGTATCTTACTTGATCACTGCATAAGCAGGTATTTTCACATACAAAATACTGCAAATCTTAAACCACAGTTCCCCTGCTACAGATTCCAGTTCAGATAAGACAGCCACCGCTTTTTCACGTAAAATACCGACTAATTTATAATTAGGATTTGCGCAATGCCACCTTTTGTCTTGGTTGACGGGTCTTATTTCTTATTTCGTGCTTTTCACGCTTTACCGCCATTAACGACGTCTACTGGCTTACATACCAATGCAATACGTGGTGCAATTTCAGCAATCCAGAAATTGATGCGTCGTACCCAACCGACTCATATGGCAGTGATTTTCGATACGCCGGAACCGACTTTCCGCCATAAGTTATCACCGATCTATAAAGGTGATCGACCAAGTATGCCTGAGGAGTTGTCTCAGCAAATTCCTTATTTACATGCATTGATCAGAGCACAGGGTATTCCGTTGTATAGCCTTCCAGGGGCGGAAGCGGATGATATCATTGGCACACTCACCAAACGTGCGCTTTCGGAAGGTCACCATGTCCTGATTTCCACCGGTGACAAGGACATGGCGCAGCTGGTCAATGAACACGTCAAACTGGAAGATAGCTTCAAAGAACGTGTTTTAGATGAAGCAGGTGTTTTCGAGAAATTTGGAGTTCATCCCAACCAGATCATCGATTACCTGACCCTGATGGGAGATGCGTCTGACGGCATCATGGGTGTGCCGGGTGTGGGTGCAAAAACAGCAGCCAAGTTGTTAAATGAATACGGCACCTTGAGCAATATCATTGCCAATGCCGATCAGTTGAAAGGCAAAATCAGCCAGAACATTAAAGATAATCTAGACAACATCAAGATTGACCATCAATTGGCAAGCATTGTTTGTGATCTTGATCTGGCTTTAGACTGGCATGACCTGAAACTCACCAATCCAAATGTAGATCAGTTACGTCACCTGTATACCGAGCTTGAATTCCGTAACCAGTTACAGTCGCTGGATCATCCCAACAACCCGAATAGCCCTGCTTATCAACAGGCTGCACAAAGTATTGCCAAAGCAGAACAAAAAACTGAGCAGGTGATGATTGAAGATCATGCCAGTCTGTCGAGTCAGGATGATCAACTGGGTACAGCGACCTACCATACCGTGCTAAGCCAGCAGGATTGGGATACATTATTGCAACGTATGCAGCAAGCAGATCATTTTGCGATTGATACTGAAACTACCAATCTAGACTACCGCTTTGCTGAGCTGGTCGGGTTCTCGGTCGCCTTTGATGCCAATGATGCGTACTATGTTCCGGTTGCCCATGATTATGAAGGTGCGCCAGAACAACTGAATCGTGAACAGCTTCTGGCCCAGATCAAACCGATTCTTGAAAATGAACAGGTCAAGAAAATTGGTCATCATCTAAAATATGATGCCCACATCTTTGCCAATCACGGTATCAGCATTCAAGGCTGGTATTTCGATACCATGCTGGCGTCTTATGTATTTAATGCAGCAGCAACACGACATGGCATGGATGATGTTGCCCGTCTTTATCTCAGTCATTTGACCACGACTTTTGAACAGATTGCCGGTAAAGGCGCCAAACAGAAAACCTTTAACCAGATTGAGCTTGAAGTGGCAGCGCATTATGCCGCTGAAGATGCGCACGTTACCTATCGTTTATACGAAGTGCTTGCAGCAAAACTGAAAGACCATCCGGAACTGGTGAATATCCTGCATAACATTGAAATGCCTGTTGCGCGCGTGCTCACGGGTATGGAAGAAGATGGGATTAAACTGGATCATGCTTTCCTTGATCAACTCAGCGTAGAGTTTTCCGAAACCATTCAGACTCTTGAAGCACAGGCAGCCGAACTCGCAGGTGAAGCGTTTAATGTCGCATCTCCAAAACAGGTCGGTGAAGTGCTGTTTGAAAAGCTTGGACTTAAAGGTGGCAAGAAGACGGCAACCGGTCAATACAGCACCAGTGAAAGTATTCTTGAGAAAATTGAACATCCATTGGCTGAAGTGATTTTAGAGCATCGCGGTTTGGCGAAACTGAAAAATACCTATACCGATCGCCTGATTGTGCAGTCAAATGATGCAACCCACCGGGTACATACCAGCTATCACCAGGCCTTAACCGCAACAGGTCGTTTGTCTTCAACCGATCCAAACCTGCAAAACATTCCAATCCGTACTCCGATTGGCCGTCAGATCCGTAAAGCCTTTATTGCGCCTGAAGGTCGCGTGTTACTCGCTGCCGATTATTCACAAATCGAATTACGTTTGATGGCGCATTTCTCGCAAGATGATGCATTGGTGCATGCTTTCCAGCAAGGTCAGGACGTACACCGCCGTACCGCTTCCGAAGTACTAGGTATTGCTATTGAAGATGTTACCAATGACCAACGTCGTCAGGCCAAAGCGGTCAACTTCGGTCTGCTCTATGGGATGTCTGAATTCGGTTTAACCCGTCAGCTTGGCTTTAGCCGTGAAGAATCGCGTAGCTATATCGCACGTTACTTCCAACGCTACCCAGGGGTACTGGATTATATGGAACGTACCCGCCAGATCGCACGTGAGCAAGGCTTTGTGGAAACCATTTTAGGTCGACGTTTGTATACGCCTGACATTATGGCGAGCAACAAGATGATCAAACAGGCGGCTGAACGTGCAGCAATCAATGCCCCGTTACAAGGCAGTGCGGCAGATATTATTAAGCTGGCCATGATCGCCGTCGATAAAATGCTGCCGAAAGATCAGGCCAAGCTGTTATTACAGGTCCACGATGAACTTGTATTTGAAGCAGATGTGGCAATCGCCGATGAGCTTTCCAAACAAATTGCGGAAGTGATGCAATCGGTACTAGAGATTTCGGTGCCATTTGTGGTGGAAGTCGGACAGGGTCTAAACTGGGATGCTGCGCATTAAGCTAGCCTGATTGCACAAAAACAAAATGTTTCTTGCAGACAGGGGATAAACTCCCCTGCGCTACAAGAACACAATAATAAAGAATAGCCGATAACAATTAATTCGTATAGGAGAAAGGAATGCAACATGTCCTTTAATCAAGTCCAATTCAAGCGTTTTCACTCTATTGATTCATTACGCTGTATTTCAATCTTTCTGGTGTTACTGCATCACTTCAATATTCCTTACAAACTATTTGATACTTCCATTAACTTTCAGGTTTTTGGCGAAAACATCACCACGCTTTTAGCCCGCAATGGTAACTACGGCGTTACCATGTTTTTCGTGATCTCCGGCTATCTCATCACCTCCCATACCATCAAGCGTTGGGGAGCATTGCAGCAGATCAATACCCGCGACTTTTATATATCACGATTTGCACGCATCATGCCGACCCTGATTCTGCTGATTTGTGTGGTCAATCTTCTCGGTGCATTTGAGCTCAAGCCTTTTATGACGCAAGCCCCAAATGGCATCGTCGTGGCTCAATCCACCGTCAATCTGGCAGCACTGACCTTCTGGATGAATCTGCTGATTATCGAAAATGGCTGGGTCAACTATGCACTTGGCGTGTTATGGTCATTATCTGTGGAAGAAGTCTTTTATTTGCTGTTTCCGCTGACCGCGCTGCTGTTTAAGAGAAAACCCTACTTTCTATTGGCATGTTTCGCCTTAATTCTATTTGCACCCTATTTTAGATCTTTGCACTATGGTGAAGAAAGTGGTGCTTACCTATACCATTATTTTTCAAGCTTTGACGGGATTGCTTTTGGCTGTGTGGCTGCGCTGCTAGCACCGCAACTGAAGCTGCAAGCCAAAAACTGGTTAGTCCTGAAATATATGGCGATTGCGACCATGTTTATCATCTACTTTTCTGCCCCGATTAAACAAAACTGTATCTGGGGTATCAGTCTATTTGCACTGGCAACAGCAATCGTCATTCTTGCGAATGTCGCACATGAGCAGGTTATACAGGTCCAGCGCTTGAAGTGGCTGCAAGAGATTGGTAAGAACAGTTATGAAATTTATTTATTCCATCTGATTATTTTAGGTTTTTTCAAACTGTTTTATACACCAGCACTGACCGAGGGTAATATTAAACTGGTGTTATTATTAGTCTATCTTATCCTCGCCATTGGATTAGGTGCCTTGATTGCGCGCTACTTTTCCAATCCCTTAAATCGAGCCATACGACAACGCTTGATCAAGAAATAAAAAATGGACATGACGCCCATTTTTTATTGAATCAAACTCGCTTAAAGGCCCGTTAACAGGACTTTAGCTGCTTCATTCATCAGGATCTCAGCCACATACAGCGCCAGAAATGCCAGAATTGGAGAAAGGTCAATCATTCCCATATTCGGCATGATACGACGGAAAGGTGCAAGTAAAGGCTCAGCCAGCTCCTGAATCACTTCGATATATGGCGAGCGTGACTGGGTAAACATCACCACCCAACTTAAAATAATGGTGGCAAAAATCAAATAACGACAGAAACGGATCAGGTCCTGAATCATGGTCACAAAGGTGGTCACCACCAGATACACGGCGCTGTGTGGCATCTGCCCTGATAAATACATCAGGCCGAACATTTTCAGTAAATATAGCACCAGCAACAAAGCTACTGCCGCTAAATTGACACGACCTTTACCTACTGTTGGAAAAATACGACTAAAAATATCTACAATCTTGGTTGCTTTCACTGTCGAAAGCACCACCGGATTGTATGGACTCACTGCCGCCAATTGCATTAAAAAACGGAAAAAGACCAATAAAATTGCAACATTGATCAAAACACCAAAAATTAGCGCAGAACTTGCACCCATAATTGTCTTATCCTACTTAAACCGATTTAGTCTTGTCACTCAGCTCTTGCGCAAGCTCTTGGCTACGCTTTTGAGCTGCTGCAAGCGCTGCTTGAATATTTTGTGAAATCTGGGCACGGTCAAACACCTCTAAAGCTGCTTGGGTTGTGCCGTTGGGAGAGGTCACATTTTTACGTAATTCTGCGGGAGAATTTGAACTGGTAATTGCCATTTGTGCCGCACCTAAAGCTGTTTGCAAGGTTAATGCAGTTGCAACCTTTTCATCCAGCCCTAGGTTTTTACCAGCGCGAATCATGCTTTCCATCAAATAGAAGAAATATGCAGGACCAGAACCCGATACTGCAGTTACTGCATCAATCTGTGCTTCATTTTCTACCCAGAGGGTCAAACCTGTCGCTGCAAGAATCTGACTGGTCAATTCACGGTCTTGGGCATCAACTGCTGCAGGTGCATAAATCCCATGGGCACCCGTCTGCACCAGCGCTGGCGTATTCGGCATAACACGGACAATACGCTGACTACCGCCAATCAAATCTGAAATGGTCTGAATTTCAGCCCCTGCAATAATCGAGATTACCAGTTTATCTGACAATAGGCCCTTTAATGGTTGTAATACCGTTGCCAGTACTTGCGGCTTTACCGCCAACACCACGACATCGGCATGCTTGATTGCGTCAACATTCTCAGTCGTAGTCTGAATTCCTTTTTCTTCTAATACGTGACGAATTTGCTCTACAGGATCAGAAACGGTAATGCGTGTGGTCGGTAATCCACGAGAAAGTAAGCCACCAATCAAGGCCTGGGCCATATTACCGCCGCCAATAAAACAAATATTTTTATTCAATGCTGTCGCCATGTCCTACTCGTCATATCAAAAAGACTGCTGAAAACTACAGTCAGAAATTAAACTTGGTTGCCAACCACCTTGCTCTACATACTCAGATTGCGCCAACCAAAAACCTTTTGGGCTAAAAACCCCAAGCATAACATTATCCACGACTAATATTTGAATTGTATGACGTAACCAAGGCAAAATCTGTGCTTCCTGAATGGCTTTTTTCAGAGGCCAATGTCCAACACGCCCATAAAGATGGATTTTTTCTCCACCCTGACGTTTAAGCAAGCTCAACTCCCGCCCTAACAGTTGTGTAGAAAGCCCTATTGTCTGGGATTGGATTTTAAATTGCCCTGCTGCGACCTCGACAGTTTGCCCAATTGCATAGTGTTGTAGTATGACATTGGCAACCGACTTCTGCTGTTGTGCATACAGCTCATCATGGCTTAAACGATATAATTTTTTCTGATAGCGCACATAATAATGCGGGTGAATATGCAAGCTTGCCTGTGCATCCGCTTTGGCCAGAATGACCTCATTTTGCAGGCGCTGCACCATAGCGTAACTTGGTCGATATTGATCTGTGCCTTTAATCCAGGTAGATAAAAGCTGCCGTTGCCGCGCAGTTGAGAGCTGAGCCAGTTGGATTAAATCGAGTTCACGATCTGTTGCGCAATCTTGCCAGTCTTGTTGCAACACATCATTGAGGATTTCCGCTGCATCTTGCATCAGATAACTGCTGCGTGCCACAGCGGCCTGCATTTTAGGGAAGCGCTGTTCGAGCATCGGCCATAATTGTTCCCGACACCATGCCCGATCATAATGGGTATCGTGATTGGTTGGATCAGTAACATAGTCCAAGGCCAGTTGTTGTGACCACTGCTCAATCTGTTCCCGACTCAAATCCAAGAATGGTCGCCAGATGGTCATATCCTGACGGATATCAAGCTGTTGCATGGCAGCGAGCCCAGTGACTCCCGCTCCAGAAAATAAACGCAATAACAGCGTTTCAGCCTGATCTTGCTGATGGTGGGCTAAAACAAGAATTTCGTTGGACTGTAAATGCTGCTGATAAGCTTGATAACGGGCCTGTCGCGCCTGCTGCTCGAGATTGCCAGTTTCAACCGTGACTTTTTGCAGAATAGAGGGAATATTAAGTGCTTCAGCTTGTTGTTGGACGAACATTCCCCAGCCAGCACTTAACGTTTGCAGCTGGTGATCGACATAAATGGCACGAACTCGATGTGGAAATATTTCAGCCATCAGATACAGCAACAGCATGGAATCCATGCCGCCGCTACACCCGATCAGGAATCGGGTTTGTTCAGAAAAATGCTGTGTTTGTGCTAAGACGCGATGCCTAAATTGCTGCTGCCAAACTTCATTAAACGTTGATAACGTGCGTCGCATCGTTCCTGGGCATCCATCGGTTGCAATTCATCTAGTGCTTGTTTTAACACATCTTTCAAATCATGCATGACTTTTTCAGGTTGCAAATGTGCACCCTCACCTTCATCCACCACATATTCCACAATACCCAAAGCTTTGAGCTTGTCTGCGGTTAAAGCCAGTGCCTCACTTGCTTGCGCCGCTTTGTCAGCAGTTTTCCACAAAATAGAGGCACAACCTTCTGGTGAAATCACGGAATAAATACTGTGCGACAGCATAATCACACGATCAGCCACACCAATACCCAATGCCCCACCTGAACCGCCTTCACCTAGTACAGTGGCAATGACAGGAACTTTTAAGCTTGAAAGTTGCGCCAAGCTGGTTGCAATCGCTTCAGCCTGACCACGTTCTTCTGCCCCAACACCCGGATAAGCACCCATGGTATCCACAAAAGTAAAGACAGGTAAATTGAAACGCTCAGCCATATCCAATAAACGCTGTGATTTACGATAGCCTTCCGGGTTACACATACCGAAGTTGTGTTGTAACTTTTCACGGGTACTGCGACCACGATGTTGACCCACTACCATCACGGGCTGTCCGTCAAAACGTGCCAGGCCACCAATCATGGCACCGTCATCACCAAATAAACGGTCACCATGAAGTGCATCAAATTCAGTAAAGATTTCACTGACATAATCTAGAAATTGCGGACGTTCAGGATGTCGTGCAATTTGAACCGTAGCCCAAGCCTTGGACTGAGTCGCTTTATTTTTCATAAGTCAAGAATGGTCCATAATAATATGGTTAATCAACAAATTTGTCTGACTGAATATTTAACTCAATGTCCCAATGCTTGAACTGCACTTGTTCATCATGCAGGTCAGCAACCAATAAAGGCCATTGTTTAGCATCGCCAGATACGCTTAGTTGCCATTGTTGATCATTTACAACACTGAGTTCAATGGCAGGAAGCATCTGATCACTACGACTATGGTTCAGCAAAACCGCCAGACGCAGTAATAAACAGAGATCAAGTAAATGACTGCCACCGACCTTTAAAACGTCATTTTTTGCATCTGCGCGCAACTTGCGACGGTGATGTGAAACCAGATGAGACAAATGGTTTTGATCAATTTGCGAGAAACCAGGGATGTCGGAATGCTGCAATAAATAAGCACCATGACGATGATAACCGCCATGACTAATCGCCAGACCAATTTCATGCAAATAAGCGGCACGACGCAGTAAGTCACTGTCTTCAGTAGTTAAATTCAGCGCTTGTGCTACGCCATCAAACAATTGCTGAGCCGTATTAACGACACGCTCGGCCTGTTTCGGATCGGCATTGTAACGGCCCATCAAGGCTTGCACACTGCGGTCACGAATGTCTTCATGTTTGAAACGTCCAAGTAAGTCATACATGACCCCTTCACGTAACGCACCGTCAGAATATGCCAATTTATCGATATCTAAAACTTCAAAAATGGCGAATAAAATTGCAAGACCAGCTGGCAAAACTGCTCGACGATCTTCACGCAGACCTTCAAAATCAATTTCAGAGATATGTTTAAATTTCAGTAACCGGTCTTTTAACTTATACAGGCCATCACGGGTCAGGTTTTCCTGTTCGTCGCTCAACCCAAGATTAACTGCAATCTGACGACAGGCCTTGATCGTTCCACTCGAACCAACAACCGTATCCCAACCGACAGATTTGTAAGTGTTGGCAATGCCTGACATCTCTTTACGCGCTGCAACAACCGCCTTGTCAAATGCCTTGTTGGTAATCTCGCCGTCAGCGAAATAGGTTTTGCTATAGGCCACACATCCCATCTGTAAAGATTCGGTATGCAGTGGCTCAAACTCTTCGCCGATAATAAATTCTGTTGATCCACCACCAATGTCCACCACCAGACGGCGACCGCCATTGGCCATGGTATGCGAAACACCTAGGTAAATCAGGCGTGCTTCTTCTCGACCGGCAATGATTTCAATCGGTTTGGGTAAAATTTCAGCTGCTTTCTGGATAAATTCATGACCATTCTTCGCCTGTCTTAAGGCATTGGTCGCTACAATTCTTAAACGGTTCGGTTGTACCGAACTCAAACGCCCGACAAAACGGGCTAAACATGCCAGTCCGCGTTGTTGTGCTGCTTCTGTTAAATTCTTGTTTTCATCCAGTCCGGCGGCTAACTGAACTTTTTCTGACATTGAAGCGACTTTTTTAACCTCGCCATGATCAACACGAGCAATCGCTAGATGGAAACTGTTCGATCCCATATCAATCGCAGCAAGTAATTCTTCATCAATCAGAAAATCAGACATTATTCATATAAACCCATGCTCAATTCACGCATTAGAGTAATTCACATGCTTACAATTTTAAAGTCATTTTCATCAATAAAAGTGAGCTATTTATGCTTTTCATGCCTAAATCATTGTAGAAGTCGATGATCAACATCGTGAGCATCCATTAGACTTTTCATTTTCAAACTTGAATAATCGGAACAAACCCTTACATTGAATAAAGCGGCAATGTAATATTCATCGTGATGATGTTTAAATTCGCACTTTATTTCTTAAATTTGGAGCAACCTTATGTCTGCGACTATTGTTAATACTACTGATGAAAACTTCCAAGCAGATGTTTTAGATGCTGAAACGCCTGTACTTGTAGATTTCTGGGCTGGCTGGTGTGCACCATGTAAAGCAATTGCCCCTGTTCTTGAAGAACTTTCAAACGAATACGCGGGTAAAGTGAAAATCGTTAAAGTTGATGTGACTTCATGCGAAGACACTGCGGTGAAATATAATATCCGTAATATTCCAGCATTATTGATGTTTAAAGATGGTGAAGTTGTTGCTCAACAGGTTGGCGCAGCACCACGTTCAAAACTTGCAGCATTTATTGACCAAAACATCTAATAAGACTGTTGAATTGTCAGTACTGGAAATACACGCTCAACTGAATCGTGTATTTCCAGTTAAAAATTGACAAATCCCCTGATTTCATCTATATTTCTGGATCAAGAAGCTTTGAATGGAATCTACTTCATTGCGCTTCTTACAAGACACAAAACATAAGATCGCCGCTCGGCAATAAACAATTGTTTTCACATTTCTCTCTGAAACAATGAACCAGACTACTGAATTGTGGTTGTGTAAATACAATTACATCAGCATGTATGTATGCGGTCGATTTTTATTCTTTCCCTAACGTAGTCCTCCACTTATTCCATTCTGTCTGACCACTTATGAACTTAACTGAACTCAAGAAAAAACCCATTGGCGAACTCATTAAGATTGCGGAGTTTATGGGCCTTGAAGGCATGGCACGTAACCGTAAACAAGATATTATTTTTGCCATTTTAAAGCGCCATGCCATGAATGGCGAAGAAATCTTTGGTGATGGTGTTCTCGAAATTCTTTCTGATGGTTTTGGCTTCCTACGCTCTGCGGCTGGTTCATATTTAGCTGGACCAGATGACATCTATGTCAGTCCATCACAAATCCGTCGCTT
Organism: Acinetobacter sp. 'aerobic (ED)'; assembly: GCF_904886855.1. NCBI lineage: Bacteria > Pseudomonadati > Pseudomonadota > Gammaproteobacteria > Moraxellales > Moraxellaceae > Acinetobacter > Acinetobacter sp. 'aerobic (ED)'. The sequence continues at coordinate 21,938 of NZ_CAJHGI010000010.1, forward strand.
TAACTTACGTACCGGTGACACCATTACCGGTACAATTCGTCCACCGAAAGAAGGTGAACGTTATTTTGCCCTATTAAAAGTTAACCAGATTAACTACGATACCCCTGAAAATTCGCGCAACAAGATTTTATTTGAAAACTTGACCCCACTTTTCCCGACCGAACAACTGATTATGGAACTCGGGAATGGTACAACTGAAGACTTAACTGCCCGTGTAGTCGATCTGGTTGCCCCGATTGGTAAAGGTCAACGTTCAATCATTGTGGCACCGCCGAAAGCGGGTAAAACAATGTTATTGCAAAATATCGCGCAATCCATTGTCCGTAACAACCCGGAAGTGTTCTTGATCGTGCTTCTGATTGACGAACGTCCGGAAGAAGTAACCGAGATGGAACGTACTGTTCGTGGTGAAGTTGTGGCATCAACCTTCGATGAAGCCCCTGCCCGCCATGTGCAAGTCGCCGAAATGGTGATTGAAAAGGCCAAGCGTCTGGTTGAGCACAAGAAAGATGTAGTGATTCTGCTCGATTCGATTACCCGTCTTGCCCGTGCCTACAACACCGTGATTCCATCCTCAGGTAAGGTATTAACTGGTGGTGTGGATGCGCATGCTTTAGAACGTCCAAAACGTTTCTTTGGTGCGGCACGTAATATTGAAGAAGGTGGTTCACTCACCATTATCTCAACTGCGTTGATTGAAACTGGCAGTAAGATGGATGACGTGATCTACGAAGAATTCAAAGGTACAGGTAACCAGGAAATCACGCTTGATCGTCGTATTGCAGAGAAACGTGTATTCCCGGCAATGAACATCAAGAAATCAGGTACTCGCCGTGAAGAACGCCTCATGAGCGAAGAAAATCTGCGTAAAGTCTGGATTCTGCGTAAACTCCTACACCCAATGGATGAGCTTGCGGCCATGGAATTCTTACTGGATCGTATGAAAGAAACCAAAACCAATGATGATTTCTTCGATCAGATGAAAAGAAAAGCCTCGACCTAAAGTCGAATAAAAAGCTACCTCAATGGTAGCTTTTTTTATTTGGTTGACAAACTTACATAACATTTACATTTTTTTAAAAAAGTTACTAAAAACACTATTCTATTGATTTATTTATATATTTATAAAATAACTTATTTAATTTCCGCAACTTACCGATTTAAAATTTATAATCCATAGTTATTTTCTATCAAAAAACAGCCAAATTTTGCCCATTTTTGTCGTTTTGTTGGACAGAACAGTAGTAATTCATGAATTGCTTTGATAGGATAGCCTCAGACCAGTTAGGCTGCTCCCTGCGTTGTTACCTAAAGCGTTTAGGAATAATAAAAGCACAAACAGACTAACTTAAGGTTTTTTTTAATCTCACAATTTTATGAGAGTGATGCCATGTTATTCAAAAAATTCGCTGTTGTTGCTGCTATTGCTACTACTTTAGCTTTCGTTGGTTGCTCTAAGAAAGAAGAAGCTCCAGCTGCTGACGCTAACGCTGCTGCTTCTGAAGCTGTAGCTGCTGCTTCTGAAGCAACTGTTGCTGCTTCTGAAGCGACTACTGCTGCTGTTGAAGCAACTGCTGCTTCTGAAGCTGCTCCAGCTGCTGCTTCTGCTCCAGCTTCTGCTGCACAATAATCTAGTTTTAGATTATCGAAAAAAAGAGAACCTATCGGTTCTCTTTTTTTTATGCCTAAATATTTTAAAGTTCAAACAAAATACAAAGATAAAAAAAGCAGATCAATCGATCTGCTCATTTCCAACACGTTGTCTAAATTTTTGACCCGCTCGGAACGTTACTACACGACGGGCAGAAATCGGAATTTCTTCACCCGTCTTAGGATTACGTCCTGGACGTTCACGTTTGTCACGCAACTCAAAATTACCGAACCCAGAAAGTTTGACCTGCTCACCCGCAATCAATGCCTGGCTGATTTCGTCAAAAAATAACTCGACCATTTGTTTTGCTTCGCGGCGATTTAAGCTAGTCAGCTCACTTAAATGGTCCGCCATATCTGCTTTTGTTAATGCTGTCATGAGGCCCTCAATGTCGCTTGGTAAGTGTCTTCCAACACTTGAATAATGTTATCCATACCAGATTTAATTTCAGCATCTTCAAGCGTACGAGTTGGATGTTGCCATAACACTGCAAAAGCGAGAGAGCGTTTGCCTTGTTCAACTCCTTGCCCCGTATACACATCGAACAACCATGTCGAGTCGAGTAACTCTCCACCAGTTTGCTCAATTAACCGCTGAATATCTCTTACCTCAATATTATCAGAGATTAAAAGCGCAATATCACGTCTAACCGATGGAAAACGTGATAATTCTGTAAAATTAGATACATAAGATTGCAAAACAGCCTGCTGATCCAGTTCTGCCACCCAAGTTGTGCCCAAATCGAGTTCACTTTCCAGTGATGGATGCAAACGACCGAGATATCCAATCGATTGACCAGCGACTAAAATTTCCGCAGACTGCCCTGGATGTAACCATGCACGTTCACTACGGGCAAACTCAACAGCAATACGGCCTGCTGCCAGAATCTCTTCAACCTCACCTTTAAAGTCAAAGAAATCTATGGCCTGAGGTTTGGCGTGCCAGGATTCAGGCGTACGTGGACCAACCGCAATCAAGGCCAACGTCGGGATCTGTTTAAGATCATGAATACTTTGGGCATTCTGATAGTCAAAACGCAAACCTAACTCAAAGAAACGTACACGTGGCTGTTGACGGTTTAGGTTGTACTGTACACAAGGAATCAGACTCGATAGCAAGGTACTGCGCATTGCAGCCAGATCACTTGAAATCGGGTTTGCCAGCATCAATGGCTGTACCGCTGGATTCAGCTGTTTTTCCAGTTTTGCATCGGCAAAGCTAAAGCTGATCGCTTCTTGATAGCCCAATGTTGCAATCGTTTGACGTAATTGCGCAATTTCAAAACGGTCTTGATATTTCTCTAACTTGACATCAATTTTTGGCAAACTGATTTGAATATTGTCATAACCATCAATACGTACCACTTCTTCAATCAAGTCTTGATAAATCGCCATATCATAACGATGCGAAGGTGGGACAACACTCCACTCACCTTCAGCGATTGCGGTCACCACACAACCCAAGCGTGTTAATGCATCAGCAATAAAATCACCCGCTACTTGATATCCAAGTAACTGATCAACTTGCGCCTGTTGCAATACAATCGCTTCACGTTTTGGCAATAAAGCCGCTTGCTCAGCAATCGTGATCGGGCCAAATTCACCGCCAGCAAAGGCCTGAATCAATTCAGAAGCACGGTGCATGGCAATCATTGGCAGTTCAAAATCAACCCCACGTTCATAACGTTGAGATGAATCGGTATGCAAGCCAAAACGACGTGCACGGCCAGCAATCGCTAACGGCGCAAAGAAAGCGCTTTCAAGGAAGATATCTTGCGTATCATCGGTTACCGATGAGTCCAGACCGCCCATGATACCGGCAATGGCCAAGGCTTTCTGATCATCAGCAATCACCATGATGTCATCTTGTAGCTCAACTTCCTGATCATTGAGCAACATCAATTTTTCTTTAGGCTGCGCTTGACGGACCTGGATTGAACCTTCGATTTTCGCCAGATCAAAAGCATGCATCGGTTGACCTAACTCAAGTAATACGTAGTTAGTAATATCCACCAGAATGCTATGCGTACGGATACCTGAACGCGCTAGTGCTTGTTCCATCCAGTCTGGTGTTGCCGCTTTGACATTGACATTTTTAACAATACGACCCAAATAACGTGGCGTACCCTCAGTCGTGATCGTCACTGCTTTTTCATCAGTGATGGTTGCAGCAACTGACTGAATTTCAGGCTCATTCATCTTTAACTGATTGATGACTGCAATTTCACGTGCAATACCACGGATACTGAAACAGTCACCACGGTTTGGGGTAATACTGATATCAATCACATTGTCATCAAGTTTTAAATATTCACGGATATTGATCCCCACTGGCGCATCAGCAGGTAATTCCAATAAACCGTCAATCTTGTCTTCTAAATCAATTTCAGAAGCACCGCATAACATGCCATGTGATTCAACACCACGCAGTTTGCCTTTTTTAATTTTAAAATCACCTGGCAATACCGCCCCAACAGTGGCAACAGGCGCTTTCATGCCCACGCGGACATTCGGTGCACCACAAACGATTTGTAATGGCTCACCTGAACCAATATTCACCGTGGTCACACGTAAACGATCTGCATCTGGATGCTGTTCAACTGTGAGTACCTCACCCACAACCACACCAGTAAAGGGTTTCGCCACAGGTGCCAAATCATCCACTTCCAGACCAAGCATAGTTAACTGATCAGACAATGTATCGCTATCAATTGCTGGATTGACCCAGGTGCGTAACCAATTTTCACTAATTTTCATTTTATTAAAAACCTATAAATCTACTTTTGTTCCCCCTCCTTTTAGGAGAGGTTAGGGAGAGGTCCAAATCTGTCTAGGCAAACTGGCGTAAGAAACGCACATCATTTTGATAGAACATACGCAAATCATTGATGCCATAACGCAACATTGCAAAACGCTCCACCCCTAAACCAAAGGCAAAACCTTTGTATTTATCAGGATCAATGCCTGCAGCACGGAGTACATTTGGATGTACCATGCCACAACCTAAAACCTCTAACCAACGACCACGCTCATCCATGATATCCACTTCGGCACTTGGCTCTGTGAATGGGAAATAAGACGGACGGAAACGTACTTTCAAATCTTTTTCAAAGAATTCATTAAGCAAGTTAATTAACAAACCTTTTAACTCGGCAAAGCTAGTGTTCTCTGCAACATATAAACCTTCGATCTGATGGAACATCGGCGAATGGGTTTGATCCGAGTCACAACGGTAAACACGGCCTGGACACACAATACGAATCGGTGGCTGACTGGTTTCCATGATACGAATCTGCACACCCGATGTATGGGTACGCAGCAAATGTGTTGCGTCGAAATAGAAGGTATCGTGCATGGCACGTGCCGGGTGATGCCCAGGAATATTTAAGGCTTCGAAGTTGTGATAGTCATCTTCAACCTCAGGACCATGTGCAACTTGGAAACCGGCTTTGGTAAAGAACTGGCAAATACGCTCCTGAACCTGAGTAACAGGGTGAATACTACCCATGCGCTGACCGCGGCCTGGCAAGGTAATATCAATGGTTTCACTTGCCAGTTTCTTTGCAAGTTCCGCTTGTTGTAATGACTGTTGACGCTCGGTCAAAGCGCTATTGATTGCTTCACGAACAGCATGGATGGCAGCACCTTGTACTTTTCGTTGTTCAGGATCCATCTTTCCAAGTGCTTTCGACTGCTCTGCAAGCTGGCTTTTTTTCCCTGTAAATTGCACACGTACTTGGTCGAGTGCAGCAAGGTCTTGAGCCGCTGCAATGGCAGCAAGCGCTTCAGTGGTCAGGGCTTCCAGTGACATAGTAACTCTCAAAGCAACAAAATATAGAAATATAAGAAAACGCTATAGTTTATCAGCTTTTCATCCATTTTATGAAGCAAAACCCAGCTTTAAATCTTCTGTTTTTTTGTGCAGCAAGTTGAGGATAAAAGCACAGGAGAATGAAACAGGTTGATTAATTTTTGAAAAAAATGATCAATAATTGAATAAAATGGATAAGATACTAGGGTCTATTGACATTTCAACCATGCCTTGCGTTATCGGCTAAAACGACATAAACAAGGCATGAAACGCAGACAATGGCAAACCCCTTGTCAAGTTTCATAACACAGTTTAGGGAAGTTTTAGCCATAACCCTATGGGACAGGGACATTTTTTGCCGCTACTGCGTTATATCTTATTTATTTAGAATGACTAAATTACATAAGACATGCCTTGTAGCATCAAAAAAATGTCCACTGTCGCAAGCATCTGTGAAATATCAATAAACCCTAATTCGTCAATGAGAAAGAATAACGATGGCGCTCGATCAAATCTGGAAACAGCAACTTGCCCTTGTCACCTATGGCAATGAATACCTTGCAGGAAATCTCAATTTCAATCGCTGGATTGAACATCCGGTTTTTGCTCAGAATCGCCTGATCTTCAGAGATTTACTGTCACAGCATCTACTGGCTCAACATTTCCAGATCTGGCTTGAAGGCTTAAAAAAACAAGGCGTGAAAAAGCTGAGTCTACATTTATCTAGCCTGCTCAATGACGAACAGAATCCAAATGCCAATGTTGAACTGCTTCCCTTCACACATTTTATCGTAAGCCATCAAGCCAACAAAAAAACGGCCTGGATCTGTGGACATGAACTGGCGGAATGGGACAATAGCGACAGTGAATTTCAAACACCCGCCTCTCAGCAATCAACGCTACGTCAAGAAGATCTTTGGCGTTACCAGCTAAATGATAAGTTCGCCAAGAAAATCGATGCAGATCTCAAAAAAGTCAACTGGAATGAAGTTGCTATTTTTCTGGAAAGAGAATTATTTAATAGCAAATATGCGGACAACTTTATAGAACCTGAACAGCAGGACCTTCCTTTCTACGGTTATGCAGTCGATCCAGACGACCTTTCTAGTCAGCAACTGGCCTTGATCCCGACCGACTATCCAGCAGATTGTGCACACCGCTTATTGCACCGCACCCAGGCATTGGTAGAGCATTTGGAACAGCAAAAGAAGCACCCTTACACTACAGCTGGTGAATTGCTAAGCCCCGAAGAGCAAATTAATGTGCGCAACTTTTTGCAAAAAGCGGATGACCTATTTGCCAAATTGATTGTGAAAACCGCCAATCATTATCAAAGCGCTCAATTGACAGCGGAAGAACCCGAAATCATCGACCGGACCATGGAAATTCCACAACGACTTAACAATACCCAGCAACATCACAAAGTTGGTGCTTCAGGTGTGATCAAATTGATTCTACTCACCCTTATCATCTGCGTGTGTGCGTATTATTTTGGCTTATAGCGATAGATTAAATAAAAAAACCTAGATCACTTGATCTAGGTTTTTATCAATTTAAAAAGTTGGCCTGATTTTGATAACAACTTTATGCCCGCCATCATGCTGATTGACAATATGATGGATATTTTCAATTTCGCCCTCTACTTCCGCATCAGGACCATAGAAGATCCGGATAGTTTCACCTTTTCTAGGCAAAATACTTAATTCTGTTTCAATCGCGCCTTGTTCTAAACCTTCTACACTCACTCGCATACTTTTTATCCCGATCTTGTTTTCTTTACTGTAAAAAGATTCAGGGAGAAAAGTCTATTGCAACATGTTTGGGTTATGTAATCTTGAATTAAATCAAAAGATTGATTTAATCATCATAATCCAGCTCCTCTTCATCCACATTGATAAAATCGGATTCAGGTGTTTGTTCAAATTGCACGGCAAGAATATGGCTATGTCTCAATAAACTTGCTTTGGCAACACGATGCATGCCATCCATGACCCGACCTTCGGCACATAAAATAATGGGATAACTCAGATCAGCGTCTTGAACCAATTGAAAATGTTCTATGATTTGCTGTGTCGTCGGAAATTGATCTGGAAACCAATAGGCTTCGTTGAGTTCTCGAATATCAGCAAGTGTAACTTTCTTGATCACAAAAGTTTTGGTTAGCTCAACCAGATGATGTACATCCCAAATATAAGTATCATGACCCACTTGTCTAAAGTGATATTGTTTTCTCATGCGTTTTTGTTCAATCTATCTATTATTTACAATGATTATAATAGGAAGAACAGCATAGATGTATTTACCAAGAATATACCGTCAAATCGCGTTAGTCAGTTATGGAAACGAATTTTTAACAGGAGGTGTAGATTCCGAACTTTTAGACCGCCACCCCTTACTCTTTACTCACTTTCCTATTTTAAGAAATATTGATCAGGGTAATTTACTCGCAGGCTCTGCCTCACATTTTTTAAGTTATCTTAAACGTCTAGGCCTAGAGAAAATCAGTTTACATTCAACCTCAATAATTGCGAATTATCTCGGAGAATCAGAACTTTTTAATTTCTTTCAAGCTGAGGATGAGTTTTGCATTATTTGCCATTTTTCCCAGCAACAATTGAAAGTGCTCCTACCTTGTGAAGAAAAACCATCTTGGCAAAGCTACGACAACGATGGATATCCATTGTATTCAGACTATAATAATTATCACGATAGTGTTGAAAATTATGTATTGAAAGATCTTCCTGTAGAGGTTGTATCTTATATTACTGAAGACTTAAAACCGATCTCTTGGCAAAGCTTTTTCAATGAATACCAAGAAAAAATTTATAATTTTGCTGTAGCCCAACGCTTTGGTAGCTACCCTATTCCTTTAACTGATAATAATTGTTATGAAGGTGACATGTATAGACTAGAAGAACAGTTTCCAGTTTTGCCTTATAACCTCAAAAAAAATTATGCCAGTATTCTCATGCTCAACGCTGCTCGTTTAAAAAATCAGTTGGATAATGAATCCCATATTAAAAATGATAATGGTGATTACTGGCAAATGACTGAAAATGAAAGATTAGAATTTGACACTGTGCGTAATATACTCGACGAATTCCATGTACTTATCCTAAAATACGCTGCCAATCAATATCAGAGCTCCAACATCAATAATCATCAAGAACAACTCACTGCTTTTAAATTCACTCCAAAAACCCAAAACTCAGCCGATTTCTCCCCTATCACAACTCCACTTACCGAACATGAAACGACCTCACCTATCGAACCGCAACCACACTTTCGTTGGTTAGGGATCGTGAAATTTTTATGGTCAATGTTATGGTGTTATTGTGCTTTATGGACCTTAGCTTATTTTGCAGTTCATTGGGGCAATCTTTTTATTCTGATTCTTGCACTGTTTTATGCAATCTATAAAGTACTTAAAAACTTAGCTGACAAAGAAGCCCATAATAGTAGCTCCTAAATTATTAAACTTCCATCAATCACTCAAACGCTTATAGGAGGAATAGAAGCAAACTCCTGTCTCTAGTGATTGATAGAAGTGAAAAGTTATAAATATAAAAAAGACCGCTAAAAAGCGGCCTTCTTTTGAATCTCTAAGCTTATGCAGCTAATGCGCCTTTAGCTTTTTCAGCTAAAGCAGCAAATGCGATTGCATCATGCATAGCGATGTCAGCTAATACGCGACGGTCGATGATCACTTGAGCTTTTTTCAAGCCATCGATCATACGGCTGTAAGACAAACCGTTTTGACGAGCACCAGCATTGATACGCGCAATCCATAAAGCACGGAATTGACGTTTCTTTTGACGGCGGTCACGGTATGCGTATTGACCAGCTTTGATTACCGCTTGGAACGCTACGCGATAAACGCGTGAACGAGCACCATAGTAACCTTTAGCGCGAGCAAGAATTTTTTTGTGACGACGATGAGCCACTACACCACGTTTTACACGAGCCATTTATAATCTCCTTAGATGTATGGGCACATAGCACGAACTGATGCAACGTCACTTACGTGAACCATTACACAACCGCGCAATTGACGGATACGCTTAGCAGATTTTTTGGTCAAAATGTGGCGCTTGAATGCTTGTTTGCGCTTGAAACCGTTTGCAGTCGCTTTAAAGCGTTTAGCTGCACCACGGCGAGTTTTTAACTTAGCCATAGTAACCTCTTTTGGGCACCTGTTCGGCACGTTTGCACGATTGCAAATCGACCTGCAGGTAAGGAAGGCAGTATGATATAGCATCTATCGCTAAAACAAAAGTAAAATGCTCATTTTTTGATAGAAATAGAGATGTTTTCCGCAAACGTTATTTTCCATAATTAATTCTCAAATTATGAGAAACATACACAAAATCAGCGCCTATAATAGAATCAAATTCTTAAACACCCATCCATATGAATATACAGAATGATGCTTTTGCCGCCTTGCGGTATCGGGATTTCTCTATCGTGACTGTTAATCAGTTCTGCTTGACACTGGCTATCCTGATTCAGGAAATCATCGTTGCCTATTCACTGTATCAGATTACCCGTGATCCGCTTACGCTCGGCTTTATTGGTCTGGCAGAGGCAATCCCTTTCATTACCCTGTCTTTATGGGGCGGTTATTTTGCAGATAAACTGAATAAACAGAGCATCATGAAAGTCTGTTTGTTCTTTTCTATCCCCCTGCCGTTGGTACTTTGGGCACTGTTCCATTTACATGGTTTAGAAAAAATTGGCACTACCACACTCTCTTGGGGCATTTATGCCGTCATTTTCGCCTTGGGTACCATTCGCGGCTTTTACAATCCCTCCGCAACTTCACTCAAGCCTTTTCTGATTCCACGTGACCTGTATGCCAATGGTGCAACCTGGACCACGATTGGCTGGCAAAGCGGGGTCATTATTGGCCCCATGCTCGGTGGGTTTATGCTGGCTTTTTTAGGTCGTGAAACCAGTCTGTTTGCGGTATCCGCATTATTGGCGGTTTGCTTCATTTTAATTAACTGTCTAGCGAAGCGAACTTTTCCGAAAATGGAAACCGAGAATGTGCTACAAAGCCTGACCGATGGTTTCCGTTTTATCTGGAAAACCAAGATTGTGTTATGGGCCATCTCACTGGATCTGATCTCGGTACTATTTGGCGGTGTGATTGCGCTATTGCCGATTTTTGCGGAAGAGATTTTAAAAGTTGGCCCCGAAGGCTTAGGCTACTTACGTGCGGCACCTTCTATCGGTGCACTGATTACCATGATTGTACTGACCAAGTTCCCGCCAATGCACCATGCCTGGCGCAATATGCTGTTAGCCGTCGCTGGCTTTGGTATTTTTACCATTCTGTTCGCCTTCTCCAACAATATGTGGCTGTCACTCTTTGCCCTTGCCATGACCGGTGCCTGTGACAGTGTTTCGGTGGTGGTTCGTCAAACCGTGCTGCAAATCTTTCCTCCTGAAAATATGCGAGGTCGCGTCGCTGCTGTGAATGGGATGTTCGTTTCTTCAAGCAATGAGCTGGGCGCATTTGAATCCGGTCTGGCAGCCAAATATCTCGGTACCATCACCGCCACCATTTTTGGCGGTTGTATGACCCTTGCCGTGGTGAGTTATTGCTGGTTTAAAACCAGTGACTTATTCAAGGTCGATATTACCAAAGGTTCAGATCAATAGAGCTGAGAGGAAGCATTTGTCTTCCTCCTTATTTTTAAAAGATGCCAACATACAAAGCATATAAAGTTAAATAACGCCCACCTTTGGCGATTGTGACAATCAAGAAGAATCGCCAAAGGTTCTCTTTCATCAAGCCTGCAATCAGGGTAATCGGGTCGCCAATCACAGGTGTCCAACTCAGCAACAGCGAATAGAAACCATATTTATGATAAATCTGCTGGGCTTGTTTTAAACGCTGCTCAGAAACAGGAAACCACTTTTTATCTTTAAAGTGTTCGATTTTCAGGCCAAGCCACCAGTTCACACAGGAACCCAATACATTACCAATGGTCGCAACCAAGATCAGATAAAACGGATTAGATAAACCTTGTACCAGTAAGGTCATTAGTACCGCTTCAGACTGTAGGGGTAATAACGTCGCGGCACCAAAAGCCGAGAGAAATAGTAAAAAATAAGACATCAATTTAAAGGGATCACACAATATCAATTAAAGCATAGCAGCCTATATCACTATAAGCTGAAATTATTGAGTCAGTGCCAGTTTTTGCCAGGTAGCCTGTAATTGCTCATCACTGATATTCATTTGAAAAACGGTCTTAATGGTGCATTCAAATTCATCAAAATTGCTTAACTGTTTTTTATTAGAATCCCCTTTGCCATGCATTTTTAAGACCCGATCTTTTAACGTGACCCGCATTTCGCTATTGGCAGTCGATAACATTAGGTGCTGAGTAAACAAGGAGTCTGGTGAGGTCGAAATGTAGTAGTTTGCGACCTGTGTATCAGCATGTGCAATCTGCTGTTCGGGGTTAATTGCATAGACATTGACCCATTGATCATGAATACAGACTTGCAGCATATATTTCATTTCTGTCAGTACAGTCGTATCCAAACCACTCTGGGCAACTTCAACAAACCTAAAAGGCTCTAATGGTGTCTGCTGTGTTTCGCCGATTTGGTCAAGCGTTAAAACCATCGTTGGTGTCATACCACCAAACCCGGGATCATATAAAAACAATTGCTGATCAATATGCACCAATGTGACCAAATGAGTCCGTACTGGCGTACGAGTAGGTGTGCCTTGGTAATAAACCCGTCCTAACACGTTATAAGCCTCATATCCCAGTTCGGTTAACGCAATTCTGGTTAAGGTACTGTGCTCTAGACAATACCCCCCTTGATCATTTCTCAATAACTTCTGAGCAAGTTGATCAGATTCCAATAAAACCTCTCCACCCAAAAAAGAAGAAAAATTAGCAAAAGGAATTTTCTGCACATGCAGACTCAATAAGGTGTTTAGATGAGCCAAAGTAGGTGAAAAATCACCTTCAAAACCAAGCTTTCTTAAATAATCCGCTGAAATTGTTGATTGCATAATCTTTATTTTTGATGAGTTTAGATCATCGTAACTTGATCGTGCCAAGACAAGATGAAAAATTACACAATTATAAAAGAGTCCTGCTTATAGCAATAAGAAGATAATTACGCCAACGATTAATGCTTAGTTTTCACTGTTCTAGATCGAATCAAGAAATGTAAGATGGAAAGGAGAAAGGGAAAAAGAAATAAGAGCCAGAATGTAAGATCAGAACTTACAATCTTCTGATATAGACTCAGTTGTAACGCCGTATTTGAAACTGCGGCCAAATCCATATAAACCTGATGGTCAAGATAACTGCATAAAACTAATGAGAGGCTTAAAAACCCAGTAAAAAACCACGTGCTCAAATATGAGTTTCTGGTCTCAAGCTGTAGCCAAGAAAAAAGTGTAGCAAAGAAAAGCCCTAGAATGGTAATGAAAGCAAATACTAAACCGGCTAAATGACTTTCTGAATAAAGCATTTGCAACTGAGCGCAAAGGATTGCTGTCACTAGCAACAATCCCATCGCAATGATCCAATGTTTTAAATAGTACTGCTGTCCAGCCAATAGCTCATCCCACCTTGATCGACAAGGCTTTCTGTATCGCAGGGCGGGCGGTTAAGCGTTCAATATAATCTTTTACATACGGATAATCTTCAAGTTGAATGCCCTGCCATTCATAACGTAATGCCCAAGGCAAGATCGCCATATCTGCAATGGAATATTCACCAGCCACGAACTTCTGTCCAATCAACTGCTTGTTTAAGACATTGTAAAGACGTTTGGTTTCATTTACATAACGGTCAATCGCATAGGGAATTTTTTCAGCCGCAAACTTATTGAAATGATGATTCTGTCCCAGCATTGGCCCAAAGCCACCCATTTGCCACATCAACCATTGTTCAACTTCAACCCGTTCCTGCTCGTCAGTTGGATAAAATAATCCAGTTTTTCTACCTAAATACTGCAAGATCGCACCCGACTCAAATACGGAAATCGGTTCGCCACGTGGGCCATTTTGGTCAACAATTGCAGGGATTTTATTATTTGGAGAGATTCTCAGAAAATCTGGCTGAAACTGGTCGTTTTCAAGAATATTGATGGGAAAAATTTGATATTCCAGCTGCATTTCTTCTAAGGCAATTGTTATTTTATGTCCATTGGGCGTACCCCAGTAGTATAAGTCAATCATTTATGTTGTCCTGTTTGATCGTTATCTTGACTGTTGTTGCGTTATAGCACACTTGGCTTATCTTGATCAGCACATAAGCACGAAAAGAAACAATCGTGCCGTGTTTTAAAGCTAACGATCAGACAATTCGTTTTGCTTTTGCTGGAATTCCCGAGCCCTTTCACCAACAAATTTTCTCCCCGCATTTGTGCCATTAATCCACTCTTCTACCGAAAACAGATCGAACATACCGACTTTAAATAACGTTGGGACCGCCAAGGCCAGCTCTTCTTCAATCGCCCCACGCACACCTGCATTATAAAGATTGATATTGTGTAGCATGGTTGCCACGGTACCTGTCTGGACACGGCTACCATCTTTCAGCTTCACTTGTGGCAGAACCTCTCCCCCCTGTACCACTTTTTGATTAACTTCCGAGAGTTCTTGAGTACCTTTAATTGTAGACATGAATTTTTCCAGTTTTTATATCGTGTAATTATCAAGCAATCTTATCATATCCTGTTTTTACGCCGGGGAATGAGACTAAGCAGATTTTTAACAAACCATTGCCGATTCAGACATAAAAAAGCACCGCCTGTTGCGGTGCTTTTTTATCAAGAAAAAATTACTTTTTCTTTTTCGGACCAAGTAACATGCCCATCTGACGGCCTTCCATCTTCGGCGCTTGTTCAACAACACCAAACTCAGCAACGTCAGCTTCAATTTTTTGTAATTGAGCCAAACCAAGCTGTTGATGTGCCATCTCACGACCACGGAAACGCAAGGTAATTTTCACTTTGTTTCCTTCTTCAAGGAAACGTAAAATTGCACGCAATTTTACCTGATAATCACCTACATCCGTCGCAGGACGTAACTTGATTTCTTTCACTTGCACTTGATGCTGTTTTTTCTTCGCATCTTTTTGCTTTTGTTTCAAGTCAAATAAGTGCTTGTTGTAGTCCATGATTTTACAAACAGGCGGTTCTGCATTAGCAACAATCTCAACAAGGTCAAGATTGGCTTCTTCTGCAGCACGCAATGCTTCATTTAATGAAACAACACCTTTTTGCTCCCCATCTGCAGCGACGAGGCGTACTTCTTTCGCACGGATCTCATCGTTGATTGCAGGACGGTTACTTTTAGCACCTTGTTGTTGGTTACGGTCAGGCTGTTTAATCTTTATTACTCCACAATGTACCGGCCACGTTCGGCAACGGCAGATTTCACTAAGTCAATAAATGCATCTACTGACATAGTACCTAAATTTTTTCCTGAGCGAGTACGCACATTAACTGTACCTTCTTCAACTTCTCGGTCACCAAGAACTAGAAGGTAAGGAATACGCTCTAGGGTACGCTCACGAATCTTAAATCCGATTTTTTCATTTCTCAAGTCGGAAATAGCACGAAGGCCATTTTCTTTGAGTTTTGCGACCACCTGTTCACTTGCTTCTGCTTGTGAATCAGTAATGTTCATGACACACGCTTGAATTGGTGTAAGCCACGGTGGCATGAAACCCGCATAGTGTTCAATTAGTATACCAATAAAACGCTCGAAACTGCCAAGAATTGCACGATGCAGCATCACAGGTTGGTCACGCTCATTGTCTTCTGTCACATAAGAAGCATCTAAACGGATCGGCAAGTTGAAGTCACATTGAATGGTACCGCACTGCCAAATACGGCCTAAGCAGTCTTTCAATGAAAATTCAATTTTCGGACCATAGAACGCACCTTCACCAGGTTGCAAGTCCCATGCCAAGCCAGCATCATCAAGCGCATCTGCCAAAGATTTTTCTGCCAGATCCCAAAGTGCATCATCACCCACACGTTTTTCTGGACGTGTAGAGAGCTTCATTTGTACGTCTTCAAAACCGAAGTCTTTATAAACGTCTAAAGTCAGCTTAATAAAATCTGCAACTTCTTTACCAATCTGTTCTTTGGTACAGAAAATATGGGCATCATCTTGGGTAAAGCCACGAACACGCATAATACCGTGTAAAGAACCTGATGGCTCGTTACGGTGACAAGAACCAAACTCAGCTAAACGGATTGGTAAATCACGGTAAGATTTCAATCCCTGGTTAAAGACCTGTACGTGACATGGGCAGTTCATTGGCTTAACTGCATAGTTACGACTTTCCGAATGAGTCGTAAACATGTTTTCAGCGTAGTTTGCCGCATGACCAGACTTTTCCCAAAGCGTAAAATCTACGATTTGCGGTGTCTTGATTTCCTGATAACCATTGTCTTGCTGAACTTTACGCATGTATTGTTCAAGGACTTGATAAATGGTCCAGCCGTTCGGATGCCAGAACACCATACCTGGTGCTTCTTCTTGCATATGGAACAAATCTAGCGCTTTACCAATTTTACGGTGATCACGCTTTTCAGCTTCTTCAATACGTTTGATATAAGCCGCTAACTGTTTTTTGTCAGCCCATGCTGTACCGTAAATACGTTGTAATTGTTCATTTTTCGCATCACCACGCCAGTATGCACCAGAGATTTTAGTGAGCTTGAATGATTTTAAGAATTTGGTATTCGGTACGTGTGGACCACGGCACATATCTAAATAATCTTGATGGTAGTACAAGCCCATTTGAGTTTCATTCGGCATGTCTGCAATCAAGCGTAACTTATATTCTTCGCCACGTGCTGTGAATTCTGCAATCACATCTTCACGCGGTGTCATCTTTTTAACAACGTCATAATCCTGATCGATGAGCTTTTTCATGCGCTCTTCGATTGCTGCCATATCATCCAGGGTAAATGGACGTGGCATCCAGATGTCGTAGTAGAAACCCTCTTCGATCACAGGACCGATCACCATTTTCGCTTCCGGGAACAACTGCTTAACCGCATGTCCGACCAAATGCGCACAAGAGTGACGAATGATTTCTAAACCCTCTTCATCTTTCGGGGTAATAATCTGAACTGTCGCATCTTCTGTGATTAAATCACAAGCATCCACCAAGCGATCATTGATACGGCCAGCAACTGTATTTTTTGCAAGACCCGGACCAATGCTCTGAGCAAGTTCCATCACGGAAATTGGCTGATCAAACTGTTTCTGATCACCATTTGGTAAAGTAATGATTGGCATATAAAAAATCCTTAAGGAGTGATGCCCTATACGAAGGAGCATATCACCGCGAGATTATGTATTGAGGCGAGGCCTCAAAAGATAAAAAACGGCGGATAAAAAAGTATCCAAGATTTTACACGGGTTTAGCTGTGGATGAAACCTTTGGACCAGAAAAACCCGATATCTCTTACGATTCCCCTCCGACTAAAGCCTAAATGATTTAGACTCGATGACAGAATAGTTTAGTCAATAATGAAAACAACATAAAATGGAGCAATACACATGGTCAGTGCATACGACGAATTACCACGAACAGCTGCCAATTTTGTAGCCCTGTCCCCGTTACGTTATTTAGAACGTGCAGCTTATATTTACCCACGTCAAGCTGCAATTATTCATGGCGACCGTCAAATCACATGGCAACACACCTATCAACGCTGCCGCCAGTTTGCACATCAACTGGCAAAACTGGGAATTCAAAAAAACGATACTGTGTCCGTGTTGCTGCCCAATATTCCTGCCATGATCGAAGCACATTTTGCCGTGCCAATGGCGGGTGCCGTACTCAATACCTTAAATACCCGCCTTGATGCCAAAACCATTGCCTTTATGCTGGAACATGCTGAATCCAAGGTACTTCTGGTTGATCCTGAATTTCGTAAAGTCGCGGCAGAAGCACTTAAACTGGTGCCGCAAGAAATCGTGGTGGTTGATGTATTTGATTCCGAGTTTGAAGGCGAGCAGATTGCCATCGGACAATATGAATATGAGTCATGGCTTGCTCAAGGAAATCCTGAATTTGAATGGTTACTGCCGCAAGATGAATGGGATGCGATCAGTCTCAACTATACCTCAGGCACCACTGGCAATCCTAAAGGCGTGGTCTATCATCACCGTGGTGCTTACCTGAATGCAGCCAGCAACATTCTGGCCTGCGGCATGAAACCGCGTGCAGTCTATTTATGGACCCTGCCGCTGTTTCATTGCAATGGCTGGTGCTTTGCCTGGTCTATCGCGGCCAGTGGCGGGACCAATATCTGTCTGCGTCGCGTTGATCCTGTCCTGATTTTTAAATATATTGCGCAATATAAAGTTGATTACTTCTGTGGCGCACCAATTGTACTGTCCATGCTGATTAATGCTCCCTCAGAACAGCGAACTTCATTTGATCATCATGTCGAAGTCATGGTGGCTGGCGCTGCTCCACCCGTGGCGATTATTGAAGGGATGCATCATCTCGGCATCAATGTAAATCACGTTTATGGTCTGACTGAAACCTATGGTCCTTCGGCCTTATGTGCCTCACAGGCAGGCTGGAATGATTTATCCATTCAGGAACAGGCACAACTGCATTCACGTCAAGGCGTGCCGTATCCCTTACAGGACAGTATGCGGGTACTTGATCCAGAAACCATGCAACCGGTTCCCAATGATGGACAAACCATGGGTGAAATCATGTTCCGTGGCAATATTGTCATGAAAGGCTATTTAAAAAATCCCGAAGCCACGCAGGAAGCCTTTAAAGACGGCTGGTTCCATACCGGAGATCTGGCGGTGAGCCATCCCGATGGTTATGCCAAGATCACAGATCGCTCAAAAGATATTATTATTTCAGGCGGAGAGAATATTTCATCGCTCGAAGTGGAAGATGTACTCTACCGCCACCCTGCTGTATTGACTGCTGCAGTCGTGGCAAAACCGGATCAACGCTGGCAGGAAGTGCCTTGTGCCTTTATTGAACTCAAACAGGGAGCAACCGCAACCCCTGAAGAGATTATTGCGCATTGTCAGCAACAACTGGCCCGCTTTAAAGTTCCAAAAGATCTGGTGATCGCCGAGATTCCAAAAACCTCGACCGGAAAATTGCAGAAATTTATTTTAAGGGAATGGGCCAAACAACGAGCCACTGGCGAATTCGGAAATTAATACAGCAGATAAAAAAAAGAAGTTTCCGGGGAAACTTCTTTTTTATTTTAAACCTTACTGCTCAGATAACAGCGCGACCTGTTGAACATAATTGACGAACTTACGTTTCGAGGCTTCAAGCTCTTCTTCACTGACTTGCTGCTTGATATCACGATGAATACGTAATACATGCTGACGCAAGGTATGGCGTTCAGAAGCGTTAAATACTTTACTAAACTCATTAATAATTGGGTCGCCCTGATCAATCATACGATCAACCCAACGCATCAATTGCATTTGTTTTTTAGCGCCCTGTTGCGGTGTAAGATAAGATAAAATTGTGCTCTCATCTTCATTACGCAATAACTTACCAACGCGTTGGAACTGACGACGACGCGCTTCAAATGAGCTAATTTTCTGC
Source organism: Acinetobacter sp. 'aerobic (ED)' (assembly GCF_904886855.1). Taxonomy (NCBI): domain Bacteria; kingdom Pseudomonadati; phylum Pseudomonadota; class Gammaproteobacteria; order Moraxellales; family Moraxellaceae; genus Acinetobacter; species Acinetobacter sp. 'aerobic (ED)'. The sequence goes on from NZ_CAJHGI010000010.1 coordinate 41,009, forward strand.
ACTTCAAGCAAGGCATCAATTAAACGCTCATCGACAGGAAGTTTTTGAATCTGCTTTGGATTCAGTTGAGCCAACTGCTCACCCAAAGCGGCCATGCGCTGAACTGCCTTTTTTTGCTCAGTTCGACTCGCACGCCCTTCTAATGACTCAAAATCTTCATCTGTATAACGTTGGGGACCACGTGCCACTATTACTCTGCCTCGTAAAATTTTGCTGCGAACAGCGTTTGAATTTCTTCCAGTGCCTTGTCTTCATCAGCACCCTCAATCACCAGTCTTAATGTGGTGCCTTTACCTGCACCCAACATCAACAATGACATAATATTTTTTGCATCAACTAACTTATCGCCCTTACCAATCTGAATAGAAGAACGAAATTTTGTCGTCACTTCAATCAGTTTACCAGATGCGCGAGCGTGTAAGCCGAGTTTATTAATTACATCAATTGTTGTGTCTATCATGACCAGTGCTTCATTTCTCTATGTAAGATTTGGACAGCCCATTTTGCCTCAAGGGCCTGTTTGAGTCTATCCACGATATAAACCGAACGATGCTGCCCGCCCGTACATCCCACGGAAATGGTCATGTAATGGCGATGTCCTTCAGCAAAAGCGGGTAACCACTTATCAAGAAAGCCATAAATATCTTCAAACATTTCATTGGTTTGTTGACTGCCTTCTAAAAAGCGGCGCACAGGTTCATCTAAACCTGAAAAACGGCGTAATTCTAAGTCCCAATGTGGATTTGGTAAATGGCGTACGTCAAATACATAATCCGCATCGAGTGGAATACCGTGCTTATAGCCAAAAGACTGTAAAATTACAATTAAGTTATCCGACTGCCCTAGTTTAGACAATAGGATATGTTTTAAATCATGGACACTTTTATCCGTGGTATCAATATGGACGGTAGAACGAAACTGGATCGGAATCAGCAGTTGCTTCTCTTCCTGAATACATTGCAACAGGCTATTGAAGCGGCTAGCCAACGGATGCGGTCGACGTGATGCACTAAAACGTGCAATCAAATCCTGATCCTGTGTGGTCAGATAAATAATATCCACCGAACCATGGCGTTGTAATTGCTCAAACACATGATCGAACTCTTGCATATCGGCACGGGTACTGCGGATGTCTACGCCCAGTGCCAACTGTTCAAGATTATTCTCGTGATCCAGTTTCGCCACAATTTCAGGCAATAATGCCAAAGGTAAGTTATCTATACAATAATAGCCCAAGTCTTCAAGCACTTGTAATGCAGATGATTTGCCTGAGCCTGATTGTCCTGTCACGATAAGAATACGCTTCATGGCATTTTGCCCTTCATTTTTTATGTTTTAAAGTCAACTTGTAGATTATCAATCAAACGGGTTGCACCCAGTTTTGCAGCAACAAAAACAACAAGGTCCTGATCAAATTGCGCAATCGGTTGCAAGTTGGTCTGACGAGCTTCCACATAATCCACAACAAAGCCAGCCTGTGTCAATTGCGTCGAGATATTTGCTAACACTTGGTTGAGTGCCTGCCCTTCATGCAACTGCTGTTCAGCCTGTTTGAGCGATTGATAAATGGTCGGTGCAATTGCCCGTTGCTCTTCGGTTAAATAACCATTACGAGAACTTAAAGCCAAACCATCTTCGGCGCGTACAATCGGCACACCAATCACTTCAAGCGGCATGTTCAGGTCTTGTACCAGCTGACGAATGACAGCCAGTTGCTGATAGTCCTTTTGGCCAAAGAATGCAAAATCAGGCTGTACAATATTGAATAGCTTGGTCACCACAACTGCAACGCCATCAAAATGTCCTGGACGTGATTTTCCACACAGGTCATCGGTAATCTGACCCACACTGATATTGGTCAAACGCGGCTGTGTACCGTACATTTGCTCAACAGTGGGTGCAAAAATAATATCGCAGCCCACATCCGCCAATAAGCGGCTGTCTTGCTCTAATGTACGTGGATAACTATCAAAATCCTCACCGGCACCAAACTGGATTGGATTGACGAAAATACTGACCACCACCACATCACACAGTTTTTTTGCTTCACGAACCAAGGTCAAATGACCTTCATGCAGATTGCCCATGGTCGGTACAAAACCAATCAGTTTCTTTGAACTACGCGCAGGAGAAAGTGACGCAGTTAAGCCTTGTATCGTTGTTTCAGTTTTCATGGATTAAAGCTCAACCTGAAAAGTATGTTCTTTGGCTGGGAACGACTGGTCCTGCACAGCAGCATGATAGGCTTTAAACGCATCGACAATGGCAGTTTCGCCAGATTGCTCTTTCATGAAGTTACGAACGAAACGCGCAACACGACCAAAGGTCAGACCAAGCATGTCCTGAACCACCAATACCTGCCCATCTGTTTCATGCCCTGCACCAATTCCGATTACGGGTGTATTCGGGAACAATTCTGCAATTTCTTTACCCAGTTGTGCAGGCACACATTCAAGTACCAATACTGCTGCACCGGCATCAATCACCGCCTGACAGTCGGCAATCAGCTGATCCGCGGCTTCACGTGTTTTTGCTTGCAATTTGTAGCCGCCTAACACATTTACAGATTGTGGCGTTAAACCTAAATGTACACACACAGGAATACCATTACGGGTCAACACGGTAACCAGTTCGCTGAGCCAGGCACCGCCTTCGATCTTGACCATTTGTGCGCCAGCTTGCATGACAGTTTTTGCATTTTTCAAACCATCTTCAAGCGTGGCATAGCTCATAAATGGCAAGTCAGTCATAATCAGGGCATGCGCATTACCACGACGTACAGCAGCCGTATGGTAAGCCATATCTTCAACCGTCACAGGAAGTGTAGAGTCTCTGCCTTGAATCGCCATTCCAAGAGAGTCACCGATTAAAATCGTATCAATTTCAGCCAACTCCATCCCTTTAGCCATACTTGCATCGTAACAAGTAAGACATGAGAACTTGCGTCCTTCGGCTTTAAATTTTCTTAAGTCACTTAGACTAATCATGATGATGTCCTCTACAGGCGTTTCCAGAACGAAACAGTCTTAAGCGATTGCCCAAGACTGGTCTGCTATTACAGTCAAGTTTGCTTGCTGTACCAGTTCTAAATCTTTTAAAGAATGACCATTTAATTGTAAATGGGCATCTAGGTCTAATAAGGGAATAACGACGAAATTACGCTCTAAAATACCCACATGTGGCACGGTTAAGCGTTCATTGCAGATCTGCTCCTGACCATAGATCAACAAATCCAGATCAAGCGTGCGCTCTCCCCAGCGTCGTAAACGGACACGCCCTGCTTCTTGCTCAAATTGTTGTAATTGATCTAACAGCGCAAGCGGTGCAAGGTCGGTATCCAGTTGCACAACTGCATTGAGGTAATTCGGCTGGTCTTGCGGCCCCATCGGTGGACTTTGATAAAGTCGGGAGACCTGTACAGCGCCTAGTGTTGTCAGCTTCGCAACAGCTTCACTCAGAATCTGCTGCGAATCGCCTAAATTACTGCCAAGACCGATATAGCTACGAATCGTCATTGCGTTGGCCCAAAAACCACTTGGCTTAAATCACGTTGTACGCGTTTACGCTTAAGGATCGGGTGATCCGCATTAACCGAACCCGTCGTCGCTTTTTCAATAAAACGGCTCGCAGACTCATCCGCTCTAACCCGTTCTTTTTTACCACGACGGCTTCTTGGCTCAGGGACATTGACCAAAGGCTCAATTTCAGTCGTCTTCGGCTCATCTGCTTCGACCGCCTTACGACGTGTCTTGCTGCGTTGACGATTGTATTGACGGATTGCCGCTTCTTTTTGATCCGTGGTCATTTCCTGATAGCTTTCCCACCAGACGCCCATCCCTTCGGTACTACTATCGCCAGACTTCTCACGTAACAGCAAGAAGTCAAAACCGGCACGAAAACGGGCATGACCTGCTAAAGCCTCAATCTGTTGCGGCTTTGGATTGAGTAAACGGGTCTGCATTTCCCAGACTTCACGGATAAAGGTTTCCGCAAAACGCGGAATAATGGTCCGGGTCGCCTGACGTTTTAATACATCAAGTCCAGCTTGTGCACGTGCTTCCGCGGGCACCACCCCTTTGTTCAGATAGAAATCACAACGTTCTAAAAATGGTTTCCATAACAGGACTGCATAGAAAAATGCCGGGTTGATGGTTTTGCCCACTTGAATACGCTGATCGGTATTTCGTGCCGCACGGTCAATAAATGCCGTGATATTAGGCTGAATTTCGGCAAACAGCTGCTTCCACACACCAAACTCGATCAACATCGGCAAGACACGGGTCAAATGCCCCATGGTGAACAGTTTTTGTGATTCATCATATAAACGATGGGGTGAGACATCACGCAATAATTGCGTCATTTCAACATTAAACACATCGAGAATGGATTGATCAATCTGGAAGTTCAGTTTTGCAGCAAAACGCAATGCACGTAACATCCGTACAGGATCTTCTTCAAAACGCTGTGCCGGCTCACCCAGAAAACGTAAGGTGCGGGTCTTGATATCCTCTACCGCATAGCAGAAATCAAGTACGATCCCTTTTCGTGGCTGGTAATACAGGGTATTGATCGAAAAATCTCGGCGAGCAAAATCCTGCTCAATCGTTCCCCAGTTATTATCACGAAGAATCATCCCGGAAGCACTGGTGACCGCTTTTTTCGGTGGGGCACGGAAGGTCGCCACTTCAATCAGTTCACGACCGGAATAAACATGTGCCAGCTCAAAACGTCGTCCGATAATCCGGCAACGTCGACCAAATACTTCTTTCACCTGAGCTGGTGTAGCATTAGTAACCGCGTCAAAATCCTTTGGATTAAGACCTAACATCATATCTCGAACACCACCGCCCACAATATATGCCTCGTAGCCTGCTTTAGTCAGACTATCAATCACATCTAGAATTGAGGAAGGAAGTTGAGTTGTGGACAAACCACATTTTGACGCACGCAAAGTTTGCAAAAGACACTGTCTCCTACGTCAGGACGTAAATAACAATTTGTCGCTAATCATAGCTCTAACACACACAAAGGGCAATTTATTCTGTTGCAAGTTTCAACAGATCTGTCTGCCTCATTCATCACTTTATGACAATATCAGGTTTATAACATCAGCCTTGCTTTGTTTTTCTCTAACAATTTTGGCCCGATTCCCTTGATATTCATCAACTCATCGACGCTTTTAAAACCGCCATTTTTTTGCCGATATTCCATAATTGCTTGCGCTTTTTTCTCACCTACCCCATTTAACATCTGGAGTTGCTGCAAACTGGCCTGATTCAAGCTAATCTTATCGCCCGGAATATTTACAGAAGATGAAAGCCGCTGTGGCGCCTGCTGAGTGGGCCGGGATAAATAATAATTATTATTTGCCTGATTCGCTAACTGCTGGTCACGTAGCTGTTGCTGAGTTTTCCATTGCTGATAGGCCTGGTCAAACTGCTGTGCCTTAAGAGGTGATACACACCCCAAGCACAAAATAATGAATAGAAAAAACTTATGTTTGCGGCATACTTGCTGCAATATCATGGTGGCTCTCCTGAGCTTTTAATTGTCGTTTTGCTTGCTCCCAGAGCTCATCCATTTCAGCCAAACTCATGTCTTGCAAGTCTTTATGTTGTCGTTGTGCCTGCTGCTCAATAAAAGCAAAACGGCTTCTAAATTTATGGATCGTCGCCAATAAGGCGCTCTCACTCGACACGCCAAGCTTTCTTCCCACATTGATCAGTGAGAATAAGCAATCTCCAAACTCTTCCTGAATATCATCGCTATTGTGGCTTTTGATCGCCTGCTGTAACTCTTCGAGTTCCTCATCCAGTTTGCCATAAGCGTCTTCAACACATTCAAAATCAAAACCCAGCTGTGCTGCCTTTTTTTGAATTTCATGTGCCTGTACCAGTGCAGGTGCATGCTTGATCTCATCTAACCGAGACTGTACTTTACCCTGTTTTTCCTGTTTTTTAATCTGTTTCCATAATGCACTGACTTGCTCAGCACTCAAATTTTGATATTTTTCCGCCTCAAAAACATGAGGATGACGGCGAATTAATTTTTCACTGATTGCATTTATCACATCCTGAAAATCAAATAATCCTTTTTCATCAAACATTTGCGACTGGAAAACCACTTGCAACAGTAAATCCCCCAGTTCATTGCGGATTTCGTCGATGTCTCCCGAACGGATTGCTGCCTCGACTTCATAAGCTTCTTCAATGGCATAACGGGTTAAGCTTTCTGGTGTTTGCTGTTGATCCCATGGACACTTTTGTCTTAACTCTTGCATGATTGCCAATAACTTTTCCATGATGATCTCCACACTTGATCGAAGCAACGTGTTGCAGCCCGAATACGCTTATGCGTAATATACACGCACGCAAAAACTATCAATATAAAGCAAGGGAAGGCAATGCAACAGAGTGTTTTTATTAGTGGGGCTGCCCAAGGTATCGGTGCTGAAATCGCCCGCCTCTTCTACCAGCAAGGTTTCAAAGTGGGGATCTATGACATCAATCAACAGCAGGCACAGGCTTTAGCTGCAGAACTGGGCATGTATGCCAAAGCCGGTTATCTGGATGTCAGCGATTACCAACAATGGCAAACAGCATTGCAGGAATTTACTCACTGGGCTGGTGAACTTAACTTGCTCATTAACAATGCCGGCATTCTTTATTCAGGGGCGTTTGAAAATACGGATATTCAATCGCATCACCGCATTATTGATATCAATATCAAAGGCATGCTCAATGGCTGCCATGCCGCGTTAGCGCACCTGCAACAGGCCGGTTTTGCCCGTGTCATCAACCTCTCCTCTGCCTCAGCGATTTATGGTCAAGCTGATCTGGCATCTTACTCCGCCAGTAAATTTGCGGTGCGCGGTTTAACCGAGGCTCTGGATGTCGAATGGCAAAAATATAAAATTCGTGTTCTGGATGTGATGCCTTTATTTGTACAAACCAACATGGTGAAAAATATGGATGCAGGCAGTATCCAGAATATGGGTGTGGATTTGACTCCTGCCGATGTCGCAAAACAGGTTCTAGATTTGGCACGACACAAAGATCATGCCTTGCTCCCCACACATACGCCTGTCGGCATAAAAACCAGACTGCTCTATCAGTTATCCAGCATTAGTCCGCAGTTCCTGAATCGCTGGACCAATCTGTTTTTATCCAAACGTTAGGCATAAAAAAGCTGCATCGAAATGCAGCTTTTTACGTTGACCAGCTTAACTGCCTTGTACCAGACGTCTGGCACTGATAATCCCGGGCTGCTGCTCCAGACGAGCCAGCAATCTGGACAACTGTGCCAAACCTTTGACTTCAATCAATAACTTCATATTGGCAATACCATCTGCCTCAGAAATGGTATTGACCTGACGGATATTGATCTGGTCTGAGAAAATCACTTGGGTCAAATCCTTGAGCAAACCACGACGATCATACGCTTCCACCACGATCTGAACACTCTGACCACGGGTTGGCTGCATTTCCCAGTCCGCTTCAACCGCGCGTTCAGGCTCTTGTGTAGTCATGCGCAGGTAATCTGGACATGCAACCTTATGGATACTGACACCACGATTCAAGGTGATATAACCGCCAATCGATTCACCATGGACTGGCTGACAACATTGCGCAATATGCAGCTCGACATTGTCCAGCCCATCAATCAAGATGCCATGCGCAGATAGCGTATGGCTGGCACGCGGATTTAACGCCGGTTTCAGCACCAGTTCAGGTTCATCCTGATCCAGATGCATCTGTCGGTTGACCTGATTCATCAGGGCATGCAGGCTGATATCACCACTGACCAAAGCCACCAGAATATCATCACCCGATTTCAGGTTGAAATGAGATGAATAATCCTTCAGGTCAATACTCTTGGGATGAATGGCTAAACGCGCCAGCTCTTTAGTGAGTAGCTCACGCCCGACTTCGACATTCTTGCTACGGTCTTGCTGCCTAAACCAGTGACGTAACTTGTCACGTGCACGTGCAGTCTTGATATAACCCAGCGAATTCACTAACCAGTCACGGTTCGGTTCACGATCTTTCTTGGTTAAAATCTCAACCTGCTCACCGGTCTTTAACATATAGGTCAAAGGCACATAACGCTGGTTCACTCGTGCTGCATAGCACTTGTTTCCAACCTCGGTATGCACATGGTAGGCAAAGTCTAGAACAGTGGAACCACGTGGTAATTCCTTGATATCCCCATCACGGCTAAACACATAGATCTTTTCAAAATTCTCAAAATCCTGAATCTGATCAATGCCATTCGATTCTTCATCTTCAGCATGTGGCGTGGTTTCAGTGCGTTCCTGATAATGCTCAAGGACCGCACGTAATGAATGCAAACGGTCATTAAAGGAATGATCGGTATTCTTGGCGCCTTCTTTATAGTTAAAGTGCGAACACACCCCAAGCTCAGCTTCGTTATGCATTTCAAAAGTACGAATCTGTACTTCCAATGACTTGTTCTCAGCAATTACCGCGGTATGCAATGAACGATAGCCATTGGCTTTCGGATTGGTGACATAGTCATCGAACTGGTTCGGAATATGGCGCCAGATCTGATGCACGATGCCTAGAGCGTGATAGCAATCTGGAACGCTCTTGACCAGTACACGCACTGCCCGAATATCATACAGCTGATCGAAGCTCAGGTTCTTGCTTTTCATTTTTCGATAAATCGAATAAATGTGCTTCACGCGCCCAGTGATTTCCGCCTGAATATCATATGCAGCCAGTTCGGTTTTCAGCTTATCAATCACAAACTGAATATATTGCTCACGCTCCAGACGCTTTTCATTCAGCAAAGACGCAATTTCTTTATAGCGTTCCGGGGCCAGATAACGGAAGGCCAGATCCTCCAGCTCCCATTTGAGCTGGGCAATCCCCAAACGATGCGCAAGCGGCGAGTAAATGGTCAGAATCTCACGTGCCACACGCTCTTGGCGCTCTTTACTGGCGGTTGCCAACTCACGTAAGGCATAGGTACGTTCTGCCAGCTTGATCAGCACAACCCGAACATCTTCCGTCACTGAAATCAGCATTTTATAAATGCCGTTTAGATGTTCACGTTGATTATTATTAAAATGGTCTTCTAAACGCTTATTCTTTTCAATCAACTCCGACAGTTTACCCATTGCAAGTGTGCCTTTTACCAAAGCCAGAACCTGCTCGCCAAACTGCTGTTGAATGTCCTCTAAAGTAATCAGACCTTCACGTACACTACGATATAACACTGCCGCTGAAAGCGTGTCTTCGTCGACATGCAAATGGGCCAAAATATCTGCCATACCAATACCTGTACTAAAGGTATTGATACGATGATCCGTCGCTTGCAACTCTTTTGCTAAGGTCAGCTCGGCAACTTTTTGAAGTTGTTTCAGCTCAGCCCCATCCAAAATACCACGCACCCGATCTAGCCAGGAGACCAGACTACTTTGCGCTTCAGCGGCATGTTCTACAGTCGCTTCCTCAGACAACTCTTGGAGTCGTCCAGGTAACTGTTCACGTACTGTGACCATACCTTTCTCCTCTGGATATGTAACTCATTTTTTAATCGTTTATCTCTTCGATTTTTTCCAGCTTCTCAATTTTCTCAAACAGGGCAATCGATTCAACATGTTCAGTATGCGTAAACATGTCCATCACCGCAGCTTTCTTTAACCGATAGCCATATTGTGCCAGTACACCTGCATCCCTTGCCAGTGTTGATGGGTTACATGATACATAAACGATTCTTTTCGCTCCAAAATTAGGTACATATTGCATGACTTCAAACGCACCCGATCGTGGAGGATCAATTAATAATGCATCAAATCCCTGTTTCGCCCAAGAATGATGCGAAAAGTCTTTTGTTAAATCTTGTGAAAAGAACATCGCTTGTGACAACTGATTGGCTTTCGCATTTTCAGTTGCCCGTTGCACCATCTCGTCACTTGCTTCAACACCCACCACTTGACCCGTTTCACCCACACGACGTGCAATCGGGAGCGAGAAATTGCCTAATCCACAGAACAGGTCAAGCACTCTCTCCCCTTGCTGTAACTGAAGCAATTCACATGCCAAGTGAATCATCTGTGCATTTACAGCGCTGTTCACCTGGGTAAAGTCTAAAGGTGAAAATGCAAATTTGACTGCAAAATCATCCAGACTGTAATGCAAGCGCATCGGTGCCTGAGCATCATCTACACGATGTAAACTCTCTGCCCCTTTGGGCTGCAAATACAACTGCCATCCCTTGAGTAACGTAAACTGACGTAATTGGTTGACATCCGACACATTTAATTCATCAAGATGACGAATCAGCAATGCCACCTCGGTATCGCCCATGGCCAATTCTATATGACCGATATGGGCTTTGCCTGTAAGACTTTCGAGTAATTTTCTAAGTTCAGGCAAGCTTTCGGACAAAGTTTGATCCAATACATTGCACTGCTGGATGGCAGTGAGGTGATTACTATGATGCTCACGAAAACCCATCACCAAACGGTTCTGTTTGGCAATATAGCGCACCCCGATACGGGCACGACGGCGATAATCGGTTTTTACCGAACGGATCGGTGCCAGCCATTGCTCAGGCTCTAAACCAGCAAAATGTTGTAAATGCGACTTCAACACATTCTGTTTCAACAAAATCTGCTGGTCAGGATGAATATGTTGCAGGCTACAGCCACCACATACCCCAAAATGAGGACAGATCGGATCGACACGACCTTCAGCCGCCTCACCTTCCAGCTTGATCATGTCGGCTTCTTCCAGACGAGAAGTCTGGTTGGTAATCTTTGCCTGTACCGTTTCACCGACGAGACCATAGCGAATAAAGACTTTCTTGCCATGCTTTTCTTTAGGATGATCAGGATGCGTTCCATAATGCGCGATGCCGCGCCCTTCATGAGAAAACGCTTCGATTTGAAAGGTATAGGTTGGATATTGGGCGGGGCGATGTTTCGCTTTGTGTTTCAAAAGATGAACCTAATTTTTTGGCGCAAAAGTGGGTGCGGTAAATACAGTATATTGCGATGTTTGTTGCCATACCTGTAAAAATTCAGTTTGTTGCGTTTGAGTTTGTAAATAATCAATCGTTGCCTGAATCAACTGTTGATGATCCTTTTGATTGAGCTGACCTTTTAGCAACAACCAGCGGATATAGACCAGCCATGTATTCAGCACATCGCCTTCACAATAACTGGTCAGTTTTAACCATTGTTCAGTACGGACATAGTCTGGCACACGATAGCCAACTTCACCACGTTTGCCCGGAAAACCCAGCAAACAGGCAATATCATCCAGCTTCTGGAAATTACGACCATTAAACATGGCCATCACATCCATCAGGTCAACATGACGATGGTGATAGCGATTCTGATAATTGTTGTAGCGCTTCTGCTGGTCAATTTCGCCCTGATCAAACAGGCTCGGCGCAGACAGGCCGTGGTACATGGCACGGAACAGAATCACAGGCAAGTCAAATTGCGAACCATTCCAGCTCACTAGTGTCGGCTGTTTCTTGTCAAAAATAGACAGAAACTTGGCCAGCATTTCTGCTTCGCTATTCTGCTCCTGACTGAATGAAAACAGGCGAAAGCCTTTTTCATCAATCCATAATCCAGAAATACAGACAATCTCATGTAAAGGCAGACGCTGAAATTCTACACCTGATTCCTGGCGGCGAATCTTGGTCAGCGCCTGTTCTACATCGGCTGCTGGCAAGTCCAGATCATGGAGATGTGCCCCGGCCTTGAGATCAGTCAGGGTCTCAATATCAAACACTAAAATCGGAAAGCGTAAATTCATTTCAGAATTCCCTTACGGAGCGAAACAGCTCCCTTGAACCAAGGGTGAGCTGTCATTATAACAGCGCCCGACGGGAGATTAGTCTTCATCTTGAACTGAAAATAAACCCGTTGATAAATAACGGTCACCGCGGTCGCAGATAATGCAGACAATCACGGCATCAGGAGTTTCTTCAGCAAGTTTAACCGATGCCCAAACTGCACCACCAGAAGAAGTACCCGCGCTGATCCCCTCGGTACGTGCCAGCTTACGCATGGTTTTTTCTGCTTCAATCTGGGGAATATCAATAATACGGTCGACACGACTTCGATCAAAAATGGTTGGCAAATATTCTTCAGGCCAACGGCGAATCCCCGCGATGCTGGAACCGTCCGAAGGTTGTAAACCGACAATCTGAATATCAGGGTTTTGTTCCTTCAAATATTTAGAAACCCCCATGATCGTACCTGTGGTGCCCATCGAGCTAACGAAATGGGTAATCTTGCCGCCTGTTTGCTTCCAGATTTCAGGTCCTGTGGTCAGGTAATGGGCCTCGACATTGTCCGGGTTACCAAACTGGTTCAGTACAAAACCCTTGCCTTCTGCCTGCATCTGCATCGCCAGATCACGCGCGCCTTCCATGCCTTGCTGCTGAGTCACTTCAATCAACTCCGCACCATAAGCCAGCATGGCATCTTTACGTTCCTGACTCATGTTGTTCGGCATGATCAGCTTCATTTTATAGCCGCGCATGGCCGCAACCATCGCCAAAGCAATACCGGTATTACCACTGGTCGCTTCAATCAAGGTATCGCCTGGCTGGATCTGTCCACGTTTTTCGGCCTGTACAATCATGTTATAGGCAGGACGATCCTTGACCGAGCCTGCCGGATTGTTACCTTCTAATTTGGCTAATACCGTGGCCTGGGTATGACACGCTAAACGCTGCAAACGTACTAAAGGGGTTTTACCGACATACTCATCCAGTAAAAATTCATCTGCTAAAAAATCAGTTTGCGTATTCGTCATGATCGACACCGATATTAAGGTGGCGACTATTGTATGAAAAAAACAGAAATACTGCACCATTTCACTCTGCTTTTTATTGGCAAGCAGATCGCTGCGCTTATCAGAAAGCATGCTAAGATATTGCGCAGAATGATAAATCTGACCGAACTATGTCAAATTTCAATAAGACCATATCGAAACGTTTACGCCTCAATCATGCTTATGGGCAGTTGATTGCACTGATTCTTGTGCCAATTGCAATTTTGACAAGTGTAGGAATTCTCTGGGTTTTAGCCGAAACCACCAACTCAGCCAAACAGCAACAGCGCTCAGATGCCTCGGCGATTCTGGCGCGTTATCATCAAACCGCGAATGATTTATTAAAGCTGGTGCAAGAGCAGCCCGATCAATATGACCGTGCGCAAAACATCATGCAAAAAATGTTTGATGAAAAGAATTTACAACGTGCCGTGCTGATTGATAATAAAGGACAGACCTATTTAAGTGTCGGTTATCAAAACAACCGCTTCTGGCCTAACTTCCCCAATAACAGTAATTTTTTCGGCCCGATTTCGCATAACCACAACAATATTTACGGCGCAAAACTGGACAATGGTAATCCTGATTCGGTCTGGCTGATGATTGAACTGGACAATCAACCACTGGAACTGGCCCGCTATAAAGTCTTACTTTCATTGGTGGTCACCGGTTTATTGACCATCCTGATTTTACTGTTCTGCCTGAATGTGTTCTCCCGTCGCTGGCTGGCCCCGATCTACGAGATTCGTATGCAGATGCAACGACTCAATGCCGACACCCTCGATCAGCACATTGTGGTGAACAGTACCGGTGAACTGCGGTTACTACAGCGTGACATTGCCAACGTGGTCAAACGCCTGCACTTTAGCTTTCTCGAATTAAAAGAACATACCGAACAGACCGAAGAAGATTTACGCCGGACTCTAGATACCTTGGAAGTTCAGAACATTACCTATCGTCAAGCACGTGATCAGGCGATTTCATCCAATCAGTCCAAGTCGGTTTTCCTAGCCAATATCAGTCATGAGCTCAGAACGCCACTCAACAGTATTGATGGCTTTATTCATTTGCTCTTACGTCAACAAAACCTGAGTAATGAACAAAACCTGTATCTGCAAACCATTCGAAAATCCTCAGCGCATTTATTGGCACTGATTAATGATGTACTGGACTTTTCTAAAATTGATGCAGGTAAACTGGAACTCGAAACCGCCCCGTTTGATCTTGAAGAAGCCATCTTTGATGTGATGGATATGCTCTCGCCGCTGGCGGCACAAAAGCATATCAATATGGCCTTCTATTATGCTGAAAACATACCACAGCATGTGGTCGGTGATGCGCTACGCTTCAAACAGATTCTGACCAACCTGATTTCCAATGCGATCAAGTTCACCCCTGACGGTGAGATCATCGTGCGGGTGCGGATGGAAGATGATGAAATTGGACAATGTTTATTGCATTTCAGCGTACAGGACAGCGGCATTGGCTTAAGCGGCACTGACCGTAAAAAATTATTTGAATCCTTTTCCCAAGGGGATGCTTCGGTTACCCGTCAATTTGGCGGAACCGGACTCGGTCTGGCCATTTCCAAGCAATTGGTACACCTGATGCATGGCCAGATTGGCTTTGAGGATAATCAGGAGCGCGCACCTACAGAGAAAGGCTCGACCTTCTGGTTTACCGCATCCTTTAAAGTGGAAGAACAGGATGAGTTTGTCGAGCATCCTCATTTTGACCATTTACAGGTGGTGTCTTATCTGGCCCACCCTGCGACGGCCAGCGTGTTACGCTCCTATCTGGAAAATTATCGGGTTTCCCATATCGAAACCCAATCCATTCTGGACTTGTTTAGCCGTTTAAATCATCTCAATCAGCAAGAAAGCACCTGGCTGATTGTGGACCATAGCGGCGATACCGAAGCCCTGTTAAAAGAAATTCGTCAGCGTTATCACGGTAACCTTGCGGTGTATGGTTACCAGATGAGCCTTGATCCGAATATGCTGAATGAATATCGCGCGCGTCCGCTGTATCAACCACTTAGTCGTCGCGAACTGGTTCAGTTGCTCGGTAACCAGCCTATTTTTGAACAGGAACCTGAAGACTTTAATGGTCAAGGTCTACACGTTCTGGCAGTTGACGATCATCTACCCAACCTGATTGTACTTGAAGCGTTACTGGGTGAACTCAATGTCACCACCACCAAAGCACTCAGCGGACAAAAAGCCATTGATATTATTCAGGAGCGTATCGAGCAAAA
The DNA here is from genome assembly GCF_904886855.1 of Acinetobacter sp. 'aerobic (ED)'. Classification (NCBI taxonomy): domain Bacteria; kingdom Pseudomonadati; phylum Pseudomonadota; class Gammaproteobacteria; order Moraxellales; family Moraxellaceae; genus Acinetobacter; species Acinetobacter sp. 'aerobic (ED)'. The sequence continues at coordinate 56,090 of NZ_CAJHGI010000010.1, forward strand.
ATCACCACCATTTGATCTGGTATTTATGGACATTCAAATGCCGGTCATGTCAGGGATTGATACCACGCGCGCCATCCGCTCTCTGGAATCGACGCTTGATAATGGCATGCAACTGCCTATCATTGCCCTCACCGCACACGCACTGGCAGATGAAAAGCAGAAGTTACTTAAAGTGGGGATGAATGACTATGTCACCAAACCGATTCAGATGGAACAGATCATCCAGATCTTGACGCACTGGACCAAGAATAACTTTAGTGCCCAGCCAGTCAATATTGAACAAAAGCGTCCAGTCGAGTCCATTGACCCTCATATTCTGAACTGGCAACAAAGCGTGCAGTTGGCTGCGAACAAAGAAGATTTGGCGCAAGACCTGTTGAATATGCTGGTCGACAGTTTCGATACCGAACTTGCAGAAATGCAGCAGTTGATTGAAATGGAAGATTTTCCACAGCTTGAGCATGTGTTGCACCGTCTGTATGGCGCAACCCGCTATGTCGGTACACCGAATCTGCAACAGGTCTCAGGTGAGTTTGAACAGTTTGTCTCGACCTTACGTAAAGAGCGCCGTAAAGCAGATGATCAATTTATCCGTGAAACCAATCATCGTTTCAGTGAGCTCAATACAGCGATTGAACAGGTCAGACAGGCAGCACATTTGATCTTGCATGCGCACGACAGTTAAGGTGACTGGGGTGTCATGTTTCAGCCCTGACACTCATGTTATGCTGCCTCATCGAACACAATAAGAGTAAGACAGATGGCACTTTTACGCGTTGAAAAGAACAATGGAATTGCGACCGTTTCTTTAAACCGACCAGATAAACGCAATGCAATGAGCTTTGCCTTGCTAAAAGAACTGGTGGCCACCGCCAAAAAAATTGAAAAAGACCGTTCAATCCGCTGTGTCATCTTAACGGGTGAAGCCAATGTATTTAGTGCTGGCATCGACCTGTCTGATCTAAATAATCCGAAGAATACCGCATTTGCAGCATGGGAACTGATCAAGCCGGGCCAGAGCCTGTTTCAAAAAGCATTTTTAATCTGGCAGAAGCTGCCGATTCCTGTGATTGCAGCCATTGAAGGCTATTGCTTTGGCGCTGGCATGCAACTGGCACTTGCCGCAGATATTCGCATCGCAACACCAAGCACTAAAATGTCGATTATGGAAAGTCGCTGGGGCCTTGTACCGGATATGGGACTGACCCGTTCCCTGAAAGGTCTGATTGGCGTTGATCTTGCCAAAGAACTGACGCTGACCGCACGCATCTTTGATGCCGAATATGCCAAGCAAATCGGTCTGGTGACGCATTTAGACAACGATCCATTGGCAAAAGCCAAGCTGATTGCCGAAGAAATATTACAGCGTTCACCCGATGCGATTATGGCTGCAAAACGCGTGCTGGATGCAATGGAACACCAACCGGAAAAAGCATTACGTCTGGAAAAGCTGTGGCAACTTAAACTCATATTAGGTAAGAATAGTCGTCTTGCGCGTAAGAAGGATAAAAACCCGGAAGTGGAATTTTTACCGCGCCAATATAAATAAGCACAGTCAGGGAATATTCACATGCAGGTTAATCAACAAACACCCATCGCATTTTTAGGTATGGGTTTAATGGGTACACGTATGGCCAGCCGACTGTTACAAGCTGGTTATACGGTGGCGGTCTGGAACCGTAGTCCTCATGCATGTGAAGCGCTGATTCAACAAGGTGCCCAAAGTCTGGACTTGGCAGAGATTGGAAATTACCCTGTGGTTTTAACCTGTCTGGCCGATGATCAGGCCGTTCAAAGTGTATTTTCCCAAATTCAGCCAGCCTTAAAAGCACAACAAATTATTGTGGATTTTTCCAGCTTATCGGTTGCCGCGACGCTAAGTCTTGCCCAAGCAGCACAACAACAGGGTGTAACCTGGATTGACTCCCCTGTATCCGGTGGAACCATGGGGGCTGAACAAGGAACCTTAGTCATTTTTGCGGGTGGAGATGCAGCAACTATCCAGCAACTTGATCCTATTTATCAGGCGCTGTCCCAGCGGGTGACCCGTATGGGTGACTCGGGTACAGGTCAAGCCACCAAGATTTGCAATCAGTTAATTGTGGCTGCCAACAGCACTTTAATTGCTGAAGCGGTGGCACTTGCAGATCAGGCAGGTGTAGATACCACCCTACTGGCGCCCGCCCTTGCAGGCGGCTTTGCCGACTCAAAGCCGTTCCAGATACTGGCGCCGCGTATGGCAACCGATACTTTTGAGCCGGTGCAATGGAAAGTGCAAACTTTGTCAAAAGACCTCAACAATGCACTACAACTGGCACAAAGTTTTAACTTAAAGATACCTGTCGCACAAAAAGCACTACTACAGTTACAAGCCCACCAAGAAAATGGCTTTGCTGAGAAGGATTTGGCTACTATTATCAAAGTTATAGAACAATAAACAGGGTCTATTGATTCAGGGAGTCAGAATATGAGCCATCTCGCAGTCAATTTATCAATGATTTTTACCGAAGTCCCTTTAATTGAGCGCTTTGCTTTAGCCCAAGCACACGGATTTCAACAGGTTGAAATTCAGTTTCCTTATGAATTAGACGTAGTTGATCTGCGCACCCAACTGGAACAACACAATCTGTCACTATGCCTGATCAATGTTCCTGCCGGTGATCTGATGCAGGGCGGTGATGGACTGGCAGGTATCCCGGGAAAAGAAATTGAATTCCATCAGGCACTTGAACTGGCAATACGCTATGCTACCGCACTCAATGTGCCGCGCGTTAATATTCTGGCTGGCAAACAACCTCTGGATGCGGATCTGCTCCCTTGCCTGAATACGCTGGCCAGCAACCTGAAGCTTGCTTGCCACATGTTGAGCGAGCAAGGAATCGAACCGGTTTTCGAGATGATTAATGGCACCGATATGCCACGTTTTTTGATCCAGAACATTGCTCAAGGTCAGGAAATGTTAGAGGCAGTCAACCATCCAGCCTTAAAAATGCAATATGACTGTTATCATATGGCGATGATGGGTGAGGACGTTTTAGCCGGGCTACAAGAAAATCTGCACCAGATTGGACATATTCAATTTGCCGACTGTCCGGGTCGCCATGAGCCAGATACAGGAAATATCCCCTATAAACAGATCTTTGACTGGCTGCTACAAAGCGACTATCGCGGCCTTATTGCAGCGGAATATCGGCCAAAAAATCAGTCAGATCAATCTTTTGCCTGGAAAAAGAAGTACTTTTCCAATGATGTGAATACATAAACTGTTACTGCTAAAATTTGAACTTTTTAGAGAAAAACGGTATATTTGACAATGAGCAATTGTCAGGAAAATATACCCTCTATGAATTTAGAACCATCGCCCAGCGCTTCTAATTCTCACGACCTAAAAATCAAAACAGCGAACAAAGATGTACACGCTTGCCTTAAAGTTGTACATGAAGCTCTCACTGATGTAAAAGCCAAAGATATTCTTGAACTTGACGTAAGTACGATCAGCAATGTTGCCGATGCAATTGTAATTGCAAGCGGCACATCGACACGTCATGTTAAAGCCCTTGCAGACAATGTTGCTGATGAAGCACGTAAAGCAGGTTTCCGCCCAATCGGTGTCGAAGGTGAACGCGATGCCGAATGGATCTTAATCGATCTCGGTTTCGTTGTGGTACATGTGATGTTACCAACCGCGCGTAAGTTCTACGACTTAGAAAGCTTATGGCGTGCACCCGAATCTGTAGCGTAAAGCTCTCCAAAAAAGCGACCGAATCGGTCGCTTTTTTATATTTAAGTAAGTAACTCCTGGACTTTTTCACATTCCACTTGATATTGTTCTGTGAGATTAGAAACCTGACAAAAGGTAGCAAATAAAGCAGCCCGTTCCGATTTCTCTTCATTCGTCCAAATTGGCTTATAGTACTGATACTGGACCTCACTTAATAATTCCTTAACCTTTTCTACTAGGATCTGTCTTTCTCTGTTGGTATGACCATATTTCCATAGGCAGATAAGCCAATCAAACTTATTCCAAAAAGAAAAATGATCGTAAGCCTCTAAACGTTGAGCTATACCAAGCTGCTCCTTACTAAATTGATAAAGATTATCAAGCTGTCTAGGTTGAATACGTTCAAGTAAAATAAATTTTCGCAACAAATAAAAAGGCAATCTTAGTTGTTTTTCTTCCAGCACTTTCACAACTTCATTTAAATCAAAATATTCCAACTTCATCGCCTTATATAAAACAACAAATAAAACAGAAGGTTGATTTAAAAACTTAATCAAAGAATAAAAGTCCTGCTTATCCCATTTTAATAACAACATTTGCATCAACCCGAGTTTGACTTCTTGTTCAGTTAAAGCTAGGGCCATTAAGAGTCGTCTAAAATATTCAAAAAAATCAAAATTCCGTTGTTTTAACTCAAAAATAGCAATATCGATGATTGATAAATACTGACTATTCAGTGCTTGAAGTAGAATAACTTCATCCAACTCACCCCGTTGTTGCAATTCATATAAAATTGCTTTTTTAACATCAGCGTATTGCGTTTTTATTAGCTGCTGCTTTATGAATGCAACATCTTGCTTCACAACAAAAGAAATCCAGTATTTACGAATTCCTTGATCATTGGCGAATTGTGCTATCTCTACCAGCTCAAGCTCCGAAAGTAATTTTTTATCTAAAAGATAGTGATAAAGCGTTCGACTGAGTTTTCCTTGTTTAAAACGTAATACAGGTTTTACCTTATCCAAATTCCGGGATATTTTCCTCATCAATATATCTTCAATCTCACCCACGATACGAATTCTTTTTTGAATCGCATAAATATCAAGAAAGTAATCAAGACAAAGATCTATACATTCAGGTCGGTCAACCCATCTCAGTAAATGTTGAGCTGCTAGTTTTCGGTTAATAGGTACATAATCGCTTAATTTGCGCAACAAATGCGGAAATAAGATTGGTTCAAAACACCCCTTTAAGTGTTTCAAGGCAGCTTCACGCTCGTATCCATCATACCAATAAAGCTGGTTAATATACTTCTGTAACTTATCTGGAGTCATTATATTCAAAACATTTTATAAAATTATCACTGCAAGACATTAAAGCTGTTTTATAAATAAATAAAAAGTTAGTGAAAACGAATTTCATCAATTTTAACCCGCATAGTAATAATCATATTTAGCTTCTGACCTAGAAAGCTTATGGCGCGCACCCGAATCTGTAGCGTAAAGCTCTCTCCAAAAAAGCGACCGAATCGGTCGCTTTTTTTTATACTTAAAAACTCATTTTAAGCTAGTTTTATTGTTCCTCCCCCGCCTGATAGATTGCTTCTTTTCATTGCCAATCAGCACAACAATGCTAGTATGGATTCACTAATCAGCAATTAAATCTAAAACAAGATGAAAGATTCAACTGAATGGATTGAAACACTCAACAAAATTACTGGACTCGCGCAAACAGGTTTGTACTATTCAAAAGATGTCTATGACAAAGAACGTTATGACCAAATTATCAGTTATGTTCGCACTTTGATTGATTTAAAAGAAATTGACACTCAAGACTTTATTGCAGATGTGCTTCAGGATGTCGGATATGCAACACCTAAAATAGATGTACGTGCAGTCGTATTTAAAGACAATAAACTCTTATTAGCCAAAGAAACAGAAGACGGCTTATGGTCTATTCCAGGCGGCTGGGCTGATATTGGCTACTCAGCAGCAGAGAATGCTGAAAAAGAAGTGTTAGAGGAAACAGGTTTAGAAGTGAAAGCAACCAGACTTCTGGCCCTGACAGATCGGAGAAAACATCCTCATCCAGCCATGTTTTTACATGTGTATAAAGCTTTCTTTTGGTGTGAGCTTATTGGGGGTGAGCTAAAACCAAGTATTGAAACATCTGAAGTGGGTTTCTTTGGTAGAAATGAATTACCTCCCATTTCCACAGCTCGTGTTACAGAAACACAAATCCATCATTTTTTTGAGTTACTGCAAGGTCTACCCGAGCAGACTGATTTCGACTAAGCTCCAATTCAAACAACTCATCATCTGCAAAGACCAGTAACGCAGCTCTTTAAAGACCTGCAAATACCAGTTATCACCCGCCCTTAATTTTGACATGACAAATTGTCAAAATTGCAGCACTATACAGATTCTTGCCATCCCACCAATAAATAGCATAACTGGAGTACAGGAAGTGAAAATACTGATTACAGGTGCCAATACCGGCATTGGTTTTGCCACGGCAGAACAGTTGGTTAAACAAGGGCAACACGTGATTCTTGCCTGCCGAAACCCACAGAAAGCACAACAAGCACAAAATCAATTACGTGCACTCGACCAAGGACAAGTCGACCTGATCTCCCTCGACCTCAACAGCCTTGAACTTACCCGAAAAGCAGCCGATGAAATCGCAGATCGTTACGGCAAGCTGGATGTATTAATCAACAATGCGGGCTTATTTGCCAAGACTAAACAGTTGACAGCCGATGGCTTCGAGCAACAATTTGGCGTCAATTATCTCGGTCATTTTTTATTGACCCAAAAACTGCTTCCTGTTTTAAAACAATCTCCTCAGGCACGGATTGTCCATTTAGCCTCGATCGCCCATTGGGCAGGCTCCATCAAACCCAATAAATTCCGCGCAGAAGGTTTTTACAACCCCTTGTTTTATTATGGACAATCCAAACTTGCCAATTTATTGCTGAGTAATGCCCTAGCCGAACAATTATCGAATAGTTCAATTACCAATAATGCCCTACATCCAGGTGGCGTCGCTTCAGATATTTATCGCGACCTGCCTAAACCTGTTTATGCTGCGATGAAACTCGGCTTAGTTCCAACTTCTGTTCCTGCAAAACTGATTACTCAAATGGCGATTGGGGATGAATGGGCGAAACGCAATGGAGCATATGTCAGTGCACATATGCCTGACTGGAAATCTTCACATGCCAAAAATCAGCAACTGGCACGTGACCTCTATCAGCAGTCTATGAACTTGGTTGAAAAGTTTATTTAAACCCAAATAACTTCCAATAAAAAAGCCACCCGAAGGTGGCTTTTACAATCTTGAGTGCAGTCAGATTAGTGACCACCACCATTGATTGCTTTGGTCATGTCTTCCACAACTTTCTTGGCATCACCAAAGATCATCATGGTTTTTTCGTTATAGAACAAGTCATTGTCTAGGCCAGCATAACCTGTCGCCATTGAACGTTTGATGACCATAATGGTACGTGCTTTATGTGCTTCAAGGATCGGCATACCGTAAATTGGTGAGCTTGGATCATCTTTCGCCGCCGGGTTTACTACGTCGTTCGCACCAATCACAAGTACCACGTCTGTTGCAGGGAAATCCGAGTTGATCTCATCCATTTCCAAGATGTCTTCATAAGCAACATCTGCTTCTGCCAACAATACGTTCATATGACCAGGCATACGACCTGCCACCGGGTGAATCGCGAAGCGAACTTTTACACCCTGCTCTTTCAGAATTTCACACAACTCTTTCACTGCATTCTGTGCACGACCTTGCGCCATACCATAACCTGGTACAATCACAACGCTGTCTGCATTTGACATCAGGAAGCCTGCGTCATCTGCTGAACCAGAACGGTGGTTACGTTGCACTTGCTCACCTTTGTCTGCTGAAGCAACTGCTGTACCGCCCATTGCACCACCAAACAATACGTTGATGATTGAACGGTTCATCGCCTTACACATGATGTAAGAAAGAATCGCACCAGAAGAACCAACCAGCGAACCTGCAACGATCAACATATTGTTTTCAAGTGTGAAACCAATACCTGCCGCTGCCCAACCAGAGAATGAGTTCAACAGTGAAACCACAACTGGCATATCACCACCACCGACTGGTGCAATCCATACCCAGCCAAATGCAAGTGCAAGTGCTGTCATTGCCCAGAACGCAGTCATGTTGCCTGTGGTAAAGAAGTAGAAACCACATGCCAGCATCGCAATAAAGATGATCGCCTGAACCGGTTTAACCCATGCACCAGAGATAGTTTTTGCCCATTTCTTCGCAGCTAATTTACCGTAAGCAAAGACAGAAGCGGTAAAGGTGATCGCACCCACGAAGCAGCCTACGAACAATTCAAACAAATGAACTGAACTCATATGAGCATGTTGAACACCCGCAGCCGTTAAAGCAGCTTCATTTTGTGCAAACAATGCAGTGAGCTGGTTGTTATGCAAGATCGCAGCAATCGCAATCAATACCGCAGCCAAACCAACCAAAGAGTGCATCAATGCGACAGTTTCAGGCATTTGTGTCATTGGAACGGTTTTCGCACGAGCGATACCCACAACAGCACCTAACACCATTGCACCGCCGATCATCCAGACCACTGGATGTTCAGCAACAAAGAAAGTCGTCACAACCGCAATCGCCATGGCGATCATACCGTAACGGTTACCCGCAATGGCAGTCTTAGGACCAGACAAACCACGTAAGGTTAAGATAAAGAGGACAGCACCAATCAGGTAGAACCAATCCGCATAGTCTCGAATGAATTCCATCGCTTAGCCCTCTTTTTTCTTTTGCTTCGGCTTGAACATTTCAAGCATACGAGCAGTTACAGCAAAGCCACCGAAAATGTTAATGCTCGCCAGGAATACAGCGATCGCACCAAGCACACTCACCACATTGACACTCTGGAATGCAACATTAGCATCCACACCAATCGCAGGCATACCCACGGTCTGGATCATCGCACCCACCACAATAATTGAAGACAACGCATTGGTTACCGCCATTAATGGTGTATGCAATGCAGGTGTTACGCCCCACACCACGTAATAACCTACGAAGATGGCAAGGACGAAAATTGTAATCGTTTCAACCATGAGAACTCTCCTTAACCGCGCTTGAGCAGTACTTGACCGCCATGTGCCACAAGTAACGCTTTCTGGATTTCATCTTCCTGATTAATCGCAAAGCCTTTGTCTTTGTCGAATAATGTCTCAAGGAAGTTAAAAACGTTACGCGCATACAATGCCGATGCTTCTGTTGCAACCGTACCTGGAATGTTTGGAATACCCAAAATTTTCACGCCATTTTCAGTTGTAACCGTTTCGCCTTCTTTAGAACCTTCAACGTTACCACCGGTCTCAACAGCCATATCTAAAATGACAGAACCCGGTTTCATTTTGGCAACGGTTTCAGCTTTAATTAAACGCGGCGCATTACGACCTGGAATCAATGCAGTGGTGATTACGATGTCAGCATTTGATACAGCTTTATCGACAATCGCAGCTTGATCTTTGATGTATTGCTCACCCGGCTGCCAACCATAACCGCTTTTCGCAGCTTCAGCAGCACGTTGTTTTTCTTCATCGGACATTGGCACGTCTAGCCATTTGCCGCCTAAAGATTCAACTTGCTCTTTTGCGGTCGGACGTAAGTCTGTTGCTTCCACAACAGCACCCAAACGTTTCGCAGTCGCAATCGCCTGAAGACCAGCAACACCCACCCCCATAATCACAACACGGGCAGGTTTTACGGTACCTGCTGCGGTCATTAACATTGGGAACATACGTTGATATTCAGCCGCTGCTAACAATACAGACTTATAGCCTGCCAAGTTTGCCTGAGAAGAAAGTACATCCATGTTTTGTGCGCGAGACAGCGTACGTGGAAGCAGTTCTAAAGCAAAAGCAGACACTTGCTGAGCAGCAAACTGGTCTAATTCTGGATTGCGGTAAGGGTCAAACATTGCAACCACAGTCGTATTCGCCGCAAGTTTTTGAATTTCGTCGCCTTTAGGGGCACGTACCTTCAAAATAATTTGGCTACCTGTATATGCATCGTCCGTAATGGTTGCGCCAACTTGTTCATAAGCACTGTCAATATACGCAGCTTTAACACCAGCACCACGTTCAATGACAACGCTATGACCTGCGTTAATCAACTTCTTCACTGTTTCCGGTGTAGCCGCTACACGACTTTCACCAGCGACAGTTTCGGTTGGGATTCCGATCTGCATGAGCGTCCCTCAAGCTAGTTTTTCTTAAGTAAACATCGCCAATAGCAATGTTTCCCCCAGGAGTATTCTTTGTAGAAATTTGGATTCTAATGGAAGTTTTTTAAATTTCCACCCAATATTTATTTAATAAATACCCATATTTTGAACTGATGATTCACATTTATATTGAAAACTTGTATGCTCAGCATGTTTGACTTTTTGAAAAGCAAAGCTCTCCATTCATATATTCTTAATATGAAATTTTGATCAGTCTCCAAGCGATCCATTCAGTTTTAATTGCGGTATTCCGTACCAGAAGGTATACCCACACGGCATTTATTCAACAAATTTACTCCTCATCCTTATCTTGAACAGCCTTGAACCAAGTTCCGTTTATAATCCTTTGGTTTTTATTGTGGCTATTCAAAAATAATGGGTTGAATCAGCATCATAGACATGCTGCTGGGGAGTGGGATTGGCTTCTCTTGCTTTTCTCTTGGTCGTTTCGGCGACTTCTTTATGAATGTGTCAGCAATACTTGCTGGATGACTTGTGATGAAATGACAAATTCTCTTATCAATAAATCTGAATTGAATTGAGATAAACCCTCAGAAAAACCAAAAAGAAATGTAAAAACTTGAGCAGGCATTTTTTCAAGTGATATTTGTATGGTTTTGTCTAGCAAAAGCCGTATTTTTGCACAATATTGGTGCAAAAATTAAACAGCTCAATAATTCGATTCATCCTTCTGGTTCAGCAATAATAAAATTTCCTGAAAATGTGCCCCCATCGCCTCTTCTGCAAGACAATCTTCCGGGTTTCTTAGCGGACATTGTTGCAAAGACAGACAGCCACAGCCAATACATTGATCCAGTTGTTGACGTAGCTGGAGCAACATCATGATTTGCTGATCGAGTTGTCCCTGCCATTGTTGTGACATGACTTGCCAATCTTTTTTCGTGGCCACTTGCTGCTTCGGCAGGGTCGCAAAACTCTCTTTCATCTGTTGCAAGCTGATCCCGACTTGCTGGGCTGCTTTAATAATCGCAATCCTTCTCAACATCGCCCGTTGATAACGGCGCTGGTTCCCTGCCGTTCGCGTACCCCAGATCAATTCTTTTTCTTCATAAAAACGGATGGTTGGCACTGAAACACCACTTCTTTTCGCCAGTTCGCCAATACTCAGCCAAGTCTGTAATTGTTGTTTCAAAATCTGCTTGACCTCTAGTTAACTTGAGCTTTGATACTAACATACCACAGCCACTAGAATGAGTTTTAGCCATGAATCAGCCCCATACCGATGCATTTCAATTAATCAACCCCGATGCACTCTATGACCCGCATCGCAATGGTTATAGTCACGTCGCGATTGTAAAGCCCAATATGCGGATGATTCATATCGCAGGTCAAGGTGGCGAAAATAAAAATGGCGAGCTGTCAGAATATTTTGACCAACAGGTACAACAAGTCTTCTATAATATTCAGCAGGCTTTAGCTTCAGCCCAGGCCCAGCTGTCAGATATTGCCGTGCTACGTATTCTGGTCGTCGATCATGATGCTGATAAGCTTCAGGCGCTGGTCGCGATCATACAAGCTTTATGGAAAAATCAGGCATTTCCAGCCTGCACCCTGATTCCTGTACCTGCGCTAGCCCTAGAAAACATGCAAGTCGAAATCGAAGCTACCGCTTATACCGCATAAATCAGAACAGAGAATCCTATGTCTATCCCTCAAGAAGATATCAGTCAAAATAAAACTTTACTTTGGTTTATGGCGGCAGCGTGCGGTTTATGTGCGGGCGCCAACTATTATAGTCAGCCCTTGATTCATTCGATTCAGCAATATTTTTCAGTGAGCGAAGGTCAGGCAGCCCTAACTGTCACTTTTGCGCAAGTGTCCTATGCACTCGGCCTGCTGTTCATTGTGCCAATGGGCGATGTGGTTAATAAAACCCGATTTATTCCTTTATTGATGGGTTTATGCGCTATTGGCTTGTTCATCAGTGCCTTTTCAGTAAATTTACCGATGTTGTGGTTGGGTACGGTGATGGCTGGCCTGTTTTCAGTGGCAGCTCAAGTGCTGATTCCGCTGGCCACCATGACAGTAAAACCTGAAAAAACAGGCGAAGTGATTGGCTTTTTGATGAGTGGTTTACTGGTCGGTATCTTGCTTTCAACTAGCCTCGCAGGCTTGTTTTCCAACCTGTTTCACTGGAAAGTCATTTATGTGGTCAGTGGCATTCTGATGTTGATTCTGGCCTATGCCTTAAAAAGCCGCCTGCCTTATGTCATGCGTATGAAGCTGAATTATGGTCAGGTTTTTATCTCCATGGCGCAACTGCTGAAGCAAGAAAAGCGCTTGGTGTTGCGCGCACTTGCTGGGGGTTTTGCCTTTGCCGCGGTCAGTATTTTATATTCAACCATCGCCCTGTTGCTGACTTCAGCCCATCATCTACAAGACCTGCTGATTGGTATGGTGCCGCTGGTCGGTATTTTCGGGGCGCTTTCTACCCAATATATTGGTAAATATGCAGATCAGGGCTATACCAGCCGTCTGACCTGGATCGGTTGTGCCTTATTCATTCTCAGCTGGATATTTTTCTATTTCGGTCAAACGGTTTTAGTGAGCTATATTCTTGGTTTTGCATTGATCCAGTTAGCTTTAGCATTAGTCCATACCAGTAACCAGAGTATTATTTTCCGGTTACGCCCCGATGCCAAATCACGGATTAATGCCATTTATATGACCGCCTACTTCACTGGTGGCGCTGGTGGTTCGGCTTTGGGAATTTTTGCCTGGAATCATGGTGGCTGGAGTGCAACCTGTCTGGCAGGCATCAGTCTGGTATTGGCCTGCATGCTATTTAGCTTTATAGATTATGTTGCGACCAAGAGAAACAAGATTGTTACACCTTGAATCTGGCTGTTTATGCTTAAAAATTGAAGTGATCGGGATCAGCATTGGTGAAATTTTCCTAAAACTCGTATAATGCTGCCCTTTCTTTTCTTGTCCACATCCGAGAGCCGTTTATGCCATCACTAGAATCATTAAAGCCACGTATTTCCGTTGCGCCAATGATGGATTGGACAACAAAAGACTATCGCTTCTTTGCACGCCTGTTTAACCCCAATGTGGTGCTTTATACCGAAATGGTGACGACAGGTGCGATTATTTACGGCGGTGCCAATCGCCATCTCGACTTCAACAAAGAAGAACACCCGATCGTGTTACAGCTGGGTGGTTCAAATCCACAAGAACTTGCGACCTGTAGCAAAATGGCAGAGGATTGGGGTTATGATGAAGTCAACTTGAATGTCGGCTGTCCAAGTGATCGCGTTCAGAATAATAAAATTGGTGCATGCCTGATGGCGGAGCCTCAACTGGTCGCCGAATGTATTCATAGCATGCAAAAAGCGGTCTCGATTCCGGTAACGGTAAAACACCGCATCGGGATTGATGATATGCAGTCTTATGAAGAAATGCTGCATTTTGTCGACACTGTCGCGGCAACAGGTTGTACGCATTTTATCGTGCATGCGCGTATTGCGATCTTGCAAGGTTTATCACCGAAAGAAAACCGGGATGTTCCCCCTTTACGTTATGAAGATGTGTATCGTCTGAAACTGGAACGTCCTCACCTGACCATTGAAATCAATGGCGGGATTAAAACCTTTGCAGAAACCCAGCAGCATTTACAGCATGTTGATGGTGTGATGATTGGTCGTGAGGCCTACCATAACCCATATTTATTGGCGGAAATGGGGCAACTCTGGAATCTGGAAGCACCTGATCGTTTTGAGATCATGCAGCAAATGATGCCGTATATTCATCAACGCGTTGCAGAAGGCGCTCCATTATCGATTATCACCCGTCATATTTTAGGTCTATTCCAGAACTTGCCGGGCGCACGAAAATGGCGTCAGGCACTCAGTGGCGGCAATGCAAAAACCATTGGCGATATTGAAACTGCCATTCAAAATATTCAGGCCGCCATGCAGCGTACCGAAGATTATCTGAAAGAGCATCAAGCCTGAGTAAACCTCACAAAAACGTGACACACTTCACACTGTGAAATATGATTTTACAAATCTGAATTTTTTTATTGTGTGTCACATAACTTGCTTATAATTAAGTAAATCTTCAATAAATATTGATTAAGAATTCATTATAAATTCGAAAATTCGTTATATTATTACATTACATTTTGGTTTTTTTGAGATTTATCGCTTACCATGTGCCGCGTAATAGATTCTGGCACACGTTCAGTTGTTTTGAAAATGCGGTAGAGATTCACAATGATTTATGATGTACCTTCAGTTGATCACAGTATGATTCACCCCCCTGCTCAGCAGGTGGTTATTCCTTATCGAGAAATGCCGAAGGCGCCATCAGTACCAGCAATTGATGTGAGTAAATTCTCGCAAAAACTGGCTAAACGCGCGTCTTATCGCAGCTCATCTCAATGTGCCAAATTTGTCAGAATCGCTTTACAGTCTGCAGGTGCCAATATCGTACAACATCCTGTTGCCGCTTCGGACTGGGGACGTACCTTACAACAGATCGGTTATCAGCAGATTAGCCCTGAGTTTAACAATCCTCAGCCAGGTGATATTTATATTATTCACCGCACCAAAAAGCATCGTTACGGTCACATTGCCGGCTTTACCGGTTCACAGTGGGTCTCTGATTTTAAACAGACCAGCTATGACGTTTATAAAGATCCCAATGTCACTTACAGCTATTACCGCTTAGCACCGCAATATCCACAAGCATAATCAATCTAATAAGAATTTAAGTCCTGATTTTATCCAGCTTCTTCAGGACTTCCGCAACGGCAACCATCGCAAAACTTGACGTCACCACTACGGCTGAACCATAGCCTCCACAACGTAGACCAGCGCTTGGACACACCTCTGCACTCGAAAATGGATTATCGATCGAATAAACACAAGTAATGCCAAATTTCTCTTTTGGCTTTTTGCAAATCCCTATGGAACGAAGTTGGGTACGCAACTTTGCCAACATTGGGTCTTGCTCAGTCTTAGACAAATCAGCAACACGGATTTTCAGTGGATCGAGCTTACCGCCTGCACCGCCGGAAACAATCAAGGGAATTTTGTTAAAGCGACAATGCAACATCAAGGCAAGCTTGGCTTTGACATCATCAATACAATCTAAAATGAGGGTCGGCACCGGATTAAGGATTTCTTTGACATTTTCGGGTGTGAGATAGTCATCAATCACATTCACTTTCATGCGTGGATTAATTTGACGGCAACGTTCAGCCATCACTTCAATTTTCTCTTGTCCCAGTGTCGAACTCATTGCAGGCAATTGACGGTTGATGTTTGATGCTGCCACCACATCCATATCGACTAAGGTGAGTTCGCCAATCCCTGTACGTGCCAGTGCTTCCACGGCCCAACTGCCGACACCACCAATGCCGATGACCATGACATGGCTTTGCTCGTAATGGGCAAAGGCATCTTCTCCATAAATTTTGGCCACACCAGCAAAACGGCGGTCATATTCATCATTTACAGGTACATCAGTCATATCAGCAGTGATCTATACAGTTCAGCAAAGCGTTATTTTAACGTGTTTTAGTCGGTTTGGGTGAGGAAGATAAGCCACCTGTTATCGATTAGCTGCGTCGGCTGAGCACAATAAATATGACAAAAATAGCAGCACTCAACACTAAAGCCAGCAGGTTGGCATTCATCCAGCCCAGTTGGGTCAAAATCGGTGCTGGCAAGAATGCACCCAAGGTGGCGCACAAGGCAATCATGGTTTCATTCAGCCCTTGTACGCGATGCTTTTGCTGTTCGTTTAATCCAGCCAGTAAAGTCGAAGCACCTGAATAGGCGAAGTTCCAGCCCACACCCAGCACAATTAATGCAACATTCATATAAATTCCCTTTTGTCCCAGCATCGGAATCACAGAGGACAACATCAGTAAAATAAAACCCGTATAAATCGTCCGATTGATTCCCCAGCGCTGGATCAGCTTCGACACAAAGAACGAAGGAATAAACATCGCCAGAACATGCAGCTGAATCGAGATTGAAGCGTAATGAAAGCTATGATGTTGCTTTAACTGTAAGGAAGACATAATCATCATGACATTCATCACATAATAGGCAAATGCACCACTGATCATGGCAGCAGCAATCAGGTTGACCGGGAGTTTGGCGCGCGGTATTAAATCAGTTACCACCTGCTGGGCCTGTTGTAATTTAAACTTGCGATTCCAGAGGTATAAAATGGGTGATAGCAACAGCGCCAGTACACTGAAAATGCAATAGATCGCGGTAAAATCAGGTAAGCCTTGTAGCTGTTGAAACTGAATTGCCAACATTGGTGCAATCACAGCGGCCACCACACCACCCGAAATTACCATCGCCGTCGCTTTTGGAATTAAATCTGGCGCCAGACGATCCGAAGCTGCAAAACGGTAAAAGTTAGCTGTGGAAATGAATAAACCTAGCGAAAAATGACTGAGACACAATAGATTAAACTGTTCATGTTGTAAGGCCAGATAGCCCAGTACGCCCGCGAAGAAAAGACAAATACATCCAAACTGGAACACGACATGTCGACCCATTTTTTTCATCAGAAATGAAAAGATAAACGTCGTCAGTAACATGGCCAGAAATTGCAAGCCATAGGGTATGGTCGCCAAGGCCTGCGTGGGCGCAAGTTTTAAACCGACAATGGCTGAAACTGTGACCGACAATACTGCTGCAATTAAATTAAATGCTTGGGCAACCAATAAATAATAAACATATCGCGGTAACTGATTCACAGCCGGCTTCCTGATGAAGTGATTACCAACACCTTAACTCTAAGCAGCTCAAATTTAAATAAAAAAGATAAAAGACTCGCCTCCATCTTTTTAAACAATTTATGAGGAGATTAATCCACTCTCAGGGAGAACTTAATATCAACAATTGGCAGTCCAAATAGATTTAATTTAAAAAAGAGATCACTCCACCATTTAAAACAAATTTCTCACGTATTTTGAGTAACTACATATCGCAAATAAAGGCAGAGTTTAATAAGGAGTGTTGTATGATAAAAAAATAATTGATTCGAAAATATGATTATGGATAAACAAGATCAACAGGACATTATCTTATGTATTCCAGGTGTCTGGCAAAATCATTCAGCCTTATTACAGGCGCTATTGACCCATGACACAGGCTATATTTACGCAGGGTTAATTATTAAAGCGTTAGCCAGTGATTATTTTGCTGAAATTGAAGAGCATAAAAACGATCCTCGTGTAAGCCAGGTATTTAGGCAGCAAAGTATGGATCGCTTTTCAGAACAAGAGCTACAACAAATCGAGCAACATCAGATGGTGATTTATGTGATTTGCAAAGCCGGATCAATAGCCTTAGCACAACAAGCGCTGTTACTGGGTCAGGCGCTACTCAAAGCCGGTGGATTAGCCATTAAAGTTGAAACGTCTGGAGTGACTCATCTTCGATCGGACTGGCTGAACTTTGATGCAGAGAATCTATTTGATTTATATAAAGCATTTGTTCCCACTGTTTTCGATCAGGACTCACTTTATTCTTGTGGCATGCATCAATTTGGCAAAGCTGACGGCTGTATCAACTTAAAAGTAGAACATGCCTCCTATGTCTTGAATCAGTTTTTACTCTATTTACTGATAGAGAATCCAACCCTGTTAGAGAATCAAACTTTTTCTGTAGAGGAAGGTGCAGAAGTATTAAAACTTCACAAAAAACAATCGAGTGATTTCTTCGAGGAAGACTCACTATATTTTAATCGTTGGGGTGTTTGGTCGTTGAAGCCGAGCTTTAGCCTGAAGAAGTTATTTAGATTTAGCTAAATTCTGAAATGGAAGAGCCCTGTAAATATACAGGGCCCACTTCAATTAAGCAGCAATCAAATTGCGTAAAACATAATGCAGAATACCGCCTGCCTTAAAGTATTCCACTTCATTCAAGGTATCGATTCGACATAGCACCTTAAATTTGGCCTGACTACCATCTTCCCGAACGACCTCAACATCCAGTGTCTGGTGCGGTTGAATATCATCGGACAAGCCATGGATAGAAATGGTTTCATGCCCAGTTAAATTCAGGGACTGACGGGTTTGCCCATCCACAAACTGCAATGGCAACACGCCCATCCCCACCAGATTCGAGCGGTGAATGCGTTCAAAACTTTCGGCAATCACGGCTTTGACACCCAGTAAGTTGGTTCCTTTGGCAGCCCAGTCGCGTGAGGAGCCAGTCCCATATTCCTTACCTGCAATAATCACCAATGGTGTGTGCTGTTGCTGATAACGCATGGCAGCATCGTAAATCGACATCTTTTCGCCTGTCGGAATATAAAGCGTATTACCGCCCTCTTCGCCACCCAGCATCTCGTTTTTAATGCGGATATTGGCAAAGGTACCGCGCATCATCACTTCGTGATTACCACGTCGCGATCCATAGGAGTTAAAGTCTTTTGGTTCTACACCCTGATCCTGTAAATAACGCCCGGCAGGACTGTCTTTCTTGATATTGCCTGCAGGTGAAATATGATCGGTGGTGACCGAGTCTCCCAGTACCGCCAGAATATTGGCCTGTTCAATATTAGCGATGGCTTTCGGCGGCTGGTTAATCTCCTCAAAGAATGGCGGATGACGAATATAGGTGGAGTTATTTTGCCAAGCATAAGTCTGGCTCTGTGGAATCTGGATCGCTTGCCAGGTTGCATCGCCATCAAATACCGCAGCATATTCTTTATGGAACATCTCGGTATTCACTTTCTGTAGCACGGCATCAATTTCGGACTGGCTTGGCCAGATATCTTTTAGGTAAACATCCTGTCCGTCTTTGCCTTGCCCAATCGGTTGCGTAGTTAAGTCAGTCCGGATGTTGCCGGTTAAACCATAGGCCACGACCAGCGGTGGTGATGCCAGCCAATTGGTTTTCACCAGTGGATGCACACGCCCTTCAAAGTTACGGTTACCTGACAGTACCGACGCCACATTTAAGTCATGACACTGAATGGCGGCTTCAATCGGGTCAGGCAACGGCCCCGAGTTACCGATACAGGTGGTACACCCATAACCCACCAGGTTATATCCCAATTGATCCAGATAAGGGGTTAAACCTGCTGCCGCCAGATAATCGGTTACCACTTTAGAGCCAGGTGCCAGTGAGCTTTTGACCCAGGGTTTACGTTGCAAACCTTTCTCGATTGCTTTTTTGGCCAGTAGACCTGCCGCCAGCATCACGCTTGGGTTGGAGGTATTGGTACACGAGGTAATCGCAGAAATCACCACATCACCATCATTTAAAGGATAAGATTTTCCATCAATGGTACAAGACGGCTGTTCATGCCCCAGATTGGCTTTCTGTGCCTCTACTGCCGTACCGCCACCACCTTCATTTTCCAGACGTTCTTTGGCTTCTTTGGCTGGTTTTAGTGTCAGTTCCATCAGGGCATTAAAGGTTTTCGGTACATCGGACAGTAATACACGATCTTGCGGACGTTTTGGTCCAGCCAGACTGGCTTGTACCGTGCTCATATCCAGACTCAGAGTATCGGTGAAAACCGGCTCATCTCCGGCATTACGCCATAGGCCCTGTGCCTTGCTATAGGCCTCAACCAGATCAATGCGTTGTTGTTGACGACCTGTCAGGGCTAAATAGCCGAGTGTAACTTCATCAATCGGGAAGAAACCGCAGGTCGCGCCATACTCTGGCGCCATATTGGCAATGGTGGCACGGTCCGCCAAAGGCAAATCAGCCAGACCATCGCCATAGAACTCTACAAATTTACCCACTACGCCTTTTTGACGTAGCATCTGGGTAATGGTCAACACCAGATCGGTTGCGGTAATACCTTCGTTCAGTTTGCCGGTTAATTTGAAACCGATCACTTCCGGAATCAACATCGATACCGGTTGCCCCAGCATGGCCGCTTCGGCTTCAATCCCGCCAACGCCCCAACCAAGCACACCCAATCCGTTAATCATGGTGGTATGTGAATCTGTGCCGACCAAGGTATCCGGAAAAGCAAAATCCTGCCCTTCATCTTCTCCTAGCCACACCGCTTGTGCCAGATATTCCAGATTAACCTGATGACAAATTCCGGTGCCCGGAGGTACTACGCTAAAGTTATTAAACGCAGACTGCCCCCAACGCAGGAATTGATAACGTTCACCGTTACGTTGCATTTCAATTTCGACATTCTCGGCAAAAGCCTGATCATTGGCGAAATGATCCACCATCACCGAATGGTCAATAACCAGATCCACCGGGGAAAGCGGATTAATCCTGTTTGGATCCCCCCCGGCCTGCGCCATGGCTGCACGCATGGCAGCCAGATCGACTACCGCAGGTACACCGGTGAAATCCTGCATCAATACCCGGGCAGGACGATATTGAATTTCCTGATCTGAACGTTTGCTTTTCTGCCAGTCCACCAGCGCCTGAATATGCTCGACTTTTACACTTTTTCCATCTTCAAAGCGCAGTAAATTTTCTAGCAAAACCTTGAGTGACTTGGGTAGGCGGTCAATATTACCCAGTGTCTGTGCTGCATGCGGAAGGTTAAAAATTTGATAAGATTTAGAACCGACGGTAAGTGTTTGTAATGCATTGAAACTATTGATTTTGCTATATCTGGCCATCAGGTTACCCTCCCAGTATTGGCTGATTGTTTATTATGAAGTTCTCTGTTTAATGTAACCCTGTTTGGGAATGGATGTGTTCCCTTTTAGTTACCTTATTTTTAACGGGATTATGGTTGTTATCCGAGATGCAAGGCTGCACATGAGTTTTGCCACAATTGCTGGGCAAGCTGTGCTTGGGGCAGCTCAAGTATTTGCGCCAAGCTGTCTAACACATAAGGTAAATTGACAGGCGTATTGCGGGTTCGATGTTCGGTTGAAGTCTGACAGCACAACGGCGTCATATCCGGGCAATCGGTTTCAATCACCAGATGTTCGGGACCAATGGCATGCACCACCTGATGCAGTTTTTTGGCATTGGGATTGGTAATTTGCCCGGTGATGCCGATTTTAAAGCCCAGCTTGATCATGGCTTTGGCTTCTTCTACACCGCCACTAAAAGCATGCGCAATCCCGCCTAACTTGAATTTTTGCGCCTTTAAAATCGCAATGGTTTCAGCATGTGCTTTACGGATATGCAACAGCACCGGTTTTTGATATTGCTTGGCAAGTTGTAATTGCTCAATAAAATAATGCTGTTGTTTGCTCAATAATTCAGGCTGTTTATGCTGTTTTAAAAAGGTATCCAGACCAATTTCACCGATTGCTACACAATCAAGCTGCTGCAAAATCAGTTCTAAATCCTGTAAATGTTCTGGCTGATGCTGTTCAATATAAAAGGGATGTAAACCGGGCGCCAGATAAGACTGCGGTACATGCTCCCAGCCTTGTAATTGCTGATGGGTCTGAATCAGCTCATCGAATCGTGATTGCAGAAACCCGATTAATACCAATGCCTCGACCCCCACCCGTTTGGCCTGCACAGCCAGATGTTGCCGATCATGATCAAAATCGGCAACATCAAAATGGGTATGGGTATCGAACAGTTGCATCAGCGCTTACTTGTTCTCATTTGCGACAGGTGTAGAGGCAGCCGGCGTGTCCACTTTTGGCAAATATTCAGGTTTTAATACCCCTTGTAATTCACTAAATGGAATCACCAGACGCGGCAAACCGACCACATACGGGCCAATATCATATTCGCCATATTGCAGGATCAAGCCCTGTTCGCCCAATAAGAAATTATCTGTCACCTGAAATGGCCAAGCCTGTTCGTATTCCTTAGGATCTGTGGCCAGTTTGGAATCCACAATCCAGGTTTTAAATGCGTCATGAGCCAGCTTGTCTAAGGTCGCTTTCTGTTTTGGCAATAACAAATCCTGCAACTGTACCTGTTTCTGATTTGCCAGATCAAAGTTGTAATAACGCTGCGAAGTTGCGCCATGCGCCCCACCTAAATAACTGCTGCTATTCAGGACTACGGTTGCCAGTTTACCTTTCGGCTGCAAGATCTTCGGCTTGATCATTAAGCTGATCTGATGGCTGCTACTTAACGCTTTTAACTCTTCATCAATTTTGACAAATGAATCTGCATATAACTGGGCCTGACTGTCCAGATCGGATTTTGCTCCAGTGCTTTTTGCGGTTGAAGCAGCCGGTGTATCCGCATCGACCACCTCAAGCATTTTGCCAAGCTGTTCAAGAATTTGCTGATCAAGCAACTGATCGATAAACGGGAAATTACTTTGCAAACGCTCAACCGTAAAGTCAGGACAGGTATTGCCCTTACATTCAGGGAGTTTTACCGGAATCTTAACCGTTTCGCCTTGTAAAACCGGTTCAGCCTGCTGTTGTACTGCAGGTGGATCTTGCGGCTTATCCTGTGATTGTTTTGGCTCCGATTTAGGCTGGCAGGCTGCAAGCAAAACAGCACATGCAAGAACGCTATATTTATAAAATGTTTTCATCTGAGACCTATAAGCATTGTTATTACACAAGATTTTTAAATGCTATCGAAGTTAATGCAAAACTGCTAGAAGCACATGCAATTTCTATACGAAACTTAAAAAAGTCAATCTAAACAGAATCAAAACATCTGCTGATAAATCTCAGCTTGCAGCATCTGCCGAGTCTGTTCAGTGGTTAAATAAATATCCAGTTGCGGGGCATCTTTACTGATTTCATTGGCCCGATAATGTAAACCGATGCCCTCACCATCAAAGAACCAGTCTGCCTGCCCCCAATACAGTTTTTTTGGCACCTGTTTTTTCACTTCTGCCGATTGTTTTGCAATCCATTGTTGATAATGGGCCTGCACAATATCATTTAAGGCATTTTGCTGATTTTTCTGGATCACATCCAGCACGCTCAGACTCTTTTGCAACTTGCGATCTGCCACAAAGAAATAGAAGCGATCTTTCACCGCAATATCTTCTTGCTGGGCATTAACTCCCACCTGTAACAGCACATATTGATTGCGCTGTGAAGCAATCCGGGTATTCAGATGCAGTTCATAGGCCTTATTTTTAGAATACTTGTCCTGCCACTCATCTGACTTTTTCACATAGGCATTAATGGCCTGTTGCAGCGTCAGGTTTTTATCCAGCTCAATTTGCTGCTGGATCACCTTGGACTGATTTTTTGCAATCCATGCATTCAGCCATTCATCCTGCGTTTTTACCGTCTGAATATCGACATCAATACAGTTTTTCTTTTCACAGAATGGCAAGGCATAGTCCGCCTTGGCCTCTTTCATATTTAAGTATGGCAGGACTTCAGCTTTTTCAACTGGTACCGCAGCTGGTTTGCTTTCGGCGGTATCGGCTTTATTTTTATCTGGATGATCACATGCGGTTAAAGCCATCATTCCAATCAAGACACTGACAGCAAAAAGTGGTTTTAAAGCATTCATTTCAT
This sequence comes from Acinetobacter sp. 'aerobic (ED)', assembly GCF_904886855.1. Taxonomy (NCBI): domain Bacteria; kingdom Pseudomonadati; phylum Pseudomonadota; class Gammaproteobacteria; order Moraxellales; family Moraxellaceae; genus Acinetobacter; species Acinetobacter sp. 'aerobic (ED)'. The sequence goes on from NZ_CAJHGI010000010.1 coordinate 79,523, forward strand.
CATCCTTTATTTTTAGATCGTTCAATTAAAAACAGCCTCTAATTAGAAGCTGTTTTTATACAGTTTAGTGTTCTCGTGTGTTACGGAACTGGATATCCGGCCAGCGTTCTTGCATTAACTGCAAGTTTACACGGCTTGGCGCCAGATAAGTTAAGTGACCGCCACCATCAACTGAAAGCTGATCATGTGCCTTCTTCTTAAACTCATTCAGGATTTTGTCATCATCACAGTGAATCCAGCGTACCGTATGAACACTCACCGGCTCATAAATACAGTCCACCTTATATTCTTCTTTTAAGCGATAGGCCACCACATCAAACTGTAACACACCGACTGCACCGACAATCAGGTCATTACTGATTTGTGGCATGAACACCTGTGTTGCCCCTTCTTCAGATAATTCTTTCAAACCTTTTTGCAATTGCTTCGATTTCAAAGGATCTTTCAAGCGTACACGGCGGAACATTTCCGGTGCGAAGTGTGGAATACCGGTAAAGTGCAAGCTTTCACCGCTGGTAAAGGTATCACCAATCTGGATGGTACCGTGGTTGTGCAAACCAATGATATCCCCCGGCCAAGCTTCTTCCAGATGCTCACGCTCACCCGCAAGAAAGGTCAATGCATCACTGATACGTACATCTTTACCGATACGTACATGATTCATTTTCAGGCCTTTTTCATATTTACCTGAGCAAATACGCATGAAGGCAATCCGGTCACGGTGTTTCGGGTCCATGTTGGCCTGAATCTTAAACACGAAGCCAGTGAAACCTTCTTCTTTGGCTTCAACCATACGTTCTTGAGTTGGATGTGCTTTCGGTTCTGGTGCCCAGTTAATAAAGGTATCCAGAACATGATCCACGGCAAAGTTACCCAATGCGGTACCAAACAGAACAGGGGTTTGTTTGCCTTGCAAGAATAATTCACGGTCCAGTGGTTCATTGGCCATCTGCACCAGCTCAAGGGATTCCTCAAAAGAAGCCCATGCCAACTCACCCACTTTTTCACGAATATCCGGATGGTCATAACCATCACGAACATCGATATCGGTAATGGTTGAACCAAAACCAGCTTTATAAACATAAAGCTTGTCTTCTAGCAGGTTGTAGACACCCGCAAAGTCACGTCCCATCCCCAAAGGCCAGGTGATCGGTACGCAACGGATATTCAGGACACTTTCAATTTCATCCAGCAATTCTAATGGTTCACGAATTTCACGGTCCATTTTGTTGACGAATGAAATAATTGGCGTGTCGCGCATACGACACACTTCCATTAATTTAATGGTCCGTTCTTCGACACCTTTGGCACCGTCAATCACCATCAATGCAGAGTCAACCGCCGTTAAGGTACGATAGGTATCTTCCGAGAAGTCTTCATGTCCCGGCGTATCCAGTAGGTTGATGGTGTGCTTTTTATAAGGAAATTGCATCACCGAGGTGGTAATCGAAATACCACGCTCTTTTTCCATTTCCATCCAGTCGGATGTGGCAGAACGGTCAGACTTACGGCTTTTTACCATCCCCGCAACCTGAATGGCCTTACCCCATAACAGTAGTTTCTCTGTCATGGTGGTCTTACCCGCATCGGGGTGGGAAATGATCGCAAATGTGCGTCGTTGGGCAACCTGTGCCGCTAATTCATCTTTAAACATGCGAAAAATCTACAATTTTGTGCACCCCTCTGTATCTGCAAATGGAGATAGAGGCAGAGAGCGTGCGAAAGAATTTAAAATTGGCGCAATTGTAGCAGATTTAAAGAAAATATTGATTGATTGTTGAAAGGCTGCCCGCTAAACAGGAGCAGTTGTATCCGCAGTTTCCAGAACCGGTTAATCTTGCATCATCGCCAGCATCTGCAACCGCTCCACACCCAGTTCATCATTTTAACTTTTCGGCATGCTCCGATCTCGGTCAACAACACATTTTGAGTGGGAATTACTGCGGCTAAAGTCAATGAGAGAAATTCACGAAATTCATCTATAATTAAAGGCTTATAAGTTCAATAAAATAGATACCACACAATATGGCTCAAAAACTATTCACGCTTGTGACCCTGACCAGTTTAACTGCCTGTTCAACGCTTCCGCCTCAATATGCATACCACCCCGTGCTTCAGGATAAAATTATTGCGATTGGAAAAATGGCCACCCCAACCCAGCAGCAGATTGTTTTTGCTGGAGAACGTTATACCTACATCGCGGATCAGGGCGGTGCAACCGTGTTTAATATCATTCAGCAGACGCGTCCTGAGCAACGCTCCTTGATGAATCAACTACCGATACAATTTGAAATGCTGTCTGATACCCAGTTTAAAAGCACCATAAGACTTCGTTATAATCAACCCATCGGCCTGCTACCAGCCAGTGAATATCAGCAATTAAAGGCCTTGGGCTTTACCCAAACCACTACCCACTGTACTTCGGCATTAGTCCCGATTGAAAACTGTGAATATCCTTTAGCATCGATTGATCTTTCTGGGCAAATCTATCAACAGGTTGCCAATCAACAAGCCATTCCCTATCAATTAAAACAACCCTATCCCATTTCCATCGTGAAAAAAGTGGAACAACATCGTCAGGGCAATTTTAAGAAGAAAGCCAAAGATGTGGCCACAGGGGTCGCGATTGTGCCTTTGGCGATCGTTGGTGCGGTGATTTATGTGCCGGTTGTCTTGGGTGCGACGCTACTGTCAGGAGGAAAGTTAGAGTGGCATTAAGAGGCGTTTGCTCAGGTCTAATCGCAGCCATAAAAATGATGCGTGGCACTACATTGCCCTACGCTGCAACTGTCTTGTAAAGAACAGACTGGAACAATGGCGACAATCAATGTGATTCTGAGTGTTTAAACCAGTTTTTCCATGAACTGGTATAGCGGGTTTCAATTGAAATCGCAGGGATCAGTTTACTTCTCAACACCTCGGTTTGATCTAGGCGCTTCGCCAATCGGGCTTTGACCGAATGGATACACTCTCGGTCACCAAACTCGCACCGGTCTAAACTTGTCCCGCCACAGGGACCATTGGCAAGCCCTTTGGGACAGGTTTCAGGGCAGATATACAGCGTGTCCTCCAGACGGCAGTGCCCACAACTTTCACAGCCCACCAGTGGATGTTTGCTCCAATGTTCCATTTTCAATAAAAGCTGATCAGGCCGAGCTTTATTCCAGAAATTGGCTTTAAAAATAAAACGCCCAATCCCGAGCGCCGCATGAGATGCAAAAAAAAGCTGATGCATTAAATGCATTTGCTTATATTTAAAAATCTGGGCTGGTGGGACAGGTTTTGAAAAAGTGGCCAGCTCAGGTTTAAGCTCAAGCCCTGAATCCATTTTCCACAGGTCTTTCCAGGCTTTTTCACAGGCTGCTAAAGACCAGTTTTCATATTGCTTTAAAAATTGTTCCAGTTTTTGTTGTTCTTGTGGCTTATGACAAGCTGATAAATGCACTCCAACAAAACCGAGATGTTTACAGATCAGGATCTGCAACGCACAACGCGCATAGACATTTGCTTCCGCCTGAACAGGATCAGCCTCGTATTCACTTTTCAGGACATGCACAATATGCGCTGGAATCACCAGTCCGGCAACCTGATGTTTCAGCATAAATTGCGCGCGTTTTAAGGTCAGCGGCATGACGCAGGCAATTAAAGGAAATTGTTTGTAATGCTGAGAGATAAAGGATTGGCTGTGCTGAAGACAATCCAGATCAAATCCAAGCTGGGTAATCAGAAAGTCTGCGCCTGCTTTGATCTTTTTATGCAGTTTCAGATATTGGGCATCCCGCTCTGCTTCCGTATATTTAAACGGATTAAAAGCCACGCCGATATTAAACACATTCCGTTGTCTGGCCGCCATCACAGCATTCACAGACTCAAGATAACGAGACCGTTGCGCTGGGATTTCGCGGCCAAAATTATGATTCTTCAGTTTATCGCCGCTTAGTAAAAGCAGGTTGTGATACCCCTGCTGCTCAGCCTGATCGAGAAAATGTTCAAATTCTTGAATATCCCGACCTTTACCTGAAAAATGCAAAAGTTTTTCAATCTCAGGCGCGTATTGTTGTGCCAACTCTAATGGCGCAGGGTCTTCATCGCTATGCACACGATCAGCCAACGTCATCATGGCCGGATAGCCAGCCAGACTTGGGGGAACTGCCGGCGTATCACGGTTAGAACATAGATATTCCACCAGAATACAGAATTGCTTTTGCTCTAAGCACTGAGAAAATAAAGACATAATGAAAAAATTTAAAAAGGGAGAATTCTGGGCCATAGCGCAGACCTGAAATTATAAGGGATATACCTTGAAAGTAAACCAGAGGAAAGTTTTACGATTTCTGGGGTCGTGCAATGGCCATGAGAGCCCATAAAACTTGCAAACATGAATTTCACTCACTTTTCAGTGAAACAAAATCATTTTTATTCATGTCATGTTTCAAGTATAAATTACTGCATGCTCTTACACGAGACAATCTGAGGATTGATTCTGATGAAGCCACTTTAGCAAATATCAGAACCGACTGAAAAATCCGATTGACTGGGAGACTCCAAAAAATTGGAACATCCAGAAAGGGCAACGAAGTAATAAGGTTTTATCTCAGAATTTAGGGTATCAGATCATCATGAGCAAAGAGTTTACATTCACGATTAAGCGCATTAGTTTCGATGAAAACTATCAGCCCTCAGACAATACGCGAATCACCACCAACTTTGCCAATTTGGCCAGAGGTGAAAGTCGCCAAGAGAATCTGCGCAATACCTTAAAAATGATTAACAACCGTTTTAATAGTCTGGCGCATTGGGATAACCCGACAGCAGACCGTTATTCTGTCGAACTTGAAATCATTTCGGTTGATATTGATGTTGAAGGTAAAGGTGAGACCTTCCCGACTATCGAAATCCTGAAAACCAATATTGTGGATCATAAGAATAATCAACGCTTTGACGGTATTGTCGGAAACAATTTTTCCTCATATGTGCGCGATTATGATTTTAGTGTGTTACTGCTAGAACATAATAAAGACAAAGCGCAATTTAGCCTTCCAGAAAACTATGGTGAATTGCACGGGAAAATCTTTAAATCATTCCTGGACTCAACTACCTATAACAGTAACTTCCATAAATCGCCGGTGATTTGCCTCAGCGTTTCCAGCAGCAAGACTTATCATCAAACTGCAAATCAGCATCCGGTGCTGGGCGTGGAATATCAGCAGGATGAATATTCGTTAACGGATCAGTATTTCGAGAAAATGGGCTTAAAAGTTCGCTATTTCATGCCGCCAAATAGCGTGGCGCCGTTGGCCTTTTACCATCGCGGTGATCTGCTGGATGATTATACTGACCTGGAACTGATCGGCACGATTAGTACCATGGAAACCTTCCAGAAAATCTACCGTCCAGAGATTTATAACGCGAATTCAGTCGCAGGAAAAACCTACCAGCCAAGCTTGAAGCATCAGGACTATTCATTAACTCGTATTGTTTATGACCGGGAAGAGCGCAGCCAGTTGGCGATTAAACAAGGCAAATTTACTGAAGAACAGTTCATCAAGCCTTATCAAACGATTCTTCAGCAATGGGCTGCAAACTAATTACTTTATTCACCTAGATAAACAAGATTATTGATTATGAAACGATTATTACCGACTTCAACTGCTGGCAGCTTACCAAAACCGTCTTGGCTGGCCGAACCTGAAAAACTCTGGTCACCTTGGAAGTTGCAAGATGAGCAGTTAATTGAAGGCAAACAGGATGCATTGCGCCTGTCCTTACAAGAACAACGCCATGCCGGTATTGATATCGTCAGCGATGGTGAACAGACCCGCCAGCATTTTGTTACTACCTTTATTGAACATCTGGACGGCGTCGATTTTGAAAAACGTGAGACCGTGCGTATCCGTAACCGCTATGATGCAAGTGTGCCTTCAGTGGTCGGTGCGGTATCTCGTCAAAAGCCGGTGTTTGTGGAAGATGCCAAATTTTTACGTCAGCAAACCAGTCAACCAATCAAATGGGCACTGCCTGGCCCAATGACCATGATTGATACGCTTTATGATGGTCATTACAAAAGCCGTGAAAAGCTGGCATGGGAATTTGCCAAAATCCTGAATCAGGAAGCACGAGAACTCGAAGCCGCCGGTGTTGATATTATTCAGTTTGATGAGCCTGCATTTAACGTGTTCTTTGATGAAGTGAATGACTGGGGCGTGGCAACTTTAGAGCGTGCACTGGAAGGGCTGAAATGTGAAACCGCGGTCCATATTTGCTATGGTTATGGTATCAAAGCCAATACCGACTGGAAAAAGACACTGGGTTCAGAATGGCGCCAATACGAAGAAGCGTTTCCAAAGCTACAACAATCTAAAATCGACATTATCTCACTCGAATGTCAGAACTCTCGTGTGCCTATGGACCTGATCGAACTGATTCGTGGCAAAAAAGTGATGGTGGGTGCAATTGACGTTGCCACCAATCAGATCGAAACACCTGAGCAAGTTGCAGATACGCTGCGTAAAGCGCTTCAGTTCGTCGATGCAGAAAAGCTCTACCCTTCAACCAACTGTGGTATGGCGCCGTTATCACGTCAGGTAGCCACAGGCAAACTGCATGCTTTAAGTGCAGGTGCCGACATTGTTCGCAGAGAACTCTCCGCTTAATATTTACCGAACTGTAGATCGACAAGGGCTGCAACAGGTAGCCCTTGCTCTATTCAGACAGCTCGGATTTGATTTGGGAATATCGTGATGATTGAAGCGACAGACTTTAGAAACGCAATGTCTTTATTAACCAGTGCCGTTAGTGTCATCACCACGGCTGGCTTGACGGGTCGTTATGGCTTTACGGCCTCTGCCGTATGTAGCGTGACCGATACGCCACCGACCTTACTGGTCTGTATGAATCAGGCTTCCAGTTCCCATGTCCATTTTGTAGAAAATAAAGTGTTAAGCGTGAATGTGTTAAGCGCGCAACATCAGCATATTTCCACAGCATTTTCATCCCGCTTAAGTCCGGAAGAAAGATTTAAACATGGCGTCTGGACAGAGTTAGAAACCGGTGCCCCGGTATTAAAAGATGCGCTGGTCAATTTTGATTGTGAAATTGAGCAGGTTCAGGCCGTGGGAACCCATACCATTTTCATTTGCCGCATCGTCGCCATTCAGCAAGGCCAGCATGAGCACAGTCTGGTTTATTTTAATCGCGCTTATCATCACGTCGGGCAGACAGAAATTGCCTAACTCACCCAACAGTCCATGATCTCTTTTACACGATTCGAAATTTATTCCAGACATACATCGCAACAGCTCAAATGATGGGCTGTGGCCTTTGTGGATATCGCTTCACTTATCCACAATTGAGGTGCTAGCGAGATTGAATTACTGCTCCTCTTGTTTGAAAATTTCCTTTATTCAACTCGAGAACCGTCAGTCCATTGCAATGACTTTAGCTTCCTGAATGATTCAGTTAGGATGAAGAGGGTTTCGCAACCTCACACTTTCCGTTGCATGCTTAAAAGAGTAAAAATATGTCACAACAAGATTTTGAAAATGGATTAAAAGTTCGTACCGAAGTCATGGGCGAATCATTTGTACAACGTGCACAGGACAATACCGTTCCTTTTACGCAACCGTTACAAGACTGGATTAATGAGCATGCCTGGGGATCGACCTGGCAACGTGAAGATGTATTGCCCCGTAAATATCGCTCACTGGTGACGATCGCCTTCCTGACCGCACTGAAAAGTCCAACCGAACTGAAAGGACATATTCGCGGTGCGTTAAACAATGGCGCCAGTGTCGAGGAAATACAGGAAGTGTTATTACATAGCCTGCCTTATTGCGGCGCACCCGCCACTCAGGAAGCCTTTCGGGCAGCACTTGAAGTGATTAATGAATATCAGAATGCTCAATAAAATAAGAACAAAGCCCTTTAACTTAAGGGCTTTTTATTAAAAAAATTATTTAAAATTAAACTAGAAATAGTGTTTTTTCACAATATCAAAAAATGAGCGGGCGACCTCATTACCCAGACTTTGTGACTTGACCACTCCGACATTCAGATAAAGCGGAAAATCTTTTAATTGAATACGTTCTAACCTGTTATTCTTTAGAACAAATTTATCAAAAAAAGGTTTCGGGAAAACTCCCAGACCTTCACCTCTTAAGATGCTCTGCAATTGCAGATCAAGCCCAAAAATTTCTCGATTAATATAAAAGCCAAGATTTCGTTCATATAACAGGTTCGCCAGACTTTCCCGGAAGCAGCAACCTTCTGGGTGCAAGATCCAGCCTTTTTTACTGCACTTTTCCAGATTGGTGTATTTATAGCCCTCACCTTTTTTACACACCACCACAAATTCAAGCGTACCAATTTTGGTAAAGAGCAAGTCAGGGGGAATACTAAGATTGGATGGAATCATAAATGTTGCCAGATCAATCTCTTCATTCTGGATTTGCTGGATGAGGCTGCGTCCCCAGCCACTTGAGATATCAATATCGTAGAGTAAATCTGTTTTCTTGCTTTCATATAAAACAAAGTCCAGCAGATCATCCACTAGAGTTTGTGGAAGGCCTATTCTTATTTTCTTGGTTTCGACTTCATCCGCCTGATGATGAAAGTTTTCCAGGGATTCAAGCTGTTTTAAAATAAAACAGCCTTTAAAATAAACTTTTTCACCTAAGCTGGTGAGTTGTAATGGTCTGGTTTTTCGATTAAACAATACCCCTTTGAGTATTTCTTCCATGTTATAAATACGTTTGGTTACCGTCGACTGATTCACACCCAGCTTTTCGGATGCAACTGTAATAGACTGGTTATCGACAACGTATATAAAGGTTTTTAAATCCCGAATATCCAAATTATCTGCCTCACATTGGGTTATTTAAAATACTTCCTGAACTGACAAGGCGAACATCCTGTCCATCCTTTAAATGCACGTGTAAATGCGCTGTGTTCCGTATACCCCAATGTGTAAGCGATATCCGATAAGCTCACATCTTTATCCTGCAATAAAAGCAATGCCTTCTCATGCCTTTTTTGTTTTACTAATAACTTAAACTCTTCTCCTTCATTTTTTATTTTTTTTGATAAAATTCGTGGTGTTAGTTTCATTTTCTTTGCTACTTTTAATAAATAAGGCTCTCCTTCCGATAGCGTATTATTAATCTGCTGATTAACTTTCTCGATAAAATCGATTGACTTTTTATTTTCATATACATATGGATTGGCCGCAAAAAAAGCCTCCATACATATTTTATTAAAACTTCTGCAAATGGTCACAGAATCAAAAAAAGAACTTGAACATAATGCGTCTTTATAAGCAGATTCGAGATCAGATTCGAATATACAATGAATATCTTCTGCTTCCAGTCGCTCGACTAAATAGGCCACACTTTTTAAAAACTCTGTTTCAGAAAAATTATGATCTAATAATTCACACTTATAGACCAGAATAATACGGAAGAAATCTAAAGATAGATCATCGATAATCGAAAAAAACTTTTCAACATCGAGCAGAAAAAAAACCACAGCATGTTTTAAATCTTTATTACCGATTTCAATAAGATGTAGTTTTATATTTCTTTCGCAATGTAAAAAAGTATGAAACATACATTCTATCTCAGGATTTACTCCTCTATACCCTAACAAAATTCAACACGATATTTTTAACACTTTAGAACATTAAAATAATCATTTTAGGAAAAATTTAAGATTTCATTTATTTTTACTTTTTTTCAGGTTCATTTTTTCTTTTATATGCCTCTTACTTTACCATTTATTCAAAAATATAAATAAAAAAATAAGTATTTTTCAATCATATAATTTCATTTAAGACAGTGCAGGTGAAAATCACCTGCACCTCGTTCATTCAGACTCACTTACCACTGAACGTTGACACGACGATTCGGTGCCAGACATTCAATTAGCTGGGTATTACGTGCCTGTCCTGAACAACGTTGATAGACCTCGGTCTCGCTATTAGCCTGTAGTTGAAGCCGGGCCGGATCAATGCCTTGCTGGACCAGAAGTTGCGCTACGGTATTGGCTCGTCTGGAAGAAAGTGCCTGATTGTAATTAAACTTTCCCAAACGATCGGTATAACCCGATATAATCACTGGATTATGTGATTGTTGAATCGCCTCAATCACGCTATTCAGATTGGTTGAGCCTGCCTCAATCGCATTGGCATCTGAACGATCAAAGGCAAAAAAGAGAGTTGCAGTTTGTGGTGCGGTCTGAACAGGTGCAGGTAAAGGTGTGGGCACCACATTATTGACACCCCAAGTCATCAATCCCTGACACTCCTCACCTTTCCAAGACAAGCGGTTGGCAATGTAGTGCTTGTCAAAATCAATCCGTAGCTGACAGCGTTTATAATCCTGCGTATTCGGAACACGGATATCCAGTACATAGTTCCAGGTCTTGACCGCAAACACACCTTCACTAAAGTGCGGATTACCCAGAATATGACGGAACTGGTCCTTGTTCATACCAGTATCCAGACGGGCCACATCGTTATATTCATAACGCTTGACCAGCTTAAGATAACTTTTATTCACCTCCGGAAAGGTCACGTCCTGTGCCTGGGTTAATTCAACTTCACCCTGCGCTTCAACTGGAGTTTCCGTTTCATCCGCCTGACTGCTGAATGCAAAGCCCGCAAGCGTAATCATCATTAAGGCTTGAATCTTATTCATATGTATCTCACTTGATTATTGTTGGGAAAAGGAGAGCCTGCTGGCCCTCCTTTTAAAAGGTTTAGTCAATAACAGTACTTACGCCGACACGGACCAGTGGGCTATTGCCTTCACTTCCCATCGCAGCACCAGTTGTGAGAGACCAACGACCATTATCAGCGGTGCGTCTAAATGTCACACCAATTGCACTCTGGTCGTTGTAATAAGCGGCACCCGCAGCCATGGTTAACTTACCGGCAACAAATGGTGCATTTTCCAATGCAGCTGTTGCAGCAATACCCGCAGACATCTTGTCTTCCAGTTTACCCATACGCTTGTTGGTGTCGTAGAAGGCTTGCTGTAACTGGTCACCAAGGTTGGTTACACGGTTATCAAGCGCACCTAAAGCATCGCCGACATTGTTGTAATTACCGCCCGCAACATTGTAGCTTGGACCTTTCCAGCCCTTATCCGGGTCATAGCCTGCGCCACCACCCAGCGCTGCGCCAACATCCTGATAAGACTGATGTAACTGACCACCGTTAATACCCTCTTGTGAACCTTTGGCAATCGCACCGTCAGCCACACCGGTGACTTTCTTGCCGCCCGCATTAATACCATCGGTAGTCATGCTTGGGCCTTGCTCGCCTTTCGGACCAGTGATACTGATGCCACCACCAGTTACCTTGGTAGAACCTTGATCGCCTGCGACAGTGACCTGATCCGCTTCAACCTCTTTCACCTTGATCTTGTCGGCCAGACCAACTTCATAGTTGGTACTGCCATCATCGTTCTGGGTTTTGTTTACTGTCAGATTGTCATCTTTTTTGCTGACTGTGGTTTTCGCTGCTTTGGCATCATTCTTCACAGACTCAATTGCATCATTGACATTATTTTTGCCAGTTCCGCCAATATTGCTGGTGGTCAGGCTACCATCCGGGTTCACCGTGGTATTTCCGCCAATCACATCAGCAACACTGTCGGAAACACCTTTTAACTGACCGCCATTGACCGCATCTTTCGAGCCTGCTGCAACTTCGCCATCCGCGACACCTGTGACTTTCTTGTCGCCAGCATCAATGCCATCTTGGGTCACGCTTGGGCCACCTTCGATGGTCAAGCCATTGCCATCCACACGGGTACCGCCCGCAGTCACGCTATCCACATCCAGGTCTGGTGCAGTGGAGACTTCATAATTGCTGCTGCCGTCCGCATTTTTGCTTTCTTTCACAACAATGTTCTTGCCTTCATTCACCGTAGACTTGGCTGCTTTGGCTGCATCACCGACCGCACCAATCGCATCATTGATGTTGTCTTTACCTGTTCCACCGATGTTGCTGGTGTTAATGGTACCGTCCGGATTGACTGTGGTATTGCCACCAATCGACTTCGCCACGCTATCTGACACGCCTTTTAACTGGCTGCCGTTGATGGCATCTTGTGAATCGGCTGCAACGCGACCTGCCGCAACACCTGTAATCACGGTATTGCCCGCATCAATGCCTTTGGCAGTGATACTTGGTCCAATGTTATTGCCCATTGGGTCAACAAAGCCCAGACCGGTTGAATTCAATACAGTACCGTTACCGTCCTGGTCTTGCAGCGTTACACCTTTGGCACCATATTCGGCTTCGTTCCCTTCACCGTCTTTAACCTGAGTGCCTTTCGCCGTCAGAACGGTTTCGTTGCCTTCATCATCGGTCGAAGTCACGCTATCGAACTTCACGTCTTTTGCGGTTGCAACTTCGTAGCTGGTACTACCATCAGCATTTTTGCTTTCAGTTACGACCATGTTGTCACCCTCAGTGACCGTGGTTTTCGCCGCTTTGGCAGCAGCGCCTACCGCACCAATAGCATCATTGATGTTGTCTTTACCTGTACCACCAACATCTGGATTGGTGTATTTGCCTGTGTTTGGATCGTATTGGGTATTACCACCAATAATGTTCTTCACACCTTCGCCTTGGGCATTTAACTGGCTACCATTGATCGCATCGGTTGAATCTGGATTGACAGCACCCGCTGCAACACCGGTGATTTTCTTGTTCCCTGCATTGATACCAGCTTTAGTTACACTTGGACCGCCGACAATAGTCATACCGTCATTGTTGATCACGGTATCGCCCGCAGTCACGCTATCCACTTTCAGGTCACGGTTCAGGCTGTACTTGATGTTGTTGCCATCTTTCGCAACCTGTAAGTTTTCTTCGCCATCTGCTGTGCCGATATCAACCGTGTCGCCCGCTTTCACTGCACCTGTATTGGCACCGTTCGATTGCAAGTTCCAGCCTTTGTCTAACTCAGTGATTGCATCACCTACGTTGTTGAGCTTGTTACCGTTCACTGTGTAGTTCGGCGCAGTCACGGTTCCGTCCGGATTCACGGTTGAACCACCACCGAGTGCATCAGATACACTTTGTGCATTCTTCGCCAACTGGCTACCATTGATCGCATCTTTCGAGTCTGGGTTGATGTCGCCATCAGCCACACCAGTGATCTTGCCAGTTGTGCTGTCAATTTTCACATCGCCGACTTGTACAGAATCAAAGTTCACATCACGTGCTGTAGCAACTTCATAATTGGTACTGCCATCAGCATTCTTAGACTCGGTGACCAACATGTTATCGCCTTGGGTAACTGTGGTTTTCGCTTCAACAGCTGCGCCACGCACCGAGTCAATTGCATCATGGATGTTGTCTTTGCCTGTGTTACCCACATTGGCTGTTGTCACAGAACCGTCCGGATTCAAGCTGGTTTCACCACCAATCGAGTTCTTGACGCTGTCTGCCACACCATGTAACTGGCTACCGTTGACCGCTTCTGTAGAACCTGCTGCCACCGTACCATCGGTTACACCACTGATTTTGCCAGTCGCTCCATCAATGTTGACGTTACCAACTTTCACCGAATTGAACTCGACATCATCAGCCGTTGCCACGGTATAGATGGTTTGTCCATCTGCACCCGTCGTGCTATCGACAGTCATGTTTTTGCCAGCTTCAACTTCGGTTTTTGCAGCCGCAGCTTCTGCTTTAATCGCATCGGCAACCGTGTCATAACCTTTGTCATTCACTGTGAATGGACCATTCAGCTTGCCGCCTTCATTGGTGACACCACCACCCAGAATATTGCCGACTGAATCTGCCGTATCATGCAACTGACCGCCATTGACTGCATCTTTCGAGCCTGCAGCCACTTCACCGTCTGCTACATTGGTGATCTTGTTACCTGCTGCATCAATACCGGATTTGGTTACGCTTGGACCACCCGTGATGCTCATACCGTCATTGTTGATCACGGTATCGCCTGCAGTCACACTATCCACTTTCAGGTCACGGTTCAAGCTGTACTTGATGTCATTACCTTCTTTCGTTACCTGTAGGTTTTCTTCACCATCTGCTGTACCGATATCAACAGTATCACCTGCTTTGACTGCGCCACTGTTGGCACCGTTAGATTGCAAGTTCCAGCCTTTGTCCAGTTCAGTAATTGCATCACCAACATTGTTCAGGCTAGTGCCGTTTACGCTGTAGTTCGGTGCAGAGACTGTACCGTCCGGATTAACGGTTGAACCACCACCTAGGGCATCTGCAGTACTTTGTGCGGTATTGTGTAACTGGCTACCATTGATTGCTTCTGTAGAACCTGCTGCAACCGTACCATCGGTTACACCACTGATTTTGCCTGTTGCGCCATCAATGTTCACGTCACCGACTTTCACAGAGTTGAACTCAACATCATCAGCCGTTGCCACGGTATAGATGGTTTGCCCATCTGCACCCGTAATGCTGTCGACGGTCATGTTTTTGCCAGCTTCAACTTCGGTTTTTGCACCCGCTGTCGCCTGATCGAGCTGATCTTTATTCACCGCATCAGTACCATCAGTACCTGCCGCAACATTGGTAATCTTATTACCCGCAGCATCAATACCAGATTTGGTTACGCTTGGACCACCCGTGATGCTCATACCGTCATTGTTGATCACGGTATCGCCTGCAGTCACACTATCCACTTTCAGGTCACGGTTCAGACTGTACTTAATGTTGTTGCCATCTTTCGCAACTTGTAGGTTTTCTTCGCCATCTGCGGTACCGATATCAACGGTATCACCTGCTTTAACTGCGCCACTGTTGGCACCGTTCGACTGTAAGTTCCAGCCTTTGTCCAGTTCAGTGATTGCATCACCGACATTGTTCAGGCTAGTGCCGTTCACGCTGTAGTTCGGTGCAGAGACTGTACCGTCCGGATTAACGGTTGAACCGCCACCCAAGGCATCTGCAGTGCTTTGTGCAGTATTGTGTAACTGGCTACCATTGATTGCTTCTGTAGAATCCGCTGCCACCGTACCATCGGTTACACCACTGATTTTGCCTGTTGCGCCATCAATGTTCACGTCACCGACTTTCACAGAGTTGAACTCGACATCATCTGCAGTCGCCACGGTATAGATGGTTTGCCCATCTGCACCTGTCGTGCTATCCACAGTCATGTTCTTGCCAGCTTCAACTTCAGTTTTTGCACCCGCTGCAGAAGCTTTTAACTGATCTACATTGACCGCATCGGTACCGTCCGTACCTGCTGCAACATTGGTAATCTTATTACCCGCAGCATCAATACCAGACTTGGTCACGCTTGGACCGCCCGCAATGGTCATACCGTCGTTGTTAATAACCGTATCACCCGCAGTCACGCTATCCACTTTCAGGTCACGGTTCAGACTGTACTTAATGTTGTTGCCATCTTTCGCAACTTGTAGGTTTTCTTCGCCATCTGCGGTACCGATATCAACGGTATCACCTGCTTTAACTGCGCCACTGTTGGCACCGTTAGATTGCAAGTTCCAGCCTTTGTCCAGCTCGGTAATTGCATCGCCGACATTGTTCAGGCTAGTGCCGTTCACGCTGTAGTTCGGCGCAGTCACTGTGCCGTCTGGATTGACAGTTGAACCACCACCTAGGGCATCAGATACGCTTTGTGCTGTACCATGTAACTGGCTACCGTTGATCGCTTCTGTAGAACCTGCTGCCACCGTACCATCGGTCACACCACTGATTTTGCCTGTTGCGCCATCAATGTTGACGTCACCGACTTTCACCGAATTGAACTCGACATCATCTGCAGTCGCCACGGTATAGATGGTTTGGCCATCTGCACCTGTCGTATTGTCAACAGTCATGTTCTTGCCAGCTTCAACTTCAGTTTTTGCACCCGCTGCAGAAGTCTTTAACTGATCCATATTGACTGCATCAGTGCCTTCGGTCCCTGCTGCAACATTGGTAATCTTGTTGCCCGCAGCATCAATACCGGATTTGGTCACGCTTGGACCGCCAGTAATGGTCATACCGTCGTTGTTAATAACCGTATCACCCGCAGTCACGCTATCCACTTTCAGGTCACGGTTCAGGCTGTACTTGATGTTGTTGCCTTCTTTC
>NZ_CAJHGI010000011.1:0-87210 GCF_904886855.1 Acinetobacter sp. 'aerobic (ED)'
GATTTGTGAGTAATCTTTCGCTTCACCGCCGTAAGTTTTTGCACAGATCGTTGCAATCGCAGCAGTTAAAGTTGTTTTACCATGGTCAACGTGACCAATTGTACCCACGTTTACGTGTGGTTTGTTACGTTCAAACTTAGCCTTAGCCATTTTGATTTTCCTCGTTTACGTCGACACCAGTTTAGAGAAAAACAACCCTGAAAAACCTTCTTTATCGACATTCGCCTAAAAAACTAGACACCTAATACTTGAAAAGCAGACTATAATAGCCTGCTTCTTTAAAAACTTGTGGAATAACCACTAAACTGTATATCTGGAGCTCTTATCGAGATTTGAACTCGAGACCTCTCCCTTACCAAGGGAGTGCTCTACCACTGAGCTATAAGAGCGACATCTTCGATGGAGCGGGAGACGAGGATCGAACTCGCGACATGCAGCTTGGAAGGCTGCCACTCTACCAACTGAGTTACTCCCGCATGTTGGTACGACATCTATCGAAGTTAGATGGTGGTGAGAGAAGGATTCGAACCTTCGAAACTTTCGTAGCAGAGTTACAGTCTGCCCCCTTTGACCGCTCGGGAATCTCACCATATCACACTTACACAGTGCTGTTCTTTACTTTATACTACCACACTTTAAGATGGTGCCGGCACACGGATTCGAACTGTGGACCTACTGATTACAAGTCAGTTGCTCTACCAACTGAGCTATGCCGGCTCTTTCTTAGTGTTTCGTACGTTTCGTATCGGAACGGTGTGCAGTTTAGCAAAACTTAGAATCGATGCAAGTGCTTTTTTAAAAAAAACCGTTAAAAACTCATAAAATCAATCCGTTTGACGATAATTCAACCGCTTTGATCACTGCGCGAGCTTTTATTTGGGTTTCATTCCACTCAGATTCAGGATTTGAGTCCGCAACCAGCCCTGCTCCAGCCTGTACATAGACCTTTTTATCGCGAATCACACAGGTTCGAATGGCAATCGACATGTCCATTTCGCCGTGCCAGCCTAAATAACCCACAGCACCGCCAAACACACCCCGTTTTACCGGTTCAACTTCGTCAATAATTTCCATGGCACGTATTTTGGGAGCACCCGAAAGTGTTCCAGCCGGAAAAGTCGCCTTAAATACATCCAGAGCATCAATATCATCACGTACCTCACCCTGCACATTAGATACAATATGCATGACATGTGAATAACGTTCGATCACCATACGGTCCGTCACTTGCACTTTACCGATCTTGGATACCCGCCCGACATCATTACGCCCAAGATCAATCAGCATTAAATGTTCGGCAATCTCTTTTTCATCCGCCAGTAAATCTTGTTCCAAGGCCAGATCTTCTTCTTTGGTTTTGCCGCGCGGTCGTGTTCCTGCCAAAGGGCGTACTGTTGCGATACCATTTTCCAGACGAGACAAAATCTCTGGCGATGATCCTACAATATGAAAAGGTTTTTGATCAGTCAGTGTCTGGCCTTGCACCAGGAATAAATAAGGCGATGGATTTAAATGACGTAACGCACGGTAGACCTGTAAGGCCTCACCATCAAAGTCAGACACCATACGCTGACCAGGCACCACCTGCATCACATCCCCAGCACGGATGTATTCCTTAACCTTGTCCACGGTTTCCAGAAACTTTTCCTTGCCGGTAATCGATTCAAAATGTGGGGCGGTATGCGGTTTTGCTTGCAGACTCACTGGTGTTGCCAGTAACTGCTCTAGCTGATCCAGCTTGCCTTGTGCTTTGTTATAGGCATCTGGCTCACTGACATCAGCATGATGGATCAGGAACAGGGTATCTCTTAAATTATCAAACACAATCACGGTTTGAGACAGCATCAACCATAAATCAGGTAGGGTCACCGGATCAGCAGTTGGGACATTCTTGAGTTTTGGCTCAATATAACGCACGGCGTCATAGCCTAAATAACCTACTAGGCCACCGGTAAAGCTTGGTAAGTCTGGTAGTTCGGCTTTGCTGGGAACTTTAAACTGACTTTGAAAATCACGAATATATTGAAACGGATCTACACAATCCTGTTGTGTTACTGTGCCATCTGCTTGCTGGATGGTTAACACACCGGCATTGCATGAAAAAACGGTAGATTCGCCGAGTCCAATCATGGAATAGCGCGCCCAGTTCTCGCCGCCTTCTACCGACTCAAATAGATAGGCTTGTTTCTGTTCCTTAAAACGTGCAAAAACAGATAACGGGGTTTCAGTATCAGCCAAGCGTTGACGATAAACTGGAATGGTGTTGTAACCTGCTGCTTTTAATTGTTCAAACTGGATTGCTGTTGTCATGAGTCATCTCTTATGGTTTCGATTTATCTGCGTTTCCCTGTTTTAATACTGCTTTAATCCCGCCATCGAAAAACCATCATCATCCTCATACCTCTTTCCCTATCTGATTTTCTTAAACTAACTCTGCCAGACGATCAACCACTTGCTGTGGCTGGCAGTCATAAATACTTTCCCCATGATTATAGCCATAGCTGACTACAATACAATCAATACCTGCACGCCTTGCGGCTTCGACATCATTGCTTGAATCACCAATCATCAAGGTTTCAGCCGTGGTTATTCCTGCTTGCTCTACACAATGCAACAGCGGTAACGGATGCGGTTTACGCTCCGCCAAACTGTCCCCACCCACGACCATTTTAAAATAAGGTGCAAGCTCTAAAACGTCCAGAATTCCTCGCGCCAGATGTTCAGGCTTATTGGTAACACAGGCCATGGCAATATTATGGGCCTGACAATACTCCAGAAAGGGCAACACACCGTCATATACCTGCGTATCAACACAGAGCTCTTGCGCGTACACCTGCATAAAGGTGCTTAACAGCTGCGCTTGCTGTTGCGCATCGACCTGTCCAAATAAATGACTCAGTACCGCTTCACATAATTTTGCGGCACCCTTACCCACCCACACTCTCACCTGCGCTTCAGTCACCAGCGGCAGCCCTAGCTTGGTCAGACTCAGATTCATGGCACGATATAGGTCAGCGGCCGAATCCACCAGTGTTCCATCCAGATCAAATAACACCAGATGACGACTTTGCAACTGCGCAACAGACATGAAATTTCACCCTCATAATAAAAAAGGCACACCCAAGCGGGCATGCCTTTGATTGTAAAAGCTTCGCCCGATTATTTAAAGAACAGCCAGGCAATCACAGCTAAAATGATCAATACAATAATTGAAATGAGTCCAACCGAAGCATTCTTCTGTTGCTCTTTTTCTTCAGCCACACGTGAAACAGGCTCTTCAAGCGCAACAGGTTGTGGTTCAGGCACAGCCTGTACCTGCACACCTTCAGGAATGGGTGCCGGTTTTGGAATCGCGACCTGTTGTGGCATCCCGTCACGGGTAATCGGTGTTTCTGCCGCACGTTCGGCAATGCTCGGCATACCTTGATCATGCGTGTTTGCTGTCACAGGCTCTGCTTCAATTTCAGGTAATTCTGTTGCTGCCGCCGGCGCAAGTACCGAGAATACGAAGCTGGCAAACTGCAAAATATCACCATCATGCAATTCAGTTTCCTGCTCGATTCGCGCATCATTAATAAATGTGCCATTGGACGAGTTTAAGTCTTGCACCCAAAGCTGTTGATCTTTGAGTAACAACGCGGCATGACGACGCGAAATATCGGCGGATTGCAACAAAATATCGGCATCCTGATGTCGGCCAACCAACATATCACGCTCAATATTCAGTTCCTGCCCCGTAAATTCACCTGTAATGGCTTGTAATTTCCAAGTCATAGATGCATATCCTTTATCATTTTCCACAATCGTAACATTGTGACATAAGCGTTTCTGTGCAGCTACTGTGAAGACGCAGGGCGAATCGTAGTGGTGGTGACCGTATTTTTACTCCGCTCGGTTTCCTTCACCGGCAGCTGTACGGTTTTCTGCTGCAGCTGAGGCTGCTCAACCGCAACCGGCGTAGTCACCACAACGGTTTTTTGGGCTTGCGTCGCGGTCGGAACCTTTTGATATGGGGAATTCTTCACAATCGCCTGCGGGTTATAAATATCTGCAACATTTTCAGGCAGTTTGGCAAAATTGCCATTCTTGTCCATTGAAAGTTGTAAACTATAGAGCTGATTATAACGCTGCTGAGAAATGCGACGTACGTCATTGGCATCACCAACAATGGTCGGATGGATAAACACCAGAAGATTACGCTTGATATTACTACGCGCATCAGCACGGAATAAACGCCCTAGATAAGGGATACTACTCAGTCCAGGAATTCCCTGACGAGACAATGCGGTATTGTCCGCAATCAAACCACCTAATACTACCGTTTGTCCATGCTCTGCGAGTACAGCGGTTTTAATGGCGCGCTTATTGGTCACAAGGTCGGTTGCCTGACCTTTGTTATTTTGAACATCAGATACTTCCTGTTCTACTTCAAGACGAACCGTGCCATTATCCCCAATATGTGGAATCACTTTTAGGGTTACACCCACATCCTTACGCTCAACAGTGGTATAAGGATTAACACCTGTACTATTTGTGGTCACCGAACCTGTCACAAACGGAACATTCTGACCGACAACAATATAAGCTTCTTCGTTATCCATCGTTACAATCGACGGCGTAGACAAGAAATTGGATTTGGTATTGGTTTTCAAGGCCTGGATCAGCGCACCATAAGCCTTACGTGAATTATCAAAATTACCGACACCTATCGTTGCACCATTGCCTTTACTGGCATCTCCAGCAATCGCTGCCGCTGCACCACTTGCACCCCCAGTCGCATAACCTGCAGCAATCGATGCCAGACTTGCCCCGACATTACTAAAGCTAATCAGGCCGACACCACTGCTTAAATCTCCCAATGCCCATTGAATCCCCAGCTGGTCGGCATCATCACCAGAGACCTCAATAATCGCAGCCTCAATCAGAACTTGCTGGCGACGAATATCTAGCTGTTGAATCGCCGCTTCAACTTCACGCATCAATTGCGGCTCTGCTTTGACCACCAATGCATTTTGCGTTGGGTCAGCAATAATACTAATGCCTGCCCCATTAAAACTGGTAATACCTGCGTTTTGATTATTATTTGAATTGCTATTCAAATTAATTGAAGGCGTCGACACAGAAGAAGATGAAGAACCGCTTGATGTGCCTGAATTCTGGTTATTTGAAATCAGGTTATTAATCGAATTTGAACTACTGTTGCTATTTGACGAAGAAGAAGATGATGAAACAGATTGCCCGGTGACCAGCCCCTGTAAAATCTCAGCCAGATTCTTGGCACTGGCATATTTCAGGCGAAAAACTTTTAGCCCACCGAGGCGATCCGCTGAAGGTACATCCAGCATTTCAATCATTTGACGCAAACGCTTGCGCGAGTCCGGATCACCTTTGATTAAGATACGATTGGTCCGGTTATCTGCAACCACACGGACACGCGATCCAATGAAGTCCTTGGATGCACCTGTGGCACTCATGGTCTCCAGCAAACCAATAATTTCTTCGGCCTGACTGGATTGCAGACTAATTGCCTCAATGTCGTTTTGCCCAGTTCCATCCAGATTACGCACGATATTTTCAAGCTGGTAAATATTGGTGGCACGGTCCGAAACAATGAGGGCATTGGTTCCAGCCACCGCAGCAAGATGCGCGAACTGTGGCATTAATGGACGTAATGCCGGGATCAGGTCATTCGGATTGGTATTTTGTAGCCAGATCACACGCGTGACAATCTGGTCACCGCCAGCACGACTTCGGGCATCATAAGGAATACCCGAATTCTTGGCATTACTGTCTGGTACCAGTTTTACCGTATTACCAGAAGGTAGCGCCACCACACCATTGACGTTGAGCACGCCCAGAAACAGGTCATAAACCTCATCTTTATTTAGCGGTTTATTGGAAATAACCGTAACATTGCCCCGTACACGTGGGTCAACCGCAAAGTTCTTCCCGGTAATATCAGCAACTTCGTTAATAAATGCAGTTAAGTCCGCATCACGTAGATTGATCTTCCATGTTTGTGCTTGCACATGGGTACTCACTGTCGCAATTAAAGGCGCTGCAGCAAGTAATGCCCAAAGTGGACGTTGATGATTCAAGAAAGCCATAACCTGCACTTATTCCTAACTGATGTGTGACGTGTGATCACTAAAAACTTTGTTGTATGGTCATCACCTGATCACCACGTTTTATTTCTATTTTGGCATGCCCTTCACGACGTACTTGCTCTAATAATTGTACTTCGTTGAGCCCCTGCCCGACGCTTTGGCCATTGATCGACAGAATACGATCACCCGAACGCAAACCTAAGTTATTTTTTAAGCTTGAGGGCGTCTTATCCGAAATTTCATAGCCTTCCCCTCCACTACTGACGCCCATATTTTTCAGATATTGTTCCCGGTTATCCTGCATTTGCTGGATAGCCTGCCCTAAAGCAGACTGGGGCGAATTCTGAGCAGGCGCAGGAGCTGCTGCTGGAGGGACGCTTGTTCCATTATTTAAAACAGGCGCAGCCGGTTGATATAAACCATTGTCCAGTCCCTTAAATTTGACTTCACGTGTTGCACCATTACCTTGACGCAAGATTACGTGATCCCAATACACTTCGGCCAGCTGATAGGAGGTAGAGCCAACGGTCTCGCCTACCCGATAACGTTCAGCAGTATCATTCATTTTAATGACCGCAGAAGACAAGTAATTTGGTTGACCGAGCAATACCCCCTGTAACTCCAGATTAATATTGTCATCGGCCGAAGCTGCTGCGGGTTCATTAAATAAGGCAAATGAACTGATATTGGGAACCTGGGCTTGCTGCGAACCCAGTTCAACCCGGTCAAACTGCATCGGTTGTGGCGGTGCAACCACCCACCAAAATAAGGAGGCCAGTTTCCAGCATAACCATAAAATCAGTAAAGCCAGAATCAGGCCACTTAACTTATCCAGCTTCTGCCAACGCAATTGTTGCATTTTTTCAGTGATTGCTTTCATCAAAAACCACCCTGCAACAACGGCTGATGTGAACTGATCACATAGGTATCCAGGCCGGCTTTACCTTGATAGGATGGAATATTCAATAACATGCGTTGCGTCAGCTGTACATCCAGCATCAGGTTGGCATCTAAGCTGAGATTCCCCATTTTCTGGCTACGCTGATCACGGACATCAATCTGGAGTTGGCCGTTTTCATCTTTTATTTCAGCCACCAAGGAAGGCATATTCATACGGTCCTGACGCTGACCAAAGGTATAACTCAAGGCGCCGCCGCCCCAGTTCAACTGACCTTCTGCTGCGCTAAAACCTTTTTCTTTTTGATAGTTAAATTGCACGTCTTTCAATTGAATAGAATTTTCAGGCCATTGCCAGTTTGCAAAATACTTTAATGTTTCTGGCGAAATCGCACCCTGCAAATCCTTAATCATGATTTTTTGTCCTAAACCATAACCAAATACTCCATTGAATTGCGTGTTACCGCTATGGATATCAAGATTTGCCCCTAAACGTAACAATAACAAATCTAAAGGACGGGTTTTCCAATGCACCGAGCCACGTAGCTGGCCACGTTGCCAATCGGCTTGCCCCTGCCAGATATTGCCGCTGACATTATGTAATATTTGATTATCTTTTGAGAATTTTGCAATTAACCATGTCGCTGGAATTTGTAAAATAATAAAAATTAAAAATGCAAAAATGGCGAAAAGCCACCATCTCCATTGCTTGGTTTTTTTCTTCATTCAACCCTTACCAACATGCAAAATATCATCCTTTTCGAGACACTCGCCCCTGAATGACATTATGCATACTTTTTCAACATCGCCAATTCTCTCATATAAAAAAACCAAGCTTTTTAAGCCTGGCTTTTGATTCAGGATAAAGCCATCGTATGACAAAACGATGACTTTAAAACTTGCTTAGATTAAGAAATCTTCAAGTTTTGCACCTTTTTCTAACTCGGCAACTAACCAGCGTGGCTGTTTACCACGACCTGTCCAAGTTTCCTCAGTATTATTTTTGTTGCGGTAGCGTGGCTCTACAGCTTTACGCGTCGTTTTCTTACGCTTTTGCTCACCTACTTCCAATAACTCTTCAACGCTAAAACCAATTGCTTCAGCAATAGCAACAATTTGATTATAAGCATCTTCAATTGCCTGATCTTTTTTGCTGGCAATTAAAGCTTCAGCTTCAGCCTGTAAACGCTTTAAATCTTCTACCGATAATTCGCTAATATCTGGTTTCATTTGAACCACTCCAACTTAATAAGAAAAAAAATATCACTCAAAAATAAAAATGAATTTAGAATTCTATTCAATATTAATTTATAAGCGATTAAATAATCAATATGAGAATAGCTCACTTAATCGTATATCAACAATAAAATGGTATTTTATTTACAATAAAACAAAAAAAGGGAGAATTTAGTTATCTAAACAGAATTTAAAAATTAAATAAACAACCTTAACCAACACCACTTATATTAACGTATTCTTAAATTTCACTAAAAAATTTCTTATTTTTTGATTTAGTTCATGGTGCTTTAATTTGCCTGTTTTTCCGGCCACTCAAAAGCACCACATTATGAAATTTGTTATATATTCAAATAAAATAGACATAATTGTCTTTATGATGATGGGCCTAATATTAATTGATGCCCGACATTTTCTTCAAGCTGAATAATTTTCTGCCGAATTGAATCCGGGATATTACGTTTGTTGGATGTTACCTTATCTACACAAACCATAACCGCCTCACCGGTGGCAATCATTTGATTCTGGGATTCACTCCATAATACATAATGCATACGAAATGCACTATTTCTTAACTCTTCAATACGCGCACCAATATGCAGCACATCAGGATAAAATACCGGCCGTAAATATTTACACTGACTCGAGGCAACCACTGTCAATATCTCCTGATCGAAGATATTCAATGCCATTAAATAGGCAATACGGGCACTTTCCATATAGCGATAATATTGCACATTATTGACATGCCCAAACGCATCCATATCGCCCCAAGCCACGGATTGCTGATGAATAAGCGGATAGACAGACAGTTCTTTCATATTTACACTCATATCTTAAAATTAAGAAAATTCACATCGTTTTCAAATATTAAATTTAACTGTTTGATTAAGTCCTGATTATCGCCCAAGGTCGACTTAATTCTTAAATAACTCATTAATATATTATCAGGATATAAAGTTAATAACTGCTCTGCCTCTGCCTGACGTTGAGTCGCCATATAAATATGCCACTTTGCAAAAGCCAGCATAGGCACACTGGTATAACGCTGTTCCAGCTGAATAATGCGCTGCTCAACATAAGCATAATCCGGAATCTGCTTGAGTAACTGTTGCTGGAACCACAGATAAAACACTTCCGGGTCGAACTGATCTTGCAATAAATGTAAGGCCAGCTCTTCATGCTGCACGCTCATTTCAGGCATTCTGGCCAATAGTTTCAACCACAGCACCTTGCTGCTATAGGGACGGGTTTCAATCTCATCCTGCAACACCAGATAGCGCTGCTGTAATGCACCAAGGTCATCAACCGAGGCCTGATCAAAATGAATTAATAATTGCTGCAACCATAAATCACGATGTTCCGCATCTAATAACCCATATTGTGTGGTTTGCAAAAATAACCAGGGTTGTTGGAGCGCCAGTTTGCCCCATAGTGCAGTAATACGCTGCTGGTAAGCGGTTTCGATTTCAACCAGCCATGGAGAAAGCTGATGTTGCGCCAGAAATTCCAAATGGGTTAACGCTTTTTCGGTTTCTTTTTGCTCAAGGAAAATATCTATGCGTTGTAATTCAGCCAATTCAAAGGCCATCGGGGCTGATTTATCCAGACTCTGCAATGCCGCAATATAATCACCATTTTGATAGTCAAATTGCGCATCAATAATATTGCTGAGCAGGCCTGACTGGGCAAATACCCGCTCTATAAAAACCTGCTGGTCTTTTGAGGCTTCAAGCAACCAGACAATACCGAGTTGCTCATAAGGATGTAATTGCTTGAAGTGCAGAATGGTTTCTTTTTTTCTTTGTTCCCGGGTTAAATAACGTTTAGCCAATAACCAGCATAATTGCAAGATCAGGCTAATTACAATAAACAGTGCAATTAAACCCCACACACTACTCTGGAACTGCCATTCTCGCCAGTAGATATACGCATAGCCATTTCCATAGCCATAACTCAATACAGAAAATAATGCGAACAACACCAGCGCCGAGAGAAAATAAATCAACATTAATTGCTTCATGACAGATTATCCCAACAAGCCTAAGCTGGTTAATTTCGGTGTAGGGACGGCTTGCTGGTTTAAGATTTTTTCTAGGCGCAGTTTCATTTTCTGGCTATTTTGATCTGGTAACTCGGCAAGTAACCGGATCACTTCCTGAACCGATTTCTGATATTCAGTCAATTGACCTTCATGCAAGGCTTGAGATGCCAACAATAGCCGTAACTGTGCTTCTTTCAAGGTAATATTACGGCCCATTAAATCTGGCGATGAACGTTGCACTTTTTCCAGTTTAAACCAGTGCCACCATGTCGCACTTTCACCTTTTTCAATTGATAGTTTCGGATCTTGCAGGTTTTGCGCAATCTTTTGGTCCAGTTGTTGCAATAGCTGATCCAGTTGCTGCTGTTGTTGGGTTTGATTTAAAACAAATTGCTGGATGGCCTGTTTATCCTGCTCTATCGATTTAATCAGGCTATCTTGTAAAGCCGGTGAGACTGCATATTTCAGCACCTGCTGCTGGGCCTGATTCAGTTGTTCCAGTGCATAAATAAACTGTTGCTGATCCAGTGCAAACTGCACCAGTTGCATGTGCTGCTTAATCAAGATAATCGGTGAGATGCCCTCAACTGTCATCGGAATTGAACTATTATCTGTAGGCTCAACCACACGATTATTCTGCAACTGACGCTGGACCGCGACAAATTGATCGTTCAATAAGGCATAACGCTGTTCAGTCTGGCTAAGCTGCTGTTGAAGCTGGGGAACGGTTTGAGAATATTGTGCAACATCGTAACTGAGTTTAGCCAACCACAATAAACTCAGCCCTAATATTAAATAACCAATTTTTCTCATACATGTCCTTGCCAGTCTCTCATGCGTTGAATGATCTCTGATGCAGATAAATTTTCAAGCTGAATAATGTTAAATGCTTTATTTGTCTGTGTTCTGGAGTTTTCTAATAATTGTGCCAGCCGTTGTCCCAACACCAGATAAATCCATGTTCGGGGCTGCTGCACCTGCTCACAGATCTGCTGCCAGTAATTCCAGCTTGCCTCACTAGTGATCAGCACAGCAACCGCTTGTTGAGGCGTTATTTTCTTTACCATCTCAGGGAATATCTGAAAACTTTGTTGCGGACATTGACGGCGATAAAGCACAAAATTGAGTACCTCAATCCCCTGCTGCTGCAATTGCTGCATCATGAATTGTCGTCCGCCTAGCCCCCGCCAGAACGCAATTTTCTTTAAATTTTTCTGCTGTTTTAAAATAGGTAAATCCAACATGCCTTCCGAGTTTTCGACCTGAGGCACATCACTTTGAATATTAAATCGTGCAAGCGCCTGTGCAGTGGTTTGACCCACGGCGATCCATCGAACATGTTGCAACTGTTCAAGTGTGACACCTGCTTGCTGCAAATATTGCATTCCCACCTCTACCGCTGTGGGGCTGACCACCACAATTGCCTGAACCTGATCAAGCTGCTGATAAAGCTGCTGCAAGCCTTGCGAAAAAGGCTCCGCAACCAGTTCAAGTAAAGGTAAACCCACAACCTGATAACCAGCCTCGGACAATGCCTGTGTTAGAGCAGCAGCACGGTCTTCAGGACGTGTATTGATCAGCAGCATTAATACAACGCTTTTAGCAACTCACCTGCACCTTGTGCCAATAAGCGTTGTGCCAGTTGCTCACCCAGTTGCTCAGCCTCTGCTGGCGCACCAACCAGTTGTTCTTTTAATAAAGTATGTCCATCGACACTACCCACGCGCCCTTCAATCTGAAGCTGATCATTGGCCAAAGTGGCATAGCCTGCAATCGGAACCTGACAGCCACCTTCAAGATAAGCATTAAAGGCGCGTTCTGCGCGGACACAAATCGAGGTTTCTTCATGTTGTAATGGCTGAATCAGTTTTAACAATGCGTCGTCATTGGCACGGCATTCCAGTCCCAGCGCACCTTGTCCAACTGCTGGCAGACTCAGTACGGGCGCTAGACAATGCCGAATACGATCCGACAAGCCGAGACGTTTCAGACCCGCACTCGCCAAGATAATGGCATCATACAAACCATCATCCAGTTTGGATAAACGGGTACCGACATTGCCACGTAGATCAATAATTTCCAGATCGGGACGTTGCTGTAAAATCTGGCATTTACGACGCAGACTCGAAGTACCGACTTTTGCACCTTGCGGCAATTCATCAAAATGCTGGTATTGATTCGAAACAAATGCATCCAGCGGATCTTCACGCTCACAAATCACCGCCAAGGTTAAGCCTTCAGGCAAATGCATCGGCACATCTTTCATGGAATGGACCGCTAAATCTGCGCGACCATCCAGTAAAGCCGCTTCGAGCTCTTTCACAAACAAACCTTTACCACCGATTTTTGCCAGTGGGGTGTCCAGAATCTTGTCACCCTGCGTCACAAACTTGACCAGCTCAACCGTTAAATCTGGATAAAGTGCATTTAAACGAGAACGGATATGTTCGGCCTGCCAAAGTGCAAGCGGGCTTTGTCGGGTCGCAATTTTTAAGGTTTTCATAAATTCAAATGAAGTATTGATCAAAGCAATTGCTCCCAACTTAACTTGATCACCCGAAATTGCAAGTAAAAAATCATAAAGTGAGCATTGATTCAGCTGAAAAGCCGCATTTACAATTGATGCATACACTCTCTTAAACTTGGCAAATGACGGCGGCTCACCGATAAACGCTCATCCAGCTCACGCAAGCGCACCTGATATTGGCCTGCTGCGACCAGTTCTAAACCTTCAAGATAGTCTAAAGACACCAGTGCATTACGATGAATACGGATAAAACGGTCGGCAAACTCCAGTTCCAGATCTTTCAGTGTTTCATCAATCAGTACGCTGCCATTTTTATGGCGAACCGTGACATATTTTTGATCCGCTAAAAAATAATAGACATTTTCCAAGGGAATCAGCTCTACCCCGCGATAAGTCTTCGCAGCAATCTGTTGGCGTTGGGTTTTGGTATCGTACATGTCATCTTGTTGTTGTAAGCCAGTCATTTGTGCTTGTGTAAGTTGGGTTAAATGATTAAACACCTGCTGTAGATCTTGTTGTGCAACAGGTTTAAGTAAATAGCCTTGTGCTTGAAATTTAAATGCTTCCAATGCATGTTGATCGTATGCTGTACAGAAAATAATGGCCGGACGAGGATTAAGCTGGCTGAGCTGTTCGGCACACTCCAGACCATTCATCCCGGGCATTTGAATATCCAGTAAAACGACATCAGGTGAGTCATTTTCAATATGATTTAACACATCCTGTCCATGATGCGCTGTCGCAATGACTTCATGTCCCATTTGAGTGACCAAACGTGACAAACGCTCTACAGCAAGAGGCTCATCATCAGCAATCAGAACTCTCATCCTATTCTCCTTGTCAGCGTTAACTTCATATCCATCATTTTTATGGTTAACTCGACTTATTATTTTACTTGATCGTGGTAATTCACCACCGTCGTATACAACGACGTTCCCCCGTAAATCTGAAACTTGACCGATTGCCCATAATAAGCTTTCAGGCGCTGCTTCACATTTTCAATCGCAATACCATTTCCTTTTCTCGATTTTATTGTATCGTGAGAATAAGGGTTAGTAATGACTATAGTGACTTGATTTTGCAATATTTCAACCAATACGCTGATGGTCGAAGCTTGCAAAACTTTTTCTACCCCATGAAAAATACTATTCTCCAGCAAAGGTTGCAACGTTAATAACGGAATCGTTGTCCGTTTTAATTCAACAGCTGTGGCCTGTATGTTCCATTCTACATTCAAACGCTCGCCCAAACGCATCTTTTCAATACTTAAATAGTGCTGACATAAGTCAATTTCCTCCGCCAGACTCACCAGCTTCAGTTCCTGAAAACTGGCCCTGAATAAGCGGGATAAATTAATCAGCATATTCTCGGCCTTGTCAGGATCAATCGCAATCAGGCTCACCACACTATTCAGACTGTTAAATAAAAAATGTGGATGAATTCGTGCCTGCATGGCCTGAATACGGGCATTCAATTCACTATATTGCTGATTCATCCATTGTTCGCGCATATAGAGATAGCGCATACAGAACGCGCCCAGTAACACCCCATAACCGAGGTGCAGGCTGGTCCCATGCAATAGAATCTCTTCCGAGAATGGCCCCGAACGTGTGGCCCAATATTGCAGGATATTTACAACACAGGTAGTCAACAGCACAATCAGTTGTAAGAGAATAAAGCCCAATACCAGAGCGACTTTCTGGCTAAATTTGGCAAAAAAAACCTGAAAATAATCCACCAGTGCCGAAAAAGATAAAATTACCCAGTTAATAAAAAACATATATTGCAGGACACGAATGCCCTCTAAAGCCTGCCATGACCGAGCCTCAGCCAGCGCCAGCACCATGGCCAGCACATTACTGGCAACAATTAATTCCAATAAGTGTTGCCATTGCCCGATTTTCGTAAAAAAATAGGAGCCTGATGGATTTCCCCCCTGACGAGTTTGCGATAACTTCTTACGTCGAGTTTCGGCAACTGCGTTTGGATTTGCTATACTCTTTTTTATTTTACTGAGCCGCCATGACCACATCTTCTCAATCCTCTTCTTCAGCCAGCCCGAATCAAACCTCTGGAATGTGGGGCGGTCGCTTCTCTGAAGCAACTGATGCTTTTGTTGCAGAATTTACCGCATCTGTGCAATTTGACCAACGTTTTTATAAACAAGATATCGCCGGTTCAATTGCGCATGCCACCATGCTTGCGAAAGTAGGTGTGCTGACTGAAGCTGAACGTGACGACATTATTCAAGGTTTAAACACCATTAAAGCTGAAATTGAAGCGGGTAACTTTGAATGGCGTATTGATTTAGAAGATGTGCACATGAATATTGAGTCTCGTTTGACTCAACGTATCGGCATTACCGGTAAAAAACTCCATACAGGCCGTAGCCGTAATGATCAGGTTGCAACTGACATCCGTCTCTATTTACGTGATGAAATCGATGATATCTTGGGCTTGTTACTTCGTTTGCAAAAAGGCCTGCTCAGCCTGGCAAGCAAAAACACCAATACGATTATGCCGGGCTTTACCCATCTGCAAACCGCACAGCCAGTGACCTTTGGTCATCATTTACTGGCCTGGTTTGAAATGTTGGTGCGTGATACCGAACGTCTGCAAGACTGTCGTAAACGCGTCAACCGCATGCCTCTCGGTTCTGCGGCATTGGCAGGGACCACCTACCCGATTGACCGTGCTTATACGGCTGAACTCTTAGGTTTCGAAGCAGTTTCAGAAAACTCTTTAGATGCGGTTTCTGATCGTGACTTTGCCATTGAATTTAATGCGGCGGCATCATTAATCATGATGCACTTGTCACGTATGTCAGAAGAACTGATTTTATGGACTTCAGCACAATTCAAGTTTGTGAATATTCCTGACCGCTTCTGCACAGGCTCTTCCATCATGCCGCAGAAGAAGAATCCAGATGTGCCTGAACTGGTACGTGGTAAATCAGGTCGTGTCTTTGGTGACTTGATCAGCCTGTTGACCCTGATGAAAGGTCAACCATTGGCATATAACAAAGACAACCAAGAAGATAAAGAACCACTATTTGATGCGATTGATACCGTGCGCGGTTCACTCATGGCTTTCGCAGACATGGTTCCAGCGCTTGTTCCAAATATCGAAATTATGCGCGAAGCAGCACTTCGTGGCTTCTCTACCGCAACCGATCTTGCTGACTACCTAGTGAAAAAAGGCGTAGCATTCCGTGATGCCCATGAAATTGTCGGTAAAGCGGTGGCTTTAGGTGTCGCAGAAGAAAAAGATTTATCAGAATTGACGCTGCAACAGTTACAACAATTCTCTGATTTGATCACCGCAGATGTATTTGATAAGGCATTGACTTTAGAAGCTTCTGTGAATGCCCGTGACCATATTGGTGGAACTTCGCCGAAACAGGTTGAAGCTGCGATTGCGCGTGCGCACACTCGCCTAGAACAGTTATATTAATCTCCCTATATCCCTCTTTTACAAAGAGGGACTTTCACTGGATGCCATAATGACTAGACAAGTATTTTGCCGCAAATATAAACAAGAGCTTGAAGGCTTGGACTTCGCACCGTTTCCGGGTGCAAAAGGTCAGGAATTGTTTGAAACCGTTTCAAAGCAGGCATGGCAGGAATGGTTAAAACACCAGACCACGCTGATTAATGAAAAACGTCTGAATGTGTTTGAACCGGATGCGAAGAAGTTTCTGGAAGAACAACGTGAGAAGTTCTTCAACAATGATGAAAGTGTAGAAAAAGCAGAGGGTTGGACTGAGCAAAAGTAAGTCATTTTGCCTGATTCTGCGATAAAAAGAGAGCTGTTTTTAGCTCTCTTTTTACGTGACATCTACATAAGTAATAAAGCCTTACAGAGTATACACAGTTGTCTACATGACACCTCAGACGCCTGCGCTTATAGTTGTATTCAGAAAGACAAAGAGATACGTTGATATCTCACGTAACGCATGATATTTCTCTCCCAGACTTTTCCCCCGAAGTCTGGGATTTTTTTATCTATATATCCTGAAAATGAAAAACCGCCCATGATTGGACGGCTTAAAGTTATTGTATTTTTACATTTATTTCTGATGGACTTTCTGCTCGATTTCTTCAATGCTGGTATGACGCACATCCATACCTTTCGCCATATAAATCACTTGTTCCGAAATATTACGTGCATGATCGCCAATACGCTCTAATGAACGCAATACCCACATCACGTTAATAACACGTGAAATATGACGCGGATCTTCAATCATATAAGTCATTAAAGTACGTGTCGCGGACTGATATTCACGGTCAATGTCGACATCGGCCATCACCACTTTCAAGGCCTGCTCCACATCTAAACGGGCAAATGCATCCAGCGCGTCATGAATCATGACACGTACCTGATTACCAATATGCCGTGTTTCCATATAACCACGTGGTGACTCACCTTCTTCACACAAGTTTTGTGCAATACGGGCAATCTTTGCTGCTTCATCACCAATACGTTCTAAATCGGTATTGGCCTTGCTCATGGCAATCACCATACGCAAGTCGATCGCTGCAGGATGACGGCGAGCAAGAATCAGGGTTAAACCTTCATCAATATCACGCTCAAACTGATTCACCGCATTGTCTTTGAATTGCACATCAATGGCTAAATTCGCATCTGTATCTAATAAAGCATGAATTGAGTTGGCAACTTGTTGCTCCACCAATCCACCCATGGTCATAAACTTGGTATGCACATCTTGCAAGTCTTCATTAAATTGTGAAGAAATATGATGACTTAACACAGGATTGCTTGGACTCACAGTATGCCTCCACTAGACACATGGAAAAAATGATTGGTGATTAGAACATAGAAATGATGAAAGTTTTATGACAATAGCATGGATTTAGGCATTGTAAATTGGTGTGAATTGATACAACAAAAATTTTTAAATCTGTTAGGCTAGGGGTCTGTTAGCACTTTATAGCTGAATTGCGTTGTAGGCAAAAATTTCATCAGACGAGGCATGAAATGCAGGTAATGGCCACACCCTTACCAAGTTTCATAACGATGTATGAGGGAATTTTCGCCACAACCCTGCGGGACAGGGAGCTTTTTTGACGTTACTGTGTTATGTCTTGTTTATTTAGAATAACTAAGTTTCACAAGTCATGCCTTGTACCGCCAAAAAAAGATCCACTGTCGCAATCATATATAAAATGATAACAGACCCCAATTTCGCTTGACGGAGCGCAGTTAACAAACTGCTGAGATTGTCTTAATCACAGAATTTAAAGACAAGTACCGTTGAACCTGATCAGGTTAACACCTGCGTAGGAATCAAGCCCAGCAAAAACTTAGCCTTTATTTATCATAGAGATAAATCCGCCATTGTTTTTGGTCGTGCTTGATTCGTTAATGCCATACATAAGGATCATGCCATGAACCAGTTAACGAATCTTTCCCCTGCTGATATTTCTGCTCAACATGAGCAAGACGCTAAAGATTTAACCCGTATTCTGCCTGCTTCAAGAAAGGTGTATGTCCAAGGGTCTCGCCCAGACATCCAGGTGCCTTTCCGTGAAATCAGCCTAACCGAAACACCGACAGGTTTAGGCGGTGAACACAACCCACCTGTGATGGTCTATGACACCTCTGGCGTGTATACCGACCCCAATGTACAAATCGATTTAAATAAAGGTTTGCCACTGGTTCGCCAAGCGTGGATTGATGAACGTCAGGATACCGACATCCTTTCAGGCCTGAGCTCAGAGTTTGGGCAGGCCCGTCTCAAAGACATCCGTACTGCCGATATCCGCTTTGCCCATATTCAAAACCCACGTCGTGCCCAAGCAGGGAAAAATGTCACGCAAATGCATTATGCCAAACAGGGAATCATTACCCCTGAAATGGAATATATTGCGATTCGTGAAAATCAGCGCCAGCGTGAAGGCGTCGATATGCGTCAGCATGCCGGACAAAACTTTGGTGCGCAAAATTTAAAAGAGATTACGCCTGAGTTTGTACGTCAGGAAGTCGCAGCGGGGCGCGCGATTATCCCGGCCAATATCAATCATCCTGAATGTGAACCGATGATTATCGGACGTAACTTCTTGGTGAAAATCAATGCCAATATTGGCAACTCCGCGCTCGGCTCATCGATTGATGAAGAAGTGGCGAAAATGACGTGGGCTACCCGTTGGGGTGCCGACACCATCATGGACTTATCGACTGGTAAGAATATCCATGAAACCCGTGAGTGGATTATCCGTAATTCACCAGTACCTATCGGTACGGTACCGATCTATCAAGCCCTGGAAAAAGTCGATGGTGTGGCTGAGGATTTAACCTGGGAAATCTTTAAAGACACCCTGATTGAACAAGCCGAACAAGGGGTAGACTATTTCACCATTCATGCAGGTGTATTGTTACGTTATGTCCCGATGACAGCAAATCGCCTCACTGGGATCGTGTCTCGTGGGGGATCCATCATGGCGCAATGGTGCCTGGCGCATCATGAAGAAAATTTCTTATATACACATTTCGATGAAATTTGCGAAATCATGAAAGCCTATGACGTGTCATTCAGCTTAGGTGATGGTCTGCGCCCGGGTTGCGTACAGGATGCCAATGATGAAGCACAATTTAGCGAGCTGAAAACCCTGGGTGAACTAACCCATCGCGCGTGGGAGCATGATGTACAGGTGATAATTGAAGGTCCGGGACATGTGCCAATGCACATGATCAAGGAAAATATGGACCTCCAGCTTGAGGTCTGTAAAGAAGCGCCATTCTATACGCTTGGACCACTCACCACCGATATCGCACCGGGCTATGATCATATTACCTCTGCAATTGGTGCAGCGATGATTGGCTGGTATGGAACGGCAATGCTGTGCTATGTGACGCCAAAAGAACACTTGGGCTTACCGAACAAGAAAGATGTTAAAGATGGCATCATCACCTATAAGATTGCCGCTCATGCGGCAGATCTGGCCAAAGGCCATCCAGGCGCTCAGGTTCGTGATAATGCCTTATCAAAAGCGCGTTTTGAGTTCCGTTGGGATGATCAGTTCAATTTAAGCCTGGACCCGGATACCGCACGCAGTATGCATGATGAAACACTGCCAAAAGAAGCGCATAAATCAGCGCACTTCTGCTCGATGTGCGGTCCAAAATTCTGTTCCATGAAAATCACCCAAAATGTGCGAGATTATGCGCAAAATCAACACAATGCCAAGCAGTCAAATGATGCTGAAACAGAAGTTGAAGCAGGTCTCAATGCCATGAAAACCGCTTATCAGGAACATGGTCAAAAATTGTACCACAAAGTGTAAATCGACTAAAAAAAGATTTTCCTGCGAATCATTCTCGGTTAGGATGAGATATGTACAATCTCATCCTGATTGAAGATGACTATTCTTGACCACGCCAGCTATTCAGCCACCGACGTTACGATAGAATCTCGACAAACATTGTTTCGAGGGTTCATTCAAGTTGAGAAAGTGAGCTTAAAACACCGGTTATTTCACCGGAAAGATTTCTCGCCTCTCATTCAACGTGAACTGGTTCATCGTCCTGAAGCCGCTGGCGTTTTGCTCTATAGCGATCAGCAACAACGCTTTGCACTGATTGAACAGTTTCGTGTCGGGGCCGTCAATGATCCGGTTTCAGCTTGGCAACTTGAAATTATTGCTGGTGTGCTGGATGGAGACGAATCTCCAGAAAGTTGTATCCGCCGTGAAAGCCTGGAAGAGTCTGGGTGCGAGATCACTGAATTAAAACATTTATTTAGCTTCTACCCTTCTGCTGGGGCCTGCTCTGAATTTTTTCATTTATATGTGGCAGAGGTTCAGCTTCCAGAACATGGGGGCGTTTTTGGGATGCCAGATGAAGGTGAAAATATTCAACTGCATCTGTTTGATTATTCCCAGCTAGAAGCATTATTTCAAAACGGGCGGTTGAGAAATGCACCTGTGATCATGGCATTACAGTGGCTGGCTCAGCATATACAACAAAGATAAGAAATCTGAAGGGGCTAACGACGGTGACTTTCCAGGTCTCATCATTATCACAGCAAGATTTTGTGATGATACAGATTACCGATACACATTTATTAGAGTATCCCCACCTCGAATTTGTCGGCATGCAACCCGAGCAAAGTTTTCATGCGGTCATCGACTTGATGCGCCAGCAGCATCCGCATATCGATCTGATCATCCATACCGGTGATCTGGCCCAGTCGCCGACACCTTTAACCTATAAACGCTATGTACAACACATGCAAAGCTTGGGGATTCCTTTTTTTCATACTCCCGGTAATCATGATGATGTCACGCATTTCCCCTTTCATGAGCAAGATCCAACCCAACCGACCGTGGTCGAGTTAGGCCAATGGAGCGTGATCTTATTGAATAGCGCCCAACCTGAGCGTATTGATGGCAAAATTAGCGATATCCAGTTACAGCACTTAACCCGATTATTGACTCAATTACATGATCGTCATGTGATTATTGCCTGTCACCACCACCCTTTTGCCATGCAGTCCGCCTGGATCGATCAGCATAAGTTAAAAAACTCATCTGATCTGCTCGATACCATCAAGCCGTTTTCCAATGTCAAGGCGATTATCTGCGGGCATGTGCATCAGGATTCAGTCAATACCTGGCAAGGCGTTGAGTTCTTGTCCACCCCATCGACCTGTATTCAGTTCAGACCCAAAAGCGAAAAATTCGCGCTGGATGAGGAACACCCAGGCTACCGTTTAATCCGCCTGAAAGCCAATGGAGAACTGGAAACACAAGTCTATCGGCTACCCACTTCGCAGCGCATGAGTAGTTCTGAAGTTTTGGGATATGATTAGGTAATGGGCCAAGGGAATCGCTTTTGTCTGCATTTCATACCTTGTTTATGGCGTTTTAGCCGATAACACCATGCATGGTTGAAATAGCAGCAGTTCCTAAAACTTTTGATTACAAATTACATTGACGAATTCACACAAAATCTGGACGGGAATGACTACCATCTTGTCCAAAAACTCTATATGATGTCGACCCTTGATGGAAAAAACCATCGTAGGTTTCTATAAAAACACTTGCATATCACCATATTTTTTGCGTATAGATAGTACGTGTAAGATGAGGAATGCCCTATATGGCGAATGACAACCAAAATCAAGTCTTGGACGAACAGACCGAAGTGATCGACGATCAGAAAGCGGTGAAGCGCGTACGTAAAACCAAACCGAAAGCTTCAGAAGGTGGTACAACCGCGAGCTTATTTGGTATTGCGCCGTATCAGCCGAAGAAAAATGAAGAATACATGTCTGAAGGACAACTTGTGCATTTCCGCCAAATTTTAAATGCATGGAAAGCTGAGTTAATGTCTGAAGTTGATCGTACCTTGAATACCATGCAAGACGAATCAAGTGCTCTTCCTGATGTCAATGACCGGGCAACGCAAGAAGAAGAATTTGCGATTGAACTACGTACACGTGACCGTGAACGCAAACTCATTCGTAAAATTGAACAGTCGATTGAAGCGATTCAAAACGAAGACTATGGCTTCTGCGAAACCTGTGGTATCGAAATTGGCTTACGTCGTCTAGAAGCTCGCCCAACTGCGACTTTATGTATCGATTGCAAAACTTTGGCTG
Organism: Acinetobacter sp. 'aerobic (ED)'; assembly: GCF_904886855.1. Lineage (NCBI taxonomy): Bacteria > Pseudomonadati > Pseudomonadota > Gammaproteobacteria > Moraxellales > Moraxellaceae > Acinetobacter > Acinetobacter sp. 'aerobic (ED)'. The sequence continues at coordinate 22,437 of NZ_CAJHGI010000011.1, forward strand.
AAATCAAAGAAAAGCAAAACAACGGTTAAACCATGCTTGAACATACTGCGGAACAGCAAGCTGCTGTTTCGCCAGAATGCTTCCAACAGCAACCAGATTGCTGTCGCTACGTGGGTCGGTTTGCGCCATCGCCAACCGGCCCATTGCATTTTGGCTCGCTGCTCACTGCAGTGGCCAGTTATTGTGATGCCAAAGCCAATCATGGCAAATGGCTAGTCCGTATTGAAGATACTGACATTCCCCGCATTTATCCCCATAGCGAAACACACATCCTCTCCTGTATCGATGCCTTCCAGTTTGAACCGGATGCCGAGATTATTTTCCAGAAAGACCGTTTAGATCTTTATGAGCAGGTGCTTGAACAACTCAAGCAATCACAAGCCATTTACGCTTGCCAATGCACACGCAAAATGCTGGGCTCCAATCATATCTATGCAGGTACCTGTCGCAATCTGAATCTGGATTTTGCCCATCAGGCGATTCGTTTAAAAGTCGCGGATCAACTGATTTGCTTTCAGGACCGCTTACAAGGCCAGCAATGTTCTAACTTGCAAAATGAGTTAGGCGATTTTGTCTTGAAGCGTCGTGATGGCATTATCAGCTATCAACTGGCGGTGGTGGTCGATGATGATCGACAAGGCATTACCCATGTGGTTCGCGGTGCAGACTTACTCGATAATACTGCCCGACAAATCTGGCTAGGATCGTTATTAAATTATCCCACCCTAAATTATATGCACCTGCCGCTGGCGATGAATGATCAAGGGCAAAAACTGTCTAAACAGAATCTGGCCCAAGCCCTCGATATCAGCAAGGCACCCGAACTTCTGCAACAGGCAATTTTAGCTTTGGGGCAAGCTTCGGTTGAACTTGATCAGCCACGTATCATGCTACAACAGGCAGTACAACAATGGGATGTTGAGTTGATCCCCAAAGGCATTCATTTAAGTGGCACTTATTTATAAGTCATAAAAAAAGCCCTGTGTCATGACAGGGCTTTTTATTGGTTTGAATATGCTAAAAATTCGACTCTTCTTTCACAGGGTTCAGCTCTTGCGTTGATGCATCAATTTTCAGAATTAAGCTAATCATTGCCGCACACATCATCAACGAGGTACCACCGTAACTAATGAAAGGTAAGGTCAGACCTTTGGTTGGCATGAGACCCATGTTCATCCCGGCATTGACCAGAATCTGCATCAGGAAGATGATACTGATGCCATAAGCCAGATAGCCCGCACGCAGATAATTGTGCTGCAAGGCACGATGACCGATACGGATACAGCACGCCAGCATGGTAAATGACAGGATCATCACCACAGACACACCAAAGAAACCGAATTCTTCGCCTAATACTGCCAACATAAAGTCGGTATGCGCTTCAGGTAAATAAGACAGCTTCTGCACACTATGCCCCAAGCCGGTACCAAACCACTCACCACGACCAAAGGCCATCAAGGCATTCGAGAGCTGATAACCAACACCCAATGGATCTGCCCAAGGGTTGGTAAAGGAAATCAGGCGCTGGAAGCGGAATGGCTCGAAGATAATCAGCGCACTGACACCCGCAAAGATCGCACCCAACATGATCAGGAACTGAGTCGCTGGTGCACCTGCCAAGAAGAACACGCCAACCATCATCAAGACAATTACGACGGTTGCACCCAAGTCAGGCTCAGCGACGATAAAGCCTACTGTTAAAGCCATTACACCACTTAAACGCAATAGCCCTTTCCAATGCGTTCGCACTTCCTTGGCACGGCGTACCACATAATCCGCGGTGAAAATCGCCATGACAATCTTGGCAATCTCGGTTGGCTGCAAGGTAAAGCCGCCAATCTTGATCCAGCGATGCGCACCGTTCACTTCTGAACCCACCACCAGTACCGCCAAGAGCAGAACGATGGTAATGAGCCACAAAGGAAAGGCATTCTGAAACCACAGATTCAAAGAAACCCGATAGGTTAAAAATGCCACCACCGCAGCGACCACAATCGAAATGCCGTGACGAATGAGAAAGTAAAAAGGACTCTCATGGATATATTCCGCATAGGGCATCGACGCCGATGCGACCATGATCGAACCGAAACATAGCAACGAAATCACACAAAAGATCAAGATATTGCGTGCTGTCATTTCTGCAGGTAGCTTAGGTAAACGATTAAGCAATTGCGAAATCTTCTGTACCGTATTTTGGGCCAAGTCAGCCATAGTTCTGTTCCTAGGTCTTATTTTTCATTCAAGGCATGCACACATGCCACGAATTGATGTCCGCGATCATTATAGCTTTTAAACATATCAAAGCTGGCACAAGCCGGTGAAAGTAATACTACATCTTCTGCCTGAGTCGCTTTTTGTGCCATTGCCACTGCCTCTTTCAGACTGGCAGCATGCTGAATCACGGTTGTACCTTGAATTGCCTGTTCTATCACTGCTGCATCTTCACCAATCAGAATCGCAGTCTTGACGTATTTTTGAATGGCATCGCGTAACGGCTTGAAGTCCTGGCCTTTACCTTGACCACCCAAAATCAATGCCAGTTTGCCATTTTTTACTTCAATGGCTGCACCCAGACCATCAATCGCAGCAAGGGTCGCACCGACATTGGTGCCTTTCGAATCACTGTAATAACGTACACCATCAATGCTTTGAACGTACTCACAACGATGTTCCAGACCTTTAAAATGCTTTAAGCTTTCTAACATCGAAGCCATCGGTAAACCGATCGCCTCTCCCAGCGCCAAACAGGCCAACGCATTGGCAACGTTATGCATGCCTTGAATGTACATCTCAGAGGTTTTCAGCAAACGTTCTCTGCCACGGGCCAGCCACATGCTGCCATCAGCATCACGTAACACCCCATATTGATTCAAATCAGGTGCATTCAGACCAAAGCTCTGCATCGGGGTCACATCAGGCACCAAAGGACGACTCAGATTATCATCACGGTTATACACCACTTTTTTCACGCCTTGGAAAATGCGATGTTTAGCCTTGTGATAACCCAGCATATCGCCATGACGGTCGAGATGGTCTTCGCTCATATTCAACACCACAGCCACTTCTGCATTCAGGTGTGATGTGGTTTCAAGCTGGAAGCTCGATAGCTCCAAGATGATTAATTCAGGTTGATCTTTAAGTAAATCCAATGCAGGGCGGCCCAGATTTCCACCGACAGCAACTTTCTTGCCTGCATCTGCTGCCATCAATCCGATTAAGGTGGTGACAGTACTTTTCGCATTTGATCCTGTAATCGCAACAATCGGCACATCTGTAGCACGGCGTAATAACTGAATATCCCCCACCACTGCAATGCCTTTTTCCATTGCTTGCTGAATTTCTGGAAGTTGCGGTGCCAGCCCCGGACTCAGAATAATTTCTTCTGCTTGTAATAAAAGATCCGTATCCAGTTGACCAAAGCTGGTTCGCACACCTGCTGGAATCTGGTCATGTCCTGGCGGGGTTGCGCGTGAGTCTGTGACTGCAACCTGGTAGCCCTGTTCGTGTAAAAAATTAACCGCGGATACACCGGAAATTCCCAAGCCAGCTACAACTTTTAATCCACCGCGCTGTATTAACATTTTTGCCCCATTTTTCGCAGATCACAGAATGGCAAAAATGTTAGCACTTTACTGTTTTAAATGCTTTTTCAGTTTTGGTTTTATTCAATCTTTTTTGTGTCAGTGCGTAAAAGCTTAAGCAGGTATAAAAAAGCCAATCCCCAATAAAGCCAAGATTACGGCCCCTAGCCAATCTACAGATTTAAATGCATAAGCTTTGATTTTAAGATCAATGAATTCTGGTCTTAGCCATAGGTAAATCAAGATTAAACATGAAATAAGCCAGGAGAGAGTTTCTTTATAAATATTCAGACCTTTAAACAAAGCAAAAAGATAAAGGCAGGTCATCACGAGGATAAAGATCAATAAAATCAATTTATGTTTAGAGCTTAATGCTTGGTTTTTATTAATCTGAGTCTGATTCATTTTTCTTGTTTCCAAAAAAAATGCCCATCTTAAGATGGGCATTTTGAGTTTTATCAACGCCATTTCACAGTTTGCACGGATTCTGTTTTTTTGCTTTCAGCCTCATCGGTTGAACAACCACAGCTTCCACCACAACCCGCCACCATTTTAGGTTTTAACCATGCGGCCAAACGCTGCCAACCCAAACGCTGGCATTGATTGGATAGGGCTAAAAATACTGAACCCGCTGTTTGAGGGAATACCTTCTTAAAGACTACAACAGCACTCCACAGCACCAATACAGCAACAATCAAGTACTCAAACATAAGCTACTCCTTTTACCCCCAAATGCGTGATGCAATCTGGTAAGTGAAGAAAGACATTAAATAGGCCAGACCAAACAGGTAGGCCGTCATTATCGATACATGTTTCCATGAACCTGTTTCACGGCGTACTGTTGCCAAGGTCGCCAAACAATGGGGGGCATAAATAAACCACACCAATAACGACAAGCCTGTGGCCAATGACCAGCCCGTACCGTCCGCACTAATCAGATGCGACAGCCCCTGCGCAATAGCTTCATCATCCGCGCCCGATAAGGCATATACCGTGCCTAAAGCCGCAACCACGACTTCACGTGCTGCCATGGCCGGGATCAAGGCAATCACGATCTGCCAGTTAAAGCCAACAGGTGCAAAAATCGGCTGCAGCAAGTGCCCTAACATCCCTGCAAAACTATAATCAATATCGGGTAAAGTCGCCCCTTCTGGCGCTTGCGGGAAAGTACATAAGAACCAAAGTAAAATCGACAAGGCAAAGATAATGCCACCAACACGTTTTAAGAAGATCTTACCGCGATCCAGCAAGCCAATCCCAACACTTCTCATATCCGGAATACGGTAGCTTGGCAGTTCCAGTAACAATGCATGCTGTGATTTATCTTTCTGCAAAAATTTCATCACGATTGCCACACAGAGCGCACTGACAATACCCGACATGTACAGGCCAAATAACACCAGACCTTGCAGGTTGAAAATGCCCCATACCGTTTGACTTGGAATAAAGGCAGCAATCAATAAGGCATAGACCGGTAAACGTGCCGAACAGGTCATTAGTGGTGCAACCATGATCGTGGTAAAGCGATCACGTGGATCACTGATACTACGGGTGGCCATGATGCCAGGCACCGCACAGGCAAAGCTTGACAGCAATGGAATAAAGGCACGACCACTTAGGCCTGCTTTAAACATCAATTTATCCAGCAAGAAGGCGGCACGCGGTAAATAACCCGATTCTTCCAACACTAAAATAAAGAAGAATAGAATCAAGATTTGTGGCAAGAACACCACCACACTACCCGCACCCGCGATAATCCCGTCAACCACCAAACTATGTAGCAAAGGCTGAGAGATATGCTCGCCTAATGCTTCACCGAACCAGGCAAAGAATTCTTCAATACCATCCATAAACGGCGCCGCCCAGGCAAACACGGCCTGAAAGACAATAAACATCATGATTGCAAGGCTAAGTAAGCCGAGAACCGGATGTAAGAAAATTTTGTCGAGGAAATCGGTACGCTTGTCTTCCTGATCAACAAAGTTCACCACATCTTTGAAAATCATATCGATTTTCTGATGGTGAGTCCCGGTCAAGCCACTTAATTCAGTCTGTGGAACAGAATATTTTTCTTGATCTAAGGCATGTAACAGGTTTTCGATACCAGCGTTACGCACCGCCACGGTTTCAACAACTGGTACACCTAAACGCTGTGAAAGTTTCTGGGTATTGATCTGGATACCACGACGGCGTGCTTCATCCATCATGTTCAATACAACCAGAATCGGACGGCCCAGCTCAATCACTTCCAGCACGAGACCCAGATGCAGCTTCAAGTTTGTGGCATCGACCACGCACAGGAAGGCATCTTGCTGGCCTTCTTCAGCGATTTTGCCCTGACAGACGTCACGGGTAATTTCTTCATCTGGACTGGTGGCTTGTAAACTATAAGTCCCAGGTAAATCCAGCACACGCACGGACTTTCCAGAAGGAAGCTGAAAATGTCCAACTTTACGTTCAACCGTCACGCCCGCATAGTTGGCAACTTTTTGGCGCGTTCCAGTTAAATGGTTAAATAAAGATGTCTTACCGCAGTTTGGATTTCCCACAAGGGCAACACGTAACGCATCACTCATGCAGGTGCTCCTTCAAGTTGAATTTCAATTTTATCAGCTTCCGCCTTTCGTAACGCAAAACGCGTAAAACCGAGCTGGATTAGAATCGGATCACCACCAAAAATACCTTTGGTAATCACTTGCACTTGTGTACCAGGCACAAAGCCTAAACTTTCTAAACGAACCGCAACTAAATCTGGCTGTTGTGTCTCATCGACCAAGCGATCCACTTTCGTGATCACCGCTATCTGCTTGACTTTTAATGCTGACAATCGCACCGCTCTAACCCTTTACGCTCTTTATTATAGTATACAAGCAAATGAGAATAATTACCAAAAACAATCTCAATGGCATTTACCCTTTTGACAGTTCGACAACAATTCATTTTTCTTTTACAGTGCAGACAAGAAGGTTCAGCCAGTCCATTATGTTAAATAAAAAACCACGTATTCCAGCCGCCGTTAATATTCCGGAACATCTCGGATTTTTACAGGGTTTTCGTGATTATTTAGTCGCTCAAACGGTGAGTCCGCATACCCGTAATGCGTATTTATCGGACCTGATCCAATGTAGTGAATTGCATCGAACTGCCACCCTACCCGAATGGTCGAGTGACGATATTGCAGATGTGCTGATTGCGCTGACCAAGGCTGGAAAAAGTCCCCGTTCAATTGCCCGCTGCCTTTCTGCCTTAAGACAATTTTATAAATTTTTACGCGAACAAAAACTCAGGGACGACAATCCCGTTGCCACACATCATTCTCCTAAAATTGGCCGGGCTTTGCCCAAAGATTTGTCTGAACAAGATGTTGAAGCATTGATCAATGCACCTGATACCAGCACTGCACTAGGCCTACGCGACCGTGCCATGTTCGAAGTACTGTATGCCTGTGGATTGCGCGTATCAGAATTACTCAACCTGAAACTTGAACTGATCAATTTAAAACAGGGCTACTTACGGATTACTGGTAAAGGCAATAAAGAGCGTCTGGTGCCTTTGGGGCAATTTGCCTGTGACTGGATTGAAAAATATTTGCTGGAATCACGCCCGCAACTGTATAAAAGCAGCACGGATTATTTATTTCTGACCCAGCACGGCGGCATCATGAGTCGTCAGAATTTCTGGTACGCGATTAAACGTTATGCCTTGCAGGCCAATATTCAGGCCGAGTTATCACCGCATACCTTACGCCATGCCTTCGCCACCCATTTACTCAATCATGGCGCAGACCTGCGCGTGGTACAGATGTTATTGGGGCATAGCGATCTTTCCACCACGCAAATTTATACCCATGTCGCCCAACATCGTATGCAAGAGTTACATGGCAAATACCACCCACGCGGTTAAAACCACCGTCTGTCCTGAATAGGTCTTAAACTTGGTTTTGTTCACACAGCATCAGCAAGATTTAACGAAGTGATTGTTTTTTTTTGGTATGCTAAAGCCCTTAAAACGTACAAAAAGGTTCTATATGTTGTTTACTCGGTCTCAGCTTGTAATTGCTTGTACATTAGCATCAACATTATTCGTCAGTGCTTGCTCAAAAGAAAATTCAGCACAAAAACAAGATGCACTCACGGCAAGTGCACCTGCGACAGGTGAAGCTTCAACCTTAAATGAACGTAATGCACAGCAGCGTTTAGTCTCTACATTAGAAAAACATTTCAAGACAGCCAGCATCAATGCCAAAATTCTTGCCGTCAAGAAAACTGAAGTACCCAACCTGTACTGGGTGAGTCTGGAAGGAATGGGTTCGGTCTATGCCACCGCTGATGGCCAATACATTATTCAGGGTGATGTGGTGCGTTTAGGTGACAAGCAACTGCACAATGTCAGTGATGCATTACAGGCCACCGAAAATAAAAAGCATTTGGCTTCCCTCAAGACTGAAGACTTGATCGTTTATCCGGCACAAGGCGGTAAAGCCAAACAAGTGATTTATGTATTCACCGATTCAAGCTGCCCGTATTGCCATAAATTGCATGAACACCTGGCTGAAATTAATGCCAAAGGTATTGAAGTGCGTTATATCGCATGGCCACGTGGCGAACAATTCATGCCAACCATGCAGGCCATCTGGTGTAGCAAAGATCGTAAGGCTGCATTTGAGCAGGCAACTCAAGGTCAACCTGTGACTGCTGCAGAATGTAAGAACCCCGTTCGTGATCAATACCAACTGGGTCTGAACATGGGCGTAAATGGCACACCAGCGATTTATAACGTTGAAGGAGAATATTTAGGTGGTTACATGACCCCTGAAGAAATTGTTCAACGCTTAAACAAATAAGGTAAACATTCCTTTCAAAATAACAAAGACCCGGGCGACAGATGAAAGATGATCTTAGCCCTAGTGTCTCCGCATTTTTTTAGCTATGATCAAGCTTCATTAAAATGATTGAATATAATGGAGTGTGACGTGAAACCAGTTCGTCTGGCGATACTCGGTCTTGGTACTGTAGGTGGTGGAGCCCTTAAATTACTACAAGAAAATGCTGCGGAAATTAAACGCCGTACCGGTCGAGAAATTCAAATTACACACGTAGGCACACGCCGTCCACGTCCAGATTTACAACTCGAAGGAATTAAACAAAGCGATGACTTGATGGAGATCGTACGTCAACCTGATGTTGATGTGGTGGTCGAAGTCATGGGTGGCATTCATCCTGCGTATGAAGTCATCATGGAAGCCATTAAACATGGCAAACAGGTGGTGACAGCCAATAAAGCATTACTGGCTGAACATGGCAATGAGCTATTTAAGGCAGCAGAAGACAATGCAGTGCAAATTGCTTATGAAGCAGCAGTTGCAGGCGGGATTCCAATCATTAAAGTCATCCGTGAAGGTCTTGCAGCCAACCATATCGAATGGCTTGCAGGAATCATCAATGGTACAGGCAACTTCATTCTGACTGAAATGCGTGAAAAAGGTCGTGCTTTTGAAGATGTGTTAAAAGAAGCGCAAGAACTTGGTTATGCTGAGGCAGATCCAACCTTTGATGTTGAAGGCATTGATGCTGCACACAAACTCACCATTTTAGCTTCATGTGCATTTGGTATCCCGTTACAGTTCAATAAGGTCTATACCGAAGGCATCAGCAAAATCACCGCTCAGGACGTAAAATATGCCGAAGAACTTGGTTTCCGTATCAAGCACTTGGGTATTGCACGCCGTGCCGACAAAGGCATTGAGCTACGTGTGCATCCAACCCTGATCCCTGCGGAAGAGTTGATTGCCAATGTCAATGGCGTGAAAAATGCCGTACTGGTGCAAGCCAATGCCGTTGGCCCGACTTTATATTACGGGGCTGGTGCAGGTGCAGGTCCAACTGCCTCTGCTGTGGTTGCAGACGTGATTGATATCGTGCGTGATATTTCGTATACCGAAGATGGCGCTGGAACAATTCCTCAGTTGGCCTTTGAAGCACTCACCAATGTGCCAATCCTCAGCCGTGAAGAAATGACCACAGGTTATTACATTCGCCTCAATGCTGAAGACCAAACCGGTGTATTGGCAGATGTGACGACCATTCTGAGCCGTGCTGGTATCAGTATTGATGCCATCATGCAGCAATCGCGCTTAAAAGACCTGATTCCAATCGTGATTTTAACCGATCCGATCGTTGAATCTAAAATGGACGAAGCGCTTGCCCAAATTCAAGCATTACCTGCAATTCGTGGCGAAATCGTGAGAATTCGTTTAGAATCGCTCGATAGTTAATCAGTTTAAATCCCCTCACCCTTCTTCACTCAAGAATGGAACTGCTCTCTTTTGAAAGGGAGCCTGTTGAGCGGGATTTTTTCTCTACCTTATATTGGAACACCATCATGTCGAATGCCAATCGTTATACTGGTCTTGTAGATCGTTATCGTGACCGTTTACCTGTGTCTGCAACTACACGCGCAATTTCTTTAGGTGAAGGTAATACTCCACTGATTAAACTCGAGAACATTCCACGTATTATTGGCAAAAACGTCGAAATTTATGTGAAATACGAAGGTCTGAACCCAACCGGTTCATTTAAAGATCGTGGTATGACCATGGCGGTGACCAAAGCAGTTGAAGAAGGCTCTAAAGCGATTATCTGTGCCTCTACCGGTAATACTTCAGCAGCAGCGGCAGCTTATGCAGCGCGTGCAGGCATTAAAGCATTCGTGTTGATCCCGGAAGGCAAAATTGCTATGGGTAAAATGGCGCAGGCAATGATGTACGGTGCAATCACCATGCAAATCCGTGGTAACTTCGATGATGGTATGCGTTTGGTCAAAGAAGTGGCTGATCAGGCACCTGTAACAATTGTCAACTCGATCAATCCGTATCGTTTGCAAGGTCAAAAAACCATTGCTTATGAAATCGTGGAAGCATTGGGTCGTGCACCTGATTATCACTGCTTGCCTGTCGGTAACGCGGGGAACATCACCGCACACTGGATGGGTTATACCGAAGCTGTTGCTAACCAACCTGCGGATCAGTTCGAGCAAGTGATTTATGACGCTGCGACAGATCAGTTCACAGGTCCTAAACCAGAAGGTCTGCCAACCATGGTGGGTTACCAGGCTTCTGGCGCAGCACCTTTCTTACGTGGTGCACCTGTTGAAAACCCTGAAACAGTTGCAACTGCAATCCGTATCGGTAATCCACAAAGCTGGAATCATGCCAAAGCAGTGGTACGTGACTCTAAAGGCTGGTTCGATGAACTTCAGGACAGCGAAATCCTGGAAGCGCAACGTTTACTTTCAATGTACGAAGGTGTATTTGTAGAACCTGCTTCTGCCGCTTCAATTGGTGGTGCAATCCGTGACATCAAGGCAGGTAAAATTGCTGAAGGTTCTGTGATCGTATGTACCGTGACAGGCAATGGCTTAAAAGATCCAGATACGGCAATCAAGCAATGTGCTGATGCTGTGATGTTGTCCATCGATGCAACCATGGATCAGGTTAAAGACTCTATTCTTTCAAATATGTAAGTATCAAGTCTGAAATAAAAAAACCAGTTGTCCGCAACTGGTTTTTTTATGCGTTCACTTAAAATCAGTCATTTCTAGCGGCAATAAAAAACGCTTCCTGATGAAGCGTTTTTACATCAACCGACATTAAACACGTTTTGGTAAACTGCTTAACCAAGTTAATAAATTGGTTGCATCGCTATTGCGTGCTTGTGAACTTGGTGCACCCAATAACACGACCACAGCAGGACGTGAGTTCACCGTCGTATGCATCACCACACAACGACCTGCTTCATTGATATAACCCGTTTTTGACAGGTTAATGTTCCAGCCACCATTACGAACTAAAGCATTGGTATTGTTCGACTTGAGTACACGGTAGCCAAGGTTGAAGTCATAGGTTGGTGTGGTTGAGAATTGGCGGATAAGACCGTATTGCGAAGCGGTACTTACCAGAATGCCTAAATCACGTGCAGAAGAGACATTATGCGGATCAAGCCCGGTTGACTCAGCATAACGTGTCGAAGTCATGCCCAATTGCCTCGCTTTGGCGTTCATCGCTGCAATAAATGCAGGACGACCACCTGGATAAGTACGCGCCAATGCCGCCGCCGCTGGATTTTCAGACTTCATCAAGGCAAACAACAATGCTTCAGCGCGGTTCATCTTATCGCCAGCACGTAAGGTTGAGCTTGAGTTTTTACCGCCTGCACCTGCGAAATCAATCGACTCAAGAGTAATCTCTTCCGACATGTTTAAGCGCGCATCAGCAGTCACCACCGCAGTCATCAATTTGGTAATTGAAGCAATCGGAACCGACATGTTACTGTTTTTGCTGTACAGCACCTCACCTGTTTGTGCATCCATGACCAGCGCAGCACGTGCATTCACTGACGGCTGGCTGCTATAGCCAAACGTATCGCGAATCTGTGTCGATTGCTGCGGAGCGCTTGAGGATGAAATTGAAGCTGAACCACCGTTACGTAATGTTGTGGTCACAGAGGTTGAACCTTGAGGACCAATCTCTAAGGGTTCATCATCTTCCATTAACTGGCTCGCATCACTTGCTGACCAGTTTAAGGTTGCTGAACCACTCGCACGCGAAGAAGCTGGATTGTTATTCACAACCAGTTCAGCAAAACTTGTTGAACTCCACGCCAACAAGATAGACATGCTTAGAACATGCATGATAGATTTTTTAGAATTTTTCACGACACAATACTCAACTCAGGACGCTGCACATTTGCGCTTACCACCATTATGCCTTACATTTGAACAAATCGGGTAAAGCTTTTGTAGACACAATTGTGTACAACTATTCTCTAAAAACGAAGAATAGGATTGCTAATTTTGTCGTTTCATTGCAAGCTAATTTTGCTTTATGTAACAAAAAACCAGTGTTTTTGAAAAAAGGAGGTCTTCTTGATCACTGTTCTCGTTGTTGATGATCATGAACTCGTGCGCACCGGGATTTGCCGTATGCTCGAAGACCACCCCGATGTCGAGGTGATCGGACAGGCTGAATCTGGAGAAGAAGCGATTGCGCTGGTTCGCCAGAAACATCCCCAAGTGGTATTGCTAGACGTGAATATGCCTGGCATTGGTGGAGTTGAGACAACGCGACGTTTACTACAGAGTGCACCTGAAACCAAGGTCATTGCTGTCAGCGGTCTGGCGGAAGAGCCCTACCCATCCCTTTTACTCAAAGCAGGTGCCAAAGGCTATATCACCAAAGGTGCGCCAATCTCTGAGATGGTCCGTGCGATCAATAAAGTCATGCAAGGCGGCAAGTATTTCAGTGCAGATATTGCCGAGCAACTGGCGAGTTCTTACCTTTCTGACACCCAGCAGTCTCCTTTTGATGCTTTATCAGAACGTGAAATGCAGGTCGCGATGATGGTGGTGAACTGTATCAGTGCACAGGAAATTGCAGATAAATTATTTGTCAGCGTCAAGACGGTAAATACTTATCGCTACCGTATTTTTGAAAAACTGGCGATTGATAGTGATGTCAAACTGACACATCTTGCGATACGCTATGGACTGATTAAACCTTAAAATACTTACAATAATAGTCAACGCCTATGTTAGGGAAAATTGCTTCATCGGTCTCTCAGACCGTCTATCGACTGGGCGTTTGGTATAGCGGCTATCGGCTGATTATTGCCGTTAGCCTGCTGCTGATTTATTTGCTCACTGCCGAGCAACTCAGCAGTAATTATATTTATCCAAGCTTATATTTTTATACCCTGATCGCGTATATCACGCTGAATATCATTCAGCTTTTTGTCTTGCATCTGGTCCCTGTGCAGGTGTCCAGACAGTTGATTGTGATTTTTCTGATTGACGTGATCTGCTTGAGTTTAATCACATTTTCAGCCGGTGGGCCGAATCTGCAATTGAGCTTACTTTATGTCATCATTATTTTCTCCTCGGCTATTTTATTAAATTCACAGTTATCACTGATCATCACCCTATTTGCCGTGATCATGGTGGTTTACCAGCGCTTTTTGGGTGATTTCTTTGATGCGATCAATTTAACTCATCTCGGCAATAGTGTTTTTCTGGCCTTTTTATTTTTTGTGGTGCATGCGATTGGCCGAATTGCGGTTCAACGTTTTAAGATTTTAGAAACCCTCACTTTCCATCAATCGATTGAAATCCATCAACTGCAAAATATTAACCGTTATATTCTCGAGCAGATTGAAGACGGTTATCTGGTCCTGGATGAAAGCAACCATATTGTCCTGACCAATCCGGCAGCCAACACTTTACTGGGAATTTATCTACCTGTTTCTCTTGAAAAAACACCACTCATCAAATTACAACCGGATCTATTTGAACTGATCAAGTTTAGTGATTTAAAAGACGGTGAAGAGTTCAGTTTTGAATCACAACAAAGCCCGTATACGGTTCATGTTCGGGTTAAACATCTGATCGTTCCTGAACAAGCGCTGGTGTTACTGATCTTAAAAGATGCCCAGAAACTGACCCAGCAGGTGCAACAACTCAAGCTGGCGGCATTAGGCCAACTTTCTGCCAGTATTGCCCATGAGATTCGCAATCCATTGGCCGCCATTGTTCAGGCTAATGAGTTACTTAAAGACAGTGATGCACATCAGCAAGAAATGCTGTCACGCATGATTAGCAAGCAAGCCAAACGTATTGATAGCATCGTCCAAGATACTTTGGCGATGGCTCGCAATCGGCCAACCGAAGCCCAACCCATCCAGCTCACCTCGTTCTTTGACAGTTTATTGAATGAAGATCTGGCTGATGCCAAACAGATGATCCGGTTAAAACAACCAGCACAGACGACGATCGTATTTGATGAAAAACAATTACGTCAGGTGCTGATTAATCTGATCCGGAATGCGTTACGTCATAACGCCACCGATGCCCCCTTTATCGAAGTGGATGTTCATGAAAAAGAAGGTCGAATCTGTATTGATGTCATCGATTTTGGGATGGGTGTCTCAAAACGGGATATTTCTCAGTTATTCAAACCATTTTTTAGTACCGAAATTAAAGGAACTGGTTTAGGATTGTACTTGTCTCATACATTTTGTGAGGCGAATCATGCAAAGCTCACCTATATAGAGCGACAACAAGGAGCATGTTTCAGGATGGAATGCTCAAAATTCATAGATTAGATTAGGTTTTTCGGGGAAATGGCAACAAAACAACCACTCGTCTTGCTCGTAGACGATGAAGAGGATTTATGTCTTTTAATGCAGATGACGCTTGCGCGGATGGGCATCAAAACACATATCGCTTATCGGGTCGAACAGGCAAAAAAATTCTTCACTGAATTCCAGTACGATGCATGCTTAACAGATTTAAATCTTCCGGACGGGAATGGTTTAGACCTAGTGAAACATGTCACTCAAAACTATCCTAACACGCCGATTGCAGTGCTTACTGCCTATGGCAACATGGACATCGCCATCGCAGCACTTAAAGCAGGTGCCTTTGACTTTGTCAGCAAACCGGTCAACCAGATGCATCTGGATCAGTTGATTCAGAAAGCTTTGAACCGGCCTCAGCCAGAACAGGAAGCTGCTGAAACTGCTTTAGAAAACAAGCTTCTGATTGGACGTTCAGCACCGATCCAGCAACTTCGCATTGCCTTAAAGAAAATTGCACGCTCTCAGGCACCTGTGTTCATTACGGGTGAATCAGGTACAGGCAAAGAAGTCGTAGCCAATCTGGTACATCGTTTAAGTAACCGCAGCGAAGGGCCGTTTATTGCCATTAACTGTGGTGCCATTCCAACCGAATTGATGGAAAGCGAGTTATTTGGACACAAGAAAGGTAGCTTCACTGGCGCAACACAGGACAAGCAAGGCTTAATTCTGTCTGCACACGGCGGTAGTTTATTTCTGGATGAAATTGCTGAATTGCCGTTAAATATGCAGGTCAAATTACTACGTGCGGTGCAGGAAAAGAAAATTCGTCCGGTCGGTTCAGATCAGGAGATTGATGTCGATTTCCGTGTGATCAGTGCCAGCCATCAGGATCTGGAAATGCTGGTCCAGCAAGGCCGCTTCCGTCAGGACCTGTTCTTCCGTATTCACGTCATGGATCTAGTGTTACCGCCATTACGTGAGCGTGGTCAGGATATTCTGTTACTGGCCAATCACTTTATTCAAAAGATCAGTCAGGAATGGGAAGTGTCGGTGAAGACACTGTCTTCTCGTGCAGAGCAGTTCTTGTTACAGCAATATTTCCCGGGCAATGTGCGCGAACTGCGTAATATCATTGAACGTGCCATTACACTCAGTGATGATGAAACCATTGATCTGGCTCACTTGCAAACTGCGCCGTTACGTAGCTCAATTGCAAATCCGACGCCTGCATTTGCCAATGCACCGGCAGAAGAAATCGAAACGCCTCAACATTCTGCCAGTCCAACAATGAGTTCGAAAAAACTTCCACCAGAAGGTTTGGAGCGCTATTTAGAGAATATCGAAAAAGAGATTCTGCTAAATGCCTTGAATCTTACCCACTGGAACCGGACTTTAGCGGCGAAAAAGTTGGGAATGACCTTCCGCTCTTTACGCTATCGACTGAAAAAATTCGGTTTGGATACCGAAGATGATGAATAAGTTTTAATCATAAAGCCCCTTTGTTAAGGGGCTTTATTTTTTAATATCTACTTTTCAACACCAGATCAGTGACATGTTCCAGGTAGGTATCTTCTTTCATTTCAGGTGGCAAAGGCGAAATCTGGTTCGGCTGAATGCCTTGCCCTTCAATCATGTTGCCATTGGGGGTGTAGTAATGTGAGACCGTCATTTGCAAGGCAGCGCCACTCGGTAACGGGAACAGCTTCTGCACCACCCCTTTACCATAACTGTTTTCCCCCACGACCCAGGCACGCTTATGTTCTTTCAGCGCCGCGGTAAACACTTCTGCTGCCGAGGCGGAGCGTTTATTAATTAAAATGCCGAGTTTCAGATTTTGAAATTCAAAGGAAGGTAGGGCCTGAAATTGTTGATCACCTTCAGAACGGCTTTTGGTAGTCACAATCAGTCCCTGATTCAGGAACAAATCCGCTGACTCAACCGCAGCAGACAATAATCCCCCCGGATTATTACGCAAATCCAGAACCACGGCCTTGAGTTTGCTAGAGCTATATTCTTCGATTAAACGTTTAATTTCATTGGCAGTGTCTTGCTGAAACACTCTAATTTTAAGTACAAGTACCTGATTATGCATTAAAACAGGTTCAATATCGGTTTCTACTTTCTTGTTCCGGACCAGAATGGTGGTGCTGTTATTATTTTCAGGCTGGATCTGCACAGTACTGCCAATTGAGCCATACAACAGGCCTTGTACCTGATCCTGATTAAGATTTTTTAATTCCTGATTGTCCACTTTAATAATGGCTTGGCCATTGCGCAAACCCAGCTTGCTCGAATCAGAACCCGCTTTTAAATCCTGAATCTGCCAGGATTTAGCATGTACGTCATAATTTAAATTAAAATCGACCGAGGCCAGATCGCCTTCGGTATATTGAATCAGTTGACGATATTCTTCTGCCGACAGATAACGGGAATAACGGTCCAGACCACTGACCAGTCCTTTGATTGATTGCTGAAAGAGCGCATCGTCCGACTTCTTATCGACATAGTTATCTTTCACAATCCCGTAAATCTGGACAAATTGCTGAATCGATTCAATCGGGACTTCCGCCGTACGCGGCGCGTCTTCGGTCCATCCCGATGCATGGGTAACGGGTGCAGCATCAATACTATGCCCCCAACACATCAACAAACTTGCACATAAGGCTCGGTAAATGTTGTTGTGCTGGGTCATTGCTTCACCTTATTTTAAAGTAATTAAGTTCTTACCCTGCATTTCTGGCGGTACAGGAATGTGCATTAAATGCAGGAGTGTTGGCGCCACATCAGCCAATACTCCGCCTTCTGCAATAATTGCTTGCGTCGGGCCAACATAAATAAATGGCACCAGTTCAGTGGTATGCTGGGTATGCACCTGACCACTGTCATAGTCTTGCATTTGCTCTACATTACCATGATCCGCAGTAATTAACATGTGTCCTTTGTTTGCCATGACCGCATCGTAAACACGACCCAAGCAGGTATCCACCGTTTCAACCGCTTTTACTGCCGCATCAAAAACGCCGGTATGCCCGACCATATCGCCGTTGGCATAGTTCACCACCAACAGGTCAAACTCACCTGAATTGATGGCATTGACCAACTCATCGGTCACTTCATAAGCACTCATTTCAGGCTTTAAATCATAGGTGGCCACATTCGGTGATGGAATCAGGATACGCTTCTCACCCGGATATTCATCTTCGCGACCACCGCTAAAGAAGAAGGTCACATGTGCATATTTTTCAGTTTCAGCAATACGCAATTGGGTTTTGCCCAAATCAGACAGGTATTCACCAATCGAGTTTTTCAGCCCTTCTGGCATATATGCAACCGGCGCATCAATGCTGGCCTGATAACGGGTCAACATCACGAATTTAGATAAATTCGGCAGCACTTTACGTTCAAAACCGGCAAAATCCTTTTCCACAAACGCACGGGTAATTTCACGCGCACGATCGGCACGGAAGTTCATGAATACAATGCTGTCGCCATCTTGTACTTTGGTGACATCACCGATGCGCGTGGCTTTAACAAACTCATCATTTTCATTGGCTGCATAGGCTTGTTCCAAACCTTCAACCGCAGAATTGGCAACACGTACGGCTTCACCTTCTGTGATTAGACGATATGCCTGTTCCACACGATCCCAACGGTTGTCACGATCCATCGCGAAATAACGGCCAATCATCGACACAATACGACCCTGATTTGGATATTGTGCGAACAAGGCATCCAGTTTTTCTAATGATGGTTGCGCACTGCGTGGTGGTGTATCACGGCCGTCCAGAAAAGCGTGTAAATACACTTTTGCACCGCGTTTTAACGCCAGTTCGCACATGGCGACAATATGATCTTGATGCGAGTGTACACCGCCTTCCGACAATAAGCCCATCACGTGTACGGCGCCATTGGCTGCTTTAGCCTTTTCAACCGCATCCACCAGAACTTCATGCTCGAAAAAAGCACCGGTACGAATATCTTTGGTAATACGGGTGAAATCCTGATACAACACACGACCTGCACCCAGATTCATATGCCCGACTTCAGAGTTACCCATTTGACCATCAGGCAGACCGACATCTTCACCGGAGCCAGAAATTAAACTATTCGGATGCTTGGCTTTCATTGCCGTGAGGTTGGGTGTTTTTGCTGCCAGAAAGGCATTGTCATCAACTGCTTCACGATGTCCTACGCCATCCATGATTACGAGAACGTGAGGAATTTTGCCAGCATTTGCATCCGTCATAATGGACTCTCTATTTGTCGATCATTTGTTCGGTCTATTTTACCGAAGTTTAAGGTATTTCTCTATGACCCCACTCATGGCTTTCATCAATAGCGATGATAGCGCTCATGAATCAAAGTCCTTTATCTTGCTCGATAAAGTAAGTAACTGCCTACCATAAAGATGAGTACCACCGGCATCAGCACAAACCATGCTGGAGAAGGGGCATAAACCAGACTCGCATAGCCGAGGAAATCTTGTAAGTAGAAAAAGCCAAGTCCGGTAAATAAGGCAATCACCAGCCGGAAGCCCATCGACTGCTGTCGTAGCGGGCCAAAAATGAACGAGCAGGCAATTAACACCAGCGTAATCAAGGCAAACGGCGAGGTCACTTTTTGCCAGAAGGCCAATTCATAAGTTTTCGGTACTTGGCTATATTCATCCATATAACGCATAAAACTAATCAGCTGGCTTGGAGACAAATCTTCCGGGTCAAGGGTGACCATATGCACATATTTAGGCTGCAAGGCCAAACCCAGCGATTGCTGTGCATGATCGGTTTTAATGGCATTCCCTTGGGCCAGTAAATCAACCTGATGTGACTGTTCTAGCGTCCATTCGCCATCTTTAACAAACTGGCCCTTCTCTGCATTCACAAAAGACTGCAAACGGTAGTCCTGATCAAAATCGATCGACTGGATATTGCGTAACTGGCCTTTGGAGTTGGCATAGTCAATATAAATAAAACGCTGCCCTTCACGGGTCCAGTAGCCTTTGACTTCACCCAACGCCGCCACGCTACGTTGTTTCTTGATGCTTTGTGCCTGCTCATTGGTATAAGGAATTACCCATTCGCTCAGCACAAAGGACAATACAATCAATAACAGTGCCGAACGCATTACCCAGCCAACGATTCGCCATAAGCTAATCCCGACCGAGCGCATCACGATCAGTTCACTATTCGAAGCCAATGCACCCAGTCCCAGCACCGAGCCAATCAAGGCGGCAACAGGAAGGATTTCATAGAGATAATGCGGCGCTCCCCACATCACGTACAGGAAAGCCTGCCAGGCATTATAGTCGGGTTTGAGCGAGCCTAATTCACCTAAGTAGGTAAACAGAACCTGTAAGAAAGATAACACCAGCGTCGTGCCCAGCATGGCCAGGATCGTGGTTTTTGTCACATGTTTGGCGACTATTCGACGTGCTAACATCACAACCCCACTCGCTGAATACTTCTCTTAAATTTTGGTGCTAATTTTTGTTTACGCGCAAAAACTGCTGCGGCAATGGCATAAACAAGAAGAACCACTGGATAAGCCCAGATATCAAGTTCTTCCTTACTGATTCGGGTCTTAATCGCAATCAATAATACGATCAAGCTGGCAAAGATAAAGATCGCGGGAATCAAACGATAGTAACGACCTTGACGCGGACTCACCTCAGACAATGCGACCGCCAGCATTAAAGCCACGATAATCACAAATGGGCCAAACACACGCCAGCCCAGTTCACTACGCACGACAGGATCATCACGTTTTTCCCATAACTTGGACATGGACAAGGCTTCAACATCACCACTCTCAAATTTTACGTCTTTGTCATTTTCTAAACGTAAACGATAAGACTGGAATTCTGCCTGCGTGTAACGTGGTTGATTCGGATAAATCTCGTAACGACGGCCCTGAACCAGATCGACCACATTGGCGGTATCATTGGCCACTTCAACCCGTGTTGCTTCTTTGGCCAAAATCATGACATCAGGTTTATCTGCCTGATTGCCTTTCTGGTAGAAGAAAATATCTTTTAAGTTCTTGCGGTCTTCTGAAAGTGATCCCGCATAAATGGTATACGGCCCTGAAGAAATAAACTCTTTCGGACGTACCAGATCAAATCCGGTCCGTACTGCCTGGGTACTGGTCAGTTTTTCAAACTCGCGTAAGCCCCACGGCCCCATCCAGACCATTAAGCAGGTCTGTACCACCAGATATACCATGGTCATCGGCAACAGTAATCGGGCCAACTGATTGCGACTGACGCCACTGCCATTTAAAACCGCCATTTCGTGGTCGACATACAGACGCCCGAATACCAACATCAAGGCAATAAAGAACCCCAGTGGTAAGATCAGTGTTAAAAATTCAGGTAAACGATAGCCGATAATGCTAAATAAGATCCCCGCATCCAAACGACCTTGAGCTGCGACGCCAAAATACTTGATCAAACGACCACCCATCATAATCATGGTCAATAGACCAATAACGACGAGAGATGTCGAAACCACCTGTTTGACGAGATAACGCCGAATAATCAAAGTAATACTTCCAAAAGACCAATCGAAGGTAACGCTAGTTTACCCGAATGTTAAAAATATAAAACCTATCGCTTGTTGCGGATTGCAACCTCATATCTGAAAGTGTTTAATGGACTTATCTTTCTTTTTTACTCATTAGGTTCTATATAAACAATGAAATTTACACTTCAAAACGCATTCCCAACTCAGGCGTCTAGCGAATCTTTGTGGATTTTGGTTGATTCAGAACAATTACAACAGAACTTAAATACTTATCAAATCAACCATCTAGATGACATCCTTAACGCAAGCCAATATAAAGCCGGTTTTAACGACAACTTGCCGCTGCTTGCCAATATCTCTGTACAAGCCAATGCGCAATTATTAGGGCTAGGCAAAAGTGACGAGCTTAAAGCGACAAAATTAGCAAAACTTGCACAAAGCATTATCAAATCATCACAAAATAAATTTAAACAAATTAGTATCGATCTTTCAGCATTGCCTGCCGATTTACACTCCCTCTTTGTCTTGAGCCTTACGCAAGCGGCTTATAGTTATGACGAGTTTAAGTCGAAAAAGAATGAGTTTGTATTAGATACCATTCACCTGATTGCCAGCCAGACCACATTAGATGAAGCACAGTTAAAGCTGATTCATGCGGTTCAGTCGGGTCAAAACTTTGCCCGTGATCTGGGGAACCGTCCTGGAAATATCTGTTTCCCTGAGTACCTTGCAGATCAGGCTCTTGCGCTAGCCAAGCAATATCCAGACGTATTAAAAGTCACTGTACTGGATGAGCAGCAAATGGCGGATCTGGGCATGTATGCCTTCCTTGCCGTAAGCAAAGGTTCGGATCGTCCAGGCCGTATTGTCACCCTCGAATACAATGCCCAGATTGATCAAGCGCCTGTGGTACTGGTCGGCAAAGGTGTGACTTTTGATACTGGCGGTATTTCATTAAAACCAGGCTTGGGCATGGATGAAATGAAATTTGATATGTGCGGCGCAGCTTCGGTTCTTGGCACCATTCAGGCACTCTGTGAAGCCCAATTGCCTATTCATGTGGTGGGTGCAATTGCCGCTGCAGAAAATATGCCATCTGCTCATGCCACCCGTCCTGGTGACATCGTCACGACCATGAGCGGTCAAACTGTAGAAATTCTAAATACCGATGCAGAAGGCCGTCTGGTCCTGTGTGATACCTTAACCTATATCAAACGCTTTAACCCTGCTCTGGTGATTGATATTGCCACCCTGACCGGTGCCTGTGTGGTTGCGCTGGGTAAAGTGGTTAGTGGTTTATTCACACCAGATGATGAGCTTGCACAAGACTTGCAACAGGCAGGCGAACAGTCACTTGACCGTGTCTGGCGTATGCCAGTTATGGAAGAGTATCAAGAATTACTCGACTCACCTTTTGCCGATATTGCCAATATTGGTGGGCCATACGGTGGCGCCATCACGGCAGCCTGCTTCCTTGAACGTTTTACCCGTGACTATCGCTGGGCGCATCTTGATGTGGCAGGTACGGCATGGTTATCGGGTACCGCTAAAGGTGCAACCGGCCGCCCGGTTCCTTTATTGATGCAATTCCTGACAAATCGTGTTCAAGCGAATGGCTAAAATCAGTTTTTATCTCTTTGAAAACAGTCAGGAACGGCAAGTCGAAAGTGCTTGCCGTTTGTGTCGCAAGATTCTGAATCAGCATCCCCACATCTGGTGGTACTGTGCTGATCCAGACTTGCAAAATGAACTGGATGAACTGCTCTGGAGCTTTGATCCACAAAGTTTCATTGCGCATGGGATTGACCAGCCACACAGCCCAGTGTGTATTTCAAAAGATTTACCCCCCTCCAATGATTGGATCGTGTTTAATTTTAACAATCATGCACTTGAACAAACTCAAGATTTTCGCCACATTATCGAAATTATTGAAAATAATGAAACTGCGAAACAGATTGGGCGGGAAAAATTTAAACTGTATCGACGGTTGGGCATAGAACCTCGTACATTTAAATTATAAATTGGCGATAAAAAACATCATTTTAGGAGTGTCTTGTGGCATTAAATGTAGGTCAGGATTTTAAAAAACGCTGGTTAAATGCACCTGAGGCGGTTCGTCAGACCTATCAGGAAGATTTAGCACGTATCTGTGATCTGTTATTACCACAAACTTCGATTCAAACCTGGACGCAGAACGAGGAAAGTGCCCAACAGCGTTCTCAACAACGTATTGATCAAGCCTATGCCGATTTAAAAGCAGAATTGCTAGAACAGGCACGTATTCGTAAACAGCTCGCATTAGAAAAAGCACTGGCAGAAAAACGTGCAGCTGAAGCCGCCTATGCAGCCCAGTTACAAGCGGATGAAGCACGTCAGTTTGAGCAGCAAACCGAGAATCTAGTTGCCTTACGTGGTCATATCGATCAGGAAATTGCGCAACAGACCGAGCGTTACCAAACCAACCCGGAACAGCCAAGCATTGATTATGCACGCGGTCAGCGCATCGCGATTGATGATCAGCAAATTCTGTCTGAGCTGGAAAGTGTCCGTGTCCGTCTTGAACTTGAAGCTGAAGGCCTGATTGAGCAAGCAGTGACCGTGTTCCGCGCCAAGCTGCATGCACTGGCACAAGATGAAATTGAATATATTTTGAAGAACAGTGAGTTCTCGGACGAGAAATAATAAAAAGCCCAGTTTAAACTGGGCTTTTTATACTTGATCTTTTATTTTAAAAAACCGTTTTCAGCCAAGAACGCCATACTGATATTCGATTCGGTTTTCTGCTCAGCCGCCTTATCACCGAGCAACAAACGTTCGATATAACGTGCCAGTACATCCACTTCCAGATTCACTTTGCTTCCCACCTGCCAAGTGCCAATATTGGTACGTTCAGCAGTATGTGGAATCAGATTCAGGCTCAGAATATTGCCACGTAAGTGGTTAATGGTCAGGCTAATGCCGTCGACGGTGACCGAGCCTTTTTCAGCCAGATATTTTGCCAGCTCAACCGGAGCAGTCACTTCAAAATACAAAGAACGTGCGTCTTCGCGCACCAGGGTAATTTCCCCCAACCCATCGACATGACCACTGACAATGTGTCCGCCAAAACGTGTGGTCGGTAACATCGCTTTTTCAACATTGACCGCCTGACCGACTTTCCATTGTCCGAGTGTGGTACGGTTCAGACTTTCGCGGGAAACATCTGCCGCATACCAGTTCTCGCCCCACTCTATCACGGTCAGGCAAATGCCATTGGTGGCAATTGAATCCCCAAGATGTACATCAGACATATCCAGATCCGTCTGAATTGTTAGACGAACATCACCACCTACACTTTGTAGGCTCTGAACCTTACCTAAACTTTCAATAATGCCTGTAAACATGGGAGTTTCAACCTATCTTTATTGCAGTGTCTGCCACAGTGAATCAGATACCTTAAAGCAAAGAATCTGAGATAACAAGGCATCTCCCAAGCAAATACCCGCAAATCAAAAAGGGCGATCATCTGAGCGCCCTTTTGGTATTATTTATTGAGTGATGCATTTATTGCATTTCAGAGACTTGCTGTTCTGCTGTGCCTTTGGTTGCAACCTGATTCTTGATCAGGAAATGGCTAAAGAAGAATTTATAGCCCAACACACCTAAACATGCCCCTACGATTGGTGCAATGATTGGTACGATGAAATAAGGGATATCACGACCGCCGGTAAAGGCAACAGGACCCCAGCCTGAGAAATAAGCCACGATTTTCGGGCCAAAATCACGTGCAGGATTCATGGCAAAGCCAGTTAATGGGCCAAAAGAAGCACCAATTACAGCCACCAGTAAACCCACCAGAATCGGCGCCAAAGCACCACGCGGCAAACCATTGCTGTCATCGCCAATCGCCATAATCAGCCACAGCAATAACATGGTAATAAACATTTCCACCATGAAAGCCTGACCCAGCGACAATAGGTGATGCGGATAAGTTGAGAAAATTCCAGCCAGTTCCAGACTTTCGACACTGCCCCGTACCATGTGATGGGTCTGTTCGTAATCTATAAACAGATTACTATATAAGCCATAGACCAGCAAAGCCCCTGTGGCAGCACCTGCCACTTGAGCAATGATATAAAAAGGAACTTTACGTTTATCAAAGCCAGCAAATAAAGCCAGGGCGATGGTCACGGCAGGATTAAGATGAGCGCCTGAAATACCTGCAGACAAATAGACAGCTAATGCAACGGCCAAGCCCCATACAATGCTGATTTCCCACAGACCTAAACTTGCGCCTGCAAGCTTAAGTGCAGCCACCACACCAATACCAAACGATAAAAAAATTGCGGTAGCAAAATATTCGGCTACACATTGCCCCAATAAGGTGGGTTCCGAGCGACTCATAACAACCTCTCTTGGTCATCGCTGCAAATAGGCAAGACCCTAAATTAAGCTCGGCAAACTATATTTATTTTTGAAACCGGTCAATATGGTTTGGTAATTTTTTAAACGATTGGTCAAAAGATTTTTCTTCAAAAACACCTCTAAAACCAATTAACAAGCAGACTAAAACACAACTCAAACTCATGTTTTTATTTATTTTTTATAACCATGATCATTTTTTAGCAGTAGCGCTAACCCAACAGTCCAATCCAGTAAAAATACGAGATATTTACCATAAAAACAGACACTTATCATATAAACCGATTTTATTTATCTAATTATCCGATTTAACAAAGAAACTGAATATAAAAACACCACTTTTAAAAGTGGTGTCCTGTATTTTACCAAAGTGCCAGTTGGGTACTGTTCCCGGTGGTATCGACTCCGCCCAGTTCTGCGAAGTGATATAACTGCCCTAACAACTGTCGTAACGGCGGTCCTGACTTGGCATGCGTATCGGTAATCACGATAAATTCCAGAACCCGTGCCCGTTCAGACTGACGCTGTTTACTCACGCGATAGCGTGGTACATCCTGAGTCAGCAAAGTCACCTTACCGCGCTTTAAATTGGCGGTCAGCAAGTCTTTTGGCTCGATATTGCCATCGGTCGAGTAACTGGTCAAAATGTAACGCGCATTGATGGTTTCCAATAACTTTTCATAAGCCTCTTTGGCATATTTAGAAGAGTTATAAGGACTTGGCCGCTCTTTACGCCATGCCCGATCAATCCCGCTTTTAAAGCCTTTGGTATCCGGTGACGGTAAATCCACCTGATCCCATAAGGTCAAGGCATTGAGAACGTGATAGTTACTGCTATAGGCATGCTGGTTATAAGGCGGATCCAGATAAGCCACATCGACTTCGAAACCACTCATTTGATTGGCAAGATGCTGTGCATCCACACACCACATTTCAGCAGCAGGACGCTTAGGATCACCAATCTCACAGAAGCGGCTCGGTGTCAGCCACAATAAAGATTCAATCCGCTCCAAGGCGGTTTGGGTACGTCCACCCCAGCCCTGATGGAAACTTTTAAAGACACCACTGGTATTACTGACGAAACTTGCTGAATACAGTAGCGGTGCCAATAAAGCACTCATCTCTACATCATTAATTGCACCTTGCGCTTGCCAAGTTGCAATCTGCTGACGAATCGCATCAATCCGCATACCGTTACGGCGTTTGAAGAACAAACGATCACGGGCAGGATCATATACATCATCATTGCGCGGGCATAGATTATGTGTGACCCAGCCTTTAACTTCAGGCAAGCGGTTCAGATAATCGATGGCTTTTTGGTAGCCCCCCAATTCTTTAAATGCGGGTGCATCAACACAGGCCAGAATCGCATGATTCAGCGCATGGCTATACGGCTCCCAGTCGTTGGCAATCACACGATAGCCATTCTGGCGGGCCAAACGTGAAACCACTCCACTGCCTGCAAAAAAATCCGCAAAAATCGGTGGATTCTTTTTCTTGCTATTCAGTGTGCCGGTAATCTCAAGCGCTTCTAAAATCAGGTGTAGAAGTCGACGCTTATTCCCGAGATAAGGAACTAACTGATGAAAAAGATATTCGTCAGTCGTACGGGCCGCATGACGACGTTTGTGATAAACCGATGGTTCTGGATTCATATCAACTCTTGGATAGGGAGCAATCTCAGGCGAATGTCTTGCCCGAGTTGGGTTACATCGACCAACTCAAATCGTCGTTGTTCTGCCATTTTGCTCAATTCAGCATTGAACATCGCACGGGCAGATTGACCAAGTAAAGTAGGTGCAACATAACTAATCATTTCATCAACCAACCCTTGCTGTAAAAAGGCGGTGGATAAAGTTGCACCTGCCTCAACCAATACATCATAAATTTGATATTGTTGAGATAAGGTCTGCAATAATTGATTTAAAGGTTGCGGTGGCAATTGTATCACGCCTAAATCGGCAAGTTCTTGACGAAATGGTGTCATCACCATTACGGTTTCAGGATTTTGCAACATCTTGGCAGACAAAGGTAGCTGACCTTGGCGATCTAGCACGATTCGTTTCGGCTGTACTACTGTCGAAACATCAACATCCGCCAAAGTACGGACATTTAACTCGCAATCATCTGCCAGCACGGTTTGGATGCCTGTGATCACGGCGCCTGAAATTGCACGCCAATGCTGGACATCCTGACGCGCCGCAGTGCCGGTGATCCATTTCGATTCACCCGAAGCCATGGCGGTACGACCATCCAGACTCGAGGCCACTTTTAAACGAACATAAGGCATACCGGTCGACATAGCTTTTAAAAAGCCGAGATTCAGTGTTTTGGCATCCTCGACACAAATCCCGGTTTCAACTTCGATGCCTGCATTCCGCAATATCTGCACGCCTTTGCCAGCCACCAGCGGATTGGGGTCCGAGCAGGCCACCACCACCTTCTTGACTTGCGCTTTCACCAATGCTTCAGCACAAGGTGGCGTTCGACCATAATGGGCACAGGGTTCCAAAGTCACATAAGCCGTTGCATCTTTGGCAAGTTCACCCGCCTGACGCAGGGCAAAAACTTCTGCATGGGGCTGGCCTGCTCTAGGATGATAGCCTTCGCCAATCAGCTGTCCATCTTTGACAATGACACAACCCACATTTGGATTGGGCTTGGTTGAATATTGTCCAAGTCGCGCCAGTGCAATGGCACGATGCATCCAGTACTGCTGTTCGGATAAATGATCTTGGGTTAACTCAGACATGGTTTCTCTAATTTAGTTTTCATTTTCGCGTTGTTGCATTTGTTCAATCTGCTGACGAAAAGCATCGACATCCTGAAAATCCTGATACACCGAAGCAAAGCGTACATAGGCCACATGATCCAGTGCAAACAGCGCCTGCATGACGATTTCGCCAATGGTTCTGGACTTCACATCCCGCTCACCCAAACGGCGAATATGCGACTGAATGTCACTGAGTACTGTTTCAATCTGTTCTTGGGTAACAGGACGTTTCTGTAAAGCATGCATCAATGAACGACGTAATTTTGCCTCATCGAATGGCTCATTCTTACCATCCGATTTAATGACGCGTGGCATCACCACATCATAACTTTCAAATGTGGTAAAACGCTCACCACAGATGACGCACTCACGACGACGACGAATCTGACACCCTTCAGCAGCCAGACGGGAGTCGATAACTTTACTATCAGCAGCGTTACAAAATGGACAATGCATAGTTGCGCGATTATTTAATCTCTTCGCCTAAGTGTAGCAAAGTTTCTGCAATTGCAGAACCAGCACCCGGAGGGCATAAAAAAACAGCCCCATGAGGCTGTTTTTACATCATATCTTGTATGTATTATTCAATACGTTCGCCATGTTGACTCAAGTCAAGACCCATACGTTCATCATCAGCGCTAACACGGATCCCGATCACCAAATCAATCACTTTCAGAATAATGAAGGTCACGATTGCACTATACGCCATAGTTGCCAATACACCTTCAATTTGCACCCACAATTGACCCGCAAACGTTGGCGCGAGTGCCACATTTGCAGCCTTGATGATCTCATCGCTATAGAAGATGCCTGTCAGAATCGCACCAACAATACCACCTACCGCATGTAGACCGAATGCATCCAAGGCATCATCCGCTTTAAGCAGGCGTTTCAATGCGGTGATTCCCCAGAAACAGACCACACCACCGATGAGACCCATGATTAATGCGCCACCGACACCCACGAAACCAGCAGCAGGTGTAATCACCACTAATCCTGCAACTGCACCAGATGCACCACCCAATACTGAAGCTTTACCACGAATCACACGTTCAACAATCAGCCAGGAGAAGGCAGCAGCTGCGGCAGCAACTTGTGTCACCAGAATCGCCATACCTGCACGTGCACCCGCACCTAAAGCACTACCACCGTTGAAGCCGAACCAGCCGACCCAGATCAGGCTGGCACCAATCACGGTTAAGGTCAGGTTATGTGGCGCCATAGACTCACGGCCTAGACCAGTACGTTTGCCTAACATATACGCTGCAACCAGACCCGCAACACCGGCATTGATATGCACAACCGTACCACCAGCAAAATCTAATGCGCCTGCTTTAAATAACCAGCCATCTGCCGCCCAGACCCAGTGTGTAATCGGTGCATAAACCAGAATCACCCAAACTGCGATAAACGCCATAAATGCAGAATACTTCATACGGTCAGCGATTGAACCACTGATAATGGCAACCGTAATGATGGCAAAAGTCATTTGGAAAATAACGAACAGGCTTTCTGGAATGGTACCCGTCAAGGCATCGAAGGCTACGCCATTCAGCATGGCTTTAGCGAGATCGCCGACATAGGCCCCTGAACCGGAGAAAGCCAGCGAGTAACCAACGGTCACCCAGATCAAGCTCACAAGAATCGCTGCAGAAAGGCTGAACATCATGGTGCTAAGAACGTTTTTCTTACGCACCATCCCCCCATAGAACAAGGCTAAGCCGGGAATCGTCATCAATAGCACCAAAGCCGTTGAAACCAGCACCCATGCAGTATCACCCGTATCGACCTTTGCTTCCGCAGCAGGTGCGGGAGTTGCTTCCACAGGAGCTGGCGCTTCTGCTGCAACAATATCTGTTGATGCAGTTGTGGTATCAACCGCTACAGCGTGTTCAGTAACAGGTGTTGAAGCAGCATCTTCTGCCCAAACCAGCGCTGAACCACCTAAGAGTGCGCCAGATAGACTGAGCGCCATAAGCATTTTTTTCATTCGTGTCCCCCAACCTGATTTCGCGAGCTATTGCTATACTTTTAATAGCTCAGCAAAGTTTGTGCCAACTTACACAGCATCTGGCCCAGTCTCGCCCGTACGGATACGGATCACTTGCTCCAAATTGGTCACAAAAATTTTGCCATCACCAATTTTGCCTGTGCTTGCGACACGCGTAATCGACTCGATTACGGCATCAACCATTTCATCGCTAATTGCAATTTCAATTTTTACTTTTGGTAAGAAATCAACAACATACTCTGCACCACGGTACAGTTCTGTGTGACCTTTTTGACGTCCGAAACCTTTGACTTCAGTTACGGTAATCCCTTGAACACCAATCTCCGAAAGTGCTTCACGCACATCATCCAGTTTGAATGGTTTTACAATTGCAGTTACAAGCTTCATGTTTGTTTTCCTTCGGCTTATTTTCACCAGTAAGGTTTTATGTTCAATTTTCATGCCAATATTTAAAGGTTGGGGGTTTTTAAATATCGGACATAAGCTTTCTTTATAACCTATTTAGCCTTGAAGATGTAGATCGTCCATCGAAAATAAGTATCATTTGCCGCTGTTTAACTGGATTGCTAAGTCATATCCGCTTCTGGCCCGAACTGTGCTAGAGGATTGCGGCAAGCAGTGATACACTGAGCAGCAAACATACATAACTGATTGAGCCCCTTATGATTGAAACGCTTTTACAGGCTATTTTGCAGCAAGTCGATCAACCCAAAAAAGATTTAGAGAAAAATCTGCGCGCCTTGTTAAATGAGAGCATCGAAAAACTGGATCTCGTTTCAAAACAAGAACTTGATCGTCAAAGAACGGCACTTGAGCTTGCCAATCAACGCCTGACTGAACTCCAGCAACAAATGAAAACACTTGAAGACGTCATTCAGAACAAAAAATAAGCACCAACTCGGTGCATTTTGCACCCTTCAATGATTAAAAATAAAGCACCACAATGGAACAATAATAAGATGTCTTTTGCCAAGATCTACACCAGAGGGCTATTAGGACTACATGCCCCGCAAATTGAAGTTGAAGTACATATCAGTGCCGGGCTTCCTTCCTTAACCATTGTGGGTTTGCCGGAAGCTGCAGTGCGTGAAAGTAAAGATCGTGTACGTTCAGCCATCATCAATAGCGGTTTTCAATTTCCCACCAAGCGCTTAACCATCAATCTGGCACCCGCCGATTTACCTAAAGATGGTTCCCGGCTGGATCTGCCGATTGCTTTGGGGATTCTGATTGCTTCTGGACAATTACCGGAACACAGTACCGAAGGCTTTGAATTTATAGGGGAACTGGCGCTGGATGGACATTTACGTCCCATTTCAGGGGCATTAACCATCGCCATGGCCTGCCAGCAGGCCCGACATCGTTTGCTGCTGCCCTGTGGTAATCTGGATGAAGCAAGCCAGCTTCCCGATTTTGAAGTCTATGCCGCGCAACATTTACAAGAGGTGTGTGCACATTTTTCGGGCAATGCCCAGCTGGTAGCTGCACCACAACGGCCAAACTCAGCCACATCTGCCTATGCATTTGATCTGGCCGATGTAAAAGGACAGTTGCGCCCACGCCGAGCGCTGGAAATTGCCGCTGCGGGCGGACATTCTTTATTATTTAAAGGCCCACCCGGCACAGGTAAAACCTTATTGGCATCTCGCCTGCCTTCAATTTTACCGCCGCTCAATGCACAAGAAAATCTTGAAGTCGCCAGTATTTATTCAGTGGCCAATGCCCCGCACAGTTTTGGCCAGCGTCCATTTAGAGCACCCCACCATACCGCTTCAGCCATTGCGCTAGTCGGTGGCGGTTCCCAACCCAAGCCAGGTGAAATCACCTTAGCGCATCTGGGTGTTTTATTTTTAGATGAATTACCTGAATTTGACCGCAAGGTGCTGGAAGTATTACGTCAACCGTTGGAATCCAAGGAAATCGTGATTTCTCGTGCGGCACGGCAAATGACCTTTCCTGCGAATTTCCAGTTTATTGCAGCCATGAATCCTTGCCCATGTGGTTATGCCTTCAATCAGGACAGCCGGTGCCAATGTTCCCCGGAAAGTATTCAACGCTATCAAAACCGGATCTCTGGCCCATTGCTGGATCGTATTGATTTACATATTGATGTACCGCCGTTACAAGCTCAGGAACTACAAGACCGTACGCCAACCGAGAATTCTGCCAGTGTCCGGCAGCGTGTGATTACTGCCTACCAAAAACAGATCCAAAGACAGCAATGCTTAAATCAGGCTTTGTCACCGAAGTTACTGGAACAATATGCACTGTTAGATGACAGTTCGACCAAAATTATTGAGATGGCGCAGCAACGCCTTAACCTGTCTGCACGTGCCTATCATCGGGTATTGCGTGTTGCACGCACCATTGCGGACTTAGCCGAAAGTGATCTGATCTCAAGCAGTCATTTAACCGAAGCGCTGTCCTATCGGGGCAATCAGAGCTAAGTTTTTCTTTGGACACCCCAACAAAAGTATCCATCAAAGTGCGGGTACTTTTGTGAAGCATGATTTTAAAAATAAACACTAGAAGATGGAATCATCGCCACCAAGCGAGATCAATATTCCAGACAAGCAATCTGATCATTCCTCCCTAAACAACTTTCTCTCGGACTGGCGATTATGACCTACGACACGGTGCTAATTAGCTTAGGATTGTTTGCCTTCTGTGGTGGTCTGATTGACGCCGCAGTAGGTGGTGGGGGTTTAGTTCAAATCCCTGCGCTATTACATGCTTTACCCCAGCACAGCATGACCACCGTTTTGGGCACCAATAAACTGGCGGTATGGGCAGGTACTGTTTCTTCTATTTTTAGATATGTGAATAAAATTCAATTGGTCTGGAAGTTGCTCATCCCGACCATGCTATCAGCCTTTATCTTTGCCTTTATGGGTGCAATGACTATTGCACATATTCCCAAGCAATTGATGAGCTATCTTGTGTTGTTTTTGCTCATCTTTATGGCGGTTTATACCTTTCTCAAGAAGGACTTAGGCACCCATAGCCGCTATGTGAACTGTGGAGCCAAAGAAATTGCTCTAGGAATCTTTTTTGGTGGACTCATTGGATTCTATGACGGTGTATTTGGGCCAGGGAGTGGCAGCTTCCTGTTGTTCTTGTTTGTCAAAGGCTTTGGCTTTGATTTTCTCAACGCCTCTGCATCAGCCAAAATTGTGAACATTGGCACCTTTAGTTCAGCACTTTTATTCTTTATTCCTACAGGTCATGTGCTGTGGGAAATCGGCTTAATGATTGCAGTCTGTAATGTCTTGGGCGCCTTCGTTGGTGTATTTCTGGCGCTGCGCTATGGTAGTCAGTTTATCCGGATATTTTTTCTGTTCCTGTTAGTCTTTCTGATTGTCAGGATGGGATTATCTATAGTCTGAATCTATCGCAAGTCATTATTTGATTTGAACGCTCTCTCAAACGAATATCTTTCCATATAAAAAGCCAGCAATAGAGCTGGCTTTTTGTTTATCCAAGCAAGCTTAGAAAGCTTTGGTCAAGGTAAATACTGCACCTGTTTCTGTACCACGTTTATACGGTTGGAAATCTGCATCAATATTAGTGCCTACTGCAGCCAGTTCAGCAGTCAGGCCAGACACGGATTTGACGCTATAGGTCACACCCACTTTCCAGTCGACATAATTATCGTCTTCACCACCGGTATCACTGAAGTCATAGTTATCTACTTTGGTATAGCCGACACTTGCCACTCCACCAAAGCCAGTATCCGCAAACGGAATGTTATAGGTAGCATTCACATACCAGCCATTCTCATCTGTACCTGCAAAATCATTGGTATAGTTCAAACTCCCCAGTAAACTGTCTCCAGAGGCCAATACATTTTTAAAGCCCAGTTTTGCGTAGAGTTCTAACCAGTTCAGGTCAGATGCACTTGGATAACCGTAATACCATAAACCAACATCTAAAGTCGGCTTACCTGCAAATGGTAGCTCAGTCGCATAGCCGACATAAGGGTCTAACTCGAGATGTGGATCAGCGCCACCGAAATTAACATTTGAGCCCCATACCCCCGCATAAAGACCAGATGAATGCGTTAATGCAAAACCGCCCTGTACCGCCGGATCAGATTGGGTTTGAGTAATACCACGATAACGATAATCTGTCGTTAACGCAGCCGTTCCTGAAAAACTCAGGCCGTATTGAGATAAGGTATTGGTCTCTTCTGCCATCGCAAAAGTTGAAGTGACAGCAAAAATACTCAACGCGATCGCTTTACATGCAAATTTCATCATCTTGATCTCCCCCATGATGGATATTCGACTGATTTAAGTTTTAAATTGCATCGCACAGTCAGTAGCAATTGCTGTGCCAACTCCATTTAAGCCCCTATTCAACTTGGTTTTATCCAATAACCTCTCTTGACTTAGATTTTTACGCTCTCCAAGTGAGTCGCTTACAGTAATCCATTGAGTTTTTGAACTATTAAGATGCATTCATCCATTTAAGATTATTTTTCGCACAAAAAAGTGGCATATCTTGAACTGCAAAAACATCTGACTTGCTTAAAATATAGGCATTCCGTTATAAAAATAGGCGTTGTCCCATAAAAGTGCATAGTTAAAAACTTAAATCTGCCTGAACTTTTGTAAGTTTTAGAACGGACAGTCATTGCCATTCGTCGGGATGTCATTTTTTGCAAATCAAGCTGAATAATTTTTAAACAAAGAAAAAATAAATATTTAAAATAAAAGAAAAATTACCTCAATAAATCACATAGTTTCATTCAAACCAAACAAAAAATAACCAGATTATTTTATATCCAAAATAAATAATATTATTATTTAAAATCATGAGCTTAAATTTATAATGTGTATTTTTTAAACAAGAAATAAATCATAAAATTTTATAAGTATTTTATTTAAAAATAATTAAAATTTTTTAATAAAAATCTATCTTTTTTATGCATAACTTATACAATTGATCAAAATTTCGGTCTTATCCCAAATTTATTATTTCTAATGAGGCGAGCTATGCCAAAGGCAAAGAAACTTACTTTAGCGGTTTTGATTAATGCCGCGTTAATTACCTCAACATATGCAAGCGAACAAAGCGAAGCAAAAGGACTTGTTGAAGATGCCAAAGGGGATATTTTATTCCGTACTGGTTATTTAAATCGTGACAAAAAGAATGGTGTCGAAGACACTAGCTCATATGCTCAGACGGCAATGGTGAAACTGGAAACTGGTTTTACTCAAGGTTTAGTTGGCTTTGGCGCTGGTGTGATCGGCGATGGCTCTTTTAAGTTAGGCTCAAACAATAATGCTGGTAACGGCATGATTCCGAAACACCCAGATGGTTCTGCTTATGATCATTGGGCACGTGGCGGCGGTTTTGTTAAAGCTCGTATTTCGAATACGACTGTGACTTATGGTACACAAGTTCTCGATATTCCTGTTTTAGCAAGTAATACTGCACGTTTAGTACCGGAATATTTTGAAGGTGTCTTGGCTACTAGCCGTGAAATTAACGGATTAGAGTTAACTGCGGGTAAATTCACTAAAGACCAGTACTCTGATCAGATCAATACTGATGGCCGCAAACTTGATCGTGCCGTGGTTTGGGGTGCAAAATACAAATTTGATGATAACTTGAGTGCATCTTACTTTGGCTTGGACAGCAAGGATAAACTCGATCGTCATTATGTCAATGCCAACTACAAACAACCCTTGAATCAAGAAGGTAGTGCGCTGACTTATGACTTAAGTGCTTACCATACCAAATGGGATGAAAAAGCGAGCACTTATTCAAGTACCACTGATGACTTGTCTAATCGTAAAAATACCATTTGGGCGCTTTCTACGACCTATAATACGGGTCCACACAGCGTGATGCTGGCTTACCAGCAGAACAATGGTAATACCGGTTATGATTACGGCGAGAACGCTGATGGCGCTCAAAGTATCTATTTACCAAACTCTTACTTGTCTGACTTTATTGGTAACAGCGAAAAATCTGCACAGTTGCAATATAACGTCGACTTTGGTGGCTATGGCGTACCAGGCTTAAGCTGGACCACTGCCTACGTCTATGGTTGGGATATCAAAGTCAAGAATTTGACTGATAATGCACATGAACGTGAATTCTTTAACCAAGTGAAATACACAGTTCAATCTGGTTTTGCTAAAGATGCGAGCTTACGTTTACGTCACTCGTATTACCGTGCAAGTGATGAATATCAAACAAATGCCTACATTGGTGACACCAACGAATGGCGTATCTGGCTTGATATTCCTGTGAAATTATTCTAATTCACAGTCGATCAAGCAATAAAAAAACTCCATTCAAATGAATGGAGTTTTTTTATGACCAGCTTTTAAAAATTTAAAACCTGGCCCAGCATTTCAAAGTTACTTTTTAGCCGCTTCGATTGCTTTAAGTACTTCAGCTTTAGCAACGTCAGCACCTTCCCAACCACTGATTTTTACCCACTTACCAGGCTCTAAATCTTTATAGTGGGCAAAGAAGTGCTCAACTTGGCTGATCAACAATGGCGGAAGATCCGTATATTCTTGAACATCTTTATAAAGTGGAGATAATTTTTCGTGTGGAACAGCGATCAATTTCGCATCGATACCACCATCATCTTCCATTTTTAATTTGCCCACAGGACGGCAACGAATCACAGAACCCGCAGCAACAGGATGTGGAGTTACAACAAGTACGTCTAATGGGTCACCATCTTCAGACAAGGTATTTGGTACATAACCGTAGTTTGCTGGGTAGAACATTGCTGTACCCATGAAACGGTCTACAAATAACGCATCTGAATCTTTATCGATTTCGTATTTGATTGGGGCTGCATTTGCAGGAATTTCGATAATGACATAGATGTCATTTGGTGCGTCTTTACCCGCAGGAATATTGCTATAACTCATATCAACACTCGTTTATATTGTGAAGTAGATGTAAATCGGACCGATTATAACGTGAATCCAGCGAAAATGATGCTAGATATGTAGCGAGCTGGCGAATTTTATAGCCAGCTGTCATCAGGTCATTTTGATCGTAATCACAAATAGTAAAATTGGACAAAGTAGCGAGAAAAACCAGATGATTGAACGTAATGTGGCCAGATTAGCCAGATAGCAAATGCCATAAATCACACGAAAGACGATATAGGCCCAGCCAAAAGTCAGAATAAAGCGTTCAGGAACCACCATATATTCTGCCATCAAAATCGCAGCAATAAATAAAGGGAGACTTTCAAAGCTATTTTGTTGTACCGCATTTGCCCGTGCTGACAGCCCTGTTGTTTTCGCTAAAAAATCACGAGGATTCTGATTATCTTTTGCTTGAAAACCACCTTTCGATTTTGCAATCAAGGTAAAAACATACGGCAATAAACATGCGACGATAATAATCAATATAATGCCGCTAATACCTTGCATGCTGACATCCATCATTTGAAGTTCTTCTGATCATGCTATCATAACTTATAATTTATTGAACATTCATGTGTGCTTGTTCAACAAGCGTTTCTTTTACACAACTTGTTTGTGTAAAAGTTGTGTTTTTTCATACTGTTTTAAGGTCAATCTATGCCACAACCCGACCAGAAAGAAATGTTTGAGGTCCTTGCTCAACAACGCCAGCACCAGCAATTGGTTGATCGTGTACTCAAAATCGTATTACCGATCATGGCATTTCTACTCAGTGTGATTTGTGCCAATCTGAACTGGCAGTCTACGCTGGGTACTTTTGTGATTCTGACCGTTGCCTTTTATGCAGTCGGTATTTATCGCTTGACCCTCTGGCACTGGCTGACCGTGATTGTGCTGTATGCCGTTGCCGATAATTATTTTAGCTTTAATGGCATTGATCCGACCCGTTTACGTTTCCAGCTGGCCACGATGGTGGTTTTTGTGGGTATTGTAGGGATTGGCCGACCTTATATTGACCGCTGGTTAATGAAATCAAATCGTACTAAATAAATCCAATAAAAAAACGCCGCAATTGCGGCGCTTTTTTTAGCTTTATTCTTAAGCTGGTTTACGTAAATCTTTACGTAAGATCTTACCGACATTTGATTTCGGCAATTCTTCCATAAACTCAACATAACGTGGGCACTTATAACCTGTTAGGTTCTGTTTCGCATAAGCAATAACTTCTTCTGTGGTTAAAGAAGGGTCTTTTTTCACGATGAACAATTTCGGCACTTCACCTGATTTTTCATCTGGAACACCAATTGCAGCCACTTCCAATACTTTCGGATGTTTCGCAATCACTTCTTCGATTTCACTTGGGTAAACGTTAAAGCCAGATACCAGGATCATGTCCTTCTTACGGTCAACGATCTTCACATAACCACGTGAATCCATTACACCGATATCACCGGTACGGAAGAAGTTGTCAGCCGTCATCACTTTCGCAGTTTCGTCTGGACGGTTCCAATAGCCCTTCATGACTTGTGGACCACGGATCGAGATTTCACCCTGTTCACCCAGTGCAACTTCTTTACCGTCATCATCCAGAATCGCAACTTCAGTTAATGGCAATGGAATACCAATTGTGCCACTGAATTCAGTTGTAGCAGGTGGGTTTGCAGTTGCAACCGGAGAAGTTTCAGATAAGCCATAACCTTCGATAATGGTGGTACCTGTGATCTTTTTCCATGCCGCTGCAGTCGATGGCAACACCGCCATACCACCGCCCATTGCCATCTTCAGATTGCTATGGTCAAGCTGTTTGAATTCTTCGTTATTTACCAAGGCATTAAACAAAGTGTTTACCGCCGGGAAGAATGAAGGCTGATATTTACGTAATTCACCCACCACCGCAGGCAAGTCACGTGGATTTGGAATCAGGATATTGGCTTGGCCTTTATACATACCGTAAAGCGCACACACCATGAAGGCAAAGATGTGATACAGCGGTAATGCACATACGATGCGATCACCTTTGGCACTATCAGAACCGCCAAACTTACTTGAGAAAATCGCTTCACACTGGAGCAAGTTGGCCACAAGATTACGATGCGTTAATTCAGCCCCTTTAGAAACACCTGTTGTACCGCCGGTATATTGGAGTACAGCGGTATCGCTCAAGGTTAAGCTTGGACGCTTATAATTGCTTGGACTGGCTTTGTTTAATGCCGCATTGAATTTAGTGTGACCAGGAATATTCCATGCTGGAATTTGCTTACGTACTTTACGTAAAACAAAATTTACAATGGTCCCTTTCAGGGTGCCGAGCATATCACCCACTGAAGCCACCACAACATGCTTCACTGGTGTTTTGCCAATAATGTTTTGATAAACATTGGCAAAGTTTTCAATAATCACTAAGACTTCAGCACCGGAGTCATTCAACTGATGCTCAAGCTCACGTGCGGTATAGAGTGGATTGACATTTACCAGTACCAGACCTGCACGGAAAACCCCTAATGCCACCACTGGATATTGAAAAACGTTCGGCATCATTACCGCAACGCGCGAGCCTTTGGCTAAACCCAAAGTTTGTAAATAAGCTGCAAATTTACGGCTAGCGACTTCTAATTCATTAAACGTTAAAACTTTATCCATGAAGATAAAGGCATCACGTGAACCAAATTTTTGGAAATTGCGTTCAAAAATATCAACAAGTGAGGTGTTTTCAGCAGGCAGTTCAACTGTTTCTGGAATTCCTGTCTTTTGGTATTCAGCAAACCAAATTTTTTCCATAATGCCCTTATCTCCGAGTGGTAATCCTTAAAAATGTAACAACGTTACTTTCCATGGCAAAACATTTTTTTTAACTTTTTGAATTGCCCTGTCAATCTATCCAAACAATATGAATACATTGTCATATATAACGTATTTGTATCACAGAATACTAGCCTTATCTCTGAATGAGGAGTCTATTTGCTTTTTGATATCCACGTGGTAAAAGTTGCCCCTTTGTTGCTCTTTTTCCTAGATATTTTTGTAGATCATCCCCTTTCAACTTCAGATGCTGTTGTCCTGCATCGACTTGGATTATTTCATCTAACGTCAGGGTTGTCATGGATAAAATTTGCTCTTTTTCATCAAGTTGTATCAACTTGTTACCCTTACCTTTGTTGAGAACTGGCAGTTCAGTTAAATCAATAATCAGTAAACGACCCGATGAACTCAGAATGGCAACGTGGGTGGCTTGCTGAATAGGCAAGAGTGGTAAAGCAGTGGCTTTGTCTGCAACCGTCAGGAAAGCCTTTCCTGCTTTGGCATTGGTGTCTAGCTGGGCCGCCTGACTCTTAAAGCCGTAACCGTTGGAACTGGTTGCAATCAGTTCGCTGCTCTCCTCATCAATAAATACCTGAATAAAGGACACACCGCTGGCGGGTGAAAGTTTTGAACTGAGCGGTTCACCCAAACCACGTGCCGAAGGCAGACTGCTGATCGGCAAGGCATAACTACGCCCGGTCTCATCCAGGAAATACACCCGCTGATTGGTTTTACCCACTGCATGACTGAGATACTGGTCACCCGCACGATAATTCAGATTTGCTGCGTCTACTTCTGCCCCTTTGGCAGCACGTACCCAACCGGCTTCCGACAATACGACAGTCACAGGCTCAGCAGGCATTAAATCCTGTTCTTTAATTTGCACTGCATCCGCACGCGCCACAATCGGTGAACGACGATCATCACCAAACTTTTTCGCGTCTTCTTTTAATTCGTTAATGATCAGGTTTTTTAATGATTCCGGATTGGCGAGTTGCTCACGAATAATCGCAGCTTTCGCTTCCAGTTCTTCCTGTTCACGACGAATTTCCATTTCTTCAAGCTTGGCCAAATGACGAAGTTTGAGTTCGAGGATTGCTTCCGCCTGAATCTCGTCAATACCAAAATGCTGCATTAGTACCGGTTTTGGCTGATCTTCTTCACGAATAATCCGGATCACTGTATCAATATCCAAGTAGGCAATTAAAAGACCTGCCAGGATATGTAAACGCTTTTCAATTTTGGTTAAATGATATTGCAAACGGCGGGTCACGGTTTGCTTACGAATCTCGATCCATTCGAGCAGAATACGGCGAATCGATTTCACCTGTGGGCGACCATCCGCACCAATCATGTTCAAGTTGACACGATAGCTGGATTCCAGATCCGTGGTGGCAAATAAGTGACTCATCACCGTTTCGGCATCGACACGGTTCGAGCGTAATATAATCACCAAACGGGTAGGATTGGCGTGATCCGACTCATCACGAACATCACTGACCAACGGCAACTTCTTGGCAATCATCTGGTCTGCGATCTGGGTAATCACTTTGGAACCCGAAACCTGATAAGGCAGTTCAGTAATCACAATCTCATTTTTGTCGACCGTATACACGGCACGCATACGATAACTACCACGACCTGTGGTCTGAATTTTGAGTAATTCTTCTGGCGGGGTAATGATTTCAGCCTTGGTCGGTAAATCTGGGGCCGGAATATATTCTGCCAGTTTGCTATCTGAAGTTTCAGGATTACGAATCAGTGCGATGGTGCCCTTGACCACTTCACGCAAGTTGTGTGGCGGAATATCGGTTGCCATCCCCACCGCAATACCCGTGGTACCATTTAACAGGATGTTCGGGACGCGTGCTGGCAACGTGATCGGCTCTTTCATTGAACCATCAAAGTTGTCCTGCCATTCACTGGTACCCTGCCCCAATTCGCTGAGTAATAACTCGCTATAGGCAGAAAGTTTGGCTTCGGTATAACGCATGGCAGCAAATGATTTTGGATCATCCGGCGAACCCCAATTACCCTGACCTTCAACCAGTGGATAGCGATAGCTAAATGGCTGTGCCATCAATACCATCGCTTCATAACAGGCTGAGTCACCATGCGGATGGTATTTACCCAGTACGTCACCAACAGTACGAGCCGATTTTTTCGGCTTGCCTGTCGATTTCAGGCCAAGCTCACTCATCGCATAGACAATACGGCGTTGTACAGGTTTTAAACCATCACTGATATGCGGCAATGCACGATCCATAATCACGTACATGGCATAGTTCAG
This sequence comes from Acinetobacter sp. 'aerobic (ED)', assembly GCF_904886855.1. Taxonomy (NCBI): domain Bacteria; kingdom Pseudomonadati; phylum Pseudomonadota; class Gammaproteobacteria; order Moraxellales; family Moraxellaceae; genus Acinetobacter; species Acinetobacter sp. 'aerobic (ED)'. The sequence goes on from NZ_CAJHGI010000011.1 coordinate 64,850, forward strand.
GTAAGCCTGCTCAGTGAATTCGGCTACGGAACGGTTTTCTGTTGCATGATGTGCAAGGCTGGTCATTTCAGCAAGTCATCCAAAATCATTGTTATCGTCAATGTTTTGTATGCTATGTGGATGCAGGCGTTGTGACAAGCCCTTGTTGTTGTTTAAACGTCAAATGGTGTCTTGCTAAGAGGACAAGACCTCAAAAGTTAAACATTCTTCATGATATACCAGCCGATAAGCGGCATAAAGCCGCAATCTGGACCAGCCTCTTTTGTTGTACAAAGTCGCTTTTTAGCGCGTATTTTTCTTTTTCAATTGAATCAGATCAATGCTCATCTGTGGAAGAAGCCGAATCGGCATCATCTTCCTGATAAATAAATTTCGGCATTTCCAAACCAAAATAAATTGCGATCAAACGTAAGGTAAAGCCAAATACCAAAGTAAAAATTACCGTCAGATCATGGGGTAAACCGACTTCCAGACAGACCCAATAACAAATCACCGCGACAAAGGAAATACTGGCATAGAGCTCACGACGGAACACTAACGGCACGTCATTACATAGAATATCGCGCAGAATACCGCCCGATACTCCGGTTAATACCCCTGCCACCGCAGACACTACAAAACCGTGTCCCATCGATAAGGCAATCTGGCAGCCAATAATGGTAAAGCCAATAAGACCAAGCGCATCCAGTACCAGGAAGATATTGCGCAGATGACGCATCCATTTGGCGATAATGATGGTGACAAAAGCCGCAGCACAGGTCAGCACTAAATATTCAGGATGTTTAACCCAGGTTAAAGGATAATGCCCGAGCAGCACGTCACGTACCGAACCGCCACCTAAGGCCGTGACACAGGCAATCAGCACCACACCAAACCAGTCCATACTACGTCGACCCGCTGACAATGCCCCAGTCATCGCTTCCGCAGTAATGGCAATAATATAAATTACGGTGAGTAACATCTGCCTACATCCCTAAATCAGGCGTAAAAGTGTGCGCTATTCTAAGACAAAGTTAGATGAATTGTGCACAACATTGTTTAAATTTTTTCCCCGAGCCACAAATGCAGGGTTGTTTCATGGTGATTTGCATATCCAGCGTTGGATCCAAGAAATACCATTGTTGTTGATGCAACACAAAATGTGAAATTTCATGATGCACATGTGCTTGTTTACCATCATGATAATGCGCCTTAAATTCAACCAGCGCATGGGTTTTATCCAGCTTGGGCTGGTGCTGGATCACTTCCAGTTTCAGCCATTGATTGGACTGGCTCCAGTCAGCAATTGCGGTACGGTCCAAAGCGGATTGTTGCCCTAAAGCCGTAGTTTCCAGAATATAATCAATCTGTTGCAAAGCAAAAGCGCTATAGCGCGAGCGCATTAATTGTTCGGCATTGAGTGCAAACTGCTGTTTCAAGTGTAAAGGCTGACAGCATTCAGCATAAGGTCCATGTCCGCAAGGGCAATTCTTTGACAAAATCATGTTGAATTCTCAAATAAAAATAGCCCGAGGACAACCGTTGCATTACAACGATTAAACTCAGGGCTATCCAGTTTCTACTGCTTAGTTACTTCTTCACACAAAGCACAGAAGACTTTCGCAAGACCCGGCATGCCGAATCTTGCGCAACAATGCTTCTCGGGCATTGCTTAATCTTGCTCTGGCTTCTCTTTGGCAATAATGCGCACTTTTTCAATTTTGTGGCCATCCATAGTGACCACTTCAAAGCGATAGCCATCGACTTCAACCGTATCCCCATTTTCAGGTAAACGACCGAGGTGGAACAGGATATAGCCTGACAAAGTTGAATATTCTTCGCTTTCATCGACTAAATCTTTACCCAATAACAAAGACACATGACGAATATCGGTTGAACCTTCCAGCAACATCGAACCATCATCAAGACTTTCAGCCGCAGCTTCCAGCTCATCTTCATCAGGGAATTCACCCGCAATCGCCTCTAATACATCAATCGGCGTTGCAATCCCTTCAATGGAACCGTATTCGTTCAGGACAATCGCCATTTGCAACGGTGCCTGACGTAACTGTTCCATGACCATCAAGACCTGTGCATTCTCATGCACAATCACCGGTTCACGTAAATGTTTACTAAAATCAATCGCACCGGTTTCGATGTATTCGTTTAGCACTTTGTGCGTTAAAACAATACCTTCGATATTGTCCAGCTCACCGCGTGCCACGATCAAACGTGAATGGGTCATGGCCATCAAACGTTGTTTCAACTCGGCAGGATCATCATCCAGATCTAACCATTCCAGCTCTGGACGTGGAGTCATCACTGACTTGACTGGACGCTCAGATAAACCAAGCACACCTTGTACCAAGACGCTGTGATACACGCCATTGTCTTCATCAAACACTTCTTTGGCATAAGCTTGTGTCGCCAATACATCTTCAGCTTCGTTGTTCTGGCTTTCATTGCCATTGCCTTTATTGCCCAGCATGCGCAAGACGGCAGAAGCGGTGCGATAGCGTAAATCGGTGGTGGTAACCAGTTTTTCCTGATTACGGCGCATGGTCTGATTGACCATTTCTACCAATACCGAGAAGCCAATCGCTGCATACAAGTAACCTTTTGGAATATGGAAACCAAAGCCTTCAACCACTAATGAGAAACCGATCATCATCAGGAAGCCGAGACACAGGATTACTACGGTTGGATGCTTGTTGACAAAGTCCATCAATGGGCGTGAAGCCAGCAACATAATACCGATCGCAATGGTCACCGCAATCATCATGATCGACAGTTCTTTCACCATACCCACAGCCGTGATCACACTATCCAGCGAGAACACCGCATCAAGCACCACGATCTGTACCACGACCATCCAGAAGGCCGCATGTACAGGATTTTCTTCTTTTAGCGCTTGCTTGCCTTCAATCCGTTCATGCAGTTCCATGGTGCCTTTAAATAACAAGAACACACCACCAAACAGTAAAATCAGGTCACGACCGGAAAACGGATGATCGAAAATATGGAATAACGGTTCGGTTAAGGTCACCACCCAGGCGATTGAGGCCAGTAGCACCAGACGCATTAACAGGGCAAGGACCAAACCTACTCTACGAGCGGCATTACGTTGTTCAGGCGGTAATTTTTCTGCCAAAATTGCAATAAAAACAAGGTTATCAATACCCAGTACAATTTCAAGCACCACCAATGTTGCTAAACCAACCCATGCAGCGGGGTCAGACATCCATTCCAGAATCATTGACGTGACTCCTCTGCAAAATCAGCAATATTGTTATGAAGTTGAATTTTTAAAAGGTCGGCACGATGAGCCAAAACATTTTTTGTAGGAAATAGGAACAATGCGGAGCGACAACAACCACTACTCATAGAGGGACATAAATTAATAAAAGGATTTTCAGTATAGGCAAGATTTCACTGAAATTCATCTTTTTTATGTTGATGTTGTTTGCAAATTCTTTCCAAGCGTTACAAAACCACTTTGTATGTAAAATGTGCATAAAACTGTCATAAAGCTCGATTAGCCTAGACAAGCACAACGAAAATGATAAGGTGAAAATAAACGAATGAATAGTGTTCTAATAATGACTGAAAAGAAAAGCATTACCCCTACTCCCATAAAAACCACCCAATCTCTCATTGCCCTTTATTGCGGTTCACGTACCGGCAATAAACCGATTTACCGTGATAAAGCCATCGAACTGGCCCAGCATATTGCAGCTCAGGGTCTTGGTATTGTCTATGGCGGTGCCAGCATTGGCTTGATGGGCCAAGTCGCCGATACCGTACTTGATCATAGCGGTGAAGTGGTCGGTGTGATCCCAGAATTCATGCTGGATTATGAAATTGCCCATCACCGTCTGACCGAGCTGCATATTGTCCAGTCCATGCATGAACGTAAGGCACTGATGGCCGAACGGGCCAGTGCCTTTATTGCCTTGCCGGGTGGTTTGGGTACCTTTGAAGAAATTCTGGAAATTGCAACCTGGGGACAACTCAACCAGCACCAGAAACCCATGATTATCTATAACGTGAACCTTTTTTATGATGCACTGATTGCGCAACTGGATCATGCCGTTGAAGAAGGTTTTTTACCACCACAACATCGTGCCAAAGTTGTTATTTGTGACACGCTTGAACAAATCTCAAGCGCGATCAAGAACCTGAATGCGCCAAGCCATATTGAAGTATAAGATTGCAATAAAAAAAGCGGATCGATTGGATCCGCTTTTTTTATGGCCCTTAGTCTAGCAGGAGAATCCTGAGACGAAGCCGACGGACTCACCAACATTTTAATGTCAGTTTCATGACCGCTATTTGACAATTTTTGTCTTTATTTCACGCCTATTTGCATTAAACTAAAGCTGAATTTTTACTCATCAAGGCTCATGACCAGCACAACCCATCAGGCAGTACAACCCGAATTCCGATTATTGGTCCTTCTGGTTTCCATTGGCTTTTTTATGCAGGCACTGGACACCACCATCGTCAATACCGCGATTCCAGCCATGGCTGTACAACTCAATGAAAACCCCTTGCAAATGCATGGTGTGATTGTGGCCTATGTATTGTCGGTTGCGGCATGTATTCCTTTAAGTGGCTGGCTGGCAGATCGCTTTGGTATCCGCAATATTTATCTGAGCTCCATGATCATTTTTAGTCTGGCTTCGCTCGGCTGCGGCTTATCCCAGAATCTGGAACAACTATTGTTTTTCCGGGTAATTCAAGGTGTTGGCGGCGCATTGCTGATGCCGGTAGGTCGTCTGGCCCTACTCAAGATTATTCCACGCTCACAATTTCTTTCCGCCATGAGCCTGATGAGTCTGGCCGGACTGGTGGGTCCATTAATGGGCCCTACCTTAGGCGGTTGGCTGGTGGAAGTCACCACCTGGCACTGGATTTTCCTGATCAATATTCCGATGGGTATTCTCGGGATGATCATGACCTGCAAAATCATGCCGAATCGCAAAGAACCTACGGTCAAATCCTTTGATTTAAGCGGCTTTATCTTATTAATTGTGGCAATGGTCGGCTTGTCTTTGGGCATCGAGAATATCGCGACACCGCAATATTCCCGGCTGATCAGTTTAGCACTATTGGCGGCTGGACTGATCGCTGCGGCAGGCTATGCTTACCATGCCCATACTCATCAGAATGCGCTGTTTCATGGGCGCTTATTTGGCTACAAAATTTTTTCGGTCGGGGTTTTAGGCAATTTCTTTGCCCGTTTGGGCAGTAATGCGATTCCCTTTATTTTACCGCTCATGCTACAGGTGGCATTTGGTTTCGAACCGTTCATTACCGGTTTGATGATGATCCCGATGGTACTGGGCTCATTATTTTCCAAGCCAATTGTACGCCCACTGATTCAACGGGTCGGTTATCGCCGTTTCTTACTGACCAATACCGTGTTGGTCGGGCTGTGTATTGCCAGTTTTTCCCTGATGACGGCAGCGACACCACTGTGGCTGAAAATCCTGCATTTGTTTATCTTTGGTACTCTCAATTCGTTGCAGTTTGTCGGTATGAATACCCTGACCTTGAAAGACTTACCTCAGCAGGATGCCAGCAGCGGCAATAGTTTCTTATCGATGATTATGATGCTGTCCATGAGTATGGGCGTGGCACTGGCAGGTACCTTGATCAATGTATTTGGTCAATATTTCTCATCTGCTTCGATTAGCACCGCATTCCATGCCACCCTTATTACCCTCGGTTGTATCAACATCATTACGGCGATGGTCTTCTGGCAGATCCCTAAAGAAACCACCGATTAAAGATATTGCTGTGGCAACTATATCAAAATAATAAGGAAAATATTCAATGCTTATTCCCCGGTACTGGGCTGAAGCCAAAGTAAAAACCCGTATAGCAGGACGTCATTACACGCTTAAACGTTTTGGCTGGTCAGATCAGAGCCTAGCGGCGGCCCAAGTGCATGCAGAGCACCGTATTGCACAAGCGATTGAGAAGATTAAAGCCGGTGAAAACATTCATCGAATGGATCATAAATCCTCATATAACGGTGCCGAAGGTCTGCCCATCCGCGAAGAAATTATTGCCCAGCATGATGATGTGGTGATCACGCGCAATGCCTACGGCGCCTTATGCCTAAACACGCCTGATGTGCTATTTGCCGATATCGACTTTGCAGAATCCGCTCAATTGACCGTGCATATTGCTACTTTTTTCTTGCTGTTGTTACTTTCAATCGCAGTCGCTGCTTATTTCATGTCCTGGCTGATTCTGATTATTGGCCTGATGATGTCATTTCTATTGATCCGTGTTTTTGCCAAGAGTTTATCTAGACTACAACAACGTTTTACCACGACACCTGAACAGCGCTCACTTGCCTCGATCCGCAACTTTTCTCAACAGCATCCGGACTGGCATTTGCGTGTCTATCGTACGCCAAAGGGACACCGGATCTTGGCAATGCATCGAACCTTTGACGCCAATGGAAAAGAAGCCGAGTTACTGTTTCAGTCGATCAAGGCTGATCCTCACTATGTCCGGATGTGTAAAAACCAGCACTGCTTTCGGGCCCGTATCAGTCCAAAACCGTGGCGCATTGGCATGCAGCGCTTAGGCTTCGGTGTTTGGCCCGTCGATCAGCAACATATCGCCAGTAGAAATAACTGGATTCACGATTATCAACAGCGTGCCGAACCTTATGCTTCCTGTAGATTTGTGGAACAATTTGGTAGTCAGATGGTCAATGCCAAGGCGAAACGGGTACAATTGCTACATGATCAATACTGCAAATCTGGCACTCATCTCGACCTCGCATAATCACTAATACTATGGCAAAGAAATCCGCAGCATCGTCCTTCTCTCAACACTATCCGACCTATGCCAGTATCGGATTAGCAGCCATGCTGGGTGTGGTGAGTTATTTCGGTCTGTTCTATCAACAGAAAGCTGCTGCGCAAGACTATGCCATTCGTGGTTTTGATGTTTCCCATCATCAAGGTGAGATCAACTGGAAAAAGATCTCTCCGATGCAGTATCAATTTGTCTATCTCAAAGCCACCGAAGGCGGCGATTTCCGTGACCGTAATTTCCAGCAAAACTGGCTCAAGGCCCGCGAACAGGGCTTACATGTCGGCGCCTATCATTTCTATCGCCTATGTCGTGACGGTAAGGTACAGGCTGAAAATTTTATTGCAACCGTGCCGAAGAAAGCGGATGCCCTGCCACCTGCCATTGATCTGGAATATGACAGTAACTGTATCAATACCTATACCAAAGAGCAGTTACTGAAAGAAATTCAGGTCATGCATGACCAACTGCACAAACATTATGGCAAACAGCCGATCTTTTATATCTCGAAAAGCTTTTATCATATTGTGTTGATGGGAAATTTCACCGAAACACCGCTTTGGGTCAGAGATTATGAAGGCAAACCTGAACTCAAGGATGGTCGCCAATGGACTTTTTGGCAACATAGCAGTCAGGGAAAAATTACAGGTATTCCCAAAGCAGTGGATTTAAATGTCTATGCAGAATCACCTAAGCAATGGCAAATTTTCCTGAAACAGCAAGGCATTCAAGATGCCAAATGAATTACGAAAAATCATCCATATCGACATGGATGCCTTTTATGCCTCAGTCGAACTGAGAGAACGTCCTGATCTCAAAGATCTGCCTGTGGTGGTATCTTCACACCATCCGCGTGCGGTCATTGCGGCTGCCTCCTATCCAGCCCGTGTCTTTGGACTGCGTTCAGCTATGTCGATGGGACAAGCCAAAAAACTCTGCCCACAGGTGGTGGTGATTGAACCCAACTTTGAAAAATATCGTGAAGTTTCAGCGCAGATTCATCAGATTTTTCAGCAATATACAGCTTTGATTGAACCTCTGTCCTTAGATGAAGCCTATCTGGATGTGACTGAAAATTTGAAGAATATTCCGAGTGCGACTGAAGTGGCAGCGCAAATCCGTGCCGATATTTTTGCAATTACGGGACTGACAGCTTCTGCCGGTGTGGCACCAAACAAGTTTCTGGCAAAAATCGCCTCGGACTGGAACAAACCCAATGGCTTATTTGTGATTAAACCGCATCAAGTATTGAAATTTATTCAGGATTTAGCGCTAAGTAAAATCCCGGGAGTCGGTAAGGTCACTCAGGAACGATTAAGCCAGCTGAATTTGCATACATTGGGTGATCTGCAAAAAATCGAAGAGAATGTCCTGATTCATCATTTTGGCAAATACGGCAAACAGCTGTATTTATATGCTCAGGGAGTTGACCACCGCCCTGTAAAAGTAGAACGCGAACGCCAGCAGATTTCCAAAGAGATTACCTTTGATGACGACTATACCCTCGAACAATGTCAGCATGCCTGGCAGCCGCTCGCCGAGCAGGTATGGCACAGTCTGAATAAAAAACAACTGAGCGCACGCGGGGTCAGTGTAAAACTTAAACTCAAAAATTTTCAGGTGTTGCAGCACAGTAAAAGCTTTAAACAGGCCCTGCAATCACAACAGGACTTAGCACAAGTGGTTTTCCAGTTGCTTAATGAAATGCATATCAATCCAGCGTTACAGTTCCGTCTGGTCGGGGTCGGTGTTTACCAGCTACAGACGGCACAGGACGAATCCCAGCTTTCTTTGTGGTAGTGCTGTTTTTTTAAACAGAAGCATGATTATTGTTCAAATTTATGTTTGCTTTTTATGCAATATTCAGTACTCTAAACAACGCCGTAACATTATCCATGTTATGCGCTTTGCTAAAGAAAACCTCGCTTTTAGCATCTGCTCCTGTGATTGGTGTGACGATCAAATCCGAAGATTACAGGGCACTTCCGATGTTGTTGAGTTGCTTCTTTTTCCAATCAAAATTCTTTATCTTTCGCTTTTCATTTCCTCCTTCATTCCCTGATGATTTAATGGAAATAGAAACTTTTTCCGCCTGATTTATACAAAATTACACTGCGATTCAATTGCATCAAGTACAATCCAGACAGTATCCCATTCATTAAGGAATCACTATGTCTGTGCAACGACTTCATGTCACTTCACGTTTTTGCGAGGTCGCAATTTCAGGAAATCTTGTTCATCTCGCAGGCCAACTGGCAGATGACACCAGTGTTGATGTAAGTGCACAAACACAGCAAACTTTAGACAATATTGATCGTTTTCTGGCAGATGCAGGTACAGACAAGACCCATATCTTATCAATTACCATTTTTCTAAAAGATATCGAACGAGATTATGCCGCCATGAATGCGGTATGGGATGCATGGATTGCTGAGGGACATCCCCCAGCACGTACCTGTGTCGAATCTAAACTTTATGCACCTGATGTTCTGGTTGAAATGACAGTGACTGCGGTTCGCCCTGATTAATACGATTTTACGGCGAATTCATTATATTTCATCATCCGCTCCATTTTTGGCAGCGGAGCTGATGTGACGACCGTGGTTGGAATGGTCATCGGTTCAAACAGATCAGGCATCAGATCTTCTCTTAATTCCTGTTCGGTCGGAATGCTGCTATAGCGCAATACACGATAGCCGGCCAACTCGAGTAAACTGTCCTGATAATGTTTTTGATGCAGGCGATTAACATACGATTCGTCTGCAATCTCAATAATCGCCAGTACCTGATGTTGCTGGTCGAGCACCACAAAGTCAGCCACCAAACCTTGATATTTACGGCGCGTATGTGCAAATTTGGTGGTGAGTAAGGCGTCAAAAGATACATGTGCCAATACGGTATGACGTGGCAAAACGGCTTGCAAACGCATTAAGGTGATCTGCTCGGCAATATTCAAAATACCGCGGCGTTTTAATGGACTGTCTTGACGCCTGTTTTGTTGAAGGCGGCGAAGTGCTAATGCTGTAATCAACAGCAATCCAACTATTGTTATGAAATAATACATTACCCATCAATCCCTTTAGATTTTTTATAATCATTTTTGGCTTTAAGCCAATTTTTTTAATCAATAACAGCGATAGCAAATTCATTTTGCAGTGCAAACTTAAGTTTTTTAATCGTGTTTTTCCAGACGACCAAAGTCGTAACTGCCCTCTACCCTTTATTTATAATCATTACGCTGGCATTATTCAAGTCGTTATTGTCAGTTTATGTTTCCAATCCTGATGGTTTTGTGATCAAAATATAAATCTTTGCCTGCGATGAAAATAAAAAAGGCATGAAATATCATGCCTTTTTTCTATCAAATTAACGATGGGCTTTTGCTTTGGATTTTGGCTTACCAGAGAATGGTCTCTTTTCACCTGTTTCACGGGGAGGTAAACCATTGTGCTGGGTTAATACCTGGCCTTTCTGCGGCCGTTTTTGCCCAGATGAAGAACGGTTTGAAGTTTGACCACGTTTTGCCGAGTCTCCCGCAACGCTCGAGTTCTTCTTACGTGCAGACTTATATTCACCTTCAGCGGTCCCTTGTGGCTGATAGGTCGGAATCAAATGCTGTTTTGAATTACCAATCAGGTCAGAACGGCCCATGTCCTTCAAGGCTTCACGTAATAACGGCCAGTTGTTTGGATCATGGTAACGCAAGAAAGCTTTATGCAAGCGACGACGTTTTTCGCCTTTGACAATGTCCACACTCTCCGTATAACGCGCCACTTTAGACAATGGGTTCTTGCCTGAATAATACATCGTGGTCGCAGTTGCCATTGGTGATGGATAGAAAGTCTGCACCTGATCGGCACGGAAACCATTTTTCTTTAACCAGATCGCCAGATTCATCATGTCATAATCGGTGGTACCCGGATGCGCAGCAATAAAGTACGGAATTAAATATTGTTCCTTACCTGCTTCCTTACTGAAACGCTCAAACATCTGCTTAAAGCGGTCATAAGTCCCGATGCCCGGTTTCATCATCTTCGATAATGGACCATTTTCGGTATGCTCAGGCGCAATTTTCAGATAACCGCCGACATGGTGCTGAACCAGCTCTTTCACATATTCAGGATTCAGCACAGCCAGATCATAACGTAAACCTGAACCAATCAGGATCTTCTTCACGCCCTTGATTTCACGGGCCTTACGGTATAACTGAACCAGAGGCGCATGATCGGTATGCAGGTTTTGGCACACGCCTGGATAAACACAAGATGGTTTACGGCAATTCTTTTCAATCTCAGGATCATTACAGTGCAAACGATACATATTTGCGGTTGGACCGCCGAGGTCCGAAATAATGCCGGTAAAATTAGGTGCGGTATCACGGATTTTTTCAATTTCACGCAGAATTGAATCTTCCGAACGGTTCTGAATAATCCGGCCTTCATGTTCAGTAATCGAACAGAAAGTACAGCCACCAAAACAGCCACGCATGATATTCACAGAGAACTTGATCATGTCAAATGCAGGGAAACGCGCATTGCCATAGGCTGGGTGCGGTAAACGTGCATAAGGCAAATCAAACACGTAATCCATTTCCTCAGTCGTTAAAGGAATTGGTGGTGGATTGATCCAGACATCACGCTCACCATGACGCTGTACCAAAGCACGCGCATTACCCGGATTGGTTTCCAGATGCAAAATACGGTTGGCATGGGCATAGAGTACCTGATCATTGGCCACTTTTTCAAAAGAAGGTAAACGGATCACGGCCAGCTCACGTGGCGGTAATTTATGTTTAATTGCTTTTGAGGGTGCAGCTTTCAGCTGTACGATCTGGGTGTCCGGATCCAGATTGTCACCTTCACGCACAATCGGGTTAGCCACAATTTCTTTCTGGAAGTTTTGATATTGTGCCAGTGAGTTGCCTTTTTCTTTTTCAACTTCACAGCCATCAATATCCTCGTTCATCACATAAGGATTGATAATCGGATCGACACGGCCAACAGTATCGACATCGTTACTGGCGATTTCGACAAATTGTGCTTTCGATTTTTTATTATGTTTATTGATAATAAATGCGGTGCCGCGAACATCGGTAATCTCGTGAACTTTTTCACCTTTGGCCAAGCGATGCATCACATCGATAATGGCGCGCTCGCCATTGCCGTACATCAATAAATCAGCCTTCGAATCCATCAAGATTGAACGACGGACTTTATCTGACCAGTAATCATAATGCGCAATACGGCGTAGACTGCCTTCAATCCCGCCGAGTAGAACAGGTACATCCGGGAAGGCTTCACGACAACGCTGACAATAGACAGTTGCTGCACGGTCTGGACGTTTATTTGCTTCATTATTCGGTGAATAGGCATCATCAGAACGGATTTTACGATCTGCCGTATAACGGTTGATCATCGAATCCATGTTCCCTGCGGTTACGCCCCATGCAATGGTCGGTTTGCCTAAAACGCGGAAGCTCTCGACATTGGTCCAGTCTGGCTGGGCAATGATGCCGACACGGAAGCCTTGTGCTTCAAGCACACGCCCGATCACACCCGATACAAATGAAGGATGGTCAATATAGGCATCTCCACACACCAAGATAAAGTCACATGCATCCCAGCCGAGCAGATCCATTTCTTCTCGTGACATCGGCAAAAATGGTGCGGGTTCAAAACACGACGCCCAATATTTGTCGTAATCAAACAGCGCTTTTGGCGCGGTCTGCGTGGTATAGGCAGTAGACATGGCTTGCGAATCTCGGCTAGCAGATGGAGGAGAGACATCTAAAGATGAAAGCCGATCATTTTAACATGAATTTCATTCATTTTCCCTGTTTATAAAACATTCAGGAACAAGGGGATAACAAATTATTTGTATAAAGTTTAATCAAAACAACAATATTAGAGACGAAACTAGAACTTTTGTTTAATAAGAGACCTTACTGCTTATTTCATTAGATCGAATCATCTCTTTGACCTTATAACCTGGCTCAATATAGCCACGGCCTCCAGTAACAGTTTGACCATTTTCAAGTGTTACTTCCAACTGATATCCACCTTCACCCTGTATGAAAAACTGCGTTTCTATTGTTTTGTTATTTTCAAGTGGCTGAAAAAAGATTTCATGCTGAACAGCGGCTGTTTTTACAGAGAGCTTGAGCGTGCTGATGGTTTGCCCACTGTAATTAGAAATTTCCATATTAACTAAAGATTGAAACCAATGGTTTATGCCTGCGGTTAAAGTACCAATACAAAAACCGACTCCTAAAAAAAGGAGAACCAACACAGGTATAAATATCTTTTTAACTGATTTCACTCTATTGCTTTATCTTTTTATAGTGATCCAAAACTTTAAAACATAAATCCAAGAAAAGCTAATCAACTTTCTGAATTGGTAAAGCCTGTAACCTTAATGCTAAAAGCAGGCCCAGCATTAACACCACCGCGACCATGCATGTAATCCCCGTCCAGCCAAAGTTTTCCCAGACCAGACCACCGCTACTGCCCAATAAACTTGAACCGATGTAATAGCAGAGCAAATACAGTGAAGATGCGACTGCACGGTATTGCACGGCCTGCACAGAAACCCAGCTACTGGCAGTCGAATGCGCTGCAAAAAATGAAAAAGTAAAAATAATCAGCCCGAGCAGAATCGTCCATAAAGATGGAATTAAAGTAATTAACAGACCCAGCATCATGGTAAGTAACAGTACCGGTAGCACCTTATCGCGCCCATATTTAAAGCCCCATTTGGCAGCTTTAGGTGAGCTATAAATTCCGGCCAGATAAGCGATCGAAATCAGGCCAATCCAGGTTTGTGACAAATGAAAGGGAGCTTCCAGCAAGTGATAACTAATATAGTTAAATACAGTGACCAGACAGCCCATCAAGATAAATCCTTGGGCAAACAGAATCCGTAATTTCGGATCTTTTAAATTCTGCTCAAATGCCGCCTTAAAACGGGAAAAACGGAATGGAAAGGGCTTGAAATGCTGTGATTTGGGAAGTAACAGATAAAATAGACAGGCGATAATGAAATTGATAAAACCAATTGCATAAGTTGCTGCTTGCCATGAGATAAAGTCAACCAGTACCCCTGCAATCAACCGTCCCCCCATGCCGCCAATGGCTGTACCTGAAATATATAACCCCATCGCGAAGCCAATATCTTTTTGCGCAATTTCTTCACCAATATACGTCATCGCTACTGCAGCTACGCCACTGACCGCTAGACCAATAAAAACACGGGTGGTCAGGAAAATTTCCCAAACGGGAAACGACGCACTCAGCAGCAATAAAATCGAGACCAAAAATAAGGCAAATACCATGATCGGCTTACGCCCAAAACGATCAGAAATAAAACCGGTGAATAGCAGGCCAATCGCAAGCGCAACGGTTGAAAAAGACAGCGGGAAACTGCTGTGGGTCGGCGTCACATGAAAGAATTCTGCAAAAATTGGCATCATCGGTTGAACACAGTACAACGATGAAAATGATGCAAAACCAGCAAAGAACAATGACCATAAAATCGCAGTAAACGATTTTGAACCATACTCGATATGGGTTGGGCGCAATACTGATTCAGACATGAGGACTCCTTATGCCCAATCAGTATACGCCTTCAGCCGAAATGCGGAATGATCATTTCGGCGATTTTGACCGAATGTTTAAAATAATGCTTTAGGCAGACGAATCTGAATAATTTCATTGTCGTCGGCAAGTTTGGCGTTACGTCCCGATGAACCCGGGAAATTATTGTCATTCAATACCGTCAAAGTCGTGCCATTTTCAATGATAACATCTTCAATGGTCTCAAATGGTAATGCAAAAACTTTACCTGTCCCAATATCCCCTGCCCGCACGGTGCCGTATAGAGCATCTGGATTGGCAATCTTCATCAAGTCCACCAGATCTTCACGCGCTACCGTTTGTTTAGGCTCATTGAACTTAATGCGGATCAGTTTTTTATATCCGCCTAGATTATTCTGGCTCACATCCCGCTCGATAATGATGCCTTCTTTGTCATTAAACAATTGGAAATCGCCAATATTGGTGGCTTTGCTGTTCAGCTCAAACCAATAATAAACACCGGTATAGGCCTTTTTCTGAATATCAAACTGGGAAATCAGCAGTCGGCCAGTTGCATCATTCAGTAAAGGTTTTTCCAGCAAAGGATATAAATACTTGCCATCTGGCGAAATTGCCATACCCTCGAAGCCACTACTGCGCCCCACCAATGGCTCAACATAATTGATATTGGCTTTATTGAGCTGGTTTTGTGGGGAACGTAATTCTTGTGCCGGATTCAATGGATTCGGCAATCCAATCGGCGCATCGAGCAACACACCTTCTGCCGAGAAGTGCAGCAGATAAGGACCAAACTCGTCGCCAATCCAGTAGCTTCCATCTGCAGCACGTTGCATCGATTCAGGATCAAAATCCGCCCCAGTCAACAAACGCTCTGCGGTATTGCCATTCACAATCTCAAAAGAAATCAGTTTATTTGGATCACGTAGCTGGATAAAACTTTGCACAGCCACTTGCCCTGTGCCTTTAGCTTTGCTTTTAAAGTCTGCTTTGATTTTATAAATACGTAATAAGAAATCGGCTGAATTGTCCTGTGTACCAAAACCGTTATCGGCCATGGCCATATAACTACCATCCGCATTTTTCAAAGCGGCAGAAAAGCCTTGTACCGGTTGTCCTTTAAATGGCGGATAAATTCCATTGGCACCACTCACGGCTTTACCCGAGTCGGGGCCAGCCGCATAAGTTGCAACATCAAGTTTGGCAAAAGAGACTAAAGTAGGCTCGGTAACTTTCTCTGTGGGTGTGGTCTGATCTTGTTTATTATCATCGTTACAGGCACTGAGTCCTAAAGCTGTACTGCACAATACGGCCAATAAAGTTTTCTTATTCATGGTTTTATACGCTTGGTCAAAAATTACGCCAATTTAAGCAAGCTTTGATGACATTTTTACTGCAATCGCATGAACTCTTTATGGCGAAAAGATGACAATGTAACCCAACATTTTGTTTTATAAATTACGCTAACGATCGTCTATCCAGTCTTACTCAAGTTTGATCGGTCGATATGCACCCGCAATCGCAGCTTTTAAAAAGTTTTGAAAAGTTGGGCATTGCATATGATTTTCTGCGGGGCATACCGCAGCATGTCTCAGTCCCTGGCTGATAAAATCCAAGCGCTGGATCATTTGTTGCAATTGTTCAGCTTTTTCATTGAGCATGGCGCGATCCAGTTCAGGCTGACCATTTTCGCCAAACATCTGTGCAATTTCATTAAGGGAAAAACCTGCCGCCCGCCCCAAAGCAATCAATGCCAATTGATCCAGAACCTGCTTGCCATATTGTCGGCGTAATCCATGACGGCCTATTGATTTGATTAAACCTTTTTCTTCATAAAAGCGTAAGGTTGAGGTGCTCACATGGGCCCGCTTCGCAACTTCTCCAATATCCATAAATACCCCTTGACTTCAAGTTGACTTGAACTTGCACACTATCTTTATCGCGTTTTACGCAAAAAAGATCAAGGTGAAAAATGGAAACTGCAGAACTGTTATTTCAAATCCTGTGTTTAGGTGTCGGTGCCACAATCATGATGGATATGTGGCTATTGCTGTTAAAAACACTCAACCGCCCAAGCTTAAATTTTGCTTTGTTGGGCCGTTGGTTGGGCTGGATGTTTCGAGGCAAGTTCATCCATGCATCGATTGCGCAAAGTCCTGCCATCCGACAGGAATATGCCTTGGGTTGGCTGGCACATTACAGTGTCGGCATGCTGTTTGCCTTCAGCTTTGTGCTGATTGTTGGAGAAGCATGGTTATTGCAACCACAATTTAGCTCTGCTTTTATTTTCGGCGTGATTACAGTGCTCATTCCCTTCTTGATTATGCAACCGGCTATGGGGGCAGGCGTTGCTTCAACTAAAACAGCACAGCCTCTGCGCAACTGTCTACGCAGCCTGATCAACCACGCTATTTTCGGCTGCGGTTTATATCTCAGCGCTCAATTGCTTGCATTATTTCACTGAGGGATCAACCATGAAGTCGATTGCCATTATTTATCATAGCCGTCAGGGCCATATCCAGTTTATTGCCCAACAGATTCAACGCGGTATAGCGCAAGTTGGACAGATTAAAACTGATTTATTCAGCGCTGAGCAGTTAATGTCTCAACCCGAATTACTCTGTCACTATGACGGACTGATTTGGGGCTCTCCCACCTATCTGGGTGGTGTGTCAGGCACATTTAAACAATTGATGGATGCCACAGGGCCTTTATGGAAAAAACAAGCATTTAAAGGAAAATTAGCCACAGGATTTACCGTTTCCTCTCTACCCGCAGGGGATAAGCAATCTACACTGATTTCACTTTTCACCTTTTCGATGCAACACGGTATGATATGGGTCGGTAACCCTATTTTACCAGAGCAACATCAAGGGGTTCCGTATACGCAAGCAGCCAATCGACTCGGCTCATGGACTGGGCTTATGGCACAAGCTGAACATGCCAGTGCAGCAGATGCCTTTGATTTTGGTGATATCAAAACTGCTCAGCTATTTGGACAAAATTTTGCATCCAGCTTAAGTGCATATCAAGGAGTGATGATCACGTGAAAGCAGCAAGTCTTTTATTTCCATTGGTTCTGTCCTGCATGATGTCTTTTTTAATCTCTGGCATCACCATATTAAAGGCAGTCGGTTTTATCGAACATTTCTTTGCCATGTGGATGTCAGCCTGGATCGTGGCGTGGATGTTTGCCTTTCCTAGCGTATTGGTCTGTGCACCGATTGCACAAAGGTTGGTAGGATGGATTCTAAAGAAACGCTAATTGGGACTGTGTAAGCAAAAGCCTACAGTAACTGGGGTCATTGGCGAATACCCCTAGAGAGATAGATTCACTAAGATATGAAGCATAGAGAGACAGGATGTCTCATTCAGAATAACAAGAACACAGGGTGTGGTCGTTGACAGGAGTTGGCGGCAAGAAACCAAATATGAAAAAGCCTCGACAGGATGTCGGGGCTTTTTTATGATCCTCGAGTTTGTTTGAATACAAAAAAAGTAAACGATTTAACTTACGATTCTGCATTGACTCCCTGTGACTTGCTACCTACTATCCGCATGTTTTATATATGATGGTCAGTCTTGTTTTACGATGATAATTTACAACAAATTTTGCTTTTCTCGGTTCCAAATCACTTTTGCCAAATTGAGTGTCGTCCTTTTCATTAGCTATTTAACCGCTGCCTGTACCAGTACTCAAGGCCCTTCTGTACGTCAATCTCAACAATTTGCAACAGGAATCCAGAACGCCTACTCCGTTGCGCCGAGCACTGCGAATCGCGTTGCTCCGATCATTCTCAAAACTGCTGAACGACATAACATTTCCCCGCATTTACTGGCTGCACTGATTCGTCAGGAATCCAGTTATCGCACGTTTGCCCGCTCCTCTGCGGATGCAGTGGGCTTAACGCAGGTCCGTCCAAAATTCTGGCAACAGTTTTGTCCAGGTGATCTGTATGATGAACATGTCAACATTAATTGTGGTGCCTATATTCTGGCGAACTACTATCAGTCCACTGGAGACTGGGCAAAAGCCTTGGGTTATTACAATGTGGGTCCGACAGGCTATCGCAGAAGCCCGTATATGCGCCAACAGGCTGAACGTTATGCCAGCTCGGTCAAACGACATGAACAGTCCTTGAAAGAAGCTTTATAAACCTTGTCGGTAAAAACCTACACCGGTTGGCGTCATTGGCGAATGTCCTCATCATCTTGCATTCATTAATATAGGACTCATACAGGGACAGGACGTCTCATTCAGAACAATAACAGCACAGGATGTGGTCATTGACAGGAGTTGATGGCAAGAAACCCAATATGAAAAGCCTCGACAGGATGTCGGGGCTTTTTTATGTCCCGTTTAAAAGAATCAATACGGTAAAACAACTGCTATTGACTCCCCTAAACCGAGTGCATACCATCCTAATAATTTTATTCTGTCTCGGGTCTTGGTTTTGCAAATCGTCTCTACATCAACTGATCAAGGTATGACTTCTCACGCGCTCGGTTCACTTTTTTTAAAGCTCAGCCTTATCATTATGGCAGTGAGTCTTTCCGCGTGTAGTAGCTTAAGCGGATCATTTGCAAATCGCTCGAATCAACTCTCCTCAGGCTTACAAAACGCTTATTCTGTTTCACCCAGCACGGCCAATCGTTTATCACCAATGATCATTCAAAGTGCTGAGCGTTATGATGTATCGCCGACTTTACTGGCCGCGCTGATTCGACAGGAATCCAATTACAATAGCGCTGCCCGCTCACCAACGGGAGCCATTGGTTTAACCCAAATCATTTCCAGTCATTGGAATCAGGCTTGCCCAGGCAATCTTTATGATGAGAATGTCAACATTAACTGTGGCGCGCATGTCCTCTCGACCTACTATCGATCTGCTGGGAGCTGGTCCAAAGCCGTGGCCTATTACAATGTTGGCCCAACAGGCTATCAACGTAGTTTCTGGACACGGCATAAAGGTAAAAAGTACGCCCGCTCGGTGAAACGCCATGAAAAAACCTTGAAAAAAGCCTTATAAAAAATACAGCAAAAATGAAAAAACCATGCGCTTAGGCATGGTTTTTTATACCTTGAACAATAGATTTAGGCTTCGTCAAACAGACCTTCAAACAAGACTGAAGATAGGTAACGTTCACCGCTATCCGGTAAGATCACCACTATGGTTTTGCCTGCATTTTCAGGACGTTCGGCAATTTGGGCTGCCGCCGCCAATGCTGCACCACTGGAGATACCGACCAGAATCCCTTCTTGAGTTGCACACTTTCTTGCCCACTCAATGGCATCCGCACTATTCACAGGGACAACTTCATCTACCAAATCCAGATCTAAGTTCTTCGGAATGAAGTTGGCGCCAATTCCTTGAATTTTATGCGGTGCCGGGGTAATGCTTTCACCATTTTTGGTTTGAGTAATGATTGGAGATTCAGCCGGTTCAACAGCAACTGAATACAAGGGCTTATTCTGAACGTGCTCAAAATAACGAGAAATTCCGGTAATGGTTCCGCCTGTGCCGACACCCGCAACGAGAATATCAACTTGTCCATTGGTTGCCTGCCAGATTTCAGGACCGGTGGTATCGACATGAATTTGAGGATTGGCTGGATTTTCAAATTGTTGCGGCAAGAAATATAGTTCTGGATTTTCCGTAGCTAAACGAGCAGCTTCATCTACTGCACCTTTCATTCCTTTAGCAGGCTCAGTTAAAACAAGATTTGCACCTAAAGCTCTTTTAAGACCTTTCGGCGCTCCAGGCTCATACTTGCAGGCATGGTTAAGGTAATTGGATAACCTTTTGCCGCTGCAACAAAGGCTAAGGCAATCCCTGTATTACCACTGGTCGGTTCAACAATATGCATGCCAGCCTTCAGTACACCACGTTTTTCTGCATCCGCAATCAAAGCAGCGCCAATACGACACTTCACTGAAAATGCAGGGTTACGGCTTTCAACTTTTGCTAAAATCGTTGCACCCGTTTTAATCAGACGGTTAATACGCACTAAAGGTGTGTTGCCAATGGCTTCGGCATTGTTTGAATACACTGCGATCCCTAGGTTGGCTGGTGCTGGAAATTGCTGATCAGTTGACATGTTATTTCCTTATTAGATTTGGAATGATTCTCAATCATTATAGGCTTGTGGCGCGAGGAGGAAAGTAGAAAACATATAAATTATAGAAAATAAATATTTTTCAAAAAGTTAAATAAGATAACTCTCAACTACTGCTCCAAAATTTGCGTTATTCTCTTTTGATAATTATTCAAAAAATCCTTTGTTACCCGAAAATGTTCCGTTTCTTCATAGCTTATTTGTTTGATACCCGATTCCGAAAACTGGTAAATTTTTGCATTTGGATACGCCAGAAGAATAGGTGAATGGGTTGCAATAATAAATTGGGATTGCGCCTGACATAAGCGATCTAACACCGATAACGTGGTCATTAGCATGGTCGGTGATAAAGCGGCTTCCGGCTCATCCAAAAGATATAAGCCTCGCCCTTTTAACTTCATGGTTAATAACTTTAAAAACCCCTCTCCATGGGAGCGTGCGTGTATGTCTCCACCGTAACCTGCCAGATAATCCAGTTCTTTCATATAAGTCGCCACGTTATAAAAACTTTCGGCCCTTAAGAAGTAATAATCCTGAGGCTTCTTAAAACTTTTTATTGTGCGCAAAGATTGATATAAAACAGAGCTGCTGGTCGCCGTATTCAGTTGAACATTGCGTGTGCCTCCTTCTTCCGAAAAACCTAATGCCAGTGCCAATGCTTCGAGAATCGTGGACTTTCCCGAACCATTTTCCCCAACAAAGAATGTAACGTCGGGATGAAACTCAATATTTTCCAAATCATTGACTGCTGGAATAACATAGGGATAACTGGCCCAGTCTAAATTTTCTGGAGCTTTCAGCTTTACGGCTCTGATATAAGGTCTTTCTTGCATGAGGCTATTAAAAATCTATTTTCTATAGCATGCTGGATATCCGAGTGTAATAACACCCTTTTTCAACTCTTGACGGCATATCTTGTCGCGTTTTTAAAATGTTTATTTTTAATAGCTTAAATCCAGTGATTATTAATGAATTCCATCACATGATATACCCGCTTTTCTAAAGAACGCCCACCAACGGCCATAATAATATCTTTAACTCCTCCGACATATGGAGAGTCACCTAACACTCTAGTCTCTAACGTAATTGAACAAGCATCATTATCGGAAATCTCAATACGGTGATAAGCATGCCGAGCTAAATTTTGTTCAGGAATTCCAAATTCAGATTGCTGTTTTTGTATATCACGCACTGATTCAATACGATTACTCGGAATATTCAGGGAATTGGCCAGAGCCACTGCTGTACCTGGTAGAGATGTTTTATTTGCTTGATGTGATTCAGTAATATTTATTTGATATTGGCTAAAATTTTGCCCACTTTTTTCGAGCATATTCATAAATTTAAGCATTAATATATTGGTATTTGGGCATAAAACAACAGGAATCAAATAATCTTGCTGATGGTCAACATCTGTTGATAATTCAATAAGACTGGAATTTGTCTGTCGGCAATAAGAAATTGCCTCATTTAATTCTCTTCCAGAACCAGCGTGCACTACAATAGCAACTGTGTCCTGTGGATTTCGATCAGCCCACGGTAAAACCCGATAATTTTTCTCAAAATTTAACGCTTTGAGCAATTCATTCGCTAATTTACCAGAGCCAATAATATATACATTTGTCATAAACTAAAGTTTTTAGATAATTTTATTGATATTAATCTATTTTCGTTTAATTTATTTTCATTTCCCAATAAAAAACACCCCTAACGTTAGTTAGGGGTGTTTCGTATTTAAAAGCTGGCGATGACTTACTCTCACATGGCAAGTGCCACACTACCATCAGCGCTAAGAGGTTTCACTTCTGAGTTCGGGAAGGGATCAGGTGGTTCACTCTT
>NZ_CAJHGI010000012.1:0-52945 GCF_904886855.1 Acinetobacter sp. 'aerobic (ED)'
TACTGACTTAATATTTGCTCAAATAAACTTCGAGAAATTTAAACCAATTAATCAATGAAATATTTTCGATCGATCAACCAGTAAAAATCCACACAAGTTGTTCTTCTATTCTCTTAATGATCTATTTATCGCCTCGTCAGCGATAAATAAAACGCAATAAATATTTAACAACTTAACCGTTAAAGCTAAGTTATTTTTGCTTCATTGCGTCGGGATGTGTGCATTATAGGAGATTTTTTTTAGTGTGCAAGCTTTTTTAAACCCTTGTTTTATTGAGTGTTCTTTTTTTACACACCAATATGTGTGCTATTTAAAAAAATTTCTTATAACTATATAAATTTAAAGCAGAAATATTTTATTCATATTTCTGCTTTGCTTTTTACTTCTTGTTCTTTATCTGAACACTGATAATTTTAACGGGCTGTTTAGGCACATTTTGATGCATTCCGTAGTTACCAGTCGGAACACTCACGATCTTGTCAACAATATCCATGCCCTTAGTAACTTTACCAAAAACGGCGTAGCCTGCATCCATCGCTGATTTGTTTAAAAAGTTATTATCCGCCACATTAATGAAGAACTGACTACTTGCAGAGTTTGGATCACTGGTCCGTGCCATGGCCAAAGTACCCCGGGTATTCTTTAAACCATTACTTGCTTCATTCACAATCGGCGCTTTCGTGCTTTTCTCAACCATGTTGGCTTCTAGGCCACCACCTTGCACCATGAAACCAGGAATCACGCGATGAAAGATTGTGCCTGTATAGAAGTTACTTTTTACGTAGCTTTCAAAGTTCTTTGCTGAAACAGGCGCCTTGTCATCAAATAGCTCAATTTCAATATTCCCCATACTGGTTTTCATATCAACCATGGTATTTGCAAATAAATGACCGCTTGCCAAAATTAAACTTGTTGTCATGAACAACTTTTTCATCATTGCTTTTCTCAGCTTGGAAATAGAGGTGTTGTGGATCTTCATCTTAATTTTGCAAAACTGTTTTTGCTATTTCTATTTGTTACCTGAAACAAAGCGCCGATGTTTCACGTGAAACATCGGCGCTCGGTAATTAACTCGATAATCAACTGTGTTTATCCCAGAACTTTCTAAAGTTCTTCGCTACCTCAATGGTATTACGCTTTGCCTTGCTTGAGACGGGGGTCAAATTGATAAAACCATGGGTTTGATCTGGATAATCGATATATTGGACTTTAACACCATTTTGTCTGAGTTTATGACTATAGATGGCACCTTCATCATGCAGCAGGTCATGACCAGCTGTAATCACATACGCGGGCGCAAGCTTTTTAAGGCTGCCATACGTTGGTGAAATTAATGGATCATCCAGAGCCACATTTTGCTGGGTTGCATAATAGTCTGTCACATAGTCCACATCTTTACTGGTGAGGACCAGACCTTCACCATACGCATAGAAGGAAGGATGTCTGCTTTTAAAGTCAACCACAGGATAAATCAGTAACTGTGCCTGTGGCGCATAAGATTTACCGACGGCGTGTTGAGCCACTACCGTACTGATATTTCCACCGGCACTGTCTCCGGCAACCGCAATACGGTTTTTATAGATTTTCAATTGACGGCGGTTTTGATACACCCATGCCAACGCATCTTCACATGATTTTATCAATAACTGCGGTGAAGCTTCAGGTGCCAGCGGATAATCAATACTTAAAACCTGAACTTTGGCATGCTTGGCAATCAGACGACAGGCTTCATCGTGCGTATCCAGACCGCCAACAACGAAGCCTCCCCCATGATAAAACACCAGCATCGGCAATTTTTTATTGGGCGCCGGATGATAATGGCGGGCGAAGACCGTGCCGCTTTGCAGCGGTAAACGAATATCTTCAACCGATTCAATCGAAGTAGGTTTATTCAAAATCGCCAGCATTTGTGCATCAAACTGACGACGGGAGCTAATCGGATCATCACCGATAAAACCAATACGGCCTTGCTTGATCTGAACGGCCATCAAACACTTGGTAAATGCATCCAGATCTGGATATTGATGAGGATAGCCTAAAAGCTTGGCTAGAGATTCTTGTACAATTTTGGGCAGCTTGTCGAGCGCTCGTGCAGCAGGGCCTTGACCTTTATCTAACAGTGTTTGTATTTTTGGAGGTAATGCTGTCACTTGTTGTCCCCTTCTCTCGCTCTGTCCATCATTGTTGTTGTCTTCGACTATATGCTTTTCTAAAGTCTTAGATCAAGTTCAAGATTTGAAATAAGTCGTACGCTAAAGGGCTATTACTAAAAAGTCATTAACCAGAGTGCTTATTCACAGCTAGTTTTTATGTCAATTCAATGCTGTTTTAAGCGGTAATTGTCAAAACTATAAAACTAGAACTAATCAGTGAGCTCTAGTTTTATATCACTTTAACAGTGTCATTTTTATGAATAAGTCAACTTCGCGTTATGTATAGCAGTACATGAATAAGATTAAATGCGGCATCTGTTGTTCAATCTTATGCGAAGCCAACTTAACAATAAAAAATTATTGCGCGCCAGCGCCTGCTGAGCCTGATACTGAACCTGAAACGTCAGCTGAAGCACCACCTGGTTGAACATCAACTGATGAACCTGCTTCTACACCAACACCACCTTGTACGCCTGCTGGGCTAGCACTTGTTTGAGCTGAACCAGAAGCATCCAAACCAGCTTGAGACGAGCAACCTACAGCTGTTAATGCAACACCAGCTACAACTGCAGAAATCAATGCTAACTTTTTCATTTCGTATTTCCTTTCATTATGACAAAAAGCAAAGTTGTCTTTGCGATGCCTATCATTCACAATTTTTTTCACGGACGTGATGAGGATTAGTTGCAGTTTGTTATGTAAGCCGCATTGTTTTGCAATTTTTCTTAAATCAACTCATTGCTTAATTCACGTATTCTCTCAACCTTCACCAAACGCTAAGCATTTATCAATACAGCACTTTCATCGATTTTTGCTGGCATAGAAAATGAAAAAAGCCGTTATCTTATTTTTTTATAATTCATAGAAACACAGCACAACCGTCCTAAAAGATTACAATTAAGTAATTATGATTAAAAATAAATGTAGCAGATATAAAAAAACCGTGCATTTTCATCACGGTTTTCATTGATTAGCCCATAATTAAGGCCATTTCATCTCGCCTTTGACCACCTTGGCGCCAAGTTCCAGACTACTCGACTCACCCAACGCCGGATACTGCGTTTGCATCTTTTTCACCAGCTCAGCCGAGTTGTTTGTGCTTTTCACAGCTTTCTCATATTGCTTCAAATAATCAATCGAGAAGTTCACCGCATCCAGTCCTTCTGCCGCTCCTGCTTTCATATGCGCAGGGACCACGACTTTCGGGTTGAGGGCTTTAATACTTTCTAAAGCCTGAACCACTTCAGCACGATCTTTGACTGTCGGGGTATCTGCGGTCCACAAATGAATACCCGATGATACCGGAATACCACCAACGACAGCTTTCGCGCTCGGAATCCATAAATAAGTCAGTTCTTTTTTACCTTTAATCTCGATATCCTGATTTTCGAGTTTTAAAGTCTTCGCGCTATAGACTTGTGGCACAAAGATTTTACTTGGCGCATTGGCGCCCATTTTTGGACCCCAGTAGGCAACTTTCAACGCTTGTGTATCCTGAATATGTTTTACTGTTTCAGGAGTCGCAATGATCTGAACATTCGGGAAGTATTGTTTAAATACGTCTAAGCCAAAATAGAAATCTGGATCACCATAACTGACAAAAATGGTTTTTAAGGTCTTACCGCTATCCAAGATGTCGGCAGCAATCCGCAATGCTTCTGATTTAGAAAATTGCGCATTGACCAGTAAAACTTCTTTATCCCCTTCAATTAAAGTTGAAGTCACGCCAAAATGCTCAGGTTGAGCCAGAAAATTCTGGATTTTTAAATCTTGTGCAAATGCAGCAGATGTTGCGGCTAAAGCTGATAAAGCAAGGATGTAAGGTTTGGTATTCATCTTATCGTCTCCAATCTGATAAGGAACACTTTAAATTGCAATTATTGCTGAAGAAACACACTAAACTAAGATAAAATGTTGCATATCTTGCAACAATGATAATAAACATGGATACCTTAAAAGCCATTCAAGTCTTTGTCTGTATTGCGCAGCAAGGCAATCTGAGTAAAGCAGCCGAGCATCTGGATTATTCCAAAGCCATGGTGTCCCGCTATCTGGAACATCTTGAGCAGACATTTTCAACCCGGTTATTTCAACGTAATACCCGTAAAGTTTCGCTCACCCCAGCAGGTGAAAAAGCGCTGGTGTATTGTGAGAATATTTTACAGCAACAACAGTTACTGGAAGGTTTGGCTGCGCCCGAACAACATAATGGCACCATTCGTTTTACCTGTGGTCTGTTTCTGTTTCAGCTTGGTGTCAATGAATGTATTAAACAATTTAAAAAGCGCTATCCCCAGATCCATTTTGATGTGTATTTAACAGAGAATACTGTTGACCTCATCGATGCACATGTCGATCTAGCTTTGCGTATTACCCAAAAAGTGGCTGATGGTTTAATTGCACGACCGGTCTGCCAGATTGAATCGATCTTTTGCGCACATCCCCATTATTTACAAGACCACACTCCCCTGTCGCATCCCAGTCAGCTGATTCAGCATGACTGTATTGCGCATCATACCCATAACCAGTACTGGACCTTGTTTGATACAGATCAGCAACCCCAGAACTATCCATTAAATGTTACGTTTAAAAGCAATGATGTGATTGCGCTTTATCAGATGTGTCTTAAAGCTGAAGGCATTGCCATGCTCCCGAGCTTACTGGTACGCAAGGACATCGCGCAGCAGCGTTTGCAACAGGTATTTACAGATTTTTCTGCACCTGACCTGACCTTGTCGCTGGTCTATGCGTCAAGGCAACATTTACCCAAAATCACCCAAGAATTTATTGCTTTTGTGATTGAAAACCTGAATTTTTACTTAAATCAGCAAAATTAAAAGATTTAAATTGACCTGAACGCTTGAATTTTGTCGGCTTGCCCATACTTCATCCCTATCAATGAATGACCAAGATGTGGCAGTTCGGGTTTAACCCTAAGAGCATTCACGCCAAAAGGACTGTACATGTTTAAGAACTTTTTTCAACGGAGATCATCAATGGCTAATGAGCACAATGAGCAAGCTCAAGACATTCAAAATGAGCAACAGACTGAACAAACTCAAGCTGAAGGTGTAGAGCAGGCAAACGAGCTTAGCGTTGAAGATTTACAAGCGCAAATCACCAAACTTGAAGAAAGCCTGAAATTAGAAAAAGCACGTACTGCCAATGCGGTTTATGAAGCGCAGAAAAGTGTAGAGCGTATTCAACGTGAATCTGAAAAGCATAAAGATACCGTGCTTGAGAAGTTCGCAAAAGAATTGCTCGATTCTGTCGATAACCTCGAGCGTGCAATTCAGGCAGCTGGCGAAGAAGAAACACCGGTACTTGAAGGCGTTAAGCTGACTTTGAAATCATTATTGACTACGCTTGAGAAGTTTGGCGTAGTCGAAGCAGACACCCAAAATGGTTTCAATGCAGATTTACATCAGGCGGTAGGGATTGATCCAAATGCCCAAGCCAACCAAATCGGCACTGTTTTACAGAAAGGCTATACCTTAAATGGTCGCCTACTCCGCCCTGCAATGGTGATGGTGGGCCAATAATCCCGATGGGCAGAGCATTTATTTGCTCAAAAATACAGAATTTTGAGAGTTTTTTGATTTTTTTTCATAAAAATGCTTGAAAAAAACCGATTGACTCTCATATCGAATAACAAGCAAAAACATTGCAACAAAATTTTAGAGGAACACAATCAATGGCAAAAATTATTGGTATTGACTTAGGTACTACCAACTCATGTGTTGCTGTACTTGAAGGCGATAAAGTAAAAGTAATCGAAAACGCTGAAGGCGCACGTACCACTCCATCGATCATTGCCTATAAAGATGGCGAGATCTTGGTGGGTCAAAGCGCGAAACGCCAAGCGGTAACCAACCCGAAAAACACATTATTCGCTATCAAGCGTTTAATCGGTCGTCGTTATGAAGATCAAGCAGTACAAAAAGACATCGGTCTTGTACCTTACAAAATCATCAAAGCTGATAATGGCGATGCTTGGGTTGAAGTTAACGATAAAAAATTGGCACCTCAACAGATCTCTGCTGAAATCTTGAAAAAGATGAAAAAAACTGCAGAAGACTATTTAGGTGAAACAGTTACAGAAGCGGTTATTACTGTTCCTGCTTACTTTAACGATGCGCAACGTCAAGCAACTAAAGATGCGGGTAAAATCGCTGGTTTAGACGTTAAACGTATCATTAACGAACCAACTGCTGCGGCACTTGCGTTCGGTATGGACAAAAAAGAAGGCGACCGTAAAGTTGCAGTTTACGACTTAGGTGGTGGTACTTTTGACGTATCAATCATTGAAATCGCTGACCTTGATGGCGACCAGCAAATTGAAGTGTTATCAACCAATGGTGATACTTTCCTTGGTGGTGAAGACTTTGATAACGCATTAATTGAATTCCTGGTTGAAGAATTCAAAAAAGAACAAAGTGTGAACTTGAAAAATGATCCACTTGCGTTACAACGTTTGAAAGAAGCTGCTGAAAAAGCAAAAATCGAGCTTTCTTCATCGAATGCAACAGAAATCAACCTTCCATACATCACCGCTGATGCAACTGGTCCTAAACACTTAGTGATCAATGTAACGCGTGCAAAACTTGAAGGTTTGGTTGCTGACCTAGTTGCTCGTACGATTGAGCCTTGCCGTATCGCGCTTAAAGATGCAGGTCTTTCGACTTCTGACATCTCTGACGTAATTTTAGTTGGTGGTCAGTCTCGTATGCCACTTGTACAACAAAAAGTACAAGAATTCTTCGGTAAAGAGCCACGTAAAGACGTGAACCCTGACGAAGCAGTTGCGATTGGTGCAGCGATTCAAGGTGCAGTATTGTCTGGTGACAAAACTGACGTGCTTTTATTAGACGTAACACCATTAACTTTAGGTATCGAAACAATGGGCGGCGTATTGACTCCGATCATTGAGAAAAACACCACGATTCCTGCGAAGAAATCACAAGTGTTCTCTACCGCTGCTGACAATCAGCCTGCAGTAGACATTTCGGTTTACCAAGGTGAACGTAAAATGGCTCAACAAAATAAATTGTTGGGTAACTTCCAGTTAGGCGATATCCCACCTGCTCCACGTGGCGTACCGCAAATTGAAGTATCGTTCGACATCAACGCTGACGGTATCTTGAAAGTATCAGCGAAAGATAAGAGCACAGGTAAAGAGCAATCGATCCAGATTAAAGCAAACTCAGGTTTGTCTGATGCTGAAATCGAAGCAATGATCAAAGATGCTGAAGCGAATGCAGAAGAAGACCGTAAGTTTGAAGAACTTGCAAAAGCACGTAACGAAGCTGATGCATTAATTTCAAGCTCGAACAAAGCCGTGAAAGATCTTGGTGATAAAGTCACTGAAGATGAAAAAACAGCTGTAAGCACTGCCGTTTCTGAACTTGAAGCAGCAACTAAAGAAAATGATGTTGAAGACATCAAAGCGAAAACTGAAGCTTTGCAAAACATCTTGATGCCAATTACACAACGTGCTTATGAACAAGCACAAGGTGCAGCTGGCGGCGCAGAAGGTTTTGATCCAAATGCATTCCAAGGTGGCGATGCGGGTCAACAACAAAAAGCGGACGATGGCGTTGTAGATGCTGAGTTCACAGAAGTAAAAGATGACAAAAAATAATTTGTCTCTTTAAAAAAACCGCGCGTAAGCGCGGTTTTTTTATTTTAAATATCTGCTGTTTGAGCCAAATCATAGGCATGCACGTGCTATCAACCGCTTATTTCCCCCCTTCCGCAAACGCTTGCAACAAGTTAAGGAACTGAATTCTTTTTATGTATAATTCAGGCAATTAAAAAATCCTTCAGCGCTAAAAATGAAAAATGATCCTATCCTTAGCAAATCCAAATTTAGACTGTTATTAAGTGCTTCACTGCTTTGTATTGGTTTAGGGACAATCCTGGATGCCTATGATCAACGCTCTATTGCCGTAGCGGAATTGCTGGCAACCGAACCCCAAAACTGGGAAATTCTGCTTTCAAGCCTAGCCGCTATTATTGCCGTTATCATGTTAGCGGGTTTATTTTTCTTTAAGCCATGGGCAAGAACCTTATATCTGTATAGCTATTTCCCCTTTTTACTACTTTATCTTTTGCCCGGTTTTTCCTGGACATTCATATCCGGTCTGGGTGCTATTTTTTATGAAATGGGCAATATTTTCGCGACACTGATCTGGGGAATTCTCCTGCTCCCGAGCCTGTATCAGTCTTTATTCTGCACACCCAAACAATGAAGCATCTCCTCGTTGTTACATTGGCAATGTTTCTGTTCTGGTCGGGTTATCAAACCTACCAACACCCGCAGCTTAAATTTAACTCACTGACCGATCGTATCAGCAAACCCTTTGATACACGGCTTCGCTATCGTATTGCTGAGGTGGATCCACGTTTTAAGCTCAGCCTTGAGCAAGTGCAGGCGATCAGTGAGCAAGCCGCACAGATCTGGAAAGACGGTACAGGACAGGATTATCTGGTTTATGATCCAAAGGCCCAGCTGGCAATACATCTCATTTATGATGAACGTCAAATCGAGAGTGAACAACGTCGGGAACATTTAAGCCAGCTTGAATCCAATCAGCAACGCTGGCAAGAGAAAAAGAAATCCTTAGATCAGATTGAACAGGAAATTCTTCAAAGCCGGCAATTTTTAGGCTTAAAACAGCAACAATTAAATCAGCAAATCCAGGCCTATCAGCAAGCACAGCAACAGGCTCGGCAAAATCCGGCGGTATTCGCCAATCCAGCTGATCTTCAACAGCGACAACAGG
Organism: Acinetobacter sp. 'aerobic (ED)'; assembly: GCF_904886855.1. NCBI lineage: Bacteria > Pseudomonadati > Pseudomonadota > Gammaproteobacteria > Moraxellales > Moraxellaceae > Acinetobacter > Acinetobacter sp. 'aerobic (ED)'. The sequence goes on from NZ_CAJHGI010000012.1 coordinate 8,939, forward strand.
CGTTGCAGCAAAATGTACAGTCGCTTAAACAGGAAATTGACCAGTACAATCAGAAGATTCAGCAGCTCAATCAGCAAATAGATGAGCTTAATGCACTGGACCAGCAATTGAATGCATCCGTTGACCACTATAAACAACGTTTTAAGCCACATTTATTCCATAAAGGCCTATTTAATGGCAAACAGATTCTGATTTATGAATTTGAATCTGAGGATGATCTACGTTTAACCCTGGCGCATGAATTCGGCCATGCCTTAGGCCTACAACATACTGATGATCCACATGCATTAATGCATCCGATTATGAAAGATCAGGATAGGGCGCATTTTCGCCTTACTGAAGCAGATTTAAACCTGTTAAAGAACAGATAAGTAGAGTAAATAAAAACCTTCCAGAATGAGCGATCATTCACATTTTGCGCAGAATACGCCTCGACATTAAATGTCACAAAGCAGCAATTTTTTATCAAAAATTAGAAAAAATTGCCAATTTATCAATATTTTACAAAAGTTAACAATCAAGACTTTTATCGCTATTTATACAGCTGTTCCGTGCTTAATAAATTTAATCTTTTGATTCTCTTGGAATTATGAACAAAAAACAGACAAGCTGCTGATTTTACGATAGTGTAAATTATTCGATTTATTTTTTTATTTATTAGAAAAAAATCACACTTTTTAGTTTTATTTATTAAATAGATAGCGTTTTGACCTGAATCCAATACTGCTCAAAAATAAGCCTTATTTAGGGGAGTTTGGCTTATGCGTATTATGAATATGGCGATGCTTGCAGTATATTTCTGTACGCTCTCCCCTCACCTTAGCTATGCGCAGACCAATATCAATCCGGTTAATCCGCATCAGCATCAAACCATCAAAAAAACACTGCATTATCGTATTGCCGATATTGATCCACGCTTTCATTTAAGTCAGCAACAAGTGCTAGAACTGACGCAGCAAGCAGCCAAAATCTGGGAACATGAAACAGGCCAGCAAAATTTTATCTATGATCCAGAGGCGGAATTTAGTATCAATCTGGTTTTTGATGAACGCCAACAACGCAGTACAGATCGCGTGCAGAGCCTGCAACAACTGCAGCAAGACCAGCAACAATGGCATAAACAGAATCAACAATTACAGCAGGTCAAGGCGGATATTCAGCAAAATTCAGCCTTGATTGCCGATAAACAGGCACAACTCAACGCACAATTTCAGCAATATAATCAGGATGCGCAGCGCTTTAACCAGCAGCGCTCTTCTTCAAAAGTTCTGGCGGATCAACTGGCTCAACGACAAATTGCCTTACAGCAGCAAGCTTTAGCTTTGCAACAGGACATTCAGCAACATAATCAACGTAGCCGACAACTTAATCAGGACATTCAGGCTTTAAATCAAGGCAATCAGCAACTGGTGGCTTCTGCCAATCAGTTTAATCAGATCTTTCAGCCCCGTCTGTTCCACAAAGGCCATTTTGATGGCAAACACATCATGATTTATGAATTTTCATCGACACATGATCTACGCTTAACGCTGGCGCATGAGTTTGGGCATGCCTTAGGTTTTGCCCATACCGATGATCCAAGCTCTTTGATGTATCCGATTATTCAACAACAGAACCTGCAAAAGTTCGCATTAACCGATTCTGATAAAGACCTAGTGAAAGCCATGTATTAATTATTCCCTCCCAATTTGGTAACGATTGAGGAACGACTAGACTCATTGTCTACTTTTCAATCAGTTAAATTTTGGCTTTTATGTGAAAAATAAAATAATTTTCAATCCTTTATTTTATGCTTTGCCTAGTTTAGACACGCTCTTTAGATGAGCACACATGAGAAAAGAATAAAAATTAAACAACTGTTCTGATTTTATTTTTTATTCACTTTAACTGCAAACTTGCTCTATTCCGCTATATTTTACTTACTTTTTTCTACATCTGTATTTTTATTCATTTTCTAGAAATATCTTCCCAAATTCTCACTCTTCACTCAATTGATCCATTTGACTCCCTGTTTAAACTGATTAAAATGCGATCTTTTTCAAGCTTTATCTCCCTTTATGCGTTGTTTTTCTCATTTATTGGCTACATGTGTGTTCATGCTGGTCCCAGCGCCAGCTTTTGCCCAAATTTCGTCAAACGCCCCTCAAACACAAATCCGTTATAGCAGCGAGCATCCTCTACGCTACCGGATTGCCGATCTGGATCCACGTCTCAATATCACGCAACAACAAATGATTGAGTTAAGCCAGCAGGCGGCTGCCATCTGGGCAAAAGATACCGGACAACAGTATTTTGTCTATGATCCAGAAGCAGAGTTTGTCATTCATTTGGTATTTGATCAGCGTCAAGTACGCAGCATGAAACGCTCGGAAAATCTGAACCAGCTTGAGCAGGAACAACAGCATTGGTTAGCGCAAAATCAGCAATTACAGCGTCTAAAACAAAGCGTCGCTGACTCCAGGACTCGACTCGAATTACAAAAGTTTGAATATCAAAATAATCAGCAAAAGTATCAGCAGGCCCTGCGAAATCTGAAAGCCTCCGCTCAAAATCAAAAGCAAGTTGCACGACTGCAGCAACAACAACACACCCTGCAACAGCAAGCGAGCGATTTACAGACCAAAATAGCTGAACATAATCAACTGGTCCAACAATTCAATACGCAAACAGAGCAATCGAAACAGCTCTACCAACAATTGACTGAATCCGTAACGGTATTTAACCAGACCTTTAAACCTCAGGTCCTGCATAAAGGTCAGTTTCATGGTCAACAGATTTTTATTTATGAATTTTCATCCATGGATGACTTACGCCTAACACTAGCGCATGAATTTGGGCATGCTTTAGGCCTAAAACATACTCAAGATCCGAAATCCTTAATGTATCCACGCATTAAAGAGCAGAATGCAAAAGATTTTCAGCTGACGGATACCGATCTGGAATTATTGGGTTTTTCTCGAGTGCCTTAATCCCTATAAAATATAGGTGTTTTATCCATTATCGCTTGCTTAGTAACAAGAATGGGTCGATTCTTTGGATTTATTCATGTTATTGTGGATGAAAACATCATCTTTATCTTAATGGAGATCGGCATGAGTTATTATCATATCTTAATTGAAGTGAACGACCACATCAGTACGATTGAGCAGACTCGTGATATCGAATTCTTGAATATTGAAGATATTAGCCCCTTTCTCCATTCCATTTTGATTCCCTATTTCAACGAGCAAGAAGTTGAGCTGGAAGATGAAAATGTCGCCTATGACGAGATTTTACATCTGGAAGTTAAACAGACCTTATTGCCCATCGAACATCTGGTTGAAGAAGAACAAAAGCAACTCCCGAGTGATACAGATGTGACCATTACTGCTTATGAAATTTTTAATGACCGTGATTTAAGTCAGGATGTAACTGCAGTGATTTTCGATATTTTAGAAGCCGTTAAACTCGATCCTGCCCCTTAATATAAAAAAGGTCTGCATATGGCAGACCTTTTTTTAATGCATCAATTATTGCATCATTTGTTTGGCTTGTTCCTGACGGAAAGCGCGTAAAATCTGCTGCCCTGCACGTCCGGTTGGATTTAAGCCTAAACGGGTTTGCTCCTGGCGAATAGCCTGACGGCTTTTATCACCAATCAGTCCATCTACAGTCCCAATATCATAACCGCGTTGTACTAAAAACTGTTGAATTTCACGACGTTCCGCACGTGAAGTACCCGGATCATCGGTTGGCCATGAAGTTAAGAATGGTGTACCACCACGTAAACGATCCGATAAATGGGCAATAGCTAAACCATAGCTTTCCGCCGCGTTATAGCTGTAAATCGCGTCAAAGTTCTTAAATACCAAGAACACTGGACCATTGGCACCCGCTGGAGAAATCAGCCCTGCCGGGGTGCTGCCGGATAAATTACCTTGAATCAATGCGGTACCGTCGGCCCGGGTCACACCTTGGGCAATCCAGCTATTTAACGGCTTTTTATTACGGCGGCTTTCACCAGAAATCGACATGCCTTGCGGAATCTTCACTTCAAAGCCCCATGGCATACCGGTTTGCCACCCTGCCCGTTTTAAGAAGTTTGCTGTTGAAGCCAAAGCATCCGTGGTACTAGAAACCAGATCACGACGACCATCACCATCAAAATCAACCGCTAAACGTTCATAAGTCGATGGCATAAACTGGGTATGACCAAAAGCCCCAGCCCATGAACCGTACAGCTGATCCTGCGTTAAATCACCGCGCTGTAAAATACGCATGGTGGCAAAAAACTCGCCACGGAAATAACTTTGACGGCGACCTTCACAACTTAATGTTCCTAAAGCCTGTAATAAAGGATATTTACCGGAAATATCACCATAATTACTTTCAACTCCCCACACGGCCACAACTGTTTCCGCAGGAACACCATAGGCCTGTTCGACACGGTTCAATACTGCACGGTGCTGATTTAATTTTTGCTGCCCTGCCTGAACGCGCTCGTTATCCACAAGGCCAGACAAATAATCCCAGATCGGTGTCGAAAATTCAGGCTGATAATTTAATTTATCAATCACGGAATAATCCGGGGTTAAATTTTGGGTATAGCGATCATAAGTCGCGCCAGAAACACCGGATGCGATGGCCTGCGAACGCAAATTGGCAATACAGCCCTGAAAATTAGAATTAGGCGTATAATTGCTGGCGACCGCTGCGGTCGTGGCTGGTGTAGAAACGGCTGCACCATTAATCACCAGCTCGGCATGCGCCTGATTGAAAAAAGTAAATAAGGCAGTGCCTAGAAAAAAAGAAAAATGACGTTTCATGACTGAACCAAAACTTTTGAATTTAAATTTCCTCTCCACCTTAACACGCTATATGAAGATGTATAGTTTGGAAACGTAACTTTGAATTCATTTCTCGGTTTTTAAATTTAAAACCCTGCTTTTAAATTCATAATTCAGACTTTATTTTAAATTTAAAAGTTATCAACAAGCCCAATTTAAATTCAAAAATACCATACTGGATAACTTGAGCATTTAAATTTAAAAAACTTATCCACTTTTAAATTCATTTCTTCGATTTAAACAGTACATGATGCGAACAAAACACCCAGAAGACGCTAAGCTTATATTTTTCAGCTTGTTATTCCAGGTAAAATAGATATCCACAGCCCTTGATTTAAATTTAAAAACCCACTCTGGCCTTAACTTTTAAATTTAAATCAGGCGCTCTTTTTTGAATTTAAAATACAGAACAACTTATCCACTGCATATTTAAATTCAAATCACCCCCATAATTTTAAATTCAAAATACCAAAACAAGTTATCCACAACAGCTCAATTTTATTATTTTAAATTTAAAAACAGCGCAGAATGAAAAAAGCGATCCGAAGATCGCTTTTTTTGAGCTATTGTGGATAAATTTAGAGGGTCATATCTGCTGTTAATGCCAATGGTACAGGTAAAATTTGTGCCAATTGGCGGCATAAAGCGGTTAAATCATCTGAATTATTCGGCATCAAGGTAATATGTCCCAGCTTACGACCTGTACGCTCAGACTTATTATAGAGATGTAAATGCGCACCGTTCAGCGCCAAAACATCTTCAGATTTTGGATGCTGACCAATAATATTGATCATCACCGTTGGACGAATCACTTCAGTTGAGCCCAAAGGTAAACCGGCAACCGCACGAATATGGTTCTCAAATTGCGAGCAAATCGCACCTTCAATCGACCAGTGACCTGAATTATGTACACGACATGCCATTTCATTGGCATAGAGACCTTGCTCGGTTACAAACAATTCAAGTGTAAGCACGCCGACATAATTCAAGTGGTTTAACAAACGGGTAATATAATCTTGTGCCACGGGCTGTAAATCAACGCTATTTGGCGCTGGTACAATCGAATGGGACAAGATGCCGTTATGATGATGGTTTTCTGCCAGCGCCCAGGTTTTCACATCGCCGTTTTGTCCACGCACCGCAATAATCGAGACTTCACGGCTGAATTTAACAAAGCTTTCAGCGATCAGGCTTTTTGCAGGGCCAAGTTCAGCCCAAGCCGTGTCGATCTGATCTTCAGTACGTAATACGAACTGGCCTTTACCATCATAGCCACCTGTCACGGTTTTTAAGACTATCGGTAAGCCAAGATCAACAACCGCCTGTTTTAAGCTCTCTAAACTATCCACAGCACGATACGGCGCAACAGGAATGTTGAGCTCATCAAACAAACTTTTCTCGGCCAAGCGGTTTTGTGCAGTCGCTAACGCAAGGCGAGGCGGGTGCAGGGTTTTGCTTTGGGTTAAAACATCTACATCCGCAACAGGCGTATTTTCAAATTCAAGACTAAATACATCCGCACTGGCAATGAAATCTTGCAAGCCTTGCGGATTTTGGCTAGAAAATACCGGACCTAAAATTGCGGCAGGGCAATCCGTTTCTGCCTCAAAGAAGGTGCATTGAATATTCAGTGGCAATGCCGCTTGCGCCATCATACGTCCAAGCTGTCCGCCACCAAAAATACCGATGGTTTTATTCATATCTATAACTCTTTTGCTCGGGCAAAGCCTTAAAGCGATGCTTTAAGTTTGCTTATCCTCTTACTCGGACAAAGTCCTTGCCTTGCATTCGGGCAAAGCGTTGCTTTGCTTATCCTCACTCATGACCAGGAATGTTATTGCTCGATACTTTTTCTGTTTGTGCCGTACGGAAATCCGCTACATTTTTAGCGATGTCTGGACGGGTTAAGCCTAAAATCTGCGCTGCCATAATCGCTGCATTGGTTGCGCCAGCCTGACCAATCGCCAAAGTACCCACCGCAATACCTGCTGGCATTTGCACGATTGAAAGCAGTGAATCTACACCATTTAAAATCGATGATTTAACCGGTACGCCCAGTACAGGTAAATCGGTTTTAGCCGCACACATCCCCGGTAAATGTGCAGCCCCACCAGCGCCCGCAATAATCACCTGAATACCACGATCACGAGCTGTTTCAGCATATTCAAACAAACGATCCGGGGTACGGTGCGCAGAAACCACTTCAGCTTCAAAAGGAACACCCAACTGTTTGAGCATGTTAGCGGTATGTTCAAGTGTTGCCCAATCTGATTGAGAACCCATGATAATTCCGACTAAAGGTTGGCTATCTGTTGCGACCGCATTCATTGGCTTTTCCAAAACATGATAAAAATAGAGAAGTATCTCGACTTACGCCAAGCACGAAGGAATAAATTGGCAAATATTATAGCGGTTTTTTCAAGCATCCCCAACAAAAGAACGCGTGAACTGCTTCACGAAAATTAGCTCTGGTTTCGAAATACAAAATAGACGCACCCCATTAAACACAGCATTGCCCAGATATAGTCCAGCTTAAACGGCTGTTTAAATACAAAAATCATAAAAGGCACAAACACCATTAATGTCACCACCTCTTGGGTAATCTTCATTTCTCCCAGACTCCAGCCATGCTGGTTGAGCAACTTGGTGGCAGGAATCATAAAACTGTATTCCAGCAGGGCAATACACCAGCTAAACAGGATCGCTTGCCAGATCGGTGCATCATGCAGGATTTTCAGATGTCCATACCATGCCAACGTCATAAAACAGTTGGAAATAATCAACAAACATAACGCTAAAAGAGTAGGGCTCAACATAATGTGCTGGTATCCAGATCAAGGGTGAATCGCAGAAAAGATATGCTTGTAAAAACCCTGAAATTTTAGCATTCATCTGCATAATTAGAACTAAACAACAACAACGAATTTTGACTATCTTTTCCATGCAAGCCTTGCTATCGTTGCGTTTGATTTTTATTGATAACGACAATCATACATACGATATCAGTGCTGTATGAAGAGCAGTGGAGAAGGCGCGTTATGCATCTGCATATTTTGGGTATTTGTGGCACATTTATGGGGTCTTTGGCTCTACTCGCACGAGATTTAGGACATAAAGTCACAGGTTCAGATGCCAATGTTTATCCACCTATGTCAACTCAACTCGAAAATGCGGGTATTGAACTGATGCAGGGCTATGACCGTAGCCATTTACAGCCGCATCCTGATCTGGTGATTGTCGGCAATGCCATGAAACGCGGCATTGATGCGATTGAATATATGCTGAATGAAGGCCTGCCTTATATTTCTGGCCCACAATTTCTGGCAGACCATGTGCTGCAAGGCAAACACGTACTCGGTGTCGCAGGTACACATGGTAAAACCACTACCACGACGATGCTGGCTTGGGTACTGGATCAGGCGGGTTTAAATCCAGGTTTCTTGATCGGCGGCGTACCGCTTGGTTTTAGTGAAAGTGCACGTTTAGGTGGTGGTCAATATTTCTGTGTTGAAGCGGATGAATATGATTCTGCATTCTTCGATAAGCGTTCTAAGTTCGTTCACTATCATCCTAAAACCGCGATTTTAAACAACCTTGAATTTGACCACGCCGACATTTTCGATGATCTGGCTGCGATTCAAAAACAGTTCCATCATTTAGTCCGTACCATTCCAAGTGAAGGTCGTATTATTGCGCCCATTACCGAAACCAATATTGATGAAGTCTTAGAGCAGGGCTGCTGGACACCAGTGATTCGTACCAGTCTAGAGCCAAATGCACAAGCCGCGTTATCTGCCGAATTAATCAGTGCAGATGGTAGCCACTTTAAAGTGCTTGAACACGGCAACGTGGTCGGTGAAGTGAAATGGAACATGACAGGGCAACATAGCGTTGCCAATGCCTTAGCGACCATTGCTGCTGCACAACACGTGGGTGTTCGCCTTGAACAGGCCTGTGAAGCACTCTCTAACTTCGGTGGGGTAAAACGCCGTATGGAGCTGTTAGGGACGGTGCGTGGCATCGAAGTCTATGATGACTTTGCCCATCACCCAACTGCCATTGAAACCACACTGGACGGCGCACGTAAACGTTTAGGTGAACGTAAGCTATGGGCGATCATTGAACCACGTTCAAATACCATGCGTATGGGCAGCCATAAAGATGGTCTGGCACATTCAGCCCGTTTAGCCGATGAAGTGATCTGGTATCAACCGGAAGGTCTGGATTGGGATTTGCAACCTGTGATTGCAGCATCAGCAAACAAAGCAGAAGTCAGCCGTTCATTGGATGAGATCATTGCCCGTGTGGTGAATGAAGCAGGTGAGGGGGATGCTGTGGTGATCATGTCCAATGGCGGTTTTGGTGGTTTACACCAAAAGTTGATTACAGCTTTGTCATAATCAAAGTCAGCACTTTCTGAAAAACTATTGTCTTAACGGAGTCTTGCAGGTTCTTATCTAATTTCTGGATCAGCCTGCGGCTCGCCCTACTTTTCTTTCGGGAAAAGTAGGCAAAACCTGAGGGACGAATAGCAAAGATTAATAATCTTTGCCGTACCGTAAGGTGAAAGCTATGCTTGAGCAACAAACTACGCACTTTGTTTGTCTTGCGCTAACTCAAAGCTTTAAATGCTTTAGTTAGCTCAGGTTGTGGATGACGTTTACGCGTATCATCTTTCTTGTCGAACTCAGATTAAATTAATTTCTTGCTGATATTTACTATCGTGACAGGCGGCATGGATGCCGCCAGTTGAGCAGGGGTAACATGGATGTACCCTCTGCTCAACAAAAGATTTTTGTTACTTTTCATCTTTGAAAAGTAAAGAAACGCCTGTCCCCAAACAACTCGACTATTCAGCCTATATGAGGCTGTGAAAATATTGCCGAATAAACATCTGTGTCCATGCATTTTAAATTGCCATCAACTCAGTTTATTCACCCATTTTAACGGCAAAATCTTCATTGCTATGCCCATCGGCAACCATGGCCACTGCGGCACATAAGCCTTCACAGGTTCCTTCTCAATGGCTTTCACCAAAGCCTTGCTTCCTGTCTTCTCATCCACTTCAAACGGCAGTTTCTTGGCGCCTTCATTCAATTCAGTGCGAATATAACCTGGGAAAATCGTCGACACTTTAATGGGTGTACCCAGCAATTCCGCACGGATGCCCTCTGCCAAATGCGCCACCGCTGCTTTACTGGCCGCATAGGTCGATAAATGCTTCGGTAAACCACGCATGGCACTCATCGAGGAAATCACCACCAAATGGCCTTGGTTTTGTGCTCTAAAGATTTCAACCGCGGCTTCACATTGTGCCAGAGCAGAAATAAAATTGGTCTCCGCCGTCGCCCGATTCACCTCAAAATGCCCCTTACCAATACGGCGGCCATCACCCACACCTGCATTGACAATAATGCGGTCAATACTGCCAAATTCTTGCTGAAAGGCTTTAAACACCGTAAACACATCATCGTAATGGGTCACATCCAGGGTCTTGATCTTGACCTGAACGGAAAACTGGCTTTGCAACTCCTGTTGTAACGTTTCCAGACGCTCTAAACGTCGTGCACAAAGCGCCAGATTGTAGCCTTTGGCGGCAAATTCACGCGCCATACCTGCGCCTAAACCCGAACTTGCACCTGTAATTAAAATTGTCTTTGCCATTTCCGTCACCTATTCTTGTTTAAATCCATGTAAGAAGTTCTGCATCATGTGTTTTTAAATAATGATGTTCATTAAAACTCAGTAATTGCAAGCGACCATCCACCCAACGCAGCGTCGTAATACTGGCATTGGCAATCGACCAGTTCAGCGCAAAGATCTGTTTCGCATTCAAGCCCAGCCCCTGACCCACCGCCACTGAAATGACACCACCAGAGCTGAACACCACCGCCTGACGCTGCTGTGTGGCATCAAGCTGCTGACACAGGCCATGCAATGCGCTTTCTACACGGCTTTGGAAACCTAACCAGGTCTCATGATATTCATGGTCATATTGCTCTCCAATCCAGCGTTCAATCGCCCCATCAAAGATTTTCGCCAGATAGGCACGTGGGTTCGCAACCTGTGCGACATCCTGTTTGAGTAATTCAGGCTGATTAAAGCGGGGTTCGTATTGAGCAAATACATGCTGATGATCAAACTCATTCCAGCTGGATTCAGTGTGAATCGGTACCTCTGCAAAACCTTGCGCTAAAGCGAGTTGCGCGGTTTGTTGATGGCGCTGCATTGAACCGGCCACCACCAAAGGAGAGGATTTTAAAGTCTTGCTGAGAAACTCACCCGCTGCCTGTGCCTGTTGCTCACCTTTGGCAGAGAGCAGGTCATAACTGGCCGCCCCAAAGGAGGCCTGCCCATGTCGTACCAGATATATGGTGCTCATGCTGTTAAAATTTCCTTCAGTTTTGCGCCATATTCAGGAATTAATTGCTGGGCTTGTGTATTGTCCTGTGCAATCAATTTTAGGGCACGAATATGCAGGGCATGAATCAGGACCCAGAAGTCTTTAAAGGCTGGATTATCGGTTTGCTGATGGTAATAACGGTAATAAATCTGCTGCGCGATCACGGCTAGGCGGAACAGACCAAATACTTCATAAAATGCCCAGTTGTCAGGCTTCAACCCTGTTTTTTCCAGATAGTAATCGACCACTTGCTGACGCGTCAGCATCCCTTTCAGATTGGTCGGCTGACGACGGCTGGATTTCATCAAGGCATCGTCATCGTCCTGAATCCAGTAGGCGAGGGCACTGCCCAAATCCATCAATGGATCACCTAAGGTCGCCATTTCCCAGTCCAGTACCCCAATCACCTGAGTCGGTTGCTGTGGATCTAAAATGACATTATCAAAACGCCAGTCATTATGAATTACACAGGTTTTGGAATCGGCCGGAATATGTTGTTGCAACCATTCCCGCACAAACGCGAAATCAGGTACATTCGGTGTCAAGGCCTTGCTATAGCGCGCATCCCAACCTTCAACCTGACGGCGGCAATAGCCTTCGCCTTTACCCAATTTTTCTAACTCTGTGCCTTGATAAGGCACTTGATGCAGTTCAATCAATTTATCCAGCACATTCAGGCACAGTTGCTGGACTTGCTGTTCATCCAGCTGTAATTCTTTGGGTAAATTGGCACGTGGAATAATGCCTTCAATCCGCTTCATCACATAGAAATCACAACCGATCACGCTCTCATCCTGACACAGCGCGATCATTTCAGGCAGCACAGGGTAGAAGGGTGCCAGATACTTCTGCACATTGTATTCACGGGCCATATCATGCGCTGATTTGGCCTTGGTGCCTTTCGGTGGGCGGCGTAGGATCAGATCAGCATTGTCATACGCTAAACGGTAAGTCCAGTTAGATGCGCCACCTGAATATTGGGTGACTTTTGCTTGTCCTTGCACATTCACACCCTGATTTTTTAACCATGTTTCAACCGCTGCAATATCCAGTTCCTCACCATGACGAACCTGACCGCCCATATCAATTACTGTCATTTGCGTTTATCCTTATCCACGACCATAGCCACGTTTTTTGAGTTCTAATTTGGCAATCATGCCTTTATGGACTTCGTCAGGTCCATCGGCCAAACGTAAACTTCGCGCCTGAGTAAAGAAAGCCGTTAACGGTGTATCACGGGAAACACCTTCGCCACCGTGGATCTGAATCGCCATATCCACCACATTTTGCAAGACTGTTGGCGCGACCACTTTAATGGCCGAAATTTCAGTTAATGCCGCCATATTGCCTTGCGTATCCATCTTATAGGCAGCGTATAAGGTCAATAAACGCGCCTGATCGATCTGCACACGTGCATCTGCAACGCGTTCCAGATTGCCACCCAGCTTGAGCAGTTCTTTGCCAAAAGCCTTACGCGACATGCCACGATCAATCATCAGTTCCAGTGCTTTCTCTGCGGCGCCAACACAGCGCATACAATGATGAATACGCCCAGGGCCTAAACGGCCTTGCGCAATTTCAAAGCCTTGGCCTGCACCACCAATGAAGTTGCTAACAGGCACGCGCACATTGTCGAAGCTAACCTGTCCATGCCCATGCGGTGCATCGTAATCACCAAACACAGGCAACATACGTTCAATGGTTACACCTGCGGTATTGACCGGTACCAGTACCATAGAATGCTGGTGATGACGGTCTTTGCCGGGGTCAGGCGTATAGGCCATAAAAATAATGATTTTGGCATTGGGATCGCCTAAACCGGATGACCACCATTTGCGTCCATTCAAGACGATTTCATCACCCTCTACCACCGCAGTGGCCTGCATATTGGTCGCATCACTGGATGCCACCGCAGGCTCGGTCATACAGAACACGGAACGAATTTCACCCTTGAGTAGCGGTTGTAGCCATTGCTGTTTTTGCGCATCGCTACCATAGCGCCACAATACTTCCATATTGCCGCTATCGGGCGCATTACAGTTGAATACCGTTGGAGCAAGCAGGCTACGTCCAGTCAGTTCAGCAATGTGTGCATATTCCTGAACCGATAAGCCTGCACCAAGCTCGGCGTCAGGTAAGAACATGTTCCATAAGCCCGCTGCTTTGGCTTTGTCTTTCAATTGTTGTAATTGTTCAGGCCATTGCCATTGGGTCCAGTCACCATCGACATTGAGACGATGTACCTCATCCCAGAATGCTTTTTCAACGGGTTCAATTTCTTGTTGGATAAACGCTTGCGTTCGTGCAATAAAATCCTGCGCACGCGCTGATAATGCAAACATCCTGTTCTCCCTCAATCTAAAATTTGGCGAAAGCTGATTCGCTGCTTTACATCACCATAAGCGAAAATTTATTATGAATGAAATGATTTTATTTTATTCAAAACTATGAATCAGATTCATAATGGTAACCTACTGGAAGTCGGGCACTTTCATCGTATCGATATTAATTTATATCCGCTTTTTATCGCGATTTTTGAACAGAAGAGCATTTCTAAAGCGGCACAATTGCTGTGTATCAGCCAGTCTGCCGTCAGTCATGCCTTGCAACGCTTGCGTAGCCAGCTTGGTGATGAGTTATTTGTGCGCAGCGGCCAAAAAATGCTGCCTACACCGTATGCCGAGCAAATTTACCAGCCGATTCAAACCGCGTTATTGACGATCCAGAGTATTGCCGTACCGCAACAGGACTTTGTGCCTGATATGTTGCACAGCTTGAAAATCGCCATTCATGACGAAATTGAGCCGATTATTTTTCCGCAGCTGGTACATCATTTTGCGCAACTGAATCTGGACATCCAGTTCCTGAGCTCCAAACTGGATCGTAAAAACATGCTGGCGGATCTTTCTGCCCAACAGATTGATTTTGTCATTGATCTGGTGCAACCGTATCAGGCCAGTTTACAGTTTGAAAATCTGATTGAAGATCATTTTGTGGTGTGTACCCAGCAGCCCAATATGGATTTATCGCTATATTTGTCTTCACCACATATCGGTGTGTCTTCACGGCGTACCGGGATTCTGCTCGAGGATATCTATCTCAATCGGCAGCAATTATCCCGCCAGATTTTCCTGCGTTGCCAGCACTATGCAACGGCATTACAGATATTGAATCATTATCCCGATGCCATTCTGACCATTCCGCAAAGCATCCTCAAGCATTTGCATTATTCCCAAGCCTTACATATCCATCCCTTGCCAATCGAGCTGCCTCAAATCAATATGGGCATGTATTGGCATGAAAACGTGAAACATCATCCACGCCATCAATTTTTACGCACGGAAATCCTGAAAATTTTTTAGTTCAACCTTGCTGATGAATATTTGCACATTGTTTAAAAGTATGTAATTCTATACGCATATTTGGATATGAATATCCATACAGAATAAGTTGACAAGGGGAGTAGCCTCCTCCAGACCTAAGCGCTGAATGCCTTAGGTGTCAGAGCTTCGTCATTACACTTTGCAAAAAGTCGGACTCTGAGCATCACAATCCATCGTGGTGTAGGCAAGACCTTGATCATGTTGAAACAGATGTATTAATTCATCTGGCAACTGGTCGAGGTTTTTTTATGTCCATTTGCCAGATAGGGAGTTGTGATGGAAACTATCGGTAATTTATGGCTCTATGTCGCATTCTTCGGTCTCGTTACCGTGATGCTACTGGTCGACTTTTTAGGCTTTAAGCAAAAACAAAACCAGGACGTGCCGATCAGACAGGCAGCCTACTGGAGTATTGCCTGGGTCAGTGTTGCAGTGATTTTTGGTGGCGGATTATGGTTTTATCTACAGCAAACCGTAGGTGCGACCATTGCCAATCAGAAAACCATGGAATACTTCGCAGGTTATCTACTGGAAAAATCGCTGGCAATTGATAATGTCTTTGTCTGGTTAATGATTTTCGCAGCTTTTGCGATCCCGCCTGCATATCAACGTAAAATCCTGCTTTATGGCGTACTCGGTGCAATCATTCTGCGAACCATTTTTATCTTTATTGGTGCGTGGTTTGTGCAAGAGTTCTCCTGGGTGCTATATATCTTCGGTGCCTTCCTGGTCTACACCGGCTTTAAATTCCTGAAAGGTCAGGATGAAGAAGACACCAATATTGAAGATATCAAGTTACTGAAATGGTTACGCAAACACATGCGTATCACACCACAGCTTGAAGGCAATAATTTCTTCGTTCGCCAGAATGGCGTGTTATGGGCAACCCCTTTATTTTTAGTTTTGATTTTGGTTGAAGCCTCTGACGTGATCTTTGCGGTGGATTCCATTCCTGCAATTTTCGCCGTGACCAGCGACCCGTTCATCGTTTTAACCGCAAACTTAATGGCGATTTTGGGTTTACGTGCGATGTTCTTCTTACTGGCAGGTGCGGCGTCGAAAATGCACTACTTACCGTATGGTTTGGGCATCATCTTGCTGTTCATTGGTGCAAAAATGTTATTGCTGGATGTGTTCCACATGCCAATCTGGATTTCGTTAGGCTTTATCGTTCTGGTATTAGGCATCACCGCTTATCTGTCGTTACGACACAATAAGCGACAAGCGCAATAAACCATCGGAAATAGAAAAGGGCCTGCATTGCAGGCCTTTTTTATCATGACCTACTTTTTAAAAGCAGTCTTTAATAAAAGAGGGATGTGAACCCAGCTTGATAGGAATTATATTCATATCATCAAAGGTTGAGTTGAAAATTTCATTTCGAGCTTTATTCACCTTAATCCGCCCAGCTGATCGGGTGGCATTTGGCTGTTTTTCAGCGATATTCATTTGGATAATTTCTTCATTGTTATCTTTCGCTTGAAAATCAAAGCTCAAACGCTCCTTTGCAATATCATCCAGCTTAAAATTGCCTTTGCTAATGTCTATTAACTGAGCTTGGCATTCAGGAGTATGCTTAAACGTGCTTTGATAGGTTTCGTTGTGAGAACTGCATGCCGAAATTGTGCATGCCAATAAAATAAATAACCCTGTTTTTTTCATAAATTTTCTCTTGATTTCTAAACTCTAAATGACAGCAAAGTGAATGTGCACTTGATTATAGCTTTCATAAGCACTGCCGGGCGAATGAAATAATATGATTCAGAACACATCCGGGTCTTCAAATATTCATCTACTGTTCTCAAATGCACTTCTTTTTATTGAAAATATAGATACAGCGTCGCTGAAGACACAATCAAATGGCTCAAACTACTGCTCACATTTATATACCTTTTAAGCGCATTAATTAGCCGAATAATCCAGTAAATTTGGCAAAATCAGGTACAATCAACCGAAAAAAGTAAAATTGTAGGTTGTTATGACTTTGGCTACCCCAACCACGGTGATTCGTGGTCGCTTCTTAGATATTCAAAAGACCGTTTCTCAAGCCACTGAAATTGCCGATCAAGTCCGTTATATCGAAGACGGCGTAATGATCACTGAACAAGGTAAAATTCGCTGGTTTGGCCCGTGGAACGACGCTCAAGCCCATCTTCCTGCAAACGTTGAAATCCAGCATTATCCCGAACAATTGATCATCCCGGGTATGATCGACACGCATATCCATTTCCCACAAACGGAAATGGTCGGTGCTTACGGCGAACAATTATTAAGCTGGCTCAACACCTATACCTTCCCGACTGAAATTCAGTTTAAAGACAAAGCTTATGCCCAAGACATAGCCCAATTTTTTGTCAATGAATTGCTTAAAAACGGGACCACCACCGCATTGGTGTTCTGTACGGTACATCCTGAATCTGTGGATGCTTTATTTGAAGCCGCGGCACAGCACCAGATGCGTTTAATCGCAGGGAAGGTGATGATGGATCGTCATGCACCAGAAGCGTTGTGTGATACCGCACAGAGCGCCTATGATGATTCTAAGGCCCTGATTGAGAAGTGGCATGGACAGGGCCGTGCTTTATACGCGATTACACCACGTTTTGCGCCAACGTCTACACCGGAACAACTGGAACAAGCAGGCCAGCTCAAAGCGCAATATCCGGATGTTTATGTACATACCCATTTAAGTGAAAACAAAGATGAAATCGCATGGGTAAAAGAGCTGTTCCCTGAGCAGGACGGCTATCTGGATGTGTATCATCATTATGGCTTAACCGGTCAACGTTCTGTATTTGCGCATTGTGTCCATCTGGAAGATGCAGAATGGAAATGCATGCATGAAACCGACTCTGCGATTGCCTTCTGTCCAACTTCAAACCTGTTCTTGGGCAGTGGTTTATTCCCGTTACAAAAGACCTGGGAACAGCAAGTAAAAGTCGGTTTAGGCACTGACGTTGGGGCAGGGACTTCATTTAGTCTGTTGCAGACCGTGAATGAAGCGTACAAAGTTCAACAGTTACAAGGCGATAAACTCTCGGCTTTTGAATCGCTGTATCACGCCACACTCGGTGGGGCGAAAGCGCTGGATCTGGATGAGAAACTCGGTAACTTTAATATCGGTAAAGAAGCTGATTTCGTGGTCTTGAATACCCAGCCAACCGCGTTACAACAACTGCGTCAGTCACGTTCAAAATCGGTTGAAGATAGCCTGTTTGCTTTATTCACCATGGGCGATGACCGAAATATTGAGGCAACCTATATCTATGGACAAAAAGCCTATAGCCAAAACTAAATTTTTAAATAAACAGAGACTTGGCTTACTCTGTATTGCGATTGGATGTGCAGTTCTGCTGAAACGGGACAGCTCGTCTGCTCAAAATGAAACACATTCTTCGTCATCAAAAGGTGCATGAAAAGTGATTTTGTTTTAAAATTGCCAGATTAGCTCAAGATTTCGAGGTGTTGCAGGTCAACACCTTTTTTATTTTCCCGTTTTTAAGTTTTAGGAATCTACCGATGACCATTGCAATGCGCATTATGATTTCAAGTGAAGAGATTCAAGCCAAAGTGAAAGAACTTGGCGACAAAATCAATGCACACTATGCTCAAAGTGATAAAGAACTGGTACTGATCGGCTTATTACGTGGTTCAGTCATTTTTATGGCGGATTTATGCCGTGCCATCGACAAACCACATGAACTCGATTTTATGACCGTGTCTAGTTATGGTGGTGGAACCGTTTCCTCTCGTGATGTCAAAATTTTAAAAGACCTTGATGGCGAAATTCACGGTAAAGATGTACTTGTGGTCGAAGATATTATCGACTCCGGTAATACCCTCAGCAAAGTGGTTGAAATGCTGAAAACCCGTAATCCAAACTCAATTGAATTATGTACTTTAGTCAGCAAGCCTTCGCGCCGTGAAATTCCTTTAGATGTAAAATTTCTGGGCTTTGAAGTCGAAGACCGCTTTATTGTCGGCTATGGCCTCGACTTTGATCAAAAATATCGTCACTTGCCATTTATTGGTGAAATCGGGATTTAATCCAATCCTGCGGTTAACGGTCTCGTTCCTACCTTGTCTTGTGCTCAGATCAACTGTCGAATGCTTTGGTCTGAGTAATGCATCTAAAGCTGCTTTTTCAGCCGTGCTTTAATCAAAACCCGCTAAATCCAGCACAAAAATACGACATAACTCAGTAATCCACTACAGACAAAGTTTGTCGGTATCAAGCAGGATAGTAATAAATATCACTGTTAAAACAAGGAGAAAGACAATGTGGTCTCTAATTGTGGCAATCGTCGTTGGTTTTTTTGCTGGTTTAATTGCACGTGCTTTACATCCAGGTGAAGATAAAGCAGGCTTTATTGTAACCACCTTATTAGGTATCGCAGGTTCACTCTTGGCAACCTATGGTGGTCGCTTGCTCGGTCTATATGGTGAAAATTCGGCAGCCGGTTTCATTGCCTCTGTGATTGGTGCGATCATTATTTTGTTTATCTACAATCTGGTCACCAAAAAAAGCTAGAACGGTCTAGATTAATACGCCCAATTCATTCATGTAATGGATTGGGCGTTTTTATTTATAGGCCGAGTTCTTTCCAGATCGTCTGAATCTCTGCAGCACTTCGTGCACCGACCATTTTAAATCCATTGCTAAAAATCAGGGTTGGGGTGCCATCTACAGCTAATTTTCGACCGAGCTGCAAATTACGCTCTAACGGATTCGCACAGGTTTTTTGTTGCGGCTGTACATTCTTCTGCAGCAGGTTTTTCCATGCATAGGCCGGGTTAGCATCACACCAGACTGATTGAGACACAGCAACCGATTGTGCTTTTAAGGGATAGATAAAGGTATAGATGGTCACATCATTCAGCTTGTCCAGCTCGGCTTCCAGTTTCTTGCAATATGGACAGTTCGGATCGGAGAAAACCGCCAACTCACGCTTACCATTGCCTTTGACGGTTTTAATCGCATCTTTGAACGGAAGCTGTTTCCAGTCCACCGTGTTTTGCTGGATCACCAGATCCTTGGTCAAATTTTTCTGGTCTTTTAAACGCACCATTGACCCGATAAACATATGTTGGGCACTTTCATCCAGATAGATAATCTGGTTGTCCAGACTGGCGCTGTATAAACCGTTCATTGCAGTCGGTTGGATGTTGGTCACCTGAATATTGGGATATTGTTTACTCAAATTACTTTTTAAGGTCTCGACATTGGCAAAGCCCAGTGCAGAAACACAACTTAATAATGAGAAAATCCCAATTTTTTTTAACATGAGTGACACTCTATACAAAAATCAGCCGCTATTGTAATGATTATCGGACGGCCAAACAGCTCAGCTTACGCAGTAACAACCAAAATTCAACCGACGATTGTGATGTTTCACGTGGAACATCTGCTTCAATCCAAGTCTGGTTTTAGATTGCTTTTCATGAGCTATTTTTAGTTAGAAAATGACAATTATTTTCACATCACATTGAAATATCCGCGTTAATTTGAAAAGAACTAGATCAATCGGGCCATGTTTGGAATAATTCCTCAGGAAACGATGAGCTGTGGAAATGATTCAGCAAATATTTGGGGTGTTTTTGAGGCTGAATAGTTTTAACACATATTTCAAAATCATATAGTCCATTCTTTTCATTGCAATTTTTAAATCGAATAGCAACAAACCATCTTATTATTCAGATCTAGGTAGATTGATGTATAGCGCAGAATTACTCGAAGAAGCCAAAACATTTATGTTTCATATGCTGACCAAAGTAGTGGAATATGGTGGTTCAGATTTATTTATTACTGCAGATTTTCCGCCCAGCATTAAATTACAGGGACTGATGCGTCCACTTGGGCAACAGGAACTGACGGCCGATAAAACCAAACTGTTTGCCTATAGCTTAATGAATGAAAAGCAACGTCAAGAGTTTGAAAAAGAATGGGAATGTAATTTTGCCATCAATATTCCCCATGTTTCACGTTTTCGTGTCAATGTATTTAAACAGCAGCTACAGATCGGCATGGTGATTCGTACCATTACCTCAGAAATTCCAACCTTCCAGAAGCTGAAGCTGCCTGAGTCGCTTAAACAGGTGATCATGGAAAAACGTGGTCTGGTCTTGGTGGTAGGCGGTACTGGCTCAGGCAAATCAACCTCTTTGGCCGCCATGATTGATCACCGCAATGAAAACTCAGCGGGACATATCATTACCGTTGAAGATCCGGTTGAGTATGTACATAAACACAAAAAATCCATGATTACCCATCGTGAAGTCGGTGTTGATTGTCACTCATGGCAGCATGCCCTGAAAAACACCTTACGTCAGGCACCCGATGTGATCCTGATTGGGGAAATCCGTGATACGGAAACCATGGAACATGCGATTGCCTTTGCCGAAACAGGGCATCTTTGCCTAGGGACTTTACACGCCAACAATGCCAATCAGGCGCTGGACCGGATTATTAATTTCTTCCCGGAAGAACGTCGTAACCAGTTACTGATGGATCTTTCATCCAATATGAAAGGTATTATTTCTCAACGATTGGTGCGCACGCAGGATGGCAAAGGGCGTCGCGCAGCGATTGAAATCCTGCTGAATACACCTTTAATTGCAGATAATATTTTAAAAGGCCAGTTCCACGCACTGAAAGAGATTATGAGTAAATCACGTGAGCTGGGGATGCAAACCTTCGATCAGGCTTTATTCGATCTGTATAACGAAGACGCGATTAGCTATGATGAGGCCTTGCGTAATGCCGATTCAGTCAATGAATTGCGTTTGCAGATCAAACTCAAAGCCACACGTCAGGACGGCGCACCGGTTGCCATGATGACGGCATTAAATGTGGTACAAGAACAAAAAGCAGAGCAAGAACAGACCGCTGAAGAGAAGGAATAAAAAAATGGCTTGGATTGCAATACAATTCAAGCCATGAGTATTTGATTCAATTGATTATTTACCAATACAAAACGAACCAAAAATCTTTCCTAGAAGATCGTCAGCACTAAAGTCACCAGTGATTTCACCCAATGCATTTTGTGCCAGGCGCAATGATTCAGCCACCAGTTCACCTGCGTTAAACACCACAAGTTGCTCACGTGCCTCTGCAAGATAGCGCTGAGTGCGCTTCATTGCGTCTAAATGACGTGTTCGGGCAATAAAGGTGTCTTCCTCAGGCTGAAAGCCTGCATGCGCTGTAATCGCCTCTATGAGCGCCTGAACACCCATATCCTGTTTGGCAGACACACTGATATGACGGAAGCCCTGATAATCACTTAAAGTCGCCTCCTGACCGGTTAAATCGCATTTATTACCGATCAACAGTAAACGTTTCGGCTCAAGATGATCGGCAAAATATTCACGCGCCAGCTGTAACGGTTCATCGCCCTGGTTTAAATCGTAGACCAGCAGTAATAAATCGGCCTGTTCAATTTCTTTAATCGCACGACGAATCCCTTCCTGCTCGACGATATCACCTGTTTCACGTAAACCGGCAGTATCGGTTAAGGTAATTGGCAAACCGTTCAAACTGATCTTTTCATGCAATACATCGCGGGTGGTTCCCGCAATATCGGTCACAATGGCCCGTTCATGGCCCGCCAGCGCGTTTAACAGGCTGGATTTGCCCGCGTTCGGCTTACCTGCGATCACCACCTGCAAACCTTCACGTAACAGCTGTCCTTGGCGTGCAGATTGCTGTACAGCCTTGACCGAGTCCTGCACATCATCCAGCAAAGCTAAAATCTTGCCATCAGCAAGGAAATCAATTTCTTCTTCTGGAAAATCAATGGCAGCTTCCACATGCAAACGCAAGTGAATCAGCTTTTCTAAAACGGTATTAATTTTGGTTGAAAAGGCGCCCTGTAAGGAACGAACCGCTGAACGTGCGGCGGCCTGTGAGGTTGCATCAATCAAATCGGCAATCGCTTCGGCTTGCACCAGATCCATCTTGCCATTTTCAAAGGCACGCATGGAAAACTCTCCCGCCTTGGCAGCCGTCGCACCCAGATCCAGTAAACGCGCTAATAACGCATTCTGAATAACTGGACCACCATGCCCCTGTAATTCCACCACATCCTCACCGGTAAATGAATGCGGGTTTGGAAAACACAGTACAATGCCTTCATCCATCACTGAACCATCCGCATCATAGAACTGACGGAAGCCTGCTATGCGGGCAGCAGGAAGAGTTTTCTGGGTCAACTGTTCAGCAATGGCATAAGCTTTAGGGCCAGAAAGTCGAATCACGCCCACACCACCACGACCTAATGGGGTAGCAATCGCAGCAATTGTGGTTTGATGTTGCATGTTAAATTCACCTAAAAAACACGAGGGTTATGAAACAGGAACCCTAAATACAGATAAAGAAAAATCCGCTTAAGATTACCATCTTAAGCGGATTTATTCAGTAAAAGTTCGAACTTAAGAACTCGATTCAACCTTGTTGAGACGGTCTTTTTCAACACCTTTGTTAATAAACCATTGTTGCAAAATGGTAATACTGTTGTTGACGATCCAGTAAAGCACCAAACCGGCAGGGAAGAACAACATGAATACCGTAAACATGATTGGCATGATACGGAACACTTTTGCCTGCATAGGATCAGTCGGTTGTGGATTCAACATTTGCTGAACGAACATGGTGACACCCATGATCA
This sequence comes from Acinetobacter sp. 'aerobic (ED)', assembly GCF_904886855.1. Classification (NCBI taxonomy): domain Bacteria; kingdom Pseudomonadati; phylum Pseudomonadota; class Gammaproteobacteria; order Moraxellales; family Moraxellaceae; genus Acinetobacter; species Acinetobacter sp. 'aerobic (ED)'. The sequence continues at coordinate 32,214 of NZ_CAJHGI010000012.1, forward strand.
ACGGCAAGATAAACCATGGATCCATTGCTGATAAGTCTTGAATCCAGCCTAACCATGGTGCATGACGCAGTTCAACCGATTCCATCAATACCCAGTACAAGGCCAAGAAAATCGGCATTTGTAACAATAACGGCAAGCAACCAGACAATGGGTTGACTTGTTCACGCTTGTATAAGGCCATCATTTCTTGAGAGAAACGCATACGGTCTTCACCAAATTCTTCTTTCATGCGTTGCATTTCTGGTGCAATCACACGCATTTTCGCCATTGAGCGATAACTTTTTGAAGAAAGTGGCCATAAAATCAATTTCACCAAGATCGTCAATAAGATAATTGACCAACCCCAGTTACCAATGATGTTATGGAAGAACTGTAAGCCCAGGAACAAGAGTTTGGCAATCGGCCATAACCAGCCGTAATCTACAGTCTGGTTTAAGCCCGCAGCTAAATCTTTGAGTTCAGACTGAATTTTTGGACCAGAATAAAGTTGTGCATCCACTTCCATTGAGGTACCGGCCGGTACATTAATCACTGGAGAAGTGAAGCCCATGATATTCATGTGATCAGCAGACTGGCGCGATTCCAGTTTAGCCACATAAGGCTGGCCATCCGCTTGGGTCAGTTTCAGATTACCCGGAATCCAGGCACTGACGAAATAATGCTGAACCATGGCAACCCAGCCGCCCTTGGCTTCAACACTCAATTTTTCATCATTAAAATTGCTGAATTTCAACTTGTTATAATGCGCGTCTGGTGTACCCCATGCGCCACCCAGATAAGTTCCAAGGGTAAAGATACCTTGAGAAGATTTACCCGGATCATCAGAATTGTCACGCTTTAGCTGACCAAACATCTGGCCTTGCCAGTTTTGCTGGCTACGGTTAACAACCTGATGTTTCACTGTAATTGGATAATCACCTTGGGTGAAGGTGAACGACTTGATCACTTCCACACCTTCAGGTGTTTTAAATACCAATGGCACAGTCAACACTTGATGTGTCTTACCATCTTTTGAGGCAACGCTCTTTGCATCCGCCAAGGTATATGCTGTTTTTTCAACATCATACATTGGACGTCCGCCACGGCTGCTATCTGGTCCATTCAAACCGATCAAACCAGATTGAGCGACGTAAGTACGTTTCGCATCACTTTCCAGCATGACAAACGGTTTATCGCTGTCTTTGCTTTCATCATGGCTTAACAATTCAATACGAACGATATCACCACCTTTAGGATTGATCCAAAGATGATACAGATCCGTTTGTACTGAAATCAGTTGCTGACTCACAGATGGTGTTTCTGTGGTTTGTGATGCAGTCACATTTGCTTGTGGCAAGTCTGAAGCCGCTGTTGCATTTTGAGCATTTGGCAAATCTGCAGATACATCATGTGCAGTGACAGCCGCCGCTTGTTGTTGCGGTGCTGGTGCAGCATGACCATAGTCTTTTTGCCAAGCCAAAATAAGCAAATATGCGGTAACAAACATGGCTCCAAGAATTGCAAATCTGGCCCATTGTTGCATATCTATTATCCCAAATGATTAGAGAGATTTTGCTTGAATAAACGATCACGAAAGGGTACAGCAACGTGATGCATTTGAGAATCTATTTGATGAAACGAAATAAAACGAAGTGCTTTGCGGGGTACCGGATCATAGCCTGAACCACCCCAAGGATGACAACGGCAAATTCGCTGAGTCGATAGCCATACACCTTTGAGCGCACCATGCGTTTGTAAAGCTTCAATTGCATATTGCGAGCACGTGGGAATATAGCGACAACGAGGACCCAATAATGGACTAATTGCAATCTGGTAACATCTTATCAACCAATGAAGTAAACGTACCATTGGAGATCTCTAATTCTGGAGGGATGTCACAACGACTTTGGAATGCTTCTTTGCTAAGCGTTGTAATTTTTGCCAAGCAAAATCTAATTGTTGATGTAATTCTTCATTTGAAATTGCTTCTATACCTACTTTAGGCATCACCACAATATCGATATCAGCATTAAATTGTGCTTGATGGATACGAAAGCTCTCCCGAGCAAGACGTTTTATTCGATTTCGTTCATGAGCACGACGTACCTTTTTTTTAGCAACGACAATACCCAAACGGCTATTAGGCTGTTCGGTTAATTTTGCTAAAAAAAGGAAATGGGGCTGATGCACTTTAAAAAGCGCACCATCAAATACACTTTTATAATCAGCAGCACAACGAATACGAGATTCAGTACTGAAACTGTAAAGTGTCATCACCCAAGTCTGGTCAGCTTAACAGTATTAAACAGTTAAGCTATGACGACCTTTTGCACGACGACGAGCTAACACTTGACGACCTGCTTTAGTAGCCATACGAGCGCGGAAACCATGAACGCGTTTACGCTTTAATTCAGATGGTTGGAAAGTACGTTTCATTTCGAAACTCCAAAATGATCTTTCTATAAAGGTCCGCGATTTTATTGTGCAATGTTTACGCTGTCAATGAAAAATCAAAAACTTTACATTTTCTTTGTTCTGTTTTGAAGCAATAGCGCTACGCGTAAAGAAGTGCTTTTATTGAAAACAAAAAATATACACAAGCTATCTCTTTATATTATATCAACATTCAGCTATATTCACAGCTTAATAGCACAGTTATCAACAATTCAATTTCTGATTTAAATTTAATTCTTGGATTTTGAATTTAAATTTCGATATGCTCGGTTATCCACAATTCGGTTAAACCCCTATAAGTAAATTCAAATTTTAAAATTTAAATTTATTCTTATTAGGGTGGATTTTTTCTGTGGAAAGTGACGTTTTTATATAAACAAACAAATAGTTACTTTGTGGATAACCATGTTTTTATTAATTTTATAGATTGTGGATAACTTGATGGTTAAAATTATCCACAGCTTGTGCAAAAAGTTATACACAAGTGGTTTTGAATTTAAATTTATAAACGACTGCTTTCTTTTTCAGCAAAAGTCCCATAAATTGGCCTGACAGATGTGGATAACTTGGTTAGAATGGCGACCCCTTCGAAAGATGGGGTTGGTGATTTTTATTTTTTGAATTTAAAAATGGATATATAGGGGATGCACATGCTCTGGACAGACTGCTTAACTCGCTTGCGACAAGAGCTCTCTGATAACGTCTTTGCGATGTGGATTCGTCCTTTAGTTGCCGAAGAGGTTGATGGTGTGATGCGTTTATACGCACCGAACCCTTATTGGACCCGTTATATTCAAGATAACCATTTAGAATTGATTTCAATTCTTGCTGAACAACTGTCTGAAGGTCGCGTACGTCAGGTTGAGATTTTGGTCGACTCTCGCCCAGGGACAATTTTGTCTTCGAATGAACAACCAGCCACTACCACTGCTGCTTTAAGTAGTGCGCCAACCGCCACTGCCGTACCAGTTAAAGCCAAAAAAGAATCTGATCTGATCCAACCCGGCCAAAATGTCACGAAAATACCGAAGAAAAGACAACTCAATCCGTTATTTACATTTTCTTTATTTGTTGAAGGCCGTTCTAACCAGATGGCTGCTGAGACTTGCCGTAAGGTATTAACCCAATTAGGTGCATCTCAGCACAATCCTTTATTTTTGTATGGCCCAACAGGTTTGGGTAAAACCCACTTGATGCAAGCGGTCGGTAATGCGCTGCTACAAGCCAAACCCAATGCACGGGTGATGTACATGACTTCAGAAAGTTTTGTACAAGACTTTGTCAGTTCATTACAGAAAGGCAAGGTTGAAGAGTTTAAGAAAAATTGTCGTTCTTTAGATTTACTCCTGGTCGATGATATTCATTTGCTTGCCGGTAAAGAAGCCAGTCTCGTTGAATTCTTTTATACTTTCAATGCTTTACTGGATGAATCTAAGCAAATTATTCTCACTTCAGACCGTTATCCAAAAGAACTCACCGAACTAGATCCACGTCTGGTATCGCGATTCTCTTGGGGATTGTCGGTGGGGGTAGAACCACCGGATATTGAAACCCGTATCGAAATCTTGCTGAAAAAAGCTGAAAATAGTGGCGTTGATTTACCGCGCAACTGTGCTTTGTTTATTGCGCAACAAGTGGTCGCAAACGTGCGTGAGCTTGAAGGTGCATTGAACAAAGTTGTGGCAATTTCACGATTTAAAGGGACCGCCATCGATCTGGATGTAGTGAGAGAATCTTTAAAAGACGTGCTGGCAATCCGTGCCCGGACCATTAGTGTAGAAAACATCCAGCGTGTGGTCAGTGAATACTTCCGCATTCCGCTAAAAGAACTGATTGGGCCAAAACGTACCCGTATTTATGCCCGACCTCGTCAATTGGCGATGGGATTGGCGCGTGAATTAACCGGAGACAGTTTTCCGGAAATCGGTATGGCCTTTGGTGGACGAGATCACAGTACCGTGATGCACGCCTGCGAAAAAGTGGTCAGCTTGCGTGAAGAAGATCCAATTTTTAATGAAGATTATAAAAACTTACTTCGTTTATTACAAAGTTAGGCCTGAGCATAATCTCGGCTGACTCAATTTTCATGGTTGCAAACTGCTTTTAAGTGCAGCATAGTACACTGCTAACATTCATATCGGCTTCTGTTGTAAGAGGAATAAAATCGTGCGTTTGAAAATCGCTAAAGAAAGTTTACTCAATGTGTTATCCCATGTGGTCGGGGCTGTAGAGCGTCGTCATACCTTGAATATTCTTTCAAATGTCAAAATTCAAACCACGCAACAGGCCTTAACCATTACCGGTTCTGATTTAGAAGTTGAACTGGTGGCAAGCACAACGTTAGCTGAAGGTGCTTGTCTGGAAGCAGGGGAGACCACCGTTCCGGCACGTAAACTGGTCGAAATTTGTAAATCTCTTCCAACAGCAGCCTTGATTGACTTACAAATTACAGAAGATCAGCGTTGTATTTTAAAATCGGGTAACAGCCGCTTTGTGTTGGGTACACTTCCAGCGGACGATTATCCTTTACTCACCACTGAAAATAGCCAGGGCACACAAGTTCAGGTGACTCAGCGTGAATTAAAACGTTTATTTGAAAAAACTGCCTTTGCAATGGCGGTACAGGATGTACGTTTCTATCTGACTGGTACTTTGCTGGAAATTGATCAAAATCAATTACGTACCGTAACCACAGACGGTCACCGTTTGGCATTGTGCGAAGTATTGGCATCCTCAACTGCTGCTGCACCGATTCAGGCCATTGTACCGCGTAAGGCCGTGGGTGAATTACAGCGTTTGTTGAGTATTGAAGATGAGCAGCTTACCTTGCTCATTGGTCGTGAATTGTTGAATGTTACGATTAATACGCCAAGCCGTGATAAAGAGCAGGGGGATATTACCGTTCGTTTCACCACCAAATTGATTGATGGTAAATTCCCTGATTATCGCCGTGTTATTCCGAAAGGTGGTGATAAGCATGTGTTTATTGCGCATGATGTATTTAAACAGTCTTTACAACGGGTCGCGATTTTAAGTAATGAAAAATTACGTGGCGTGTTCCTGAATTTTAATCAGGATTCGTTGCAACTCCGTGCCAATAACCCGGAGCAAGATGAAGCGGTTGAAGATATTGCAATTCAATATCAGGATGCACCACTGGAAATGTCATTCAATGCGCAATATATCCTGGATGTATTGAGTGTGCTGGATGGTGATGATGTGAGAATGAGCATGACTGAAGCAAATCAATCGGTACTTGTTCAAGATCCGGCGCATCCAGACCAGACTTATGTTGTTATGCCGATGCGTGTGTAATTGGCATTGATGATTTGAGTTTTTAAGCATGCAAATCACGCGTTTAAATATCGAACGTGTACGTAATCTAAAGGCGGTTGCACTCAATGAGTTGCAACCGTTTAATATTTTTTACGGCTCGAATGGTTCTGGAAAGACCTCAATTCTGGAATCCATTCATTTATTGGCCACAGGTCGCTCATTTCGCACCCATATTCCCAAGCATTACATCCAGTACGAGGCTGATGATGCGATTGTCTTCGCACAGTCGGCCAGTGAACGGATTGGCATGCAAAAACTGGCTTCGGGTGAGCAACTGATCAAGGTCAATGGCGATACCATTGCCACACAAGGGCAACTGGCAAAACTTTTGCCCTTACAACATATTGATCCGCAAAGTACCGATATTATTGATCATGGTGCCAAACCCAGACGGCAATTGCTGGACTGGTTGATGTTCCACGTGGAACCCGAGTTCTATTTTGCCTGGCAGTACTATTCTCGCGCATTAAAACAGCGAAATAGCTTATTAAAAACACGGCGTAACCTGAGTCTGGCCGATTTAGAGCCGTGGAACAAAATGCTGAGTGATTATGGCGAAATTTTGCACTCGCAACGGGTCGGTATCTTGGAGCAATGGAACCAGTTCTTTCAGGAAGATTTGCAGCAACTATTGCCAAATCTTGAAATTGAACTGGAATATCATGCCGGTTTTCATACCGAACAGGGGCTGTTGCAGGACTTGATTCAGCAGCACCAAAGGGACCAGGAACGGCGTTATACCGAGTATGGTCCTCATCGTGCAGATTTGCGCCTGAAAACCCCGTATGGCAATGCAGATGACGTGTTATCACGTGGGCAAAAAAAGTTGTTAATCATGGCATTAAAACTGTCACAAATTGCAATGCTGCATGCGAGTAACAAGGAAACTGTGGTATTATTAGATGATCTGACAGCAGAGTTAGATTTAGCTGCACAACAACGTTTAATTGAGCGATTGAGTCAGTTAGGAAGTCAGGTTTTTATGACGACCTTAGACCATACGTCGGTATTAAAACACTTACATGATTTGTCGATTTCCTTTCAATTGTTTCACGTTGTCCAAGGCCAAGTCAGTCTTGCTGCGCCATAATTTTATTTCCTCATCTTTGGATAGATTAGATATTTACTAGGGAGTAACCATGAGTTCAGAGTCTCAATCAGTCTCTCAAACAGAACAAACAAATGAAAAGGCTTATGATTCCTCTAGTATTAAAGTATTACGTGGATTAGACGCGGTTCGTAAACGTCCGGGCATGTATATCGGTGACACCGATGACGGTACCGGTTTGCACCATATGGTGTTTGAGGTGGTGGATAATGCCATCGATGAAGCTTTGGCAGGTCATTGTGACGAAATCCTAGTGACCATTCATGAAGATGAATCAGTCAGTGTCTCGGATAATGGTCGTGGTATTCCAACCGACATTCACCCTGAAGAAGGGGTGTCTGCCGCAGAAGTTATTCTGACCATTCTGCATGCGGGTGGTAAGTTCGATGACAACAGCTATAAAGTGTCGGGCGGTTTACACGGCGTTGGTGTTTCGGTAGTAAATGCGCTCTCTAAGAAATTGCATTTGACCATTCAACGCGCAGGTAAAATCCATGAGCAGGAATATGCACATGGTGATCCGCAATATCCATTGAAAGTTGTCGGTGAAACTGACCAATCCGGTACCACCGTGCGTTTCTGGCCAAGTGAATTGACCTTTAGCCAAACCATTTTCAGTGTGGATATTCTGGCACGCCGTTTAAGAGAACTTTCATTCCTGAATGCCGGTGTACGTATCGTATTGCGTGACGAGCGCGTGAATCTTGAGCACGTTTACGATTATGAAGGTGGGTTATCCGAGTTCGTTAAATATATTAACGAAGGTAAAACCCATCTGAATGATATCTTCCATTTCACCACAGATGCAGATAACGGTATTGGCGTTGAAGTGGCATTGCAGTGGAATGATAGCTATCAAGAGAATGTGCGTTGCTTTACCAACAATATTCCGCAAAAAGATGGTGGTACCCACCTTGCAGGTTTCCGTGCAGCATTGACCCGTGGCTTAAACAGCTACATGGAAAATGAAAGCTTACTGAAAAAAGAAAAAGTGGCCGTGACCGGTGACGATGCACGTGAAGGCTTAACTGCCATCATTTCAGTAAAAGTGCCTGATCCAAAATTCTCTTCACAAACCAAAGAAAAACTGGTGTCGAGTGAAGTGAAACCTGCGGTCGAGCAGGCCATGAACAAAGAGTTCTCGGCTTATCTGCTGGAAAATCCGCAAGCAGCGAAATCGATTGCTGGCAAGATTATTGATGCCGCTCGTGCGCGTGATGCCGCTCGTAAAGCGCGTGAAATGACACGCCGTAAGAGCGCGTTAGACATCGCTGGTTTGCCAGGTAAACTGGCAGACTGTCAGGAAAAAGACCCAGCATTGTCGGAACTGTATCTGGTCGAGGGTGACTCTGCGGGCGGTAGTGCCAAACAAGGTCGTAACCGTAAAATGCAGGCGATTTTACCGTTGAAAGGTAAGATCCTGAACGTTGAACGTGCGCGTTTTGACAAGATGATTTCCAGTCAGGAAGTGGGAACTTTAATTACCGCTTTGGGCTGTGGTATCGGACGTGAAGAATACAATCCGGACAAATTACGTTATCACAAAATCATTATCATGACCGATGCGGACGTGGATGGTTCACATATTCGTACCTTGTTATTGACTTTCTTCTTCCGTCAAATGCCGGAACTGGTTGAGCGTGGCTATATCTATATTGCCCAGCCACCATTGTACAAGTTGAAGAAAGGCAAGCAAGAGCAGTACATCAAAGATAATGATGCGCTTGAAACCTTCCTGATCTCCAATGCGATTGATGAGCTGTCCTTGCATGTGAGTGCGGATGCACCTGCGATTAATGGTTCTGCATTGGCCAGTGTGATTGCCGATTATCAGGTATCACAAAAAAGCTTACAGCGCTTAACGCAACGTTATCCGGCAAGTTTACTGGATGGCTTACTGGAGCTGGATGCTTTCAAAGGCGATCATAACCATGAACGTGACTATGTTGAAGCATGGGCTGAGCAATTACGTGTAGCGATTGAAAAGTTGCAACCAAGCCTGCGTCCTGAAATTAGCTTGGAAGCATTTGAACGTGAAAATGCACAAGGTGAGAAATCAGCGCATTATTGGCCACGTGTGACGGTCTATGTGCATAACTTACCGCATTCTTATTTACTGGATGCCGGTTTGCTCAATTCTGCCGAGTACGCACGTTTGCTGAAGAACTCGAAGAGCTGGTTTAAATTGCTTGAAGAGGGGGCTTATCTGCAAAAAGGTGAGCGTCGTATTCAGGTCAGCAATTTCCACCAGGTGTGGCAGCACATTTTACAAGACTCGCGCCGCGGCATGATGATCCAGCGCTATAAAGGTTTGGGTGAGATGAACGCTGAGCAGCTTTGGGAAACGACCATGGACCCTGAAAACCGTAATATGTTACAGGTGACCATTGATGATGCGATCGAAGCAGATCGGATGTTCTCATGCTTAATGGGCGATGATGTAGAACCACGTCGTGCCTTCATTGAAGAAAATGCATTAAATGCAGATATTGATGCTTAATCAGTTTAGGCATCAATAATATGTAAAAAGCGCTTATCTTTTGCGTTGCTGTAAAAGATAAGCGCTTCACCCTGTAACCAAAACTGGAAGCGGGGTAATGATTAAAATAATAATATTTGCGGTAGCATCCCTCACCAGTATGTCGATTATTCTTTATGTACTATATAACTATTTGATATATTTCTCTTATTTTTGTTTATGTAATATTGTTTTTTTACAGTGATTCTCCCTTTTTTTATTTTTCTTGGCATAAATATTTAGCCTGTCTTTTACATTTTTTCTAGGTTCCACGTGAAACCTGACATAGAATAAATGGATTAAAAAAAGCAGGAAAGACGAACTTTCCTGCTAAATCATACAATACTGTATTAAAAGGGGATTAACTTTCTACAAAATCACTGACCTGAATTAAGGCATGACCAAACAGGTAACCTGCTGTCACCAGTACGCTGATCCAGAGAAAAGCCCCCAGAATGTTATACATCACAAAATGGGTATAATTCATATTGCTCGAACCTGCAGCCAAAGGCGCGAAAGAACGTGCAAAAGGAATAAAACGCGCCAATAGAATGGTTTTTCCGCCATGTTTCAGGAAAAACACATTGGTTTTTTGTAGATATTCCTGCTTGATAAAGCGTGATTTCATATTGAAAATACGGTCACCAAAATGACGGCCGATATGGTAATTGACCATATAACCCAATGCTGCGGCAAAGAACAGCAAACTGATCATATAACCTAAATGCATTATTTCAACCACTGAACACAATGCACCGACTGTCAGCAATAAACTATCACCGGGTAAGAAGAACATGAAAACAAAGGCTGTTTCTGAAAAAATAATTAAGAAGAGGATAAAATAGATCCATAAACCATATTCTTGCACCAAAACGGGCAGAATATGCTCAAAATTAAAAATAAAATCTAAAGAATTCATTCAGTTTGTATGATCCAAAATAGAGTACTCACCAAATTAAAGTACAAAAAAATGTGAAATGAATTTAACCCTCAGGATTCATTCGTCAGTTATAACATTACAACAATGGGAGCTGAGTATATCGAGCCTGAACCCAAAGCTCAATTTTCTACGAAAATTCCAGTTTTACCTTATCTTAAATTATCGACAGAATCATGACATTTTTGATGATATTCATAGTGTTTTTAAGTATCTGCTCACTATGGTTAGGTTTTATCAAAATCATTTTTATTCAGTGTCGAGGCCTGAAAAGATGAGATCCATACCTGTTTCAGTTACAGATATAGATCATTCATGTTATTCAGCAAATGAGCTTTCCAGTTCTTCCAGCTCCATCATCAATTCTAAAAGCTGTTCCTCAAATTGCTCCAGTTTGGCTTTTAGCTCATTTTGTTCATTCATGAGTTTCATCAAGTCTTCTTTGCGACTTGCTTCGTATAAAGCACTGTCTGCCAGCGCCTGTTCGATATTTGCCAGACGGGGCTGTACCTTTTCGATCTGAGCTTCGACTTTTTCAATATTTTTACGAATAGGGCGCGTCATTTCACGGCGGCGTGCCGCTTCTTTACGTTGCGCTTCCTTATCGATCTTCACGGCTGGAGCTTGAGTGGCCACGCTTTGTTGCTGCCCGGCACTTTGTGCATTGATCTGTTGTTGGCGTGCTTCACGTAACCATTTGGCATAGTCTTGCAAATCACCTTCAAATTCGGTGCATTTGCCTGCATGCACCAGTAATAGATCATCACAGACGCTGGCGATCAACTGACGTTCATGCGAGACCAGCACCACAGCGCCTTCAAAATCCTGCAGCGCCATCGTCAGGGCATGACGCATATCCAGATCTAAATGGTTAGTCGGTTCATCCAGAATCAGCACGTTTGGACGCTGCCATACGATTAAGGCCAGTGCCAGACGTGCGCGTTCGCCTCCAGAGAAGCTTTCACATGGGGTGTCCATACGTTCACCGCTAAAGCCAAATCCACCCAGAAAGGCGCGTAACGCAGCTTCACTGATTTTTTTATCCGCAATACGGGCCAGTTGCAGCATTGGGCTGGCATTGGCATCCAAAGCATCCATCTGGTGCTGGGCAAAATATCCGATATTTAATAATTCAGAAGCTTTACGTTCACCTGCAAGTAACGGTAAATCCCCGACCAAAGTTTTGATCAGTGTTGATTTACCCGCGCCGTTCATCCCCAGTAAACCGATCCGTGAGCTTGGGGTGATTTGCAGGCGAATCTTTTCGGCAATGATTTTATCGCCGTAACCAATGCTTGCAGCATCTAAACTGAGTAATGGTGAACTCATTTTGGTAGGTTCACGGAAACTAAAGGTAAATGGTGTATCGACATGCGCAGGGGCGAGCTGTTGCATGCGCTCTAGCTGTTTAATGCGGCTTTGTGCCTGACGGGCTTTGGTGGCTTTGGCTTTAAAGCGATCAATAAACTTTTGTAAGTGGGCACGGGTTTCTTGCTGCTTCTCAAAGGCTTGTTGTTGTTGTGCCAAACGTTCGCTGCGGGTGGTTTCAAAGGTTGAGTAATTGCCGGTATACAGCGTCAGTTCCTGATTTTCGATATGCAGAATATGATCAGTAATTGCGTCCAGGAAGTCACGGTCATGCGAAATCAGAACCAGTGTTCCTTCATAGGCTTTTAGCCAGTCTTCTAACCACAGGATTGCATCTAAATCCAAGTGGTTGGTCGGTTCGTCCAGTAATAACAGGTCTGAACGACTCATCAGAGTACGGGCTAGGTTTAAACGCATACGCCAACCCCCAGAGAAACTGGCGACATTTAAACGGATTTGATGATCCAGAAAGCCTAAGCCAGCCATCAATTGCGCTGCTTTGGCGGGGGCGGCATAGCCGTGGATTTCATCAAAACGGCCATGCAGACGGGCAAGCTCATCATTACTGAGCTGATCAGGATGGGCTAATTTTTCTTGAATCTCCCAATATTCCTCATCGCCAGAAAGGACAAAATCAATTGCAGGCATTTCCAGCGCTTTAATTTCTTGCGCCATGTGTGCCACGGTCCACACTGCCGGACGGCTTAAATTACCTTCATCTGCGCCCAATTCACCTAAAAATGCTGCAAATAAAGTTGATTTACCTGCGCCATTGACACCAGTCAGACCAATTTTCCAGCCAGGATGAAGCTGCATTGAGGCTTTTTCGAACAGGACGCGCCCACCACGGCGTAATGAAACTTGGTCAAATTGGATCATGAGCATGCAAAATAGCGAATAGATAGCTGCATTTTAAGGTGATCACCCATGAATGCAAATTTTATATTGCAGATTAAGGCAGACATCATCATTTCACCCGCTTATTATAAAATAGAGTAAATGCTCTATTTTTGTGATGAAAATCAGATTATGATTTAAAATCTAGGAAAAACAACACATCACATCAAAAAGAGTCAACTAGGACGGGGCAATGAAGAAGGGAATTCTGGCATTGGGAGCCATGCTGATGCTGGCTATCAATACACAGGCCAGTGCTGCAACTAAAATTTGTGTATTTGATCTTATGGGGAAATCAGGCGAAGCCTACAAGGCCATGCAAGAATGGGCCTTAGCCGCAAGCGCATGGCAGGGTGAAATCAATCTGGTCAGCTATCAGAATGAGGCGATGGCTGAACATGATTTTGAACAAGGTCGTTGCGAGGGTGTGTATATGACCTCAATGCGTGCACGTGCCTATAACAAGTTTGCAGGCTCTGTCGATGCGATTGGCGCGGTACCCAGCTATGCCATTGCACAGAAAGCGATTAGTTTTGCTTTGGACAAGCGAAACCAGCGCCGTTTAATCAGTCAGGTCGCGAATCAAAGCTATGAAGTGGCAGGGATCTCACAAATTGGTCTGGCCTATATCTTTGTCAAAGACAAAAGAATGAACAGCATTGAACAAATCCGGGGCAAGAAGTTTGCAGTCTTGGGCTATGACGAAGCGCAAAAAATTGTGGTCAGGAGTCTTGGCGGGCAAGCTGTACTTTCCGATATCTCGGATATTGCCAAGAAATTTAATCAAGGGCAGGCCGATATCATGGCAGCGCCAGCCTATGCCTATAAACCACTGGAAATTTATAAAGGTTTGGGCAATGACGGTGCGATCATTACTTTTCCTGCGGTCAACATGACCATGGATCTGATTATTCGACCTGAAAAATTCACGACCAACTTTGGGCAAAACTCACGACAGTGGTTTCTCAGTCGGCTTAATCGCAATTTTGCCTTAATCCAGCGAATCGAAGCGGAATTACCTGCCAAATATAAAATCAGTCTGGATCAGGAAGACAAAACCCGTTATCAACGCATCTTGCGTGAAGCACGGATTGATCTGACCAAACGTGGAATTTACGATGCCAGCATGATGAACGTACTCAAACGGGCACGTTGTACCGTCGACCGGACTAATTTTGAATGTACCTTAGGTGGAGAATAAATAGAGTCCACCCTCTAGTGATGAGTAATCGGGGGCAAACAGCCCTTCTCAAAAAAGAGTTGGCTTAAATTGTCAAACTGTGATCAATAGTGTTAAAAGTCAGGAAAACCCGACGTATGTATATAAAAGCACTATGCTTTTAAACAAAAGCTGACTATATTGATCTGGCACTGATGGAAAATTGTGCAATATAGGGTAGAAAGGGAAAACAAGATGAAAAAAGGACTTTGGGCATTGAGTGCTACGGCGCTCTTGGTCACGGCGACTCCTGCACAGGCAAAACAGGACATTTGCGTATTTGATTTATTGGGTAAGGCTGGGGAGTCTTATAAGCTGGTCGAAGAATGGAAGCTTGCTGCCAAGACCTGGCAAGGGGACGTTGAATTAATTCCTTATCAGGATGAGGAAAAGGCAGAAAAAGATTTTGATGCCGGCAAGTGCGACGGGGTATATATGACCTCGATGCGGGCGCGTAAATATAATAAATTTGCAGGTTCTGTCGATGCTGTCGGGGCAGTCACCAGTAATGCCATTGCACAGAAAGCGATTAGTTATGTACTGGATAAACGCAATCAGCATCGTTTAACTGCAACAATGAATGGTGAAAAATTCGAAGTTGCCGGCATTATTCAGGTCGGGCTGGCCTACATTTTTGTTCGTGATAAAAAGATCGACACCATAGAAAAGGCCAAAGGCAAGAAATTTGCGTATTTACATTATGATCAGGCACAAAAAGCGATTGTTGAAAGTATTGATCTGGTGGCAGTACCATCGGATATCTCTGATTTTGTAAAAAAATTCAATAGCGGGCAGGTCGATGTGATTGCTGCACCTGCCTATGCCTATAAACCTCTGGAAATCAGTAAGGGACTGGCCAATGGTGCGCTGTTTAATTTCCCTGTGGTCAATATTACCGGTGACCTGATTATTCGCCCGGAAAAATTTCCTGCAGGTTTTGGTCCGCAATCACGTAAATGGTTCGTCAATAAATTGCCGAGTAACTTTGCCATGGTGCAACGTTTAGAAGCAGGCATGAATGCCAAAAAAATTACCTTGACCAATGAAGATAAAACCCGTTATCAAAAAATGTTGCGTGATGGACGCATGAATTTAACCAAGCAAGGCGTGTATGATGCGAGTATGATGAATGTACTCAAACGCGCCCGTTGTACGGTAGAACGGACCAATTTTGAATGTACCCTGAGTGGCGAATAAAACAGGAGAACAACAAGCAATAGATAATTTGATACACAAACTTAGGCATATATAACAAAAATGCCTATTAAAATAATAGAAAGAGATAAAAGAGGGTAAAAAATAAACAATCCAGTCATAAAAATAGAGTAGAAGCTCTATTTTTTTTCAAAAAACATGATTAATATTTGCTTCGAACAAGGAGACAAACATAAAGTTTGTGAAAGGATGAAAAATATGAAAAAAATGGCACTTGCTCTTGCAGCAACTTCGATCTTTGGTGTATCTGCTTCTACTCAAGCAGCAATTGACGTGTGTGTATTCGACTTATTAGGAAAGTCAGGTGAATCATACAAAATGATGCAGGACTGGGCACTCGCAGCGAAAGGCTGGGGCGCTGATGTCAACCTGCTTGCAATCACGGATGAACAGGTTGCAGACAATAACTTTAAAGCGGGTAAATGTGCTGCTGTAGCAATGACAGCAATGCGTGCTCGTCCATATAACAAATTTGCGGGTTCTGTTGACTCGCTTGGTGGTGCGCCAAGTAATGCGGTAGCACAACGTGCAATTACCTATGTTCTTGATGCGCGTAATGCTGCAAAAATGACCACCAATTTAGGTGGTAACAAATACGAAGTTGCGGGTATCTCTCCGCTAGGTGCTGCTTACATTTTCGTACGTGACAAGAGCATTAACTCAATTGAAAAAGCAGCGGGTAAAAAATTCGCGGTATTGGGTTATGACGATGCGCAAAAAATCATGGTACAACGCGTAGGCGCGCAAGCGGTTCTTTCTGACATCTCAAACTTCGCTGCGAAATTCAACAATGGTCAGGTTGATATGGTGGGTGCACCTGCTTATGCCTACAAACCATTAGAGTTAAGCAAAGGTTTGGGCGCGAATGGTGCAATGTTTAGCTTCCCAGTATTACAAGTGACTGCTGATCTTGTGATTCGTCCAGAAAAATTCCCTGCTGGTTTTGGTCAAAAATCTCGTGACTACTTCGTGAAACAATTGCCAAAAGCTTTTGCCATGATCAAACGTTACGAGTCTGAAATCCCAGCAAAATACAAAATGAACTTAAGTGCTGAAGATAATCTGAAATACCAAAAACTGTTACGTGACGGTCGTATGGATCTTACTAAACGCGGTATTTACGATGCTGGCATGATGTCTGTATTGAAGAAAGCACGTTGTTCGGTAGACAAAGCAAACTTTGAATGTGCATTACCGGGTGAATAATCCTTAATTGCCATAAAGCGTACTTAAAGCCTAGATTCATCTAGGCTTTTGGTTTTTTTACCACTGTCATTTGAGTCATTGTGTTTAGATTGAAAGATCGTAATGATAGAAATATATAAAAACCAGATGGAATCTTGAAAGATCGAAAGCAGGTTTGGTCTGGACAATGAAACATGACTGCATAACAACATAGATTTATTTGAAATCTGAACAGGATGGACCAGGATTTTAAATTTGGGTGTGGTGCAACAACAATTAGCATAGATGCAAAGGAACAATAAAATGCAATGGTTTAAAACCTTATTACTTGCAACAGGGATCGCGGCGGCATCTGCGGGTGCTCAGGCCAAACAAACAATTTGTGTATTCGATATCGTCGGCAAAAGCGGTGATGTGTATGCCTTGATGAAAGATTATCAACTGGCTGCAAAAAACTGGGGCGCAGATATTGAGCTTAAAGTGGGCACCAATGAAGCGGTTATTGCTGAAGATTTCAAAGCAGGTAAATGTGATGGGGTCAGTATCACAGGGATGCGTGGTCGTCAGTTTAACCCGTTTACAGGTTCACTGGATGCGATTGGAGCGATTACTGATCTTAAACTCGCCGTGAAAGTCATGCAGGGCCTTGCGAGTCCAACCTTTGCTAAAGCCATGGTCAATGGCAAATATGAAGTGGTGGGGGTGATTCCTGTCGGTGATGCCTACTTATTGGTAAATGACCGTAATATCAATACTGTTGCTAAAGCTGCGGGCAAGAAAATCGCCGTACTGGACTATGATGAAGCACAAAAAATCATGGCTTCACAGGTCGGTGCACAAGCAGTGAGCTCAGATATTACTAACTTTGGCGCTAAATTTAATAACGGACAGGTCGATATCATTGGTGCACCAGCCGCTGCATTTAAGCCGTTGGAACTCTATAAGGGTTTAGGCAGCAAAGGCGCAATTGTGAATTATCCAATCTTGCAGGTGACGGGCAACCTGATTATTCATCCTGATAAATTTCCAACAGGCTTTGGCCAAAAATCTCGTGAATGGGTGAAAGCGCAATTACCACGCGCGTTTGGTATTCTGGGCAAAATGAAAGCAGACATTCCTCAAAAATACTGGATGGAAGTGCCTGCCGCAGACAAGCCTGGCTATCAAAAACTGATGCGTGAAGCGCGTATCAACCTGACCGCTAAAGGGATTTATGACAAGCGGATGATGAAATTATTATGGCAATTCCGTTGCCGTGAAGATGCCAAGAATTTTGAATGTGGCTTACAAGACGAAAACTACAAGTAAACTTGTAAAAAGTCATTAAGCGCACTTTAAAACTTCAAATACAGACCCGATATTGAGTATGCTATACTACATATCGGGTCTTTTATTTATGAAAGACGTATTGAAGTCTGAGGAATATCCATCATGAACGCCCAAGCTCTAGAATTGTCAGATAATGCTGCCAACAAAGTTCGCCAACTACGCGAAAGTGAAGGGAATAACGACCTTATGTTACGCGTATATGTAACGGGTGGCGGATGTTCAGGTTTCTCTTACGGCTTTAACTTTGCTGAAAGTGTCAATGAAGATGATGCTGAATTTGTGAATGGCGATGTGAAAATGCTGGTCGATTCACTCAGCTATCAATATCTGGTCGGTTCAGTGGTTGATTATCTGGAAGGACTGGAAGGTTCACGTTTTGTGGTGCAAAACCCGAATGCGACCACGACCTGTGGCTGTGGTTCATCTTTCTCGATTTAATAGATTCTTGTTGTCATAAAAAAAAGCTTCTCCAGTTGAGAAGCTTTTTTTATTCTTATACCACGGTGATGGTCCCTAAAATACGATCACCTGATGCACCGGTCACTGCGGGAAGATTGCCACTCAACTGTTCTACGAATCGCATTGCTAACCAGGCAAACGCTGCTGCTTCTACCCATGTTGGCGCTAAACCCAGCGCATCTGTGGTTTGTACCGACCAGTTATGTTTACGCAAGCGCCAGCGCAACTGTTCAAGTAAATGCGAGTTATACGCTCCACCACCACATACGTAGATTTCGCCTGTCGGCATCGCCTCTTTGCTGCGATAAATGGCTTTCTTAATGGCACGTGTGGTTAGTTTCATCAAGGTAGCCTGAACATTTTCTGGCGTGTCTTCCAGTTCGTCATAGCCCAGGTCATTGCGCCAGTCACTGAGCTGTTCGTCTAGCCATTCCAGATTAAAGTCTTCACGACCCGTACTTTTTGGCGGTTCTTTGGCAAAAAACTCATGGCTTTGCAAACGATCTAATAGCGAGCGAATCGGATTACCATAGGCTGCCCAGTCGCCATTTTCATCATAAGGATGACCGGTATGACGATGGCACCAGCCATCCATCAAGATATTGGCCGGGCCTGTATCAAAGCCATAAACGCCGTCTGCATTGTTGGCAGGCAACATACTGATATTGGCAATCCCGCCTAAGTTTAGAATCACACGATGAATACTGTCATGCTGAAACAACGCCTGATGGAACGCCGGAACTAAGGGTGCACCTTGCCCGCCAGCAGCCATATCGCGTCGGCGGAAATCCGAAACCACGGGCAGTTGTGTGATTTCAGTGATGATATTCGGATCACCAATTTGCAAGGTAAAGCCATGCTCAGGACGATGACGAATAGTTTGCCCATGTGAGCCGATGGCTTTAATTTGCGTGCGGTCTAAATTATTTTTCTCAATCAGTTGATTGATGCCGTGCCCGATCATTTGTGCCAAAGCGACATCGGCTTTACCCATACGGTCAATTTCATTGTCGTCAGGCAGCGTTAATGCCATCAATTCATCACGCAATTCTGGCTCAAAAGGCACGGTGAGTGTGGCATGCAGTGTTAAAGGATCGAATGAAGTTGCAACAATATCAACACCATCCATGCTCGTGCCTGTCATTACACCAATATAGATCGCGCTCATATACAACTTATCCTGCAAGATGCTGAAAAAATGTTAGTATATCGCACAAATTGAATAACTGATGTGTTTAGGTTTTGTGATGTCAAATTTCTTGCCAGCCGAAGAACAGCTTGCTCTCATTCAACGAGGCACGCACGAGATTATCTCTGAAGAAGATTTACTGAAAAAACTGAAAGAGAATCGTCCTCTCCGTGTAAAAGCAGGCTTTGACCCTACGGCTCCTGATTTACACTTGGGACATACTGTTCTGATCAATAAATTAAAAACCTTTCAGGATTTAGGTCATGAAGTGACTTTCCTGATTGGTGACTATACAGCCATGATCGGTGACCCAACGGGTAAGAGCGCAACGCGTCCGCCGTTGTCACAAGAGCAGGTCATTGCCAATGCAAAAACCTACCAAGAACAAGTTTTTAAAATCCTAGATCCAAATAAAACCAAAGTCCGTTTTAACTCAGAATGGTTTAGTCAAAAAACCGCTGCTGATTTAATCCAGTTGGCAAGCCAGCAAACGGTATCGCGTATGTTAGAACGTGATGATTTCACCAAGCGTTATAACAACCATCAGCCGATTGCGATTCATGAGTTTCTCTACCCATTGGTACAAGGCTATGACTCGATTGCGCTTGAAGCCGATGTCGAATTAGGCGGAACAGACCAGACGTTTAACTTGTTGATGGGCCGTACCTTACAAGGTCGCTATGGTCAAGAATCACAAGTGTGTATCACTGTGCCAATTCTTGAAGGTTTAGATGGCGTTAATAAGATGTCTAAATCTTTAGGCAACTATATTGGTGTGTTCGACACGCCAGGCGCGATGTACCAAAAAATCCTGTCGATGCCAGATAGCCTGATTGAGCGCTACTTTGATTTACTCAGCTTTAAATCACTGGATGAAATCAAAGTCTTGCTTGATGAGATGGCTGCGGGTCGTAACCCACAAGAGATCAAACGTATTTTGGCACTTGAGCTGGTGGAACGTTTTCATGATGCAGAAGCGGCAGAAAATGCTCATAAAAGTGCAGGTAACCGTGTAACTGAAGGTGAAGTGCCAGAAGATACCCCTGAAGTAACGATTTCTCGTGGCGAGTTTGGTGGCGAGTTGTTTATTGCAACTATTCTGCGCGTGGCAGGTTTAAACCCGAATGCTGCTGCTGCAAAAGACGCGGTGGGTCGTGGTGCGGTTAAAGTCGACTGGAATGTGGTGGATATGAGCTACTCTGTCAAAGAAAACGTCACTTTAATCATTCAGTCAGGTAAAAAAGCGATTGCACGTGTGACTTTCACCGACTAAATCGAAATAAAAATTATAAAAAGCAGGCCCAGAGCCTGCTTTTTATACGTATATAGATGATAAAAACAACGAAAACATCAGTTTTGTTGAAAAAAGAAACATGCAAAAGAAAATAATAAAAAACAGGGTTGCATCCGGTCTGAAATGCTGTAGAATGCACATCCATCGGCGGTGATGCAGATAAAAACTTGTTGAGAAACAAGGGTTTGGCTAAAATGGTTAGATTCTTGAGTTGGTTGATAAGTTTGCTAAATATCTAAATTACC
>NZ_CAJHGI010000013.1:0-49044 GCF_904886855.1 Acinetobacter sp. 'aerobic (ED)'
ACGCTGTCGACGTTCAGGTCTTTGGCCAGTTCAATCGCCACTTTACCGTCTTGAACTTTGGTGCTGATATTTGAATCAGCGCCAACCACATCAACCGCTTCGCCCAGTTTCTTCTGAACAGTGGTGCCGTCTTGTGCAGTCAGGCCAAAGCCTTTATCGGTCAGGTCTTGGCTGGCTTGGTTAAGTTGATCTACGTTAACTGCATCAGTTCCTGCAACACCCGGTCCTACATTGCTGATGGTCGTGCCCGCAGCATCAATACCAGACTTGGTCACGCTTGGACCGCCAGTAATGGTCATACCGTCGTTGTTAATCACGGTATCGCCCGCAGTCACGCTATCCACTTTCAGGTCACGGTTCAGGCTGTACTTGATGTTGTTGCCTTCTTTCGCAACTTGCAGGTTTTCTTCGCCGTCTGCTGTGCCGATATCAACGGTATCGCCTGCTTTCACAGCACCACTGTTGGCACCGTTCGACTGCAAGTTCCAGCCTTTGTCCAACTCGCTGATTGCAGCACCGACATTGTTGACGTTATTGCCATTCACCGTATAGGTCGGGTTAGAAACAGCACCTGTACTTGGATCATAGCTTGAACCACCACCCAGTGCATCAGCGGTAGTTTGACCAAGCTGGTCCACACCATCCTGTACGCTTCTTAACTGGCTAACATTCACTGCATCAGTGTCTGCTGCACCTGCAGAGACATTCTGGATACGGCGTTCATTGCCTGCTGTACCGACTGAAACCACCGAACTTGGCGCTGCTGTACCAGTACGATAAGCATTACCAGTTGCCGTTGAAGTCTGGCTGCCAGAACCTAATGCCACATCATCCGCATTGGTCGCCACGGCATTGGAACCCAGTGCCACGCCATTGCTTGCCTGCGCTTTGGCGGTATCACCCAAAGCAACCGCACCAGCTGCTGCAGCGGTTGAAGTATTACCCAATGCAACTGAACCTTGACCGATCGCCTTGTTTTCATTACCGATTGCCACCGCGCCATTGGCCGCCGTATTGCCAGCATCATCACCTGCTGCCGTATTGTTTCGACCCAAGGCTACAGTACCATTACCATTGGCGGTGTTCGGGTCACCCAGCGCAACTGCACCATCACCTGTGGCTTTCTGGTCGCGACCAATCGCAACTGCACCACCTGTGCTTGAAGCTGAATTGGCTGTGGTTGTACCCGAACCCATAGCAACGTTTTGTCCTGTTGCACCAGTGGTAACGCCATTACCCACTGCAATATTATTGCTGCCGCCAGATGCAGTCGCCGCATTCAGGCCCATGGCGATATCATTATTGCCTTGAGCTTTGGCTTTATCACCTACTGCGACGCTAGAGGTGCCATTGGCATTGGCTTCATTACCATAAGCTGAAGCATTTGCACCCGCCGCTTTGGCCTGACGACCGACTGCTGTGGTCTGGTTACCTGTGGCTTTGGCACCTGTACCGACTGCAACCGAGTCCGCTCCATCGGCATTGGCAGCAGTGGCAGGATCATAGTTGACTGCAGTCGAAGTACTGCTACCGATGGCAATAGCACGTACTCCCTTCGAGGTGGCAGAATGGCCCATGGCAATCGCACCGGTTGCCCCAGCCGCTACGGTAGCCGTATTACCTGCTGCAAAACTATAACTGGCATCCGCCCAGGTTCCACGCCCCATGGCAATCGAAGTATTGCCTGCTGCACGGTTATTCACTCCGAGCGCGACATTGGAATTACCATTAGTAAGCTCATTCCCGATCCCCAGTGCCGTATTATAACCATCACCAGCGGTACGGTTACCCTGACCAATCGCAACATTCTGGAAGGTACCCGTTCCATCCGAAACATTCGAGTTACCATAAACAGTCGCACCACCCGGATTACTGATCTTGTTATTCCGGCCTACTGCAGTTGAAGCACTAGTTACAGACGCTGCCCCCGTAGGATAATTATTTGCACCTGTTCCACGACGGTTTACAAGTCCTTGTTGAATTGTTGGGTCTGTACCAGTAATGGAGCTACCACAACCAATCGCGACTCCTGCATTACCATTGACACTGGCCTCACCGGAACCGGTACCACATTGCGAAGCAGTCGGAGACAAAGCCATACTGCTGCCATTACTGTTTGAAACAGAACCGCCACCAGTATTGGTTGCAGCCAATGCGCCGGCACTCCACAGTACCGAACTGATGGTCAGTGCCAGTACCGTGGTAATAGGTTGATACTGTTTTTGTTGTTTTGAATCTGCTTGGACTAAAGTCGAAGCCTGCACGTCTGTATTTGCTGATACATTACGTTTTTTAGTAACACCACGTGCATTTTCTGAAACCACAGTCCATAAATTCAGACTTTTGTTCCAGACTAAACGATAGATTTTATTCATTGAATGTGCGCCTACACAAAAGGGTTTAACGCACGAAAAATAGACGGTAACTTGCAAAAACCTCTTAACAATTACTCTTTTTTTTTAACAATTGATGCGTATTTTTAGTAAAAAATGCCTACTATTCCTCAAAAGAATAATAAAAAACACTTTGGCGCACATTATTAAACATTTTGGGACTTTGACTTAAAAAATGATCAGGCACCCCCACGCTCCTGTATAAGTGTTATAGATCAATATTTTCTTTTTGCCATGAAAAAACAGCTATTTAACGTACATAATGACTATCTAAAAATACTGGTAGAAACTGCTGCCAAATTTAGTATTCCACAAAGTGAAATCATTAGAAGGTGTCAAATTCCCTTATCCTACCTCACCGATATGAACGCCAATGACCGTTTAAGTTTTGACTTATGGACTGACTATGTTGGCCGTATTCTAGAGCTATTACCCGATCGAGGTCTGGGCTATCAATTTGGTTTTAATTGTAAAATTACCACCCATGGCGCCTTGGGATTCGCATTACTAACCAACAGTACCATCGGTCAGGTGCTGAATGACTTACAGAGTTTTTATAGTATGCGGGTCCATAAAATGGACTTATCCATCTTCAATAAAAACAATAAAATTATTATTCGATTTAATCCCTTATATCAGTTACCCAGTCAATTAAATGAGTTCCAGAAAGACAGTATTAATAAATTTTTTATCGAAAGCGCGATTATTGATATTGTGACCAACCTGCAACTGATCACTAATTATAATCTGACCGGCATCAGTGTTGATATTGCTTGGGATGTTCCAAAATATCATCATTTTTATGAAAAACGTTTACCCGCCTTCAACTTCAACAAAGAATATAACCAGATCAGTTTTGATATTAAATCGCTAGATTTACCGCTGACCTTTAGTTCAACCGCTGCTTATACCATTGCCAAGGAGCTGATGAATAAGGAATATTTATTTTATCAGGACCAGGATAATAAAATCATTTTAAAAGTAAACCAGCAACTCAAGTTTATTCCAGGATCAGGCTTTCCGGGTTTAAGTGAAGTTGCGAGAAAGCTAAAGATCTCTGAACGGACCTTGAAAAGAGAGTTGGCCAGTGCCAACACCACTTTTTCAGCATTACTCCAATCAAAAAAGTTTGAAATTACCCGAAAACTGATCGACTCCAATCGTAATATTCAGGAAATATCCGATTTACTGGGTTATAGCCATATCAGTGCATTTTCAAGAGCATTTATTGGCTGGACCGGGAAAAATCCAAGTGATTATATACGGGAACAACGTGTTGCGATTAAACAGTATTATCTCAAGCAGAGCAAAATATAACTTGGGTTTTAAATAAATTTTATCAAAATAGATTAAACACTTTAAACCAAAATATTAAACATATGGTGTATTTTTAATTAAAAGTATTTCAATTCACAAAAAATCACCATACATTAATTAAACGACGTGGGTTTTCCTCAGTTGCACTTCCCCGTAGCAACTGAGGCTTTTTATTTATATTTAAACAATTTTTAAATAATCACTTTATCCTCAGTTATGTGTTTTCCGAGACCCTAACTGGGGTTTTTTAATTATAAAGCTTTATTTATAAATATTATTTTGATTTTTATTCTTTCATAAGAATAGCCAGACCATGACGAGAGCCATTTTCTCCTCTGTAAAATTGATCATTTTGGTAAATAAGTTAAGCAAATGAGTCACTGAGCTATACGCATTTTTCTTCTAATATGCCGCAACCCAATAGTGCAACACCTTAACGTTTTAGGTTCACAATGACTCAATTGCCAAAAGCGAAACGACCTCTCATCACGACTCAAGCGGTGCAACGCATTTTGAATAGCCGCAGGCGTCAGCAAGCCCAGCATATTCTGGCAAATGCTGTAGATCGTGTCTTCCGCGGCCAACAGTTGGCCCTGTCAGGCAAGACTCCTTTCGAGATTGTCTATCAGCGTGAAATTATCAGCCTGCGTCACTACAGTACTGACCGTAGCGTCATAAAACACCGGATTCCTTTAGTCATTGTGCCGCCACTTGCAGCCAATATGCTGATTTATGATTTATTCCCAACTCGTAGTCTAGTCCGTTATTTTCTGGCACAGGGCTTTGACGTTTATCTGATTGACTGGGGTACGCCTAGCTTGCGACAGGCTCGATATAATCTCGGCACCTATGTCAAAACCTTTATGCCCGACTTTATTGAAAAGATTCGCCAGCGTAGCGGTCAGCAGCAGCTTTCCCTGTATGGCTGGAGTTTAGGTGGTGCACTTTCCCTGTGTTATACCTCACTGTTTAAAGATAAAAATATTCAGAATATGGTAATTCTGGCTTCGCCGATTAATACCCATAAATCAGGCTATATGGGCAAGTTTTACCAGAAGCTAACTGCACCGGCGCAATGGATTCGCAGCAACACCAAATTCCGGATTTATCAAGTGCCAAGCCGGGTTTTCCATATCCACGGCTGGCAAAATACGCTGGGCTTTAAACTCACCGATCCGATTGGAAACTTTAAAAATTACTGGGAACTACTCAAAAACCTGAATGACCGCCAGTTTGTGATCAATCACGCGACTTCAAGTTCTTTTGTGGACAATATGCTGGCCTATCCGGGCGGTGTCATGCGCGATATTATTTTACGTTTCTGGATTGATAATGAACTTTCCACAGGAACGGTGAAATTCGGGGAACAAACGGCCAATCTAAAAGACATTGATTGTTCTGTGCTGGCGGTGGGTGGCAATACCGATATCATTGTCACTGCCGAGGCAGTACGCCCACTGATGGATTTGATTAGCAGTACCGATAAACAGTTTGAAATTGTTCCTGGTGGGCATATGGGACTGGTTTCAGGCAATCAGGCACCGCATTCCGTCTGGCCAGTGGTGACCCAGTGGTTAGCGCAACGTTCGGATTAAAAAAATTCTGCAAGATCCGGCTGTAAAGTTTTAACAAACCGAGCAGCCCATATCCATGATTCAGGCAAAATGTTGCTGGCGATGCAACACCAGACTTTCGACATTGACCGGTGTACCTAGCAGGTAGCCTTGTAACTGATGGCAGCCTAAGCTGGTCAGGATATCGGCCTGCTGTTGGGTCTCTACTCCTTCCGCAGTCACGATCAAACCCAGCTTTGCGGCCAGATGGATAATACTTTCTAAAATCGCTTCTTCTTTGGAATTAGGCTGCAGATCAATGAGAAAACCGCGGTCAATTTTAAGCTCATCCACCGGTAAATCTTTTAAATACAGAAAACTGGAATAGCCTGTCCCGAAATCATCAATCGCAATGCGGATGCCGAGTTTGCGCAAGCGTTCCAAGGTGCGGATACTAGAATCGATATGATGCATCGCGGTCGATTCGGTAATTTCAAGAATTAAATGATGCGGCTGGATCTGATACTGTTCTAACAGTTGTTCCAGCACGCTAAACAGCTTTTTATTTTCAAACTGCAGTGCAGACAGATTGACGGCTATCGGGTAGAAGGCACTGTTATTTTGTTCCCATTTCTGGATTTGCTGGCAGGCTTGTTCGAGCGCCCAATAGCCCATCGGAATAATCAAACCGGTTTTTTCTGCGCCATCGATAAACATTTGCGGTGTTAATAATCCCAGCGTTGGATGCTTCCAGCGAATCAGCGCTTCGACACCGCAGACTTCATAACTGGCGGTAAATTTGGGCTGGTAAAACAACACAAATTGCTGTTCATCGACCGCTTTATAAAGATCATTAATCAATTTGGACTGACTGCGCACATCCTGCTGATCGGACATGGAATGGAACATGGTATAAGTATTGCGGCCCTGCTCTTTCGAGATCAGCATCGCGACATCGGCATTGATCAAAATGTCCTGTACATTGGTGCCATGTTCTGGATACATGGCAATCCCGACACTGGCAGAGATATTGATATCTTTGGTCGCAATTAAATAGGTTTCCTGAATGTAGTGCAGAAGATTTTCTGCAAGCTGCATCGCTTCATTGATATCGGTATTTTCGGCAATGAGAACAAACTCATCGCCACCAATCCGGAACAGCTTATGGCGGCTATTGTCTAATTTATTATGGAGACGGTTTGCCATCTGGATCAGCAACTGGTCACCGATATGATGCCCAAAAGCATCATTCACAGACTTGAAACGGTCTAAGTCGATATAGAGAAATGCCGCTTTTTGGTCGTGCAAACGATGGTGGCTAAACACCACTTCAGCATAATCTGTGAGGAACAAACGGTTCGGTAATTTTGTCAGCGCATCATGTAGCGACTGGGTGGCCAGCTCTTTATTCATCTTTGTGAGCTGTTCATTGCGCTCTTCCAGACGCGCTTCTAGCACTGCGACCGCGAAACCAGCGACAAAAACCAGACTGGTAATAAAAATAATGGTAAACAGTAAAACACTTTGTTGAGTCTGATCCGAGGTCAGGACTTGCGCCAGGCTTTCATCAAAGTAGGTGGCTGCCATGCCAGTATAATGCATTCCGACAATACTGAATGCCATCAGGATAGCAACAGTTGCTTTAAGTAAGGTACGGTATTTTATTGCATTTTTATATTTGAAAATAAAAAAGAAACTTAAGCCCGAACCACTAATCGCAATCAGCACCGAGCAGATCACCAACAGAGGGTCATAATGCATCCGGTGGTGTTCAACCATTAATGCCAGCATGCCGGTGTAATGCATGCCCGATATGCCGAGACCCATAAAAACAGCACCAAGTACGAGACGAGGTAAAGGCAAGGTTGGCCTAGAAGTGAGCCATACCGCAAAAATGGAAGCCACAGCACCGACCAGATAGGACAGTATGGTTAAACTCACATCAAAACGATACCCTTCTGGCAAATGGCTAGCCAGCATTCCCACAAAGTGCATTGACCATATCGCTAATCCTAAGATTAAGCCACTCGCCACTAAAATGCTTTTTTCAAATTTTTTATAAG
Organism: Acinetobacter sp. 'aerobic (ED)'; assembly: GCF_904886855.1. Classification (NCBI taxonomy): domain Bacteria; kingdom Pseudomonadati; phylum Pseudomonadota; class Gammaproteobacteria; order Moraxellales; family Moraxellaceae; genus Acinetobacter; species Acinetobacter sp. 'aerobic (ED)'. Next base: position 7,327 of record NZ_CAJHGI010000013.1, read on the forward strand.
CAACTTTAAAAACGAGTTCTTCCATTGAAACTGCCGCATAGCATGTCGCTATTGCAACCAAAATGGAAACGATGACCAATGTGCTATCGTAATCAACGTGAACCATAAAGGACTTCCATGATTATTCAGTACTTTTTTTTATTTGATGAGCAAAAATGCTCGAAATCCGAACGACCTTCTACACTCAAAAAAGCGATGAATTTGACATTCATAAACTTTCCTTAACAATAGCATCATCTGGCATAAGGTCAAGTCCTTTTCACTTTATAAATCAATAGAATAAAAGCAGGTGAACATTTCAAACCGATGAAAAGCCTTATTTTTTATTTCTACTTTTTAATTGAAAATTTAATTTATTTTTACTAACGCTTTTTGCAGGGCACTTTTTGGGTTTGGAACTGTTTTTAAATCGCCCAGATTCCGCAAAATCTTAAGGCATTATTGTGCTGGAGCATGGTTAAACTTTCTCATAAAAATGCTTAAATCTCAAACTGCATTCATCTGATTTTTACTTCGGATGCAACACCTGTCATTTACATCGCATAAAAAAAGCCCTTGTTTATAGAAGGGCTTTTTAAAGATTAAACTAAAACTTAGTTTTTCTCTTTATCTACAATCTTATTCGCTTGAATCCAAGGTACGAAAAAAGATGAAAGTACTGCTTTCATCTTTTTGAGGCACGTAAAGATAGACATAAAAAACCCACTCAAATAGAGTGGGTCTTCGCATTCAAATCAATTGATTCGAGAAATTAGTTCTTCTCTTTATCAACAATCTTGTTTGCTTGAATCCAAGGCATCATCGCACGTAACTTGTTACCTGTTACTTCGATACCATGTGCTGCGTTTTGACGACGGCGAGCAGTCATAGATGGATAGTTCAACGCACCTTCCTGAATGAACATCTTCGCATATTCACCAGACTGAATGCGTTTCAATGCATTACGCATTGCTTCACGAGACTGTTCGTTGATCACTTCAGTACCAGTCACATATTCACCATATTCTGCATTGTTCGATACAGAATAGTTCATGTCTGCGATACCGCCTTCGAACATCAAGTCAACGATCAACTTAAGTTCGTGCAAGCATTCGAAGTAAGCCATTTCTGGTGCATAACCAGCTTCAACCAAAGTTTCGAAGCCCATTTTAACCAGTTCAACAGCACCACCACAAAGAACAGCTTGCTCACCGAACAAGTCAGTTTCAGTTTCTTCACGGAAAGAAGTTTCGATAATACCGGTACGACCACCACCTACGCCTGAAGCATAAGAAAGTGCAACGTTACGTGCATTACCAGAAGCATCTTGATGGATTGCGATCAAGTCAGGAACACCTGAACCACGTTGGTATTCTGAACGTACTGTATGACCCGGTGCTTTTGGTGCAACCATGATCACGTCTAAGTCTTTACGTGGAACAACTTGGTTATAAAGAATAGAGAAACCGTGCGCAAACGCTAAAGTTGCACCTTCTTTAATATTTGGTTCAATCACGTCACGATAAAGTTGAGATTGGAACTCATCTGGAGTCAGGATCATGACCAAGTCAGCTTGCGCTACAGCAGCTGGAACTTCAGATACTTTAAGACCAGAATTTTCAGCTTTTTTCCAAGATGCTGAACCGGCACGTAAACCAACAGTTACGTCTACGCCAGAGTCTTTCAAGTTAAGTGCATGTGCATGACCTTGAGAACCATAACCAATGATTGCAACTTTCTTGCCTTGGATGATAGATAAGTCACAGTCTTTATCGTAAAAAATTTGCATCTGTTTACTCCGCTAAAATTGTTGTCATTTCCCTTGTTCTGCAAGGACAGATCTTTTGTTGGCTCCCCCAGATCACCTTTTCAGGTGTTACACCCACTTTTAAAGTGGAATTGGGGGAGATTTTTAAATTGTTAAAACTTTTTCGCCACGTGCGATACCAGATACACCTGAACGCACCACTTCAAGGATGGTGTTTTCTGCCAGGGCATCAATAAAACCATCAATCTTGTCCGTTGTACCTGCGATCTGAATGGTATAGGTCGTCGGTGTAACATCCACGATTTGCGCACGGAAGATGTCAGCTGTACGTTTAATTTCCGCACGCGCAGCACCCAATGCCTTAACCTTGATCAGCATCAATTCACGTTCAATATGTGAACCTTCAGACAGATCGACCACTTTTACCACTTCAACCAGTTTGTTGAGTTGTTTGGTGATCTGCTCGATCTTGTGATCATCACCATAGGTGGTTAAGGTCAAACGCGATAAGGTTTCATCTTCGGTTGGCGCAACATTCAGTGTCTCAATGTTGTAATTACGTTGAGAAAACAAACCCACCAAACGAGAAAGCGCACCCGCCTCGTTTTCAACGAGTACAGAAATAATATGTCTCATTATGTACGCTCCCCTTTACCTAACCACATATCCTTCATGGACTGACCAGCAACCAGCATCGGGTAGACATGTTCAGTACGGTCAACCATGACATTAATGAATACACATTTATCATTAATCGCCATCGCTTCAGCTAATTTAGATTCCAGCTCATCTGCGTGGTTAATCTGAATGCCAACGTGACCATAAGCTTCCATCAACTTGGCAAAGTCAGGTAATGAATCTACATAAGAACTTGAATGACGTCCTTCATAGTTCATGTCCTGCCACTGTTTCACCATACCCAGTGCCTGGTTATTCAAGCACAGGATTTTTACATTCAGGCCATATTGCTTACAGGTCGATAATTCCTGGATACACATCTGGATTGATGCTTCACCAGTAATACATACTACCTGCTGGTCAGGGAATGCTAGCTTTGCAGCCATCGCATACGGCAAGCCAACACCCATGGTGCCCAAGCCGCCCGAGTTGATCCACTGGCGTGGACGTTTGTATTTGTAGTAGTTGGCACCGAACATTTGATGCTGGCCAACGTCAGAAGTAATAATCGCTTCACTATTGGTCACGCGATCCAGTGCTTCAACCACCTGTTGTGGCTTCATGACACCGTTCTGGCCTGCTTCATAACGCAAGCCATGAACTTTGCGCCATTCATTAATCTGAGACCACCATTCTGCAATTGCTTCAGGATTTGGCTTTGAAACATTCATCTGTTTCAACTGCGCGAGCATTTCCTGAAGTACCGGCTCTACTGCACCCACGATCGGGATGTGCGCCATAATGGTCTTGGAAATGGTGGCAGGGTCTACATCAATATGAATCACTTTCGCATTGGTACAGAATTTTGCAGGATTATTGGTTACACGGTCATCGAAACGTGCACCAATGGCCAGAATTACATCGGCATTATGCATCGCCATATTGGCTTCATAGGTACCATGCATGCCCAACATGCCCACGAACTGTGGATCATTGCCCGGGAAAGCACCAAGGCCCATCAGGGTGTTGGTCACTGGATAGCCAAGCAAATGTGCCAGCTCAGTCAATAAGCCAGACGCATTGCCCTGAACAACACCACCACCGGTATAAATGATCGGGCGTTTTGCAGAAATCAGTTCATCAATCGCTTTACGGATTTGACCTGAATGACCACGTGAAGGCGGCTGATATGAACGCATCTTCACTTTTTCAGGATATTCGTAGGCAAATTTTTCTGCCGGATTGGTGGCATCCTTTGGAATATCAACCACAACCGGACCCGGACGGCCAGAGGCAGCAATATAGAATGCTTTCTTGATAATGGCAGGAATTTCGCTAGCGTGACGCACCTGGAAACTGTGTTTTACGATTGGGCGAGAAATACCGACCATATCCGTTTCCTGGAACGCATCCTCTCCAATCAGATGGCTGGCAACCTGACCAGACAGAATCACCATCGGGATCGAGTCCATGTAGGCTGTTGCAATTGGAGTGACGGTATTGGTCGCGCCTGGTCCTGAAGTGACCAGTACTACACCAGTTTTACCCGTGACGCGTGAGTAGGCATCTGCCATATGACCAGCAGCTTGCTCATGACGAACGAGGTAATGGTTAATTTTGTCTTGTTGAAATAGCGCATCGTAAATATGTAATACAGCGCCGCCTGGATACCCAAAAACATGCTCTACGCCTTCGTCCGCGAGGGCACGAACGAGCATTTCACCACCAGATAAAAGTTCCAACGTGATTCACCCTAGTGTTAGCACAATTTATGGGAGACATAAATTGTGTGTTATTCATTAACTTTTGCACTTCTTATAAGTGTGCGTATTCTACTCGTTTTTGCTGTAATAGGAAAAATTTTCTGAGACTCATCAGCCGTATAAACTTGATGACATCTCGAATCAAAATATGCTGGGATAAGCACATTTCAAAAAATCATTCTCTCGGCTAGAAAGAATGTCCATTACAAGCCATGACATTTATTCGAAGGGTGATCAAATAAGCGCATATAAAACTTAAGAAAGCATTCTTGTTTCTTTCATAAGCAAAGTCAAGAACAAAGAAAAGGTTTTTAACGAATATTTTTTAGCTGTTGTTTTTTTAAACACATTTCACGGAATAATTTGGTCTTTTTAAACATCCTTTTGTCAAAAAACTGTTTTCTTTTTAAGGAAAAATAGGCATTGTAAACACCTCAATTCAGCATTTTGATCGAATATAAACAACATTCTCTTGGGGAGATCAAATATGACATCATCTTATTTAAAATCAAGCTTATATACACTAGTAACAACAATCCTATTACTGTGTTCCAGCCACAATCAGGCACAGCAATATTATAAGTGGATGGATGCCAAGGGCTCGACCCATTACACCACCACGCCACCCCCGAAAGGTGCCAAACGACTGGATAAAGTTTCGACTTATGGCAGCAGTCATTCGGTGAAACAGAATCCATCTCAGCAGGATAATGCAACGACTAACCCGAATACTGCACCTCAAGTACCTCAAGTTGAACCCGAAGTACCTGCCAATACCGCCAAACCACAAACGCCACCGGCAAACGCCCCGCAATCTGCCTATTAAACGGCGTGGCGATCTGCAAGCTGGCCTGCAGCTGGCGACGCTTGCAGATAAAATCCCGATCTAAAAACTGACATTTCCTGCAATTTTGCGCTATGCTGTGCAGCAATCTTAACTTTACTTTTTTGTTGTATCGCATATCCCTATGACGACTTCTCACATTGACTCCGAATATCAAGCAAGTGCCATTGAGCCCCAAGTTCAACAAGACTGGGACAATCGCAAAGTTTTTAAAGTTGCAGACACTGTAGAGGGCAAGCATCGCTATATCCTGTCGATGTTCCCTTACCCAAGTGGCAAGCTGCACATGGGGCATGTGCGTAACTACACCATTGGTGACGTGATCAGCCGTTTTTATCGTTTAAAAGGCGAGACTGTCCTGCAGCCAATGGGTTGGGATGCATTCGGTTTGCCTGCTGAAAATGCAGCGATTGCACATCAGGTTGCGCCGGCCAAATGGACCTTTGAAAACATCGCTTATATGCGTGACCAATTGAAAAAATTGGGCTTGTCTGTCGATTGGGATCGCGAATTTGCAACCTGTACCCCAGAGTATTATCACTGGGAACAATGGTTATTCGTACAGCTTTATAAAAAAGGCTTGATCTATCGTAAGCTTTCAACCGTGAACTGGGATCCGGTCGACCAGACTGTTCTTGCCAATGAGCAAGTTGAAAATGGTCGTGGCTGGCGTTCAGGTGCATTGGTGGAAAAACGCGATATTCCAATGTACTACTTCCGCATTACCGACTATGCACAAGAATTATTAGACGATCTCGATACCTTGCAAGACGGCTGGCCGCAACAGGTCTTGACCATGCAACGTAACTGGATTGGCCGTTCGACGGGGATGGAAATCACCTTCCCGTCTGCCAATACTGAAATCTATGCTGACGGCTTAACGGTTTATACCACACGTGCTGACACACTTATGGGTGTGACCTATGTTGCGGTTGCAGCAGAACACCCGCTTGCGCTGAAAGCTGCTGCCCTCCAATCAGAAGCAGGCAACCCTGAATTGGCTGCATTTATTGAAGAATGCCGCATGGGTTCAGTCGCAGAAGCGGATTTAGCCACTGCTGAAAAGAAAGGCATGGCCACAGGTTTGTTTGTAAAACACCCTGTAACCGGTGAACAGCTTCCGGTCTGGATTGCCAACTATGTGTTGATGTCTTATGGTTCTGGCGCAGTCATGGCGGTGCCTGCCCATGACGAACGTGACTTTGAATTTGCCAATAAATTCAACTTGCCAATCAAGCAAGTGATTGATGCCAAAGGTGCTGACGATGCAGATTATTCTGCAACTGAATGGCAAGAATGGTATGGCTCGAAAGAAGGCAAACTGGTTAATTCTGGCGAGTTTGACGGTTTAACATTCCAGGCGGCTTTCGATGCCTTCCTTGCAAAATTAGAACCACAAGTTTTGGCAAATTCGAAGGTTCAATTCCGTCTACGTGACTGGGGTGTTTCTCGTCAACGTTACTGGGGTTGTCCGATCCCGATGATCAACTGTAACAGTTGTGGTCAGGTACCAGTTCCAGAAGATCAATTACCAGTAGTCTTACCGACAGATGTGGTTCCAGATGGTTCTGGTAACCCATTGAATAAAATGCCTGAGTTCTATGAAACCAAATGTCCAAGCTGTGGCGGCGATGCACGTCGCGAGACAGATACCCTGGATACTTTCGTAGAATCATCTTGGTACTATGCACGCTATGCTTCTCCAGACTTTACCGGTGGTATGGTAAAACCTGAAGCTGCCCAAAACTGGCTGCCTGTGAACCAATATATCGGTGGTGTAGAGCACGCCATTCTGCACTTATTGTATGCACGTTTCTTCCATAAATTGATGCGTGATGAAGGCGTAGTACAAGGTAACGAACCATTTACCAACTTGTTAACACAAGGCATGGTGCTGGCAGATACCTTCTATCGTGAAGCGGAGAATGGCAAGAAAACCTGGTTTAACCCTGCCGATATCGAGTTAGAACGCGATGAGAAAGGTCGTATCCTGTCTGCAAAATATTCAGGTGATGGTCAGGAAGTTGTCATCGGCGGACAAGAAAAAATGTCCAAGTCGAAAAACAATGGTATTGATCCACAAGCGATTATTGATCAATACGGCGCGGATACTGCACGTGTGTTCATGATGTTCGCAGCACCACCAGATCAGTCATTGGAATGGTCAGATGCGGGTGTAGAAGGCGCAAACCGTTTCTTGAAACGTGTCTGGCGTTTAGCAGCAGGTTTCCTTGAAAAAGGCAATCAGGCGACTACGATTGATACTGCAAACCTTTCTAAAGATGCACAGGATTTACGTCGTAAAACCCATGAAACCATCCAGAAAGTGGGTGATGACATCGAACGTCGTCATGCCTTCAATACCGCAATTGCTGCCTTGATGGAATTACTCAATGCCAGCAACAAGTTTGAAGCGAAAGATGATAATGACGCCGCTGTCGCACGTGAAGCGATTACCACGCTCCTCACCTTACTTGCACCGTTTGCACCACACTTAAGTCAAACCTTATTGACCCAGTTTGGTCTGGAACTGACTACGGTTGAATTCCCGCAAGTGGATGAGTCGGCATTAACCCGTAATACACAAACGATTGTTGTACAAGTGAATGGTAAACTTCGTGGTAAGTTAGACGTCGCAGTTGATATGTCTAAAGATGACTTATTGGCGCTGGCAAAAGCTTTACCAGAAGTGCAACAATTCTTGACCGGTCCGACCAAGAAAGAAATTGTGGTACCAAATAAACTCGTTAATTTAGTGGTTTAAACGCCCTTTTAACCTCTCTTTGTAAAAAAGAGAGGTTCCCTCAATTGAAAAGAGGGCTGAGGGAAGATGAATAAATAGAGGAATCAATATGCACTTAGCGCAACGTGCAGCTGCTATCGTTCTCACTTTAGGCCTAAGTGCAGGCTTAGTCGGCTGTGGCTTTCATTTAAAAGGAAGTAACCCAACAGCAGCGCCGCTGGTCTATAACAAGCTGTCTTTAGCCTTGCCTGCCAATACCGGTGAACTTGAAAACCGACTCAGTATTTACCTCAGTGCAACCGGCGTACAACTCAGCAATGCCAATGATGCCTATGTGCTGCGCATTCTGGATTACACTCCTCGCCGTCAGCTCCTCAACGGTAAACTCACCGAAGTATTACTGCGTTTGACCGTGACCTTCCAGATTGAAGATCGTCAAGGCCGTAAAATTACCGAACCGCGTACGCTCACCGCGTCTCGTACTTACCAGTACGATGTGGCAACGGTAAACACCGATAACCAGCAAGAAGCGTATCTGAACCGTATTGTGATCGATGATGTAGCACAGCAGATCACACGTCAAATTGCGGCCAACCGTTTACCTAAAGCCCAGCCATAATCACGCCTTATGAAACTGGATTATGTTCAAGCCTTAAAACGTGTCAATGAAGCTCGCGGTGCATGGATCATGCACGGACAAGAACCGCTGCTTGAACAAAACCTGCTGGATGCATTTCGTAAAAGCTGGCAACAACAAGAAGTTGAACGCCAGCGCTACGACATCAGTAGTGTCAATGACTGGAAAAATGTCTTTAATGCACTGAATAGCCTGTCCCTGTTCTCTCAACAACTGGCGATTGAAGTGCATGGCAATATCAAACCGGATGCCAATGGCTTAAAACAGCTTAAAAGCTATATTCAACATAATGAACACAACCTGCTGTTGATCGTTCTGCCCAAACAGGACAGTAGCAGTTTAAAGTCAGCCTTTTTTCAGGTGGTTGAAGCCAATGGTGTGGTGGTACCGCTTACCGCAACCTATCCGCAAGATCGACAGCGTATCCTCGCCATCGAAGCAGAAAAGCTCAATATCCAGCTCAATAATGATGCCTGGCAATGGCTGATGCAGCATCATGAACATAACTTGCTGGCTGCCAAAAACAGCTTGATGCGAGTTGCAGATACGTTCCCCGACATTCAACAGATTCAGATTGAACAGCTGTATGCCTGCTTGCAGGATCAATCGCGTTATACCACTTATGATTTAAGTGATGCGCTACTTGCAGGCAATCTGGCTCAATCCGTGAAGATTTATCAGTACCTGATTGGTGCGGGTGAACCGGACAGCCTGATTTTGTGGACGCTGAGCAAGGAAATGCGTTTATTGATGCAGCTGTTCGAGCAACCACACAATGCGATTCAGCTCGGCATCTGGAAAACCAAGGTATCGCAATATCAACAGGCTTTACGTCGCCTGAATCCGAGACAGTTTTTAAACTGGCCTGATTTATTATTACGGATTGACGCATCGATTAAAGGCATGTCAAAAGAGAATGCCGAACACCTGATGCTACAGGCCTTGAGTGAACTCTGTGGAACAACGTTATTTGCCCAACCCGTTTAAAACCAGGTAATCCATCTCATCATCATAACAACAGGCATTCACATGTCTTTTCAACTCGATCCCCGTCAAACTGAACATATAAAAAATCTGTTTAAATCAGCGGATAGCCTGATCATTAGTGCAGGTGCAGGCATGGGTGTCGATTCTGGTCTGCCCGACTTTCGTGGTAATCAGGGCATGTGGCAAGCTTATCCTGAACTCGGTAAGCAGCGTCTCGATTTTACGGAAATTGCCAATCCAGCCGCGTTTCAACAGCAGCCCCGTCTGGCTTGGGGATTTTATGGACATCGCCTGGCTCTGTATCGGCAAACCCTCCCCCATCAAGGCTTTCATCTCCTTAGACAATTGGCTGAACAGTTGCAACTGCCCTATTTTGTATTTACGTCCAATGTAGACGGACAATTTCAAAAAGCAGGCTTTGATCCGCAATACATTTATGAATGTCATGGTTCTATTCACCATCTGCAATGCCTTACAGCCTGTGTATCCGATATCTGGCCAGCAGATGAATTAACCCCAGCAATTAATCATCAGCATTGCCAATGGCAGGGACAACTGCCACGCTGCCCGCACTGCGGCCATCTTGCTCGTCCAAATATCCTGATGTTTAATGATGATACGTGGCTGAGCCAGTGTCAAAAACAACAGCTGCATCGTCTCACGACTTTTTTAGAAGATCATCATCAACCTGTTGTGATCGAATTGGGCGCAGGTACGGCGATACCAACCGTGCGTTATTTTAGCGAGCGTTTTGCTCCCCACCTGATTCGAATTAATCCCAGAGAATTTGCATTACCCTCAACAGGTGGCGTTGCCCTGCCCATCAATGCTGAAGCAGGTGTGCGCAGTATTTATCAGATTTTTATAGAATAACTCAGCAGAAAAAAAGAAAATAATTCTCATTCCAGATTAAAAATATTCACGCTTTATCCTTATTTCACTTTTATACTAGCTGCAGTTTCTTACTTTTGACCTGTTGCCATGCCAAAAACAACCACTAAAAAAATCCAGCCTCGTAAACTCATCCTGATTGCACTCGCTGTGCTGATCATCGCTGCACTCGGATGGATGTTCTTTAAGCCTAAAGCTCAAGCACCACAATATATCAGTGCCGAAGTTTCTCGCGGAGATATTGAAGACTCGGTATTGGCAACGGGGGTACTCGAAGCCACCAAAATGGTGAGCGTGGGTGCACAGGTATCAGGTCAGGTGAAAAAGATGTATGTCCAGTTGGGTGACCAGGTTAAACAAGGTCAGCTGATTGCTCAAATTGATTCAATTCGTCAGGAAAACGAAAAGAAAACAGCCGAAGCCAACATCAAAAACCAACAGGCGCAATTGGCGGTACAACAGGCCAATCTGGCCAAAGTCGAAGCCGAATATAAGCGTCAACAGGCCATGTACAGTCAAGACGCAACCTCTCGTGCTGAACTGGAAGCGGCTTTGGCAAACTTTAAAACGGCTCAAGCTCAAATTGCATCGATCAATGCACAGATTGAACAGTCTCGCTTAACCCTCGCAACCGCCAAAGAAGATTTAGGCTATACCCGTATTGTGGCGCCAATGGACGGGACCATTGTGGCGATCGTGACTGAAGAAGGTCAGACCGTAAACGCCAATCAAACGGCGCCAACCATTGTGAAGCTGGCAAAGCTCGATACCATGACCATTAAGGCACAGATTTCTGAGGCCGATGTCATGAAAGTTGAAAAAGGCCAAACCGTTTATTTCACCACTTTAGGTAACAGCGACAAGAAACATTACGCGAAATTGCGTCAGGTTGAACCAGCGCCAAACTCGATCAATACCGAAACCACCAGCAGTAACAGTTCATCAACTTCGAATGCAGCGGTGTATTACAACGCATTATTTGATGTACCGAATGAAGATGGCAAACTTCGTATTGATATGACGGCTCAGGTTTACATCGTGCTTGCTGATGCCAAAAATGCCTTAACCATTCCAGCCGCAGCGATCCAGACTCAACGTGGTAATCGTAGTGCCAAGGGTGGTCAAGGTAATCGATCATCAGAACAGTCGAAAAAAACCGATGGGGATAAAGCACAACGTCCAAAACGCCTAGAGCTGAGTGAAGAAGAAAAAGCACTCGTTGCACAAGGTAAAGCGTCTACTGGTATGGTTCGTGTGTTACAGGCCGATGGTACAGCTCAACCACAACCGGTGTTGATCGGTTTAAACAACCGTGTCACTGCACAAGTACTGAAAGGCTTGAAACAAGGCGATCAGGTAGTGATTGCCGATGCCTCTGACAGCTCAAATGAAGCGGCAAAACGTAGCAACCAACGTGCAATGAGAATGTAATATGACGCAACATCAAACACATTCATCACAGCCCCTGCTTGAGGTCAGCAACCTCACCCGTGAGTTTCCGGCGGGTGAAGGTACTGTGCAGATTCTAAAAGGAATCGACCTCAAGATTTATGCAGGTGAACTGGTTGCAATTGTCGGGCAGTCCGGTTCAGGTAAGTCGACCCTGATGAATATTCTGGGCTGTCTGGATAAACCTACCGCAGGCAGCTATCAGGTCAATGGTCGTGAAACACGCCAGCTAGAGCCAGATGAACTGGCCCAATTACGCCGTGAATATTTTGGTTTTATTTTCCAGCGCTATCATTTACTGGGTGATTTAAGTGCCTCAGGTAACGTTGAAGTTCCTGCCATTTATGCAGGCGTCGACAGTCATCTGCGGCAGCAACGCTCTGCTGAATTGTTGTCTGAGCTAGGACTTGAAGAACGCTTACATCATCGACCAAGCCAGCTTTCAGGTGGTCAGCAGCAACGTGTCTCTATCGCCCGTGCCTTAATGAACGGCGGTGATGTGATTCTGGCCGATGAACCGACAGGCGCACTGGATAAGAACAGTGGTATTGAGGTAATGCGCATTTTGCGTGAGCTGAATGCCAAAGGTCATACCATTATTCTGGTCACACACGATCTGAATGTTGCGAAAAATGCCACCCGTATCATCGAGATTAGTGACGGTAATATTATTTCAGACCGTGCCAATGTGCCTGAACATGCCGATCAAGATTTAGAACATCAAACCCTGCAACGGACTCCACAGAAGAAAACCTCAGCCTGGCGTTCTTTCTTTGACCGTCTCGGTGAAGCATTCCGTATGGCCTTACTCGCCATGAATGCGCATCGGATGCGAACCTTCCTGACCATGCTCGGGATCATTATCGGGATTGCCTCAGTGGTCTCGGTTGTGGCGCTGGGTAACGGCTCACAAAAGCAGATTCTGGAAAATATCAGCAGTCTCGGGACCAATACCATCACCGTCTATCAAGGACGTGGTTTTGGTGATAACTCGCGGACCTCACAAGCCAAAACGCTGGTACCTGCCGATGCCGAAGCCTTGGCAGAACAGCCCTATGTGGATGGGGTCAGCCCGTCAGCCAATACCAGTCTGACGCTACGTTATAAAGATACTGAAGCTGCGGCGACTGTGAATGGGGTCAGCTCGGATTTCTTCTATGTCCGCGGTATGACCTTTAAATCTGGCCAGCCTTTTGATAAGGCCAGCGTGACCCAACGTGCACAAGATGTGGTGATTGACACCAACACGGAAAAAACCTTCTTTGCCGATGGTACCAACCCTGTCGGTCAGGTGCTGTTATTGGGCAGTGTACCCAGCCGTATTATTGGGGTGATTGATGCACAGCAAGGCTTTATGGGCAATTCAGACAGCCTGAACGTGTATCTGCCCTACTCGACAGTCATGAGCCGTATGCTGGGGCAATCCAATGTACGTAGCATCATCGTGCGTATTAAAGACGAATATCCAAGTAGTGCTGCCGAAAATGCAATCCTGACCTTACTGGAACAGCGTCACGGCGCACAGGATGTATTTACCCAGAACTCGGATAGTATTCGTGAAACTATTCAGCAAACCACAGCCACCATGACCTTGCTGATTTCAGCAATTGCGGTCATTTCTTTGGTGGTGGGTGGTATTGGCGTAATGAATATTATGCTGGTTTCTGTGACCGAACGGACCCAGGAAATCGGGGTACGTATGGCGGTCGGTGCGCGACAAAGCGATATTTTGCAGCAATTCCTGATCGAAGCGATTCTGGTGTGTTTATTGGGTGGTGTGCTGGGTGTACTGCTCTCTTTAGGGATTGGACAGATTATTGGTCACTTTGCCAAAGGCGTGATTGAAATGAGTTATTCAACCACCTCGATTGTGGCAGCGTTTGTCTGCTCAAGTCTGATTGGTATTGTATTTGGCTTCTTGCCAGCACGAAATGCGGCACAACTCGACCCGGTTGCGGCTTTAGCGAGAGAGTAAGGAATTTGAGTATGTCTTTTCAATTCACAAAATTAGGACTTGCACTGGTTCTTACCGGTTCTCTAGCGGGCTGTTCTGCGGTCGTCAAAACACCCTACAACGCCCCTGCCGTCCAAGTACCACAACAGTTCCAGTACGATGCACAAAAAAATAGACAGGTGAATCTGACCGATCAATGGTGGACCCTGTTTAATGACGCCCAGTTAAATCAACTGGTCGATCAGGTTCTGGCGAGAAACAGTGATTTAAGCGTGGCAGGCATCACCTTGAAACAGGCCCGCTTACAGGCAGATTTGACTGCAAATAAACAAGGCCTTCGTACCAGCTCTACCGTTTCCACTGGTCATAGTTATAACCTAAATTCAGGCGATGGTTCTGATCGTGGTTTATCGACGAGCGTTGGCGTTAGCTATGAGCTTGATTTATTTGGCAAGCTGGCCAGCCAAACCGAAGCCAGCCGCTGGGAAGCTTTAGCCACTGAACAAGATTTACAAGCGACTGCACAAAGTCTAGTGGGTACCACGGCGAAACTGTATTGGCAATTGGGCTATCTGAATGAACGTTATCAGACTGTTCAGCAAAATTTGGCCTCAACCCAAAAAACCTATTCATTAGTGCAGTCGCAATATAAGGCGGGTGCCGTGTCTGGTCTGGATCTGACTCAGGCAGAGCAATCGGTACAAAGCCAGAAAGCCAGCCTGAGCCAGATTGAACAACAATGTGTTGAAACCCGTACTGCCCTTGCGGTTTTACTGCATGAGCCCGTACAACAATTGAACATCAAGGAACCTGCACAATTACCGCGCAATGCTTTGCCAAGTATCGCTGTCGGCTTACCAGCGGATATTTTATCGCGCCGTCCAGATTTACAGGCCTCTGAATTACGTTTGCGTAAAACCTTAGCCACCAAAGATGCCACTAAAGCCAGCTACTATCCGTCGATTAACCTGACCGGAAGTCTCGGCTCTACCAGCACTTCCTTAACCCAACTGTTAAAGAATCCTGCTTTAACTTTGGGTGCGAGCTTAAGCCTACCTTTCCTGCAATATAACGATATGAAGAAAGATATTGCGATCAGTGATCTTGAGTATGAAAAAGCCATCACTCAATATCGCCAAACGCTGTATCAGGCCTTTGCCGATGTGGAAAATGCCTTATCCAATCGCACTCAACTGAATCAGCAGGTTCAACTGCAACAACGCAATGTCGAGCTGGCTGATAAAACTGAGCGCTTGACCGAAGTGCGTTATCGCAATGGAGCGATTGCCTTAAAGAACTTATTGGATGCGCAGGAAACCACACGTAATGCACGACTGAGTTTGGTTGAAACCAAGCAGAATCAATACAATGCCTATGTGACCTTGATGCAAGCGCTTGGCGGTAGTCCTGTAAAAGAACTACCTGAAAAATAGCACATGAGTTGCTATTGTTTACTCGCTTAAAGTTTTTAGCTCATTTTTAATGAGCTGAGAGCTTTTGATTTTACTCATAAAATTTATGCATTGACGTAAATCTTGCTGTTTTATATGCTGATCAAAATATAATTACACCGGATAAGCACAAAATTGGTTATATGGCATTTTCATTTTGGTTATGCGGTAAATTTGCTGTGTAACTATAGTTAAATGCAAAGGAATCTCAGCTCCATGGAACAAATAGATTTTCATACCCTTGATGATGCTCAGAAGAAATTTATGTTAGGGGTTGCTTTGAGTAACAAAGGGACGTGCGTTTCAGTTTCTGAAGGTATGTGCGGAGAGATTTATGTTTTTGATCAAGGTGAAAATGTATCACCTCGATATGTATGTGCAAAAATACCGAAACCTCTTAAAAACGTTTCCATTCAGGAAACGAATAAAAGATTTGTTAATGAACTAAAGAATCAGCTTTCATATAACCACCAGATGTTTGTTCATTGGGCGTTTGATTTCACTGAGGTTATTGGAAACCCTGTAGCACTATTTCGTTATTGGGGAGGAGACCTTGAGAGGGCCATACGAAAGTCTGAAATTTCTAGCGTGACCGAAAAGCTTTCAATAATGGTTTATGTTTGCAGTGGCTTGAGCCACTGCTATGAGAGCGGTCTAATAGCTCATCAAGATTTGAAGCCAGCCAATATTTTTCTAAGGGAAGTAAAAAGCGAATTTTGTGGTTTACCTGATCTGGATATCTATAACTTGGCATTAATCGCTGATTTTGGTCTAGCAAATGCTTTTCGAGACTCTTCCATCTTTGGTGGTTCACGGCCTTATATGGCTCCAGAACAGTGGAGTGAATCAGAGCTTTCACCTAAAACGGATGTATTTGCGCTGGGGGTCATTCTTTATGAGCTTATGAGTGGTGGCTTCCATCCGGTTGGCATAAAGCTAAATGATTATTGGCCTCGACCCGTTGAGGGTAATAGTAAAAAGTGGACTAAGGCTGATGCTTGGAAAAAATGGGCTACGACCGCAAGTATAACTTTTGAGGGTATTCCACCGATAGAGCCTGAGGTCCAATCACTTATTCATGACATGCTCTCAGTTAACGCCGCTAATAGACCATCTATTGAGGAGGTTAAGATATCATTACTCGATATTATTAAACGTGAATCACCAGAAAGCTTTGTTCAGTTAGAATTTCTTGTCAATTATTTTGAACAAATGGCATCTACAGAACCTTTAAAAGATAGATGGCCATCTTTGTGGGAAAGATGGAGGCAATTTCAAACAAAATTTGAAAAGTGCATTTAACAAATTGCTGCACGCGGATAAATTACTCGCTACGCTCGCAATTTACTGGTTAGCAAAGCGTTATAGTTTAAAGAACCCACCCTCCTTAAAAAAACAAAGCCGCTATAAAAGCGGCTTTATCAAATAATTTAGAGCAATCTAATTATTCATCATCCATCATTGACTGGCTCATACCAACCGTATTAAAGCCACCATCAACATACATGATTTCGCCTGTAATACCTGAAGCCCATGGTGAGCACAGGAACAATGCAGCATTGCCCACTTCTTCAATAGTCACATTACGTTTGAGTGGCGCAATCTTTTCATTGGCGTCTAACATTTTACGGAAAGACTTGATGCCTGATGCAGCCAAAGTACGAATTGGACCTGCAGAAATTGCATTCACACGAATACCGTCTACACCCAAGCTTGATGCTAAATAACGAACACCCGCTTCAAGTGATGCTTTAGCCATCCCCATCACGTTATAGTTCGGCATCACACGCTCTGAACCTTGGTAAGTTAAAGTCAATAAACAACCTTGGCGCGCTTGTAATAATGGTTTAGCCGCACGCGCCATCGCGATAAAGCTATAAGCACTAATGTCATGTGCAATTTTAAAACCGTCACGGTCGGTTACGTCAGTAAAGTCACCATCAAGCGTATGCGCTGGCGCAAAACCAATTGAATGTACTACACCATCCAGACCATCCCAGTGTTTTGCCAACTCGACAAAAGCATTGTCAATTTCTGCGTCAACAGCAACATCACAAGGGAAAACCAAAGTTGAACCAAACTGTGCAGCGAAGTCATCGACACGTTTTTTCAGCTTTTCATTTGGATAAGTAAACGCAAGCTCAGCACCTTCACGATGTAACGCTGCAGCAATACCGTAAGCAATCGATAATTTACTTGCAATACCGGCAATTAAAAAACGTTTACCAGCTAAAAGTCCTTGTGACATCTTATTCTCACTCGAAAAATTTTCACCACATGATGCCAAGATTCCAGCGCTTGCGGAATTGCATAATCCATCTTTTTTACAATGTTGCATAAAAAAATCGCCTTCATGTGAAGACGATTTATATTTTCACTTCAATCAGAACTTAATCATCACCACGAAGCAGACTCAATAAACGCAGGAATGAGTAATACATCCACACCAGTGTCGCCAATAAGGCAATGGCACAGATCCATTCAAATGCTTTGGGTGCACGTTGTGCAGCTGCCGTTTCAATCAGGTCAAAGTCCAGAATCAGGTTTAAAGAAGCAATCACCGCAACAAAAGCTGCAAAACCGATTCCCAACCAGTTACTTTCAAAGATATAAGGAATGCTCGAACCAAAGGCCAAACGCAAAATGATTTGCACCACAAATACCAAGGCAATCGCAATTGATGCCGAAATCACAACCGCCTTAAACTTTTCAGTGGCACGAATGATCTGAAATTTATATAAGGCAAACAGCACCAAAGTGGTGACGAATGTTGCCAATAAGGCCTGTAACGGAACACCAGGATATTTCAACTGGAAAATAAACGATACACCACCTAGAAAAGCCCCTTCAAACAAGGCATAAGGAATCGCTAAAGCCGGCGCGGTATTGCTTTTAAATGTGGTCACCAGTGCCAGAATGAAACCACCAATTGCACCAATAATCGTTGCAGCGTAGGCAACCGACAAATTCGCGGTCACCGCACAGTAGAAAAATAAGCCCATCCCTAAAACAGCAGCAATCACTGTTAACAGGACAGATTTTTGTATCGCACCCTGAATGGTCATTGGCGTAGCCAAATCTTGATAGGTTTCTACCCGCGTTAAAATGGGGTTAGTACTTTGCATGTACGCTCTCTTTTTTTATAGTTTGCTATTAAAACCCGAGTTTAAGCGATTTTTTGATCAAGCCCAAATATTTTTAGCGTATTAAAAAAGGAGCCTAAGCTCCTTGTATGTATCACTCAATCATCGATTACTTATCGTGATTCATGATAAAAAAGTATTCGCGGTAGTATTTT
The DNA here is from genome assembly GCF_904886855.1 of Acinetobacter sp. 'aerobic (ED)'. Lineage (NCBI taxonomy): Bacteria > Pseudomonadati > Pseudomonadota > Gammaproteobacteria > Moraxellales > Moraxellaceae > Acinetobacter > Acinetobacter sp. 'aerobic (ED)'. Next base: position 25,709 of record NZ_CAJHGI010000013.1, read on the forward strand.
AATTCTGCGATCGAATCACGGATGTCATCCATTGCCAAATGCGACGCATTTTTCTTTAAACCGCTCATAATCTCGGGTCTCCAGCGTTTCGCCAGTTCTTTTACCGAAGATACGTCCAGATTACGATAATGGAAGAATTGTTCCAGTTCAGGCATCAAACGATGCAGGAAACGGCGGTCTTGGCAAATGGAGTTACCGCACATCGGGGAAGATTTTGGATTGACCCATTTTTTCAAAAATTCGAGTGTTTGCTGTTCCGCATCTTGTGCAGTCAGTTTACTACGGCGAACACGCTCGATCAGGCCTGACTGACCATGTTGCTTGGTATTCCACTCATCCATTGCATTTAGAATCAGATCAGATTGATGTACCGCTAAAACAGGCCCTTCAGCCAAGATATTTAAATGATCATCTGTAATAATTGTTGCAATTTCAATGATCTTGTCATTATCGGTATCAAGACCGGTCATTTCCAGATCGATCCAAATTAATCGTGTATCAGGGGTGCTGCTCATGGATGGCAATTCTAAAGTGCTTAAAAACATCAATAGTAGCAAATTAATTACATCTTGGCTGTAATTCTATAGCGGCTTCATGCTATTTTTGCGGTCTTCAAAGTGTGGATTTTTTGGGATATGAATGGCTTTAATTCGTAAGCGTCGTTTAACCGAACAACAGCAGCGTCGTATTGAGAAACAGCATAAATCGCGTCAGGACGACATTGACACGTCACAAGATTTAGATGGACTGGTTGTTCAGCATTATGGTCGTCAACTCGAAGTACAAGCCTTGTCTGTGCCTGAACAGCATCCTGAAAAACCGCAAGTGGCCGAGGGTGAGCCGGAACCGTTCTGGAAACCGATTGAACTGGACAGCATCTGGCGTTGCCATACCCGTACCAACCTCGAATTACTGGTTACAGGCGATCGGGTGAAATGGCAAGCCGATCCGATTACAGGTTTGGGTATTATCACTGCGATTTATCCAAGACAATCTTTACTGACCCGCCCCGACCGTTATCACAAGGTCAAACCGGTTGCTGCCAATATCAGCCTGATCGTGATTGTGTTCGCGCCTTTACCCGAGCCCGCACCGACCTTGATCGACCGCTATCTGGTGGCCTGTGCCGATGCCAATATTCCAGCGCTGCTGGTACTGAATAAATCGGACTTGCTGACTGAAGATGATCCGATTCTGACCCTGCTCAGTGAATATGAAGCATTAGGCTATGAAACTCTGATTTGCCAATCACGTGGCGACCTGTCGGCATTATCTGCACGTTTGGACAATGAAACTGTTGCGTTCGTTGGACAGTCGGGTGTCGGTAAAAGCTCATTGATCAATACCATCGTTCCTGATGCCGCACAGAAAACCAATGTGATTTCAGAAAACTCGGCACTCGGTCAACACACCACCACTTCGACCCGTTTGATCAAATTTGGAACAAACGGTGCGCTCATTGATTCTCCGGGAATCCGTGAGTTTGGACTATGGCACCTCAGTCCGGAAAAGGTGCGTACCGGTTTTCCAGAGATAGAAACGCATCTGGGACTTTGCCAGTTCCGGAATTGCACCCATACCCATGAGAAAAATTGCGCACTGAAACAAGCGGTTGAGGCGGGTGAAATTTTGCCAAGACGCCTGGACAGTTATCTGCGTTTAATGGACGAAATTCAGGAAGCTCAGCAAAAAAGTTAATTTTGTTGGGCTTTGCCCCTTGAACTAACATTTTTGATCACCATAGAGATAAGTTATACTCAGGATCAATTTTGTATTTTAATTTTAGGTGACTTGTGGAACGCTGGTTAGAGTTTATGGGGAATCACCCCTTCTTGTTTGGTACGCTCGGCGTGTTAATCGTGTTGTTCTTTATTTTGGAAGGACAACGCAATGGTCGTAAAATTTCACCACAATCACTCGGTATCTTGGTCAAGGCAAAAAATGCCATCTTGATCGACTTACGTGATGGAAAAGATTTCCGCGATGGTCACATCAGCGGTAGCCGTAACATTCCATATAGCCAGATCACCAGTCATGTTGATGAATTAAAAGCAAGTGATCGTCCATTGGTCTTCATTTGTAACTTAGGGCAAGTTGCCGGTTCAGCACTACAAAAAGTAGGTCACGCTGACAGCTACCGTCTAGACGGTGGGATTAGCAACTGGAAAGCGCAAGGCTTACCTTTAGTTAAAAGCAAAACCAAAGCTTAAGGAGAGATAACATGACAACACCAAACGTCACCATCTATTCAACCCTTTCTTGCCCGTACTGTGTCCGTGCAAAACAATTACTTGAGCGTAAAGGTGTTGCTTTTAAAGAAATTAATCTTTCCAATGAAGCACCAGAAGTTCGTATGGAATTGATGCAACGTACCAATCACCGTACAGTGCCACAAATTTTTATTAAAGATCAGTTTATCGGTGGTTTTGATCAACTTTATGCTTTAGAGCGTGAAGGTAAACTCGACCAATTATTGGCTTAACAGCATATCTATTAGCTTAACAACACATCCGAGATTTAAGGAAAAACAATGAGCGAAGAACAAGTTCAACCACAACTCGCGTTAGAACGTATTTATACCAAAGACATTTCTTTTGAAGTTCCTGGTGCACAAGTATTTACCAAGCAATGGCAACCAGAACTCAACATCAATTTATCTTCTGCTGCAGAAAAAATTGATCCAACACACTATGAAGTGTCTTTAAAAGTTGTGGTTCAAGCGAACAACGAAAATGAAACTGCGTTCATCGTTGATGTAACTCAATCAGGTATCTTCCTGGTCGATGGTGTTGAAGAAGACCGTCTTCCATACATCCTGGGTGCGTACTGCCCGAATATCCTGTTCCCGTTCTTACGCGAAGCGGTCAATGATTTGGTGACAAAGGGTAGCTTCCCGCAATTGCTTCTTACACCAATCAACTTTGATGCTGAATTTGAAGCAAATATGCAACGTCTCCAAGCGGATGCAGACGCGCAAGGTCAAGCATAAGTCATTCTCTCCATATTCCTCTTCATAAAAGAAGAGGAACGCCTCCCTTTTTAAAAGGAAGGTTGGGAGGGATTAGCTGCAAAAGGACTGATTTCTCAGTCCTTTTTTTATGCTTAAGCCACAATGGTTCTAAAGGTCAGATTAATCCGTGCGGTACTGACTTTTTTGGTCGGTGGCAAGCGGTGCAACCAATAACTCTGAGTGGTATCTTTCATCACCAATAAACTGCCATGCTCTAAATAGAGCTCGACTTTTTCCTTGCTCTGTTTATGTTTAAAAGCAAATTTCCGCTCTGCGCCAAAGCTCAAAGACGCAATTGCACCATCTTTTTTGAGATCCGTTTCCGCATCACTATGCCAAGCCATCCCTTCTTCACCATGATGATAAAGATTCAGCAAACAAGAATTAAAGGTCTCACCAGTTAACGCTTCGACCAGTTGTTTTAGTTCAACTAATTCCTGTGTCCACGGCAAGGCATATTTATTCATATTAGAATAGGTATATTCAAAGCGCCGGTCTCCATACCACGCTACTTTGCGTTTAGTCGTCAGTAATTTTCCAAAGATCAGCGCCTGATCATTTTCCCAGGCAATACTATGTAGCAGCGTTTCAAAATAATGATCTGCCAGCGCGGTCTGCAGCACTTTGCCATAGTACTGTACCGTGCCATCATAGGGTAAATGATTCAGTTCAGGATCAGCTTCAATATCAAATAGTTGCATCTTTCCACTTCTTATAGGCTTGTCGCATACAATGTCCACAAGGACGATAGCCTTGTGCTATCGCTTCATCTTCATTCAAGAAAAATACCCGATTGTTTTTCAGCATGCGCTTCCCCGAGGCACAGGTCAACCGGCCATAAATTTTAAGCTGTGCATTGCCTGCAAATACAATCTGTTGCTGTTTCAGTTTCTGATGTAACACGGTCTGTGTTAATTCAAGATGTCGCCACATCAACCTAACTCACTGCATCATGGAAAATAATCCCGAGGCTATAACGCTGACCGTGCAGCACCGGACTGACCCCGTGCTTGATATTGACCCGATAATAGCCCTGACTGCCTTTTTCTGGCTTAAATTGCGTGGTGAAAATTAACAGATCGCCTTGCTGTGGCTGCATCACCATGGCTTTGGATTGAGCTCTCGGGCTTTGTTGGGTAAAGACCAGTTCTCCTCCTGTAAAATCCCGATTCGGCTGACTCAGTACAATCACCAGTTGTAAAGGAAAATACACCTCACCATATAAATCCTGATGAAGTGTATTGAAGCCGCCCTGCTCATATTTCAAAATCAGAGGCGTTGCCAGCGTTTGCCCCTGTTGATGACACCACTGTAAAAACTCAGCATGTGAAGCCGGGAATGTTTGCGCTATCTTCAGTACCTTAAACCATGCATTGGCAATGGGCACCAGATGGGAATAAACCTCATGACGTAGTTGTTCAATCAGATTGGGCAACGGATAAGTAAAATATTTATATTCACCTCGACCAAAACGATAGCGTTGCATGTCCACCGTTTTACGATACAGCTCCGCTTGCGGATACAACTGTTGCAGCAGTTCGCACTGTTCGGTCGATAACACCTGCTCAATCAAGGCAAATCCCTGATGGTGGATTTGCTCTGTGATCCGCTCCCAATCCGCAGCCTGAATCTTATCGATCACCGTCTGGATCTGCTCTTGTTCAGATTGCGGCATGGCTTTGCACACCTTCCCAGCCAATCATCACTGTTTTCCGCACGCTCCCCCACTCATAGCCGCCAAACAGGCCACTGGACTGAATTACCCGATGACAGGGAATCAGGAATGCCACAGGATTACTGCCTATCGCAGTACCTACTGCCCGTGCTGCTTTGGGATGTTCAATCGCCTTGGCCAACTCACCATAGGTAGAGAGCTGTCCCATTGGAATTTTGAGCAGGCTTTGCCACACTTTAAGCTGAAATTCAGTACCTTTTAAATGCAGTTTAATTTCTGCTAGTTGAGGTTGATCTTTTTGAAACAAAGCCAAAGCACTTTGCTGAAAGGCATCAACCTGTTCAATAAACATCGCTTGAGGAAATTGCATCTTTAACTGGGCTAAAGCATTCACCCGATCATCGACAAAACTGAGTGCACAAATACCTTTATGGGTAGATGCAATCAGCACTTCACCAAACAAGGTCTCTGCAAATTGATAGTGGATGGTCAGACTCTGGCCACCATGTTTATATTCGGCCGGCGTCATGCCTTCAATCTGGATAAACAGATCATGCAAGCGACTGGTACTGGACAGTCCTGTGGCAAAGGTGGCATCAAAAATACTGCCCTGTTCCTGTTTCAAAATCCGTTTGGCATGTTCAAGACTAATATACTGTAAAAACTTTTTAGGACTGGTGCCGACCCAATCGGTAAATAAACGCTGAAAATGGGCAGGACTTAAATGAATGTGCGCAGCCACTTCATCCAGTTGTGGTTGTTGCTGAAAGTTCTGCTGGATGTACTGAATCGCTTGGGCAATACGCTCATAATTACGTTGTTGTGAGGACATATCATCACCTCTCATCATTCTTGTTTTCACTGTAGCAACTTTGCCACCCAGTGAAAATCTGAATCATGCTCAGTCTCAACCCGGTCGTTTTACGGTCTCAAATTCCAATAAAAAAGCTGCACTTGTTTAAGCACAGCCCTATCAGGTTATTCCCCGTCACTGATCGATCAGTGGGTGTAATACTTATGCCCCTGATCACGTAATTCCGCAATCTTTTTACCCTGTTTTTTGGCTTCATCCAGTTTACCGGCTTGTACCAGTAATTTGGCCTTATCAATTTCCCCGACAATCTGGTCAAATAACGCTGTTGAAGCAGGAACTTTCGCCTGTGTATTTGCAGCCAGATTATATTGTTTCGAATGTACCGCAGCAGTACGCATATTATTTAACGCGGCTGTGGCAGCCTGTGGCGTTGCAGCTTGGTTAAACGCTTTGTAATTTTTGCCCAGCGTCTTCATGTCATCTTCTAAACCCGCAGCCATTGCCGTATGGCTGAATGCAAAAGCGGACAACATCACAACGGTGGCTAAAGTTTTTTTAATCATCAGGATATCCTATCAAAAACTGTGGCTATGCTTTATTTGTCATATGCAAAAACTTTGTCGCTAACATCCAGGGTACAAAGCACATTGCTGATTTAGCATACATAAAAAATGCAACGAAATCGTTGCATTTTAATAAAAAAGATTGCTTCCCTCGTTTATAAACGACGGCGTAAAGCATCAGCAATAGATTCAACCAGTTGCTGTGAAATCTCCTGTTTCGATGCTTTTTCCAGCTCACGCTTTTTCATATGATAAGACTGGGCAAAGAACACAGTCATGGCATTTTGATCTGAAGCAAAACCGATGTCAGGACGTGATACATCATTACAGGCAATCATATCCAGTTTTTTCGCCACCAGTTTACCTGCCGCATATTCTTCTACATTTTGCGTTTCAGCGGCAAAGCCGACCATAAATGGACGCTCCTCCTGCTGGGCAATGGTCGCCACAATATCCGGGTTTTTCACTAATGCGACCGCAAGTTCATCACCTGCTTTTTTAATCTTATGTTCTGCAACCTGTGCCACACGATAGTCCGCTACAGCTGCCGTTGCAATGAAGATGTCACACCCTTCTTTCAACTGGTTCATGCTGACATCCAGCATCTGCATGGCTGAACTGACATTAATGCGTTGTACACCATTCGGCGTATCCAAGCTGACCGGACCTGCAACCAACGTCACTTTTGCCCCTGCAGCATAGCAGGCAGCTGCCAGTGCAAAGCCCATTTTACCGGTACTATGGTTTGAAATATAACGCACAGGATCAATCGCTTCACGGGTCGGCCCTGCAGTAATCGTGACGCGCTTTCCAGCCAGCAGGCCAAATTTTTCAGCGAGCGCACGTTGTGCCTTATGGAAATAGGCCGCAACCTGACGGGCCAAATCTTCAGGCTCAGGCATACGGCCCAGCCCCACGTCACCACAGGCCTGTTCACCGGCATCTGGCATGATCACATGCACGCCATCTTCCACCAGCGTTTGCAAATTGCGTTGTGTCGCTTTCGCCGCCCACATCTGCTGGTTCATGGCTGGTGCCACCCAGACCGGGGCTTTGGTTGCCAGATAGAGCGTACTGAGCAAGTCATCCGCCAAACCATTGGCAAATTTTGCAATGCTGTCACAGCTGGCAGGTGCAACCAGAACCAGATCGGCCCAACGAGCCAATTCAATATGTCCCATACCGGCTTCGGCTTCAGGATCAAGCAGTTCGGTATGCACCGGATTTCCAGACAGCGCCTGAAAAGTAAGAGGAGTAATAAATGCTTGCGCGCCATGTGTCATGACCACACGGACATCAAAACCGAAATCTTTTAAACGGCGGACCAAGATGGCACTTTTATAGGCAGCAATACCACCCGTAACCGCTAATATAATGTTTTTATGGGGAATAACACTTAGATCGAAGCTCACAAACAGGATACCTTACTGTTGCAGTGGCGCTCACAATAGCATTAAATAAGTGGATACCCAAGTGGCACCCTCAACATTTCAGTGGAACTGGCGGTAGAGAATATTATTGGTCTGGCAAAAATCAAAAGGCCACGCATAGCACTTCTTTTTGCCTAAAAAAATAATAATCACAATAAAATCAAAGGGAAAAACAAGCATTGAATCAATCGATAAAAACCTGGCCCGAGCAAGAACGTCCTAGAGAACGACTTTTATCTCAAGGTGCACAAAGCTTATCTGATGCCGAACTGTTGGCGATTTTTCTTCGTTCGGGCTCGAAACAGCACTCTGCGGTGGAGTTGGCGCGTATTTTGATTCAACACTTTGGCGGACTTAACTTGATATTTGATGCCAATCTTGAGGACTTATCACAATTTAATGGCATTGCTGCGACCAAGTACGCCCAGCTCATGGCAGTCAAAGAGCTGGGCCGACGTTATCTGAATAATCATTTCCATCAGCAACGACTTTGTCTGGATACCTCTACGCTGGTGCTCGACTATTTACGTTATGAACTGTTGGGAGAAAAGCAGGAGGTCTTTGCGGTACTCTGCCTTGATGCAGAGCTGAGAAAATTGCATTTCAAAAAACTGTTTTTTGGCTCGCATCATTCCTGCACTGTTTCACTCAACCAGACCTTACGCTATGCCTTACAACAGCAAGCCTGCCAGATCGTGGTGGCCCATAATCACCCCTATGGAATTGCCCAACCTTCACCCGAAGATATTTATCTGACCCAGCAGTTAAAACAGGCCTGTAAACTGCTGGAAATCCACCTAATCGATCACTTTATTATTTCGCCTGAAGGACATTTTTCCTTTTCTGAACAACAACTACTCAACCCTGCTCCAATCAGGCAATCTGGTCTTGACAAAGCCTGAATCTGGCCTGAACATCAATACATAAAATTAATGATTCATATAACATGATTGTCCGTGACCAGCCGAGTATTTTTAAAGTTTTATTCTCATGGCGTGGGACGATTCTACCCAAAATTTTACCTTCACTCGGCTTCGTGATGCTGATCTCTGCCATTATTGGCGGTGTTGAATATGTGGGCCTTTACCGTTTCCCTGAAATTCCATTGGTTGGCTTTACCCTGATCGGTGTGGTCCTGTCGATTTTTCTGGGCTTCAAGAATACCGCCTGTTATGACCGTTGGTGGGAAGCCCGTAAACTCTGGGGAGTTCTGATTGCCACGGCCCGTCATTTTGATCGGGACTGTCGTGTTCTAACCCAAGCCCGCCGGGAACGTATCATTCAAAATGTGATTGTGTTTGCCAATGTTTTACGTGACCGTTTGCGCCATCAAACCGCAAATCCGACCGAATTGACGGAAACCAGCGGCTTGAGCCAACAGGCGCTGACCCAGCTTTACCAACAGCACAATGCCCCGCAATACACGCTGAGCCTGATCCAGTGGGAACTGTTACAGGCCATGAAAGAGGGCGAAATCTCGGATATTATCTATACCCAGATGAACCGTCATGTGGCGGCTTTAAGCGAAATGCAAACCGGTTGTGACCGTATTGCCAACACGCCAATTCCCTTCGCCTATTCAGTGTTGCTGAATCGAACCGTGTATTTCTTCTGCTTTATGTTACCTTTCAGCTTAGGTTCCTTATTAGGTTTGGCCACTCCCTTACTGGTGGGAATTCTGGCTTATACCTTTCTTGGTCTGGATGCCTTAAGTACTGAAATTGAAGAACCTTTTGGCACACAAAGTAACGACCTACCGCTTGATGCCATGGTTCGCTCGATTGAGATCGAATTACTCGGCACTTTGGGCCGCCCGACGCCACCGCCAATTCAGGCCCAAGATCATAACCTGCTTTAATTTCAATGCCCTCCAATGAGGGCATTTTTATTCGGATGATAAATCAAACGCTTAACCAAACTGTGAGGGTACCAGAGACTTGAAGCGCTCCGTGAACTGCCCATTCCAGTACGGATAATAAGGATAAGGTGGATAAATCGCACTGGCCTGATCTAACTGCGCCCGATGCTCAGTCGATAACTGAAGATCTTTTGCTTTGAGGTTTTCTTGCAGTTGCGTCTGATTACGCGCACCAATCAAGACACTGGAAACGGTTGGACGCTGTAACAACCAGTTCAAGGCAATTTGAGGAATGGAATAACCTGTTTCGATTGCAATCTGTTTAAGTGCATCAATGACCTGATAAAGATGTGTCTCATTCACAGGCGGGGCAAACTGTGCCGTCTCATGCAAACGGCTCTGGGCCGGAATCGGATTTTCCCGATCAAATTTACCGGTTAAGCGTCCCCAGCCCAAAGGGCTCCACACCACTGCCCCGATCTGTTGATCGTCATTCAAAGGCATCAGCTCCCACTCATAATCACGGCCAATTAAGGAATAATAGACCTGATTGACCACAAATTTCTCATAACCATATTGTTCTGCAATGGCCTGAGCTTTCATCAGTTGCCAGCCAGCAAAATTGGACACGCCGATATAACGGACTTTACCACTGCGTACCAGTTCATCCAGCGTTTTCATCAATTGATGTAATGCGGTAAAACTATCAAACTGATGCAATTGCAATACATCAATATAATCGGTTCCGAGTCGGGTCAGCGATTGCTCTACGGCGGAAAGTAAATAGTCCCGACTCAACCCTGCAGCATTCAAATGCGCCGAGCTACGAATACCCACCTTGGTCGAAATAATTGCCTGCTGTCTTTTCGAGGCCAAAGCCTTGCCAAGCATGCGCTCCGACTCGCCATCGGAATAGACATCTGCGGTATCAAAGTAATTGATCCCGGCATCCAGAGCCGCCTGAATCATGTGATTGGCCTCGGTTTGGCTGGCTTGCCCCCAGGCAGAAAAAATTTGTCCCTGCCCGCCTAAAGTGCCTGCGCCAAATCCTAATTCCGAGACTTTTAACCCTGAGTTTCCTAAAAAATGATATTTCATGATGCTTCTCTTAAACCTGTAGTTGCTTAAGAGCTAAAATAGCGCTAGGGGTTTATTAAAAAAACCACGATAATCAGGAAATACTTTTCTGGTTTTATTGATAATGAATACAGAAGATTTCCAGTTTTTTATTCGGGTTGCAGACTTGGGCTCGATCAGCAAAGCCGCGCAAGATGCCAATATTTCCGTGTCTGTCGCCAGCCAGAAACTGCAACGCCTGGAACAACAGCTACAATTGCGTTTATTTCACCGTACCACTCGCACACTCAGCTTGACAGAAGAAGGCCGTACCTTGCTGACGCATGGGCGTAGCTGGCTGGCTGATTTTGTCAATTTACATGAATCATTAAAAGTCAAAGATCATATCCTTTCCGGGACATTGCGCATGACCGCTTCCGCAATCTTTGGGACCAAGATCTTAATGCCTGTGATTGCCAAATTCGCGCTGTTACATCCTGAACTAAACATTCATCTGGACCTGAATGATCAAAACATTGATTTAATTCAACAAGGCATGGATCTGGCGATTCGGATCGGACAGTTACAAAGCTCCAGTCTGATTGCCAGACAATTAAGCTCAAATCCAAGGTTACTGTGTGCGTCACCTGCTTACCTGCAACAATATGGGACTCCAGAAAGCTTATCTGATCTCAAAGCTCATCGCTGTATTTTGCAACAGCATGCCAATGGCTTAACCGACCAGTGGTATTTTCTGAATAAAGCGGGTGAAACTGAACAGATCCGTGTCGAAGGTTACTTTAGTAGCAATTCGGGTGAAGCCATTCGACAGGCTGCCTTACAGGGCTTAGGCATTTCCAATCATTCGCTCTGGCATGTTGCGGAAGATTTAAATACCGGCAAACTGGTCCAGGTGCTGCCTGATTTTCCCGTACAAGCCACTGCAATCTATGCCGTGTTTCCGCATCGGGACTTGGTACCGCCGAAGGTGCAATGCTTTTTAGATTATTTAAGCGATTACTTCCAGCAACACGCTAATTGGTAAATTAAAATCTAAGTTGATTTAAAGTCCTGCAAAACCATGAAACATCCATTGAATGCTCCATAAAACAACGATGAAACAAAGTTGTAATTTTTTCATTGATCCACTTATCGAAAACGTTCCCAAATTCCGCTCTGTCCTTGATTGACTCGCGGCGTTTGTCCCAGTTTAATCCACGGCATATTGTCGCCATGAAAATCACTGCCAATTGAAACCGCCAGATTAAATTGCTGAATCATCCGGTCAACCATCTGTCGGGTTGAAGCGGGTTCTATTGCAGGCGGTAACTCAACCGCGTCACCTCCAGATTCAGCGAACAGTTCAATCAGGTAACGGATATTGGTTGCCGACAAATCATAACGGGTTGGGTGAGCCAGAACAGCCAACCCGCCACTGGCATGAATAATCTCGATGGTTTCTTTCAGCCCCACCCCTTCGAATTTGACAAAGGCTTTCTTGCCTTCTTTCAGGAAACGGTCAAATGCCTGCTGCGGACGACTCACAATATTCTTTTCGACTAAGGCTTTGGCAATATGGGTGCGAGTCACCCGATCTGCCTCCCCATCCACTTGGGCAATCACATCAGGATAAATATCAAAATCGATACATTTTTCTAAGAGCTGACAAATCACTTTGGCCCGTTCAGCACGGATTTTTTTCTGATTTTCCAGCATGGCCCTGATGGGTGCTTCATCTTGCATATTTAAAGCCACGATATGCACACCGTAACTCTTTTTGGTATTGGGTCTCGACCACTGACTGGAAACTTCTACGCCAGAAATAATTTGAATATCATGATCTTGTGCATAATTTTGCGCCCGTTCCAGCCCATCCATGGTGTCATGGTCAGTCACGGCCAGTATCTGTATTTTTAAGTCAACAGCAGCCTGTACCAGCTGCTCAGGAGAGAAGGTACCGTCGGAAATGAGCGTATGGGTATGTAAATCGACACCGAACATGGTTTGTATTATGCTATCTGACCTATTTCATCATCGTACTGTAACATGAAAGCGTTGCTCGACTATCTTCCGATTATTATCTTCTTTTATTTTTATAAAACCACCGATCCTAAAGATAGTCATCATCCCTTGTTGCAGTTGGTGGGCAGCGCAGGAAATACCGACCAGAACCATATTCTGGTGGCGACCTGTGCCCTGCTGATCTCGACGCTTGTGGTCTATGGCTGCCTGTTCTTTTTCCAGAAATTCAAACTGGAAAAAATGCAGTGGTTTATTGTGCTTATGTCGGTCATTTTTGGAGGCATCACGCTGATTTTTAGCGATGTCACCTACATCAAAATGAAGGCAATTATTATCAATATCGGGATTGGTCTGGGCTTTTTAGTGACGCCTTTATTTAATAAAGAACGCATGCCAATTATCCAGAAACTGTTAGGTTCAATGTTAGAACTGAGCCCTAGAGGCTGGATCAAATTGAACTGGGCCTGGTGCGGTCAATTCTTTTTGCTTGCTGCTTTGCATTTCTTCTTTGGTTTTGTCTATATGCAAGGAAAATATTGGGGCGAATTCACAGCTTTTGGCGATATTATCGTTTCTCTGAGTTACCTTGCTGCTATACTGTTTTTCTTACGAAAACATTTCAAAACCACTGAATAGATTTTAAATCATCGAGCTACTGCCATGCCATATTTTGTGCTGACCTGTACTGATCGCGAAGGTACTCTGGAAAAACGTTTAGCCACCCGTCCGCAACATATTGAACGTCTACAAAAGTTAGATGATGAAGGTCGTTTAATTGCTGCTGGTGCACACCCTAAAGATCCCAATGATCCACAGGCAGGCTTTTTAGGCAGCACCATGATTGTTGAATTTGAGAGTCGCGAAGCACTGGATGCCTGGATTCAGGAAGAGCCATTTTTAAAAGAAGGGATCTACTCAGATATTGAGGTTAGACCGTTCAACAAAGCTTTTCCAAAAGGGTAAATCATGCACATTGCAGTCAAAAGCTTTTTCATTTTAAGTTTACTCAGTTCTAGTGCATGGGCGGTAGAACCTGCTACACCGACTGCTGCTCCAACAGCAGGCGCTCCAGCGACACCAGCTAAAATCACCTCCGCCACACCTGCCAACCCAACTGCCACTGCGGCTAAACCGCTGACGGCTGAACAGATTGTTAAAGCCAAACAACAGCAAGATGCTAAAGTCAAAGCCATGATTCAGGATCAGGCTAGCCGTTTGAAGCAACTTGAGCATGCCAATCTTGAAGCACTGGCACAGAATCAGGAACTACAGTTAAAAAATGACAATTTAACGGTTCAGGTTCAGGTATTGCAAAGCGAACGTAGCGCACAAATGTTTTTATACGGCGCCATGACCATTGCGGTCGGTGTGATTCTCGGTTTCTTTATTGCCAGTTATGTTTACACCAAACGCCGTCGTCAGTGGTAAAACCAGCATCTTTATTTATGTCTCTCTCATCAAAACTACAAACCGCTGATCTGGACTGGGAATGGGTCGATGGTATCGAGATTCCCATTTCCAAGCAATTTGGCGATGTCTACTTTTCCAAAGCTAACGGTTTACTGGAAACACGCCATGTGTTTTTAAACGGTAATGATTTAACTGAACGTCTTTCCCAACTGAGTGATTATCAATACTTCTGTGTGGGAGAAACCGGTTTTGGCACAGGCTTGAATATTTTGACCCTGTGGCAGCTCTGGCAACAGGTACGTCCAGATAACCATAGCCATCTGCATGCTATCAGTGTAGAGAAGTTTCCCCTCAGCAAAGCAGACCTGGTTCGTGCACTGAATGTCTGGCCTGAGCTAAAGCCACTGGCCGAACAGCTGATTCAGCAATATCCGCTGCCGATTGCAGGCTGTCATCGTCTCAGTTTTCCAGAACAACGTTTCAGCATTGATTTATGGCTGGGTGATGCACAGGATATCTTCCCCGTCATCCCAAAAACACAAGCGGTCAATGCCTGGTTTCTGGATGGCTTCGCCCCCTCCTGTAACCCGGATATGTGGCAAGAAAATGTGCTGAATCACATCGTGCGTTTGTCCGAGTTCGGAACCACCTTAGCATCCTTTAGTGTGGCTGGAGTACTGAAACGTGGACTGAAACAACATGGCATCCAGATTAGCCGTCCACGGGGTTTTGGACATAAACGGGAAATGCTCAAAGCGATCTGGCAGGACATTGCCACACCTGAAACAGGCTCAATAAATTCAGAACAGCACCCAGCCATCGAAACCGAAGCAAATACAAGCCGATTAAACACCGGACCACGCCAGATCGCGATTATTGGCGCTGGAATCGCAGGTTTAAGCTCAGCCTGGGCATTTGCTCAACGTGGTCATCAAGTCACCGTATACGAGCAAAATGAGCCGCTTGCAGGCGCTTCTGGCAATCCACTGGCGCTGCTCAACCCCAAACTATGCCCGATTGATCAGGCACCTGAACACCTGATGACCTTAAGCTGGCAGCATGCACTCAACTTTTATGCGCGTTTTAAGGCTTTTAGGCTAATTCAGGTCCAGCAATTGGCATTGAAGAATGCGGATGAATTACTGGCTTTGGCAGAACAATATCCTGAAGGTGTTTTATCAGCACAATCAGAACAGCACCAATTCCCGAAGACAGACTTGCCGAATTTGACACTACATCATGCAGGTGCAGTTTCTCCACATCAGTTACGCGATGAAATCTTGCAGCATCCGAATATCAGCATAAAAACAGCCAGAATTTCCCGCTTAAACTCAGTCGAATCACAAACTGAACTTTGGCAGGAGCAACAACGGATCGCCACAGCAGATCATGTTATCGTCTGTTGCGCCAGACAAAGTGCGGAACTGTTTAAAAACTACCCGGTTTTAAAACCCATTCGGGGACAAGTCAGCTGGGTTGAGAATAGCCAGCAGCCTTTAGCACTGGATCAGGCCTATAGTTATGGCGGCTATTGCATGCAACTGGATGCCTCACACTTGATTCTGGGAGCCTCGTTTTATCCCAATCGGGATGATGCCGAAGTCTTGGCTGAAGATCATGTGCATAACTACGAACTTATCCACAATGTGTTCCCTGAATATGCACAACAGTTGCCTGCTCTAGAGCACTGGCAAGGTCGGGCCGCTGTCCGTGCCCAGAGTCTGGATTACTTTCCTTTGGTCGGCAAAGTCCACAACCATGAGCAAAACTATAGCTTTGCAGGTTTAGGGTCGAAAGGATTCTTGTTTGCGCCACTATGTAGTGAGATTCTGGCGGCATTGATCTTGGGTGAACTGTGTCCGGTTCCACAACCGTTACTGGATAAATTGAATCCGCAACGCTTCCAGAAGAAAGTGAAAGCTAAAAAACCATATTATTCAGGTTAAGTATTTGGACGTTTGAATCTTTATTATTTTTGAATTTGCCAAAATACCCAAGTATTTTGGCAAATTTTTGAGTGTTTTAAGCGCCTTGTTCCAAAGCTAAGCCTGCATCACGTGCTGCGCGTGTGCCACCCATCAATACAACATACTCACGAGAACTATCAATACCGTCTAAAAGCTCTGCTGCACGCGGTGCTTTACTACCGCCACCACACAGAATGTAAATCGGTTGATCCGCTGCCACTTGAGTCAAACTATCCGCAGTTAATTCAGCAATTGGACGATTCACCGCCCCTTTGACATGAGCCTCTGTATACGCTTTGGTATCTCGGACATCCCAAATGACTGCGCCTTCTGGGAACTCAAATGTTGTAATTTCTTGTTTACGGATCATTGTGCACTCCTTTGATGTAAACAACACTTGGCAAATGAAGAAAACCCCCTTAGCATCTCAAATATTCTTTCCCTTTGTAAAGGTCTAACTATGCCTTCTTTTGATATTGTTTCTGAATTAGAGTTATTTGAAGTCAATCATGCGGTGCAAAACACGCAAAAAGAAATTGCTACACGTTTTGACTTCCGTGGGCAGGATGTTTCAATTGAGCTAAATGAAAAAAATAAAGAAATCAAAATCTCAACTGAAAGTGATTTCCAGTGTGAACAAGTCTATACCATGCTGGAAAACCATTTCTATAAACGTAAAGTTGACGTACAGGCACTCGATCCACAAAAGGCGACCGCTTCAGGTAAAAATGTGGTGCAAGTGATCAAGCTTAAAGATGGACTTGACTCAGATACCGCAAAAAAAATTAATAAAGCCATTAAAGAAAGTGGCATCAAGGCGCAATCTTCTATCCAAGGAGACAAAATCCGTGTCACGGATAAAAAGCGCGATACTTTGCAACAAGTGATGAACTTTTTACGTGAACAACAATTTGGTCTGCCACTGCAATTTAATAACTTCAAAGATTAAGTAATAGGTTCACCATGGCAAAAGATAACCGTCTTTATAAGCTGGTTAAAACCACCTCTAAATTTCCAAAAGGCATTCGTAGCACGCTCTGGAGCAAAGCGTTTGGTCGTGTTGTTCCTATGGTCGGCACAGCCAATATCCGCTATTTGGAGGTGGATAAAGACCACGTGACTGTTCGTATTGAAAACCAGCGCAATATGCAGAACCATATTAAAGGGGTTCATGCTGCCGCAATGGCATTACTTGCAGAAACTGCGACGGGCTTTTTAACGGGTTTACATGTTCCGGATGATCGGATCGTCTTGATCAAATCATTGCATGTGGATTATTTAAAAGTCGCGCAAGGTGGTTTAACTGCGACAGCGAGCTTATCAGCAGATCAGCAAAAGTTTATTGCGGAGAATGAAAAAGGCGAGTTATTGATTCCTGTGACCGTGATTGATGATTCTGGTAATGAACCGATCCAGTGCCAGATGCTTTGGGCCTGGTTACCAAAACGTAAAAAATAATAACGGGTCTAGACTATTCCAAGTTCATCATTAGTATCAGGATACAAGCATCTCAGTTTGTGTTCTGATGCTAAAAATGAAAAAAATATTGCTTCTTTCCCCTGTATTTGTCCTGCTCAATCTAGCATTTTACCCAGGTCAAGTCTTTGCTGCGGATGCCTCTTCTCGCGTTTCTGTGCCCGCAAAGCACACAAAATCTGTAGCTGAACAAAACAAGAAAATTGTCACCGATTTTTATGAAGGTGTTTTCCTGAAACATCAGGTCAAACAATATGCGGATCGTTATATTGGGAATCAGTATATTCAGCACAATCCGAATGTACCTGATGGTAAGATGCCTTTTATAAACTTCTTTACGCAAAAATTTAGTCATCATCCTCAGGCAAAGAATGTCATCAAGAAAGTGATTGCTGAAGGAGATTTAGTCGTCCTGCATGTGCATTCGACTGAAAATGACACTGACCGGGGCCGAGCCATTATAGATATATTCCGGGTTGAACATGGCAAAATTGTAGAGCACTGGGATGTGATACAGAACATTCCAGAGAACAGCAAAAATACCAATACCATGTTCTAAGCAGAGTACACATAAAAAAAGCCCAACATCATGTGGGCTTTTTTAGTTTGGGCTTAGATAAATTTTTCAATCATTGTCATCAATTGCTGGAGATAGTCAGCGTCAACCTCATCAAACTGATTCAGTTCATCACTATCAATATCCAGCACGCCGACACACTCACCATTTTTCATGATGGGTAACACAATTTCCGATTTAGAGTCAGAGCTACAGGCAATATGCCCGGGAAACTGATCCACATCAGGCACCACAATTACTTGCTGCTGCTGCCAAGCAGAACCACATACACCGCGCCCTTTGGCAATACGGGTACAGGCAATGGGCCCCTGAAATGGACCTAATACCAGCTCATTTCCTTTCACCAGATAAAAGCCAATCCAGAACCAGCCAAATTGCTGTCTGAGTGCCGCACAGATATTGGCCAGATTCGCGATCACATCAGCTTCATCTTCAACAATGGCCTGAATCTGTGGCAGGATACTTTGATATTGCTCAACTTTGTGGCCCTGTTGTAAAACCAGTTCTTCAGCCATCTGTATATTCTCGATTAAAAAAGTAGTGTTAAAACATCATCATCTGTTCTAGTAAGTGCAGATATTAAAACGGATCATTTAAGCTGACTGTGAAGCTAGAAAAGACTGCTTAATTTCATCTGTAATTAAACGTTTATTTCCATTTACATCTACCGCAACAAAGGTAAATACGCCTTCGGTAATCCGTACAGGTTCACGTGAATCATCGTGACTGTTCCACACTTCGATTTGAACCTGTACCGAGCTGCTACCGACTTTTAGAATCTTGGTATAACAGCTAATCACATTACCCACTTTTACAGGCACGAGGAAAGTCATCTGATTAATGGCAATCGTCGCACAACGGCCTTTACTAAAACGTTCAACATGAATCGCTCCAGCCAGATCCATCTGGGAAACAATCCAGCCTCCAAAAACATCACCACTCCAGTTGGTATCCGCTGGCATGGCAATATTTTGTAGAGATAAGATCCCTTCAGGATGCTTTGGGCGTTCGCTCATGTTAATTTCCTTGCTGTTGCTGTAATTGCTGGTCTAGCCACTGTTGCAGTTCAGGTGCACGTAATGCGCCACTGATTCTCGCCACTTCTGTGGTTTTGTTCATGAGAACTAGGGTTGGGATACTGCGGACATTAAATGCAGCGCTCAAACGCGGGTTTGCTTCCGTATCGATTTTGGCAAAAACAACGTAAGGATTTTGCTTGGCGACCTGAACAAAATGTGGCGCCATCATTTTACATGGACCACACCATTCTGCCCATAGGTCAATCAGCACAGGTAAATCATTATTACTAATGAAATTGCTAAAGTTTTGTTCATTCAGCTCAATCGGTTCTAAAGGCAGCAATGCTTGATGACATTGACCGCAATTGGGATGAACCGCCAGTTTTTCTTCAGGTACACGATTTTTTGCACCACATGATGCACAGACAATAATCATTTACATCACTCCGATATGTTGATGTAAAAATTCTAATTGGGTTGTGACTGCTTTTTCAAACCAAGAATCGTGATAAATATCGAAATGCTTCATTTCCCACTCATGATAGCTCACAAATGGCGCAATATTGGTGGCGGCTTCACGACTCGAGGCAATCGGAATCAGGCTGTCATATTTAGCCGCAATAAATAACACCGGAATATTAATCTTGCGTACAAACTGGATTGGCCGGTAACGCATCAGATTAAAAAATACCCGTGCAGGCACCTCCCCACTCCAGTAATAATCAGGGTTTACAATCGAATGATAACCGTAATAACTATCTGAGGTCGGTAAGAAACAGAGTTTATATTGATCGACTACGGGTAAGGTTTTAGGGGCCAAGCCCATCTTGGAGCCCATATAGTCCTGACTGGAACGTTTCAATGCTTCTGGATAACGTTGCAATGGATATAGCTTGGCTGTCTCTGCCCCGTCAACATAAGGCACTTGTACCATCACTGCCTGAATATTTTTCAGATCCGTCGCCAAACTAAGAGCATAGCCACCACTGAGTGAAGTGCCCCACAAAATAATCCGGCGGCTATCAATCGACTTACAGTTAGAGGCATATTGAATCATGCTCTTCCAGTCATCAAGCTGGGCACTGAGCGATACCAGTTCACGCGGTTTTCCGGTACTGCCGCCCCAATAACGATAGTCGAACAAAATCACGGCATAGCCGGCATGGGCAAAACGCTGTGCATACTGAACCAACTTAAATTGGCGCAATCCAGCAAATCCATGCGCCATCACAATCACAGCGGGTTTAATATTGGTTTTCGGAAGATAGAAGTCGGCAGCGATGGTTTCATCACCACTCGTAACATACAACGGCTCAACTGTATAAGTATGCATGCGCGCTCCATTGCGTATCTTATTCGTTATCATCGTTTATTTAATATAGACATTTAAACCCAAGATCGAGCTTAATGCTATGATAGATAGAGCATAAAATGTTTTGTTTGATTTTGGAGTGACAAGATGTCAGAAAATATAGGTTTTGCAGGTCAAATCGGCCCGGAGCATGTAGCTCAAGTTGTCGAAAAAGGTTTCAAATCGATTATTAATAACCGTCCTGATATGGAAGGTGGACCTGATCAGCCGACCAGTGCACAGATTGAAGAGTCTGCTCGCAGTGCAGGTCTGGATTATGTCTATCAGCCTGTCGTGGCGGGTCAGATTACTGAACTGGACGTGCGTACTTTTGCAAATCATTATAATGAACTGCCAAAACCGATTTTGATGTTCTGCCGCACAGGGAACCGTTCGAATAATTTATATCAGTTAGCCAAACAGATGGATCTGCTAGACGATTAAATTCATTACATTTCATTACCCGATCAAAATAGTTAAATCTTGCGATTTATATGAAGATGGTTCTTTTTCATAAGATGAAGAACCATGTCAAAACTTGCTGTTATTCTGTTATGCCTTTTCGCTGTTTCCGCTTGTAGCTCAATGCAAGTTCGTCCGACCGCCTCAGTGAGTGTAGGAACAGCATTATAAAAAAACAGCACCGAAGTGCTGTTTTTTTATAGGAAAAATTTACTTTTATTTATACGCAGCAAAAACTGTTGATACCTTACCATCAGGAGCTGCGACAGAAATTTTAAAGATATCCCCTACAGCACATTCTTTCAAACGATAACCATAAAAGGCTTGTGTGCTATTTTTAAAAGTTGTCGGTGTTAAAAGATTAAATACATTTGCGACAGGGGTGCTGCCTTGTACCAATTCAGCAGTACACGACAAATTATTATCTTTGGTATTATCTTCGGCTGTAACGCTTACAGTAGAGCCAGTAGGCATAGGAACCCCTTGCATACTATTTCCATACAGATTAAAAGATAATAATCCCTCACTCGCATTAATATTGGTAAACGTTGCCGTATTTTCAGAAAATGCAAAGATAAGCTGCTGGCGTAGAATACCATCTAAATTATCGTCACATGTATCAGCAATATTCGGCTGATTCATCGTTGAGGCCGCGCATGCAGCTTTATTGCCTACAATTTTCCGATTATAAAGAAACTCCCCAATACCATAGTTATTATCGTATTGGTTATTTTCATTATCATCACGGAAGAAGCTACCAATATTACTAAGCAGCTTATCTACCCCTTTCGTATAAAGATTATCACCATCTAAATCAGTAAAGCTCTTATCACCTTCAACATAGGCCAGAACAGTAACTCGGTTATCTAAAGGTCGTGGGTCCTGAACGGATAACGTGACTGCACAACGACCAGCATTGGTCGAACAATTAGGAGTAACAACACCGCCTTCACTAATAAAACTCACCAGCGTTCCATTAGGCACAGGATTACCCGTACGGTCTCTTAACATGACGTTAATCGTAGCACTATCGCCATCGACCTTGTTCTGCAAGGCATTTTTGCTCACTGATAAGCTGAAACCGTCTTGAGTTGCGCGTCCCGTTGATACAGAAACATTTTTAGATAACGCTGAAACAGCGCTGTTAGAAACTAGAGTTGCTTTGATTTCGACAGGTCCCGGTTTATCCCCTGGATATAAGGTTACGATCACTTTACCATTTGGGTCACTTTTTACAATTTTAGAATTTTGATTGCCTAAAGAGATAAAACTGAGGTCTTCTGGCGCACGAACCAATTCAATATTTACATCTTTATTTGCAGCTGGCGTACCATTCGCATATAAAGTAAATTCAATCTGGCCTGATGCAGCAGTACCACTACTTCTAATACCCAAAGTAACTGGACTTGATGTTGTATATTTTAAAGAGTTAGCTTCAATTGCAGCAATATTCACAGTAACTTTTGATTCAGGAATATTTGAACCAGACGCAAGAATCGTTTGCTGGCCTTCACACAGCTTCCCGTCAGCTCCAATTGCTTTATAAGAAGTGGTTACATCACCTTGATTTGAAGATACAACGCTTACTGGCTCAAAAGTTCCACAAGTAGCATTAAAGCTAACGGTCACATTATTCTGATTCACCTTAGTATTTGAATCTTGTGTCTTCAAAGTAATATTGGTAGATGCACCTGATTCCAGTTGTGTCGTGGCTGCTGCCATACCAACTAAAACAATATTTGCAGCCTGAAGTACGAAATTATAAGGTTGAGTTGTTGCCGTTGTACCTTTATAACTAGTCGTCGCAGACAACTGATAAGCGCCGGTTGCATTTAAGTCTTGTGGTTTTACCGAGATACTGGCCTCGCCTTCCGCATTGGTCAGCACAGCACCATTGGTCGTGCCAAAAGCAACACCTTCCCCTTGAAATGTCACAATTGCTCCACTAATTCCTTTTCCAGAAGAATCAGTCACTTTTACTTTAGCGGTTACACCCGATGCTGTAATTGAATTTGTAGCCGTATTATTCGCATCATATAACTGAATATTTGTAATATTCACAGCTGTGACAGGAGTCTGGCCATTTCCTCCAGAGGAATTATTATCATTTGAACCATAATAACCTCCCCCACCTCCACCACAACTCACCAATAAAATAGAGATAGCCATCGCCGACAACTTTAAAGTAAGTTGCTTTTTATTCATGATCATTCCTTTTTGTCCCCGATCAAATCCCCAAACGGAATTAGACTTTTCATTATAAAAATATGCCTAATGTAACCATAATATAGATTTTGTGTAAATATAGTTTATCTTCAAGTAAAGATTATTAAAGTGATGCCAATCAAACTATTTGTAAGAATCGAGAATTATGTTAGAACTTTTAACAAATAAATTTTTTACTTAAAAGAAATAAAGGTTGCTCTGAGATAAATATTCCAAAAGGAATATAATTTAATAAACCAACTTATTTTCTCCCGCCAATAAAAAAACACCCCTAACCGTCAGGTTAGGGGTGTTTCATATTTAAAAGCTGGCGATGACTTACTCTCACATGGCAAGTGCCACACTACCATCAGCGCTAAGAGGTTTCACTTCTGAGTTCGGGAAGGGATCAGGTGGTTCACTCTTGCTATTGTCGCCAGC
>NZ_CAJHGI010000014.1:0-32797 GCF_904886855.1 Acinetobacter sp. 'aerobic (ED)'
TGACTAGAACTTAATAAACAAACCTCAAAAAAAATATAATTTATTGTTTTTATTATATTTTTAACAAATAAAACGACTAACATGCTGTATTTATAGACACAAAGGCATCCATAAATACAGCATAAATTTAAACCAACAAAATTAATAACTTAAATAAATTTGGTGTAGATTTGGTGTTTATACTTTCCAACACTTAATCTTTTTATCCATCTTTTTATTGTAAACCAATTACATTACTTTTATATGTATGAAAATAAAATATTCAAAGATAACTAAAATGCGCTACTTCTACATTAAGAGAGGCAAGCAATACTTGCATATACAGCAATCACTTTTTGAAGAATATCAGGACTATTCGGATATTAATGCAATGGTCACTCAGCAGTATGTATTTTTAGATTCAAAAGATGATGCTATTAAGTTTCTGGAGAAAAGAGAAGCTGATTATTTCATGGTGACTAGAGGCAGGAAGTTGAAGGGTGTGGAGATTGTGAGAGAGTGATGCTTGCTAATGCTGGTAGCACTGCAAGCAAACACTGATTGAGACATTTGTTTTTATTGAATGTGCTGTGCATCCTGAGAATAGAAGGCACAGCACTGTGATGATGGATGCAAGTTTTGATCGTTGGCACCGCTTCTTAATTATCGCTTGCTGCATAGATTAGGTTCTCCGCAACTCGATTGGTCCAGCCTTTCCCGTACGTTGACCAGGTGCCTAAGGATGTATAAAACTTCAACCGCTCTGCATTGAGTTTTAACAAGACATCATTCACATCCATGGCTTTTACTGCAGCAATCGTTTTAGGGCCAATGATTCCATCATCTGGTACACCAGCGACTTGTTGAAGCTCTTTAATTGCTCGTGACTTACCAGCATTCACAGCAAAGTCCCAAAGCTGGAATACAATGGCAGAATGCAAACTATCTGCACCAAGCTTATCCCACCAATCTTTTTTATAGATTTGCTTGGCCTGTTCAAGAGTTAAGCTCTTAATGTCCAGATTAGGATATGTATTTGCAGCAATGCCGTATTTGGTCCCCTTCAGAACACCAACACCTACCTTTCCGCCTGTCCAGTTGCCCGGATCACGCTTATCACTTGAATAGCCAGCTTCATGCCCGATCAGTCGGTCAAATGCTTTATCGAAATTCATGCTTCACCACCTGTAATATCATTCTTGGACTTCTTCAACTCTTTGATTACCTCAACAATTGTTTTGCCTTCCTGGTTATTAATGAAGTTGAAAATCCAGCGGACAATTGCCCATCCGGGCAAACCACAAATAAAGAAGAAACCACCCAGAGTAATCATGCCCCACATATCTGAAACCCACTCATGCAAGCCCCATTTGACAATAATGAATGAGCCGCCAGCTAAGCTTGATACGACTGTGCAAATTAGCCCTACTGCCCACTCCTGTGGAGAACGAGGCATTCGAGTCATCAACACAACTACAGCGACCAATGAGACTGCTAGAGTCATCATGATCGCCACCCCATAGAATTTTAAAATTGCTGCAACACCGCCAGTTGAAACTGGTTCCATTCACTTTTCTCCAGATAATAAAAAAGCCCCGATTGGGGCCTGTTTTGTTTTTTGTCTACTCTTTCCAGAAAAGTAGATAAAGATTGAATTCTCGTTTTATTAGATAGCTGGCTAGTCAGAAGTTCCAACTAGCCTACACTAGCTAATCCTTTTCCACCGTTATTGATTATTGCTAAATCAAATTCTGCTGAAACAGTACCATTACTTCTTGATGCATATCTAAATAGTTCTTTTAAAATCTCAATGATCTTGCCAAGGTCAATATCACTAAATGATAAAAGCTCATTTAAAGCTTGTTTAAAAGATGATGTATCAACATTATTTACTAGAATTAAACATCCGCCTTCTTCAATACAGAACGCTTTAATATCTTGAGCTTGTGTATATACAGCCTTGTAGCCAGTGCGAGTTTGAAAAATAGAAGTAAAAGTTGTTGTGTTTATCCAGTGTGGGTGGTAATTCCCATTTCTTATTTCATCTTGCAGGGCAGTTAAAATATGGTCATAAGTCCATGTTTTTGAATCAATTGCTATTGATTTTATCTTATCTAACAAAGGAACATAACCACATCCACTTATGTAACCACCATTCCATGATAAAATTTTATTCACCTCATCGGAAATAACATCAAATCTTATTTCATCATGAAAGAAAACTTCTCTCTTATCTGCTGCAAGTATCACATTATCCTTGTGACTTAGCAAAACAAGCATTGTCATAAATAAACCCTCATTCTAATGAGGGTAATTTAGCAAACACCTTAAGTTTAGTCATTAAATACCAGAGGAGGATATTTTTTGGATTTTATATATCAATCTTTATTGGTAAGTGTATGAACTAGGTCTGATACCAACCTTTGCTCCTCTAAAGGCAATTCTGTAAAGCGATCCGAAATATAATCTAAATAAAAATCTTTGTTTTCTTTTGCATACTCGTCTGTAGCATCATTGATTAAGTATTCATTCACTATGAACTTTACTTTTCTAAGATTACTATCTAAGTCAGTCAAGATATTATCAAGTAGCTTATGCTCTCCTTTTTTTGCGTAACTTAAGGCAAAATCAAGCAAATTTATCATAGCAGTATTAAGCGATATCCCCTCCTGTTCTGCATAACTAGTGAGCTTTGCATGTGTTTCAGAAGGCAATCTTGTTTGCAATCTAATTGTAACTGTCATAAATAATCTCCCACTCTTGACACCAAGAATAGTGTCATTGTAATCTACAGTCAAGTGGTACTACTTATAGTGTCACATTAAAACGCCCCAAACAAACTTGCAGGAATGTGGGGCGAGTTATCAACCACTAAGAGGTAATTGATATGGCTAGTTTATCACTAAGCTTTAATGAAGTGAATTTTTCACCAGTACAACATAATAATCAGATCTGGCTAACTGCAAGCGAACTCGCAAAAGCACTTGGCTATGCAAAATCTGATGCAGTAACTCAGATTTATGAACGGAATAAAGATGAGTTCAATAGCGATATGACCTTGACCCTCAATTTGAGGGTCAAGGGGTTTGGCAATGGTAATTCTCTGAAAGATACACGCATCTTTAATCCGCGTGGATGTCACCTAATTACCTTTTTTGCTCGAACCTCAGTTGCTAAGCAATTCCGCAAATGGGTGCTCGATGTATTAGACAAGGAGATCGGCGCACCTATAGTAAAAACTCACAAATCCGAACGCGAACCACTTACTAATGCTGTCAATCTTCTTGTTGCTAAAACCAAGCATCTAAATTACAGCGACGCATATAAATTGGTGCATCAGCGGTTTAATGTCCAGCATATTGATGAAATTCCGTATGACTCTATTCAAGTGGCGGTAGAGTATGTTCATCATTTAATTGCTTTGTATGGTAAAACAGAAAGTAGTACCTCTGACAGCTATAAAAACAACGTTGAGGCCCTAGCGATTCACATGGCATGGGTATCTTCATGGTGGCGCTGCTATGCAGAAGCATTCCACTTGATTAACCCTAATATGGCTGGTCAAATTAACGATCATTTTACCGATGGTTCATTTGTTGCATCATGGGTATTGGGTGAGAAAGCCAAGGACATGCGCTTTCGAATCCTTGAAGATTTACCATTCGATATGAATATGTATGATCGAGTTGATTTCTTCCGTCGGCATCACAAGCGATAATAAGTAAAAGCCCTTCGGGGCTTTTTCTTTTGTGAAAAAAATCTCCAATGGTACTTTACAAAACTTAGTTAAAGTTTTACATATACAACTTTAAAATCTGTAAACTATGGATTACAATTATTCATGTATGAAATAACAACAACTGATGAGTACGACGATTGGTTTGACTCATTAAAGGATACACTCGGCAAAGCTCGTATCAATGCTAGACTGAGACGTGTTCAACTAGGCAACCTTGGCGACGTAGAACCAGTGGGCGAAAATGTTTCGGAATTAAGATTCTTTTTCGGGCCTGGTTATCGCATTTATTTCATAGAAAGAGGCGAAGAGATAATTGTTTTACTTGCAGGTGGAGATAAGTCTACACAGCAAGCAGATGTAAAAAAAGCAATTGAAATAGCTAAAGAAATTCGAGGTGAATCATGACTGTTAAGTTAAAAAAATGGGATGTTCAAAATCATCTAAAAACAGATGAAGACCGAGCTGCCTATCTTTTTGCAGCACTTGAAGATGGCGCCGATGATCCTACTTATATTGCCCATGTATTAGGTGATGTTGCTAAATCCTACGGCATGACTAGATTGGCTGAAGAAACTGGATTAACAAGAGAAGGCTTATATAAGTCATTTGGTAAAAGAGGAAATCCAAGCTTTACTACTGTAGCTAAAGTAGCCAATGCAATGGGATTTAAAGTAAAACTTGAACCTGACCATGCGTAAAAATAAAGCACCCTAGGGTGCTTTTTTAATACCCAAATATGGATTTTCTGAATATAAGGGCGGGTTTATAACTTGGTAGAATGTTCAGTGCCTGTTCCAAGGTTCTTATAGATTCATCTCTCTTTCCTAAGTTATTGTACTCTACTGCTGCTTTATAATACCATTCCGCTGCTAGAAGATCAGACTTACTTGCTACTACTCCCTTATTGTATATATCGCCTAATGACTCCATTGATTGTGCAGTGTATCTTCTATCTTTTTTATTATTTGCTATCTCTTTTAAGTTATTAATCACACTTGAACATGTATCCCCAACAGAATACATTTTTTGTTCCATCATTCCTTCGCATATATTGCGATTCCATAAGGAATTACTGATAAATTTTGCCTCAATATCCCCATTTTTACCTCTATTTCTAATTTCAGTAATATATGGATGGAGTTTGAGGTTAGTCTGGAATGAAGATGCATTTCTATTCAAATCATATATCATGCCAATTTCTTTCATAATTTCATGATTACTTTGCGATTTAAGCTTTAATTGCAGATCCTCATATTCTTTAACGTACTGATTATCAATGTTGTCAGCATATAAGGATGATACATATGAAAGACATGTTATAAGAAATACAAGTTTGAGTTTATTCATAATTCCCCCCATTTTGAAGAAGAGAATAACATGATCTAATTTTAAAGTTATATAACTTTATTTAGCAGTATGAAGCCCTGCGAACAGGGCTTATAACTTACAGAGACTCCATAAACTCTCTTATCTTATGAGCAATCAACTTTTGACCATTATCGTTAGGATGCAATCCATCAGGGGTTGGAAGCGATGGCGCCTTGAAATAATAGTCATTTGCCGCAGCAATCCAAGGATATAAATTGCTCTCTCGGTAAAGATCTAGAACAGGAATTGAATATTTCTCACAAACTGCAATGGTTAAATCTGCAATCTGAGTAGCCGTATAACCTTGTGATACCCCAGATTCGTCTACAGCAATCGCATTGGTTACATTGTTATAAATATCACGAGGAAGCAAAGTGAATACAGCAAGCTTTTTGTTGTAGAACTTATTAATAAGTGCTGAAAGTGCAATATTCATTAATCCCCCAACACTATCTGTTCCAGTGCTATCACGGTTCCCTAGATTCTTAGGTGCACGAATGAGATCATTTGCACCCCAAAAAACTGTTAAGTAATCTGGATTTTGTGTGATTGATCCAGCAATACTATTAGCACGGTTCCAAAATCCTGAACCACTGATTCCTAGATTATAGACAGTCATCCCACCAACCTCTTCTTTCACGTAATCGTGGTAGTTGAGATTGCTCCTAAAGTTATGCTCAGTAATACTATCGCCAATAGCAGCCCACGATTTACCAGTTAGTTTGCTATTTCCTGTAATAATATCACTTTCAATTCTAGCAATTTGATCTCTGGCATAGGTATCAGCAAGTGGCATCTGGTTAATACCTGAAACTTCTAATGAGCCACTAGGAAAAGTCATCGTAACCGAAAGATCTGCCTCAATATTTAAGCCCACTGAAGGTACTTTAATATTAATTAATGCAAACCGTGCAGCACTACCAGCAGGAACCATAAAAGTTTTTACCTTAGGGTCACTTGAAGGATTTAAAGTTACTAGTCCTAATGTTGTCCCATTGGCTGTTGTGTTAGTGGCACGAAGTGCTACTGCTAAGGCGCTATTATTCACCCCTCCAGATCGAATAGCATAGGATTTACCGGCCTCGACAGGGAAAATACTTAACATAGTACCTGGTGAAGAAAATACAGAGCCACTAGGTACAGCCACATATTTATCAGCAACATTGCTTAATGGGTCGTAAAGTTCAGTTATGGTAATTAAACTACTCTTTTCAAGCATGCGAGCACGCGCATGTTCATCAACAATTGTTACACCGTCAATTGTATAAATCTGGTCATATTCAACGGGCTTTGCCCCCTCATTAACCAGAAAGTCGCTTGAAATATCAAAATTTAAAGAAGGAACTTTTATATTAACAAAAGCATATCGAGCTGTACTTCCGGCTGGTATGGTAAAAGTTTTTACATTTGGATCATCTGTCGCATTTAATGTCACAAGGCCAAGTGTTGGGCCAACTGCTGGACTGTTTGTAGCACGCAATGCAATCGCAAATGTACTTGATGAAGCTTTTGTTGATTTAACTACATAAGTTTTTCCATCTTTTACTGGAAATACATTTAACGCTGTACCTGCTGAAGAAGCGATTACTCCATCAGGTAAGTGGACATATACATTGTCCACATTATTTGCTGGTAAATATAAAGCTTTAACCACTGGTAGCTTTTGAGCAACATATGCGTTTGTGTAGTTATTTGCTTGGGTCAAAGGATCGTAGGTTGATTTTGTGAAAACTACTCCATCCCATTGCCAGTCACCATTATTGGCAACAGTTGGATCATTAGTGACTGTCACCTTGGATTTGGGTGGAATATTTGCTTTATCAGCATCCATCTCAGCATATGTTTTGTATGCTCTATTGCCTACACCATTCGCATTGATCTTCCCATCGAGAACTGATTCAGCTGCAATTGCCCTGTTTTTTTCTGCCAAAATTGAATTGTTTAAAACAGCTTCTGCTTCTGTGGCTCGATCTACTTCATCATTTATTGATTCGTTAATAGGGACTAGTGCTGCATCAATTAAAGCCTGAACTGCATTCTCTTTGATGAACTGCTCAAAGCTTAGTTTTTGATAAACAAGATCTTCATTTCGATCTTTGACACTAACAGAAAATTTATTAGCCGCAGTGTAGATAAATGCCTTTACGCCATCTTGTGAAATAAAGCCATTTCGTGTTCGAATTGGCTGAGTAGCAGGTTCAGTTAAAGCTTCATCCCAGAATACCTCGGTAGGAAACTGAATTGGATCTTTTTGATCTTCCCCAATAAAGACAAAGCCCGCATCAAGCGGGCTTCCATCAATATCGGTAAAAAGTAAATGTGGTGGTGTTAAATTATTGCTCATGCGTTACTGACTCCGTTTAGGGTTGCTTCTTTCGCTCTAGCCATGTGAGTGATGCCTTATCGCCATTTACCTTATATCGCGCCCCAGGTGGAACAGTGGTATACATGGTTTTTCCTTGAGAATATTGCTGCGCATTGGAAGCTATGGCAGTTGTTATACTGTTAGGATCAAGAACCTCAATTGAAAAGACGCTTGTAGGATTGGTATTGTTTAGATGTAAAATAATGCTCAACTCAAGGTCTTGGTCTGAATTGTTTTGGTACTCAGTACCTGTATTTCTTTCGGCTGTTACATCAAACCATTTTCTTCCAAATAAGTATTTATCTAGAAGGAATTTCAGCTTCTTGGGCGTAATGATGGTTGTATCGTCAGTAAAAGCTTTGGCAATATCTTCCGTTGCAACTTTTGCAGTACCCTGCACTTCTTCGGTGGCCTGCTTAGTCTTATCATCAACTTGGGTTTTTGAATAAACGTCCAGGTTGTCACGTGACTGTTCTTTGTTAGCCAAATCACCAAAATTTTCTGATTTCTTCAACGTGTCAGCATTAATCTCTGCCTGAGATTTACCACTTGCTGTATCAATCACAGCATCCGTTGTCACTCCCGGATTGAGATTGATATTTGCAGAATTCCAGACATCTTCTTTACGCTTGTTTAGAACAGCGATAGAGACAAGAGGTTCAGCACAAAACAATTGACGCTGAGCGCCATTTTTTACAACATAGCCATTCCGTGTCCGAGCTGGATTTTCGGCAGAAATAGTAAGTTCTGCATCATAAAACAGAGCAATTTGCTGTGCTAAAGGATTGGTATTCTTTGGCCCTACATAAATTAAGCCCGCATCAAGCGGGCTTCCATCTTTATCACTGAATATTGGGAATGGGGTTGAGACTCTGTTGCTCATATAGATTTACCCTTTCGTTCTGGATTTAAAGCTTTTTGAACTCTCGCTCTTACTTTATTGTCTTTGATATGCTTAGTTGCAATACGAAGGGCTGATGCCACAGGTGCAGGAAAGCCAGACAGCCCAGACATTGTGATATCAAGTGCAGCCATTAGTGTTGCAGCAGTGTTACTATGATTGATCGCTGAAGAAGCAGGCTGTGTAAAAAGCGTTTTTGAAATATCATTCAATGCTCGAATCTTCTCTGCTCCTTGTTGTCCAAAGATATAATCAAGCTTCCCATCATCATCTAGTCTCTTCACAGCTTTGTTTAATGCTGCTGGACTGATCATTTGATTTCCTTGTGAATCAGGCGCAACGCCTGCTGTTGCGGCATTCTTGATTTCCTGTAATGTCTGCCCTTGAATATCCTTCCATGCTTGTTTGCCTTCTTCACCTGAAGTCATCAAGGCCCGACGAGCAACGCGCAGATCATCGAGTGAGCCATCATGGATAATGCGTTTTTGAACATCTTCAAGTGCTACACGACGATCCTCAGTCCCATTCTTCTTCGTGGTTAAGTCTTTGATTACAGCGTTGCTTTCCCAATGTTTAGCCATTCTCTGGCGCTCTTTCCGAGCTGCTTTGTATAGCGCCCCTTCAACTGGTCCAACATGTTGATCGATCATATCTTTCAAGATTGCGGTTTGCCGAATGTTAGGCGCCTCTTGATTGGTATTTGCATTAATCTCCTGACGCCACTTCTCCATCTGCTTGATAGTTGGATTGTTTGGGATTAGCACTCCATTTTCGCCACGACGAGCTATACCGATTGATTCAGCTGTCCGTTTTGCACTGGTCAAAATCGGTGTTGTTGGTAGTTCTGGCTGAGAGTTAAGGTAGTCAATTACTGTCATTGCCTCATTATCACCAGACTTGACTGGCTGCATAAGGTCAACAGGCGTTTGAGCTTCTTCTGATTTATCAGCCTTAGCATATGCAACACGAACACGGTTTTTATCAGCCTGCATTTGTTTTTGCAAAGCTGAATCAACGGCTAATCCAACATCCCGCATATTCGTTGCCTTTGCACCAGTCATGTCAATAAATGCATCAATGTTCTGCTGCATTACCTGATGTTGTTCTTCTTGACGTTGACGCAAAGGTGCGCCCAGTTCAGCATCTTTTGATGTTTCAACTTCAAATTTAAGTTGACCTGGATCACGGCTTAACTGCCCTTCAGTTAATTGTGGAGGGTAAGGTAGTTCTTGCGACAAAGCTTGACGTACTGTTGCTTGATCTACTTGCGCTGCACCGATGTTTGCAGGTTCTGGTGTTGTGTCTCCTGTACGACCAATCCCCACTGCATCCCGCAAGCTATCAATACCTGATCGAGTCGCATTTGCCACGGCTTGCACTGGGCGTTGAACTGCCTGTCCTGCGCGCTCTACGATTGGGGCTGCTGCTTGAGTTGTTCTTTGAGCTGCTGCAATAGCTTGAGGTGCACCTGCACGTGCTAATTGTGCTGCTTGGAAACCAGCACCACCAATCACAGGTGGAAGTGATTCAAGAGGTGATAATGCCTCCCCAACAGCCTGTAACTGTTGCTGCCCTGCTTGGGTTCGAGGCTGGTAGGTATAATCCTGCCCTGCCTGTTCTGCCGCTTCTGCAATACGTTGTGCAGCCTGTGGTGATCCAAACTCGCCACCTACCACTTCACGACCTGCTTGACCAAGAGTGCCTATAACCGAAGCTACTGGTGCTGCAACAGCGCCAGTGCCTAGTGTTAATGCCGCCTCACCAGCGCCCAGTAATTGCTGGCCCAAAGTCGGATTAGGCTTAGTTTGCTGTTGTGGTTGTTCATTGGTTATTACGCCATTTGCATCAAAGTCTGGAAGGCCTTGAGGTTGATTAATATTCTCATTGGCGTTGCGTTCATCATAAGCAGCAAGTAATGCATTAACCTTCTCTTTGCTTGATGGGTCTTTTTTAGCCTCATTATTTGCTTTAACCTGATTATCGTAAGCACTAATCAATTGATTAATTCGCTTCCTTGATTCTTCCCTAGATCTTCTAACTATCTTAGCGTCATTTGACCTTCCAATAGTTGAACGAATTTCATCCCACTGTTGACCATTTTGAGGATCACCACCAAGCTGTGAATAAAAGTCATCTCGATTCTTATGACCTGAAGAGTATTCAGGATCGTCAAAACGCCAGCGAATAAAGTTGCGACCCAACACCTGAGTTGCATCCTTATATGGGACATTTGGATTATCAAGAAATTGTTTTTTAGTTTGTGCATATTCAGGCTTGGTACGCATTTCATGAACAGCATATCTGGCCATTAAGTCGATAGATTTCTGGTCATCTTTAATTTTCCCATTTTCTATCAACCCGTTCTTTTTCAGAGAATTAAGCAGTGGAACTTCACGACCATTTTGCCAAGATAACATTCCAACGTTTTGTTTTTTATTTTTTGGATCGCTATGTACACCAAAGACAATGCTTGGATCAAACGAGTTCTCCCTACCTACCTCAGCTGTAATGATTCTAGCCTGATTAAGGCTCAAGCCAGCATTTTTAAAGCCTTGTAAAATTCTGTCT
Organism: Acinetobacter sp. 'aerobic (ED)'; assembly: GCF_904886855.1. Lineage (NCBI taxonomy): Bacteria > Pseudomonadati > Pseudomonadota > Gammaproteobacteria > Moraxellales > Moraxellaceae > Acinetobacter > Acinetobacter sp. 'aerobic (ED)'. The sequence goes on from NZ_CAJHGI010000014.1 coordinate 10,921, forward strand.
TGTAGTGTTGCCATAACTTTTCCTTAGGTAATAAAAAACCCGCTTATCGCGGGCTTTAGGTCAAGCATATTTGAATCTACCAGCCCAAGTCGTTTGCAATGGTTTGCATCTCAGCTGGTGAGATTCCTCTCTGTTTTGCTGCTTGTACTACTTCTTCTGAATATCCTTTCCCTTTAGTGGCATACAGTTCTGCATTTTTCTCGGCCTTTTTAGCAGCTCTATTTAACACTAAAGAGATTTTATTAAGGTTGTTTTTAAAAGATGTAGCCCCTTGATTGAGATCAAGTGAGGCAATAGACGACTTAAGAGCCGCTCCCTCTGATTCAGTTAATGCCCCTAAACCTCTCATCTGCTCAATCTGAGTTAAGAAGACTTGAGATTTCAAGGTTTCAACATCCTTCCTGAAGGTATTTTCAGACGTGCCAGGAATATTTGCGACCAATCTATCCCAATAAGCTCCACCATTTGAATCAGCTAGCTTGGCTAATCTGGCTGCATTCTCAGCAGCATCTTTTGCTTGTGCAACTGCACCAGAATATCCATTAACTTTTTCTAATCGCGCAAGCCGCTCAGTTGTCGTTTCTGGCTTTTCAGCCATCGCTCTTGCAGCTGCCCGCTCATCTGCATTCATTTTCGTCCAAAACTGTTTCTCGTTTTGATCAAGGCCAGCATAATAACGATCATCATTCAGATACATCTCTTCTTTTTGAAGTTTTCTGCCTTCTTGCCTATCTGTAATTTGTGAGTAATTATTTGCCGTCTTGGACTTAGATTCTTCTATTTCATAAGGCTGCATTTGAGTTGAATTCAGCGAATCGGTGACATTCTTAAACTGTTCTGGATTTGCAGAAGACATAAGCATGCCAATTGATGATTGAGCTGCTTGTGGGTTTGTATCAATCAGTTTTAGAATGTTCTGCATATTAAAAGCTTCCCGCTTCATTCCAGAATTCTCTAAACCCTTAATCTCTTCGCTGATAATATCTTTTGCTACCTGGTTGCTACCATTACTCAGAGCTGCATATACCTGAGAAGCTGTGCCAAGTGTCTGCTTCTGGCGCTCTGCATCCATCATATTCCAAGCCTTTTGATAAGGTTCAGCAAGAGTGGGATAACGACCAATAATGTTGGCGTAATCTTCGGCAGTTTTATTAGGAATATTTGAGAACTTGTATAAATCCTCATTCATTACTTGTTTCTGGATTTCAGCTTGACGTAATCGCTCAGCTTCTTCTTTTTGGGCCTGAATAGCATTATTGGCTGCTACTACTTGCATGCCTTGCTGATAACCTTGCATTGCTTGATTGATAGGATCAACAAGATCAAGGCGATAATCTATTGGTGAAATTGCCATAATTAAAACCCATAATGATTTTTTAAACCCGACCAACCGCCCATAGCATCATAAGCGGAACCTAATCCCCCAATACCCTTTGCAATCCCACCCCACATATTGGCATTAGCCTGCCCTTGCGCTAAGTAATTCCCAGCTTGAGCTGCACCTGATTGCTGTAGCAGATTCCCAATGTTACCTGCTGTTTGCATACCAGCATTACCGACACCCGCAGCAGCGTTTTGGCCTAGGGCAGTCAGTCCACCTAAGTTTGAATAACGCTGATTGATCATTTGGTTAAGTAAATTAGGGCTAAATTGAGATAAAGCAGCCTGTGTGTTGCCACCACGTAATCCACCAGTTGCAGCAGCATTCTGGCGCAATGAGTTTTCACCTTGGTCGAGATATGTCTGGAACTCGGAACTATTGCGAATGCCATTGATTGCATCTTGCTGCGCTTGGGCACCATTAAGTCCAAGCAAGTCTTGCTGACCGCCCAACGCTCCCATTCCTGCATTCACAAACGGACGCATCAACTCTTGCAATGCATCAAATTGACGACGCTGCTCATCAACGCCTAACTGTGCTGCCTGTACCTGAGCGTCAGAAGCTCGACCAGCTGCTTTTGATTGTTCTTTCGCGCCTAGGTAGCTACCAAGCATACCTGCACCACCGACTACCGCTGCACCTGCTGGCATAAGAATTCTCCTTTTGTTAGACCAACAAGAAATTGATCATGAAGTTTTCCATTCTTAAGAAATGATGCCCGGTTAATCCCTTCGATCTCGAAACCTAAACGTAATGCCATAAGCTTAGCCTTCCTGTTATTTTCAGGAACCCAAGAGATGACTTTTTCATATTTTTTAAAGATTAGGTCGAGTATTAGCTTGCCAGCTTCAATTGCCTTGTGGCCGCGCAATGTAGGGAGTAAACAGGTATGGATTTCAACAGAAATAGAGTTTTGAGAAACTAATAAAAATAAACCTTGAAGTTGATCATCTACCACGCCGATCCACTCATGATTTTGAAGTGACTGGATGGCGTGACCTTTTGTTGGATCATCCGAAATATCATCTTGGATATGTTCGTTTAAGAGGATTCGATTAATATCTTCAAGGTTCGTGATTTGAATTAAGTGCATATGCACCTCACGTTATTTCTCGCCCAGAAGCACGAACAGTTAAGGCATCGGCAGTGTCGGCCAAGGTGTTAATGAAGCTGCCAGCCTCAAGCGAATGACCTACTAGTTCTGGGCAGACATAGGTCTCACCAGCTGCTACAGCTTTTTCCTTGATCACCAGATTCGAAGGTCCCACAATCCCACCAGACAAAACTAGATTGCAGCTGAACGTAACGATATCTGCCGAGGTATTTGTTACAGTGAACTTGTCAATTGTGGTTGAAGTTTTTGCGACAAATTGCGTCGTATCGGTGTTTTCTAGGAACTTCGTTGGAATAATATTTTTAACGTCTACAGCCATGTTATGTGACCTCTAAATTGATATTCATTGGCTCTGTGAGCTGACTTGCTGGAAGGATGATGTCTTGCCCAACCATTTCAGAACGGGGGCTTAAATCATCATTCTGCTGGCATGTGCACACATGTTTTGGTTCTGTTGCGACTAGCTCTGCGATTTGCGTGACTGCCTCAACTAATGCCAGTGCCAGATAGGCCTGAACCCCTGCGTTATCTGCTGATATCTGAGCTGAATCTTCTTCTGTATCATCAGCAATTGACGGAAGTATTCGGAATAGTTTTTCAAATGCTTTGACTAGCCGCTGATTGCCACCGCACATACGCTCTAGATCTGAGCGTAGCGGGGTTTTAGGGTCTACGAGTGCCATCTATACCCCCAATGGTTCTAATTGAGCTTCTAGGCGCGCTATGGTGAGTCTACTATCGGATGTGCCTGAGAACTTCTGTATTCGCCAGTTGTTCATATAGCCTTGCTGAAACCAGACAAGTCGCTTATTGCGTTCACCCACTTTCCCAGACTTGATTGACTTTGGATTTGACCAAGTCATTCCATCTAAAGAATATTCAGTGGTGATGACTGGATCTTTGTTTAAAGCGACTCGACCGGTTAGGCATGAAAGTTCAATTTGATGAAAGATAGCTCCACGAGATTCGTTATAGAGAATGGTTGTACCAAACTCCCACCCAACCTCATCACCCCAGTGTTCACCATGCTCATTGGTCAAAATGCCAAGCTTTGGTAAATAAGGATGACCTACAATCCATTTCCCATAGCACCAAATGAAGTTTCTGGCCAAGTATTGAGTCTTGACCAGTCCTGAGCTCAAGATGAACCAGACAGGTTGCTCAGTAACTTTCGAAGCCTCTGAGTCATAGACAAGTGTTTGATCAGGTAAATGAAGATAAAGCCAGTTATGCCCATCAACTAAACGAGTTTCCATCAAGCATCTGGAAAGGATTTCTTCATCATATTGATGAATGGTTTGCTCAATCTCTCGTGTTGAGATTTTGTTGGTCGTTCCATTCGCGGAAAGCCACAAAGCAACTGGCTCATTTTTGCCACCACCTAGAAATGCGACTGCATCCATATACTTGCAACAGGTTCTGGTTCCTAATGTGCCACGGGTTCCCATTGCCCCATCGACACGTGAGAATGGGAAATTATCTCCACCCACGTTATCAAATATTTCAATGGTATTCCGGTTGAGTACATAAACTTCGTTTCGAACTTTGATTAAAGCCAAGATAGGATCTGGATCAACTTCTGAAGAACCGTATTTCAATGGATTCACTTGAAATGGGTCATTCAATTCAGTAATAACGAGAAACTCGCCATCAGTTGTCATGAAATATCCATCAACCCAAATCACATCAACAACTTTGCCTAAATCATTGTCAGTGACTTGCTTCAGCTCAGTGCCATCGAATAGATACAGGTGCGGATATGAGTTAATAGCCAGGTGGTCAAAAGAATAAGCAAAACTACATGGACCATAGCCCATTAAATCTGCAATTTCAGTAACCACACCGGATGCATCAATCTTGACAAACTTATTACCACATACGCGATAACAGATTCCATTCCACTCTATTCCACCACGGTCAACTGCTGGAACTTCAGCAAAATTATCAATGCCTTCAGCCGGTCTTAGATAGCCTTGCGAAATCCCCTGTTCTTTAGGCACTGGAATCATGTTTCGTGGGTATGACGTTCTGAAATCCGAGTTCTGATCTGTATAAATACCACTTAAGATAGGGATTTGCATATTTACCCCACTTTATTCCATGTGCCAGAAAGCTTGTCATACTGAAGCTTGAAATGAGCAGTGGCAGCAATTGCATTTGGTGCGCCAACTACAGCTGAACCATTCCCATTGATAGTCAAATTATTGATCTGACGAGAAGATGAAAATAGAATTGTTTGCTGGTCGATAACCTCTGAGCCATTAGGTAGCACAATTGTTCCACTGGTAATTGCTGAACTTGGGTTTAAAAGCAAATATGTACCTTCTGGCTTATTGTCTACTTCAATGGTGAAATTGGCGCTTGGGTTGAAACGCTGAACAAATGGTTTGCAATCCGCTCCATTAGATGGAAAGTTTTCTTTAATCCATTCCAGTAGAATATCCTGTGGTAATGCTCTAAAATCAGTGCAATTGCCTTTATAAATAACAAACTGATCACCACCATCCAAAGCATCAGTCTGGTTTAATCTACTACTCATTGAAGAACTCCAAGCTTTGTTTAGGTGTTAGGACCTTGTTATCTTGTTTGTTTACGATGTACTTGTTGCATGAGTTTTTATGCCCGGCACCACTTGGTAATGAACAGCTATATTTCATCTGCGGTGGATTATTAAGGGCCATTCTCAGTACATTTCTATAAGCTGAATCAGCTTGTTGTTTGGTATCGGGTGAAACCGTCTTGCCAAATGCCGGTGCGATTCTGATTGCCAGATTTAGGTATAGCGCCTCGTAGGCATAATCAGGCACATTGGTTTCCTGATCTAAGTCGCTGCTATTGGCTTCACTTGGTAGCGGATAGCCAATCTGAATATTCTTTGAAGACCAGCCTGCAACCATGGTATCCAGCTTGCGTCTGGCACTTTCGTACTGATCAGGTTGCAAATCAAAGGACGTTGCCGCAAGACCGATTTCTTCATGTGCTTGATCAATGATTTGCCGCTTAGTCCATGACATGGCTACACCTCTTGGGGATATTCAGCTTCAAAAACAAGCTTTACTAGCTCATCTTTGCTATCGCGCGCTCCGTACTTGACCTGTTTATCTTCGAGAATCTTTTGGAGATCACCTGCAGCTAAATTACCAAGTTCTAAAAAGCGGACTTGTTTGCGCAGTTCGTTTGTTTCAGCGATGTGTGTTGCTTTAAGATCAAGAATTTCTTCATCCTTCTGCTCAATTTTGTTCAGAGCTTCGAGTAGTTCTTGCTTCACCTTGGTTAATTCACTACTTGAAACACCTGAACCACTTGCTTTGCCAATGACAATCACCTCGGGTTCTTTTAATTCTGAGTAATTGACATATCCTTGTTCACGCAACTCTTGTTCATGTTCGCTATCATTAGCAATCGATACTTCATACTGGTTCGTGTTGCCAGTGTATAAAGCCTTTGGGTATTCATCTGACATTTCTATGCTCCAAAAATGACGACGCCCGCAATAAGCGGGCATTTGTCGTCATAAGATCTAGGTTAGGTTTGGTTGAATAACATGATTCCAGCCATTTCAGGGTTCACCATTGCAACACCAAACATTACATCCAATCGGAAAAGAGTCTTCATGGTTTTAATGTCATATTGCTTCTGGAAAACTAACTCCAAACCATTTTCAGTAGTTGCTCGCAACACACCAGCACCAGCATCTGTTGGAACAGCATAGCGAGCTGGGATCAACTCAATGGCATCACGATGCCAGAAAGGGTTTGCATAAGCAGTTGCAGTATTTAGTAAAGTGATAACAGCACCATTTGCTGGTGTAGCACTCACATTCTTGTACTGTAGCTCTGCTTCGGTACCACCTTGCCCTGAGATAATAGGGGGCCATACATCAATCGAAGTTGCGCTATTTACCTTAACAACACGGAAAGTCATTGGTTGACCTGTAGGGTCTTTCGTGATGTTGTGAACAGATTCAACACCAGTAATTGTAAATGCATCACCTTCTTTGAGAGCACCACTAGTAACAGCAACTGTAAGTGTTTGAACGCGAGAATCCACATTACTAACTTCGCCTGTGCCTGCAGTTGATGTAGCGCGAGGCGTGTAATATTGATTAGCTGCGCTAATTGTTACACCTGTTGCTGTAGCTGCGCCAAGTCGCTGAGCATAATCTAATTTATATGCATCGAAGCCAGCCACATCGCCAATATAGGCTTTGTCATAAGCTGTTTGAACTTTACCTTGAACGGTTTGTCGTTTTGCTAAATCACCTGCCATTGAGTTGTAATCGCGTGTTGATAACGCAATTCGGCGGTTATTCATCTCAATACCGCGTTCATTCATAATGGCATCAGCCAAAGCAACATCATCAAAACCACTTGCTGCACTTGTGCGTTTAACCACCAATGTACCTTGCAAGGCCGCAACCCGAGAAACGGCTAAATTCACATCTGATGCTAGTTTTTGTTTAGCTGCCTCACCTAAGCGGTCTTCTTGAAGAGCATCACGTAATTCCTGTGCATCCATTACGAATGGTGATGACTTCTTGAAGCCAATTGTCGCAGGAACAGTTAATTGAGTTTTTTCCTTGAAGTTGGCGGTTTGATCCATACCATCATAAGATGTTGCAATGTATGGTTTTGGGCGCCAAATTGTGTTGTTAGATCGTTCCGCTTCTTGATCACTCATACGATAACGATTAACCAATTTAGACATCACCAATGCATCTTGGAACCCCTCAACCATCTGTTCCCAAGCTAAGCGTTCTTCTTTACTAAAAGCATTTGCCATAAGTTTTATCCTTAAGATTTTTGATTTCTAAGCTTTCGCTTGTATTCGTTAACTTTTGTGTAGTCGCCTGTTCTCTCGGCATCTGCACGCAATTTATCCAGAGTCGTATCTGTTGTTCCTGCCAATGACCCAGAACCCGATACTTTTTTCTCAGGTGATGTTTGTGGTTTTCGTGTCTGAACTTTCAGTTGAGCATCGATTTTTGCTACTTTGAATGCGAATTGAATTGGGTCTGTTATTCCTGCAAGCTCCTTGGCTTTTTCAGGATGTTTGCCCAAGTGATAGATCAGCAATTCAGGATTGTCAGCACCATGGATTAAGATGCCCTGCTGAGTTTGATTTAACGCATCTCGCGCTATTTCTTCAGCAACATCGTAGTCAGCAACTTTGGTTCTAATGGCTGCCTTCTTGGTCTCATAGCCATTCAAACGCTCTTGCCAAAGCTGTTGTGCTTTTTCCTGCTCAGCCTTTTTGGCCTGTTCTTGTTGATCGAATTGTGCTTTCTTTGCATACCAATCTGTTACTTGGCGCTCATACTCATCTGTGTCATAACCAACGCTATCTAAAGTAGGCTTCTCGCCTAATTCAATTTCCTGTGGTTTACGATGTACAGATAATTCAGCCTCAAGCTCTTTAATTCGCTTCTGATTCTCACGATCTTGTTTCCGTAAAGTCTTCACCCACTCAGGTGCTGGCTCTCCTCGAAACGGATCATCTTGAGGTTGTGGATCTTCACCCTCAATCCCAATGAAGAACTCTTCTGTTTCAGTTTCTTCAGTATCAGGCTGCTCATCATCTCGATGTTCTTCCTGTTCCTGCGTTTCTGTTTGAAGTTCTTCAGCTTCGAATTGATCTTGCTCTTGTTCAGACATTTGTAACTCCCTCACTCATTCATAGGCTGAGCGGACGCCATGTTTTGTTGTGTTGCTTGGTTTATTTGCTGGACCATATCAAACGTAGCCAATTGATCATCTCGATCCATTTTGGCTAACGTAGCTGCAGTCTCAGCGCGGGTTTTCTCTGCATCTGCAATCACTTTGACGGTGTCTGCTTTTGCTTTCTGAGCTTTAGCAGAAGCCTCTTCTGCTGCTGCTTCTAAATATTGAGTGTTTGGATCAGGTGGCTGATTCTGCGCTGCAGCAATCATTTCCTGTTGTTCTTCATCCGTAGGTTCTACAACCCCAGCTTGCACCAGGTACTTGCGGTAATAGTTGCGGAAGTCCTTAATGCCTTCGCCTTCCATATTCATGTAGATCATGGCTAGAAGGATTTTCAGGTCTTGAGGATCAGTGGTGTATGGAAGTAAGGCTTGCATTGACCGGACAATGGCAGATTTCTTGCTTGAAGAAGTTGGTCCAACATCAACGCCCACATCGAATGATGCTTTAGTTAAGTCGTTCTCATATTCAAGTCCAGACTCACCGACAATTGGACGCGATAATTCAGCACTATCAACTTCATCCTGCTTGCCAATCGTCTTCATACGACGACCTTCTTCAACATAAAGCTCTTTGGCCATAGATAGCCAAATCGTGCCACTGCGCTTAATTGCCTTAGCCATGTTGTCTACATAAATGTATGACTGCATGCCAAGCTGTCCTTGCACCAAATCAATCGCCTCTGCACTCACATTGGCATTGATCTTTTCACCCTGTTCTTGGTTGCCTAGAATCTCTTTAATGTCTACATCGACAATCTGAGTCATGGCGACTAATGCAGGTGGAACTTGAGGTGGCTTTGTATAAGAAGTTGGCCCTTGTGCAACAATATTTCCTTGCGGGTCTCTCAACGCATTTGCAAGAAGATATGGATAGTTTTTAACGTTATCCTCTGCCCACATATTTTCGTAGCCAGCAATCTGTTCAGGATCCATGATCGGCTTTTCAATAGCAGATAGCGCTGCGATTTCACCTAATCGGCTTAACTGCATGTTCTTGAGCCGCTGAGCATCCTTACATAGGCGCACATGGCCCATACAGCGTTCGACATTGTCGATAAACCAGCGCTTACCATAGACTGGAACAATTGGAATGTATCGACCTGCGATATATCCACAATCCTCTAAAATCCTTGAGCCGCTCATGATGTACTTACGCACTTTGCAACGCTCAATCGTCTTGACTCGCAGCTCTTGAGCACCTGTAGCATCCAGTTTTTCACGGATAGAAGGATCTTTTTCTAGCTCATCTTCTGTGTGACGTTCTTCTGTGCCATCAATCAGCTGGAAGATATGCTGTTTCTCTTTGACCTTCTCTACTGTGTAGTATTCAGCGACATAAACAATGTCAGGCGTGCTCCAGTCAAACTCATCATTTCGAATATCCTTGTCCCATGAAGTTGGGCTTTCCTTGTATTCTTCCTCATAGCGATCATGCGTCATTGACGACAGCACAAAACAAAACTTAGCATCGGCCTTGTCCTGACGCTTGGCATCTAAATCAAAGAACACACATGAGTCTGCATCAAAGATTGGCTCAATACGAATGCGTTGACGCTCATTTTCTTCGTCTTCTTCATCTTCCTCGCAAGCACGTAATCTAAATGCACCAAAGCCTCCACCAACAGCTTCCTCGAAGGCATTGTCATAGGCTTCTTCTGCTCCTGAGTCCTGCTCATCAGCCCGATACAAGCCATCGCAGGTATCAGCTAAATCATCGTTCTTAGATCCATCTTTAGAGACGAAATCTACTGTGATCCGGTTGTTGCGATACTCGTTGATAATACGAATGACAGCCAAGTGGATTTTGTTGACTTCAAATTTTGGTTTGTTTGCGAACTGCTCACCCAATTGGCCTTCCCATTGGGCGCCAGCAATCGAATAGAAACGACGATCCTCTAAACACTGTTGACGTTCATCTTTAACAGCGCTTTGAATAGTGTCGAATTGCTTTTTTGCACGGGCGTGAAGAATCGCAAGTTGTTGTTCTTTAGCCACAACTTGACCTCACTTAATTGAATTTTTACCAGCAGTGTGCTGTAGGGAGTACTTGGACTTTTGTCTTAACCGGTTCGCACATTTTGTTAATGTTTAACGCGCCTTCACCAAACGCATCAGAACCATGTGATGCCCAGTCATGCACTGGAGTAGCCTTAAATTGCTCTAGCTTGTCGTTAAACTCACGACGATAGTTCTGTAGTGCTCTGATACCATGTTTACACTTATCCGCGTCAAACCATGCGTTTTTAAGCATCTGGCGTGTTGCTTCAATACGGTCTTCAACACCAAGTCTTGCACCTTTAGTCATGAGATAACCCAACTTGGCCATTGTTTCCTCACGGCTCACCCCACTTGATAGATCACGTGCGGCAATATCGTGTGGTGCAAAGTGCTTGCCATAGTTATAACCAAACTGTTGTTTCTTCTCATCCAAAACACGTGCGTAATGAGATAAAGGCTCATTATTAGCTTCGTAGTAATCAATCACGCGCACTTCTTTACCAAATATCTGAAAGAACCAAATAGCTGTAGGGTCTAGAATCCCTAAGTCCCACGACGTGTAAACGGGCAGATTAGGATCATGCGGAACTTTGCAAATCCTGTTTTCTCTTTTGATCTGCTCAAACTCAGACTTGTAGATAGCTCCATCAGCAATTTCTTTAGGTCTACCCAAGTAGATATGCTCATACTCATCGTAATCACTATCTCGCATTTGTTCTGCAAGCTTTATCAGGTCATCTGGACAATGCTTGTTATCCACGTAGTTGATCTGCACCACCACTGTGTCATCACGATCTACAGTCACATAATCAGCATAAACCGCATCACTTGGCAGTTTAGGGTTCATTGACATGATGATCATGCAGTTTGGAGTACGAACAACTGTCGGAATAAGAATCTTAAGTGAATAACCACTAACAGTTTGAGCTTCTTCAATCCAGGTGATTGTGGCACCCTCAAATGATTTGACAGAATCAACAGTGTGGTTTTGCAGGCCAGAGAAGGAAAACTCTGTGCCATTGGCACCGCGTATCTCAGTGTCCAGAATTTGATAAAAACCTTCTAGCCCGAGCGATACAATGCGATCAGATAAGAGCTTATGCACTGACTGTTTGATTGATTTCTGAATTTCACGACAACAAAGAATACGATGCTTTCTCTGTGCGCCTTCAATCAGTAGATAATCAGCAATTTCCCATGATTTACCACCACCACGACCACCATGATAAACATAGAACAGTTTGTTGTTGGTAAGGTGTGTATAGAGTGGCTTAAACTTACTTGGTACTCGTTTCTCCTTCATCTTCGAATACCACCTTTAAACTTAAATCAACTGAACCACTATGCTTATGCTCAACCTTGTCGCTAAACATACCCATGTGTTTACCCAGCAACTCATTTGCTTTGATTGCGGGCGAATACTCACCCTCCTCTAGGGCTTTTTTAGCAATATCTTTGAGGTTTTTAGCAACAAAATATTGGTCAATCCCAAGCTCAGCCATGCGCATTGATTTGAGATATTTAATACGCTCTTGAACTTGAGGTAGTTTGTATGCATCCCATGAGTTTTGACGATGCTTATAACCTGCTGCTTCACCAGCCTCTTTGATACTAAACTCGGGACTTGCTAATAATTCTTGGCAGAACTTCTCATGACGCTCGTTCTTTAAAGGTTCTGCGCCTTTGATTTGTTCTTGCATAGTTATCTCGGTTTACTTGCTTTGCATTCTAAATTGCCATTAATGCCGTCATTTTCACCATGAATCTGACAGTTACCTGTTTTGAGTTCGCGCAGACAATCTTCTCGCCCCCAACCAACAACACCAACACCGTTATAAAAATCAGTTTGGTTTTTGATGGCAAGGTCAACAATCTCTTGATCAGCCGCCACTGGTACATCGTCTTGCAGAATGAATGGCATCCCATTAATTTTGACCATGGTGCCTTTTGGAATAATTCCTAATTCTAAAGTTGTGTTTGTCATGTTATTTCTCCATTACATACATCAAATCATCAGGCGTTTCTAGGTAACACCCTTGCTTTAAGCAAAATGCATGTATGTCGTTTAAGTATTCAGTGAATTGAGAAATTGATGCATCTGTTGTGCTAATCAGTTCATTCAACCCATCAGCGACTTGCTGATACATTGAGTGCTGCTCTTCTTTGAGTTTTCTAACTGCGGCAAAGGTTGACCTATACTGCCCAACATCATCACGATCATAGATTCGAGCTAAGAATTTCTTTTTAAAGTAGAGATGCTCAGAATCTTTATCTGTGCCTAGGTGTTTAGCCCATTGCGCCATCCAGAGCCAGTACAATCGATTCTGCGCCTTAGATCGATCTTTCTCAAAAGGTTTGATTGTCACTACAAGTGGCCTGCCTTCTAATGCAGCTTGAGCGTGATTCTTATTCAAATGGTTTGTAACAGGTGCGATATCGGCGTGGTTGCGTATAGTAATTTGCATTTCAACCTCGCAATAAAAAACCACCCGAGGGTGGCTTAATTTAATTTCTTTGCATTACTTGGCTTTTCTTTTGAATGTTGGCGCCATTGGTCACGGTAAATATACCAATAACCATATGCTCCAAACATGTAATAAAACTGACCATCAAAATATGTCGCCCCATCAGGAGCATTATTTTTTGCTTCTTCAAGATTCATATAATTACTCCTGCTATTTGAGAAATTATATCAAAAAAACTCATCCTGATCTTTAAGATTCAACATCCGCTCAGTCTTTTCTAGCATCTTTGCGAACCATTCTTTAGATTGCTCTCTAGTCAACTGAAAGTACCCATCAAACCAACGATGACAAACATGGCACAACGGAATTGTGTATTTATCATCTGCTTTGATTCCCTTGCCTTTGCCATGTTCACCGAAGTTTGAGTGAGCCGCTTGTGAAGGCCTTGCACCACACCTAATGCATGGCAGCTTTCTAATTGCTGCTAATCGATTTGCATCACGCATGAAGATTACTTCTGATATTTCTTACTTGCTGCTTATGACGTTGAATCTTGGCATCAATGGCCAACATTTCTTTTTCAGTCATCAAGCCGCGTGAAAGGCTTTGTAGCTTTTCGATTTCATTGCACAGTGCATTTAGATTCTTCTTCGCTTCGATTGTGTCCATATACAATCCTGTTTTTAACTTAGATGAAGTGAACTGATGCGGTTCAACAAGGTTTATACACTGAGCATAGATAACCTTTAACTATGCTCTGGTGCTGCATGCTATTCACTTCTCTGAATTAAATGGCACGCCCTGTAGGACTCGAACCTACACTCTTGACCTACGATGATCTGACAGATTAGAAGTCTGTTGCTTTATCCAATTAAGCTAAGGGCGCATAAAAAAGCCCCACCGAAGCAGGGTATAAAGAGGAAACTTTACTTATTGACTTTCTTTTGCGCCTTTCCAGACCATATAAGCTTTGTCAAGATCAACATGCAAAAACTCATCTTCATCAACGTTGTAATCAAATGGCGGAATAAGAACAGCATTTAACTCTGGATCAATATGTGCATAACCCATGTTTTCTTCGTACCAGTTTTTAAAGTCTTGCGCTTTTTCTGGCAAAGCACCACCCTCTTCAATGATATTAAAACCGCTATCTTCGTAGACTGTCATTTTCTTCTCACTTTTCTATAGACAACAAAAAAGCCCACCTTTCGATGGGCTTTTAAATACTTAGTGGATTACCATAACTTCGTCCACTATAACAGAAATATTATACCGCGCGTTTAAACGAGTCAACACCAAACGCATCAAATATCTGAAATTTTTGCCTAATTAAATCGATATTGCTAAAACACTCGGTACGACCTAGAAAATCTTTCTTTGGCGTATATCTGTATTTATTCAGTAGACGCTTCAAAATACTTTCAAATCTATAGAGTTTCTTTCGATCGCCATTTTGCAAGCTGAGTATCTCAAAATCATATGGAAGTTTACTTCTATCTGGATATCTTGCCTCAATTGACTTTGTTGTTATTCCTATCTTGTAGAAATCTTCTTCTCTATCGTAACAGTGAATGATATAAATCATTGCACCTTGATCCATAAGGCTTGCCTCATTACAGGCAATACAACCTCTGCCCGCGAGTAACTTTTTAGCCCTTGTTCTCACCCAACCATGTTTAGGACATTTGATCTCAACAGTTGAATCGACATCCTTGTCAAAAACTACCCTTGAGAAATCATAATCAAAATCCTCATAGGTCAATTCGAGAAGTTTCATAAAATTTTGGTGACGACGTTGCATAGCTGTGGCTACGCAAGTATTATTGCGCACAGTCATTTTGGAGCCTCAATTTCAATTTGATTAGAGCCATTTAGGTGTTGGTAGCACCTATATGGCTTGCTTAAATATTATACCATAAACACAAATAAACTTATGATATTCTTAATCTTTTATCGTGTGCATGTAGAAAAAACCTCGCATTCCCAACCATAATATTTACCTGTGCTTTAGACTGGTTTGTAATATCTGCAACAGCACTCAATGAGCGATTTTCAACCTTATGCTTCACCAAGCACATCAATGCATATTTCGCCTGATAATCTACTTTTTCTGATTTCCAAATACTCCGTAGTAAAGCCTCGATATGATCAGCTTCATAATCACTAATCTCGCAACGGATAAATGATTTTCCTTTTGGCATTTCCTTACCTGCTTCACGCATCAACCAGTAGATTTGATTGATATGCAGACCATCAGGTAAATCACCACCTTTCATGCGCACAGTTTCACACCAAGCGCCGAACTGCTCTAGCCATCCGTCAATTGTATATTTTGTCCAATCCATAACTTTTGTGTTTACTGCCGCATTCATACCGTCACCTCAAATTTCAATACCGTTCATTTTTAGAATTGTGTAACAAACCACTGCCACGCAGGCGAATAACCAAAACCCAATATCACCCATCACCCACCTCTCAACCGTTCAATAAGCTTCTCAATCCATTGGATAACTAATCCTTCTTTGATCTGTGCTGTAGTGCCACGAATCACAAACCAACCGTTCACCGCTGCTGCTGAATACTTCTCGCAGTCTTTTGTGTAGCCTTCACCTCTGGTGTGCCGGCCATTGCTGAATACTCCGCCTTCGACTTCAACCAAGATCGGCATGTCATCAATTCTGAAATCCGCTAACCATCTCCGTTCTGGATGAAACCGATACTCTTTAGTAAAAGGGATCTTTAGAGCATTGAGGTGATTCTCTAATAGAGCTTCACCCTTGCTGACTGTCTTGCCAAACTTCCGTGACACGCTTGAACGCGCCACAGGTTTTGATCTACTTCTTTGAGCCTCTTTGAATGTGGTCATTTTAGCCTCCAATCCATTTAGCAATAGGCTCCTTAAACCACCAAGCAAGCATCAAAAGAGTAACGCAAATGTAAAATACCGATTCACTGTTCTTCATTTGTTTTCACCCTTGAGCGCTTGCTCTAACTCTTTCAATATCAGTGCTGCGAAGCCCTTTTGTTCTGAATCCAAGTGAGACTTAAAGTACTCAACTTGATCAAGTGCAGCATTTATCCGTTTTTGCAGCTCATCCACCTCTGTCTGGCGTTTCTCCCACGCCCAATAAGCACCGTTAATAGTTGCTAGATTTGTTGGAAGAATATCGCCAACATAACTCTCGGTTTCTTCACAGAAAGTGAGCTCAGAAAGCAACTCTTTGCATTTGAGCTTTTTCTCAAATTCACTTCTCATCACTTCACCTGCTCAAAATAAAAGACCACTGGTTTTTTAATAAATTCCACTAATCCGAACCGCATCAAGTGACGAATCTGAGAGCAATCACGCGGTACCTGTACATCACGATAGTGAGCCAATAGATCGCGCCATGACTCTAAAGACATTGAACGCTTGTTGTGGTTGCAAGCTGTGCATGCTGGCATCAAGTTCTCATACACATCATTCTCAGGTTTCTCTGGCTTACCTGTGACTAGATCACGCACTACAGCCTCAAGATGATCTGCATGCCATTTATCGGTCAGTTCATCACCACAGTAAGAGCATCGACCATCATATTTTTGCTTGAGTTCTTCGCGTTGAGTCTTAGTTAGTTTCATTGTTATTCACCTGCTCAACTCTGTGGCCTAATTTGATTTCTTCTGGTGTGGCGTGACGGAAATATTTAAGTAAGTCTCCCCATCCTTTTCCTTTGGCATCCTCATAATCAATAAATACATTTTTAGAGTGCTCACGAATTTCTTTAATCTTAACTACACAACTAAAAGCATATTTTTGCTTTCTAACTATCAAATCCCCGACCTTAAACATGCCCACCTCCAAAGAAAAACAATCCATAAATGAGTCCGCCTATGCATGCAAATACATAGAACAGCATTGTGAAAACAATTGCCTTTTGATCCCAGTCGCTCACTGTTCCTCTCCCAAATAGATTGTCTCGTAGTCTGCGATGGCCTGAATCAATCTATATCCAGCTGATTCAGGTTTGTTCTTACATGGCTCTAAGTCATAGCGCTTTACTGCTTCAATGCCACCCCATGACTCAACCAAATCCACGCTCTCAACGAGGCGCTTGAGTTCCTTTAGATCAGCCAATTGATCTTCAATGTATTCAGCGCCATTGTGGTAAATTGACTTTACCCATCCCTCATGCTCATCAATGACAAGCAAGGCACAACCAAACCATGCGTAATACAAAACTTCGTTCGGGTGACAGATACTATCCATGTCGCGGTAATACTGAGCCCCTTTCGGCGCCCCCTTCACCACGTCCCGTGCTCTATCAACACCGTGGTCTTTTATGAATTGGATCGCTTGCATCACCAACCACCTCCAGATATTTGTCCTCTCAAAGCCTCGCTATCCACTGCTACCAATTGCTGCTGTGATGCCTGACCGTACCCATCAGCATGACTATCTCCCAATAGCAATAACATTTGATCGTCTTCAACATAATAATTTGCGTCCGGGAATGTCCTGCGCACCTCATCCATTAACTTTGATAGGTCTGTATTCAGGCGTTTGAAGCGTCTAGCAAATTTCGGGTCTATGGAATTAAGCAAGTCATTTGCATCCATTTCGCCTTCAGCAATGATGCTTAGTACATCTTCTTCGGTGTAGATCGCGCTCATCGCCCTTCTCCGTCATGCTTGGTCACGTTTTCCCGCGCTTCAATCTCTTTCATTTTTTCTTTGATCAATACCATCTTTTCTTTTGAGCAAGATTTGGTAAATGTCTGTATTTGTGAAATGTACCCATTCGCATGACCTAACAGTTTTGATAGTTCTTTGGATCGTCCTATTCTTGCCTTAACCCATTTACCAAGAGCACGAACGTCACCAGTAGATGCTTTGTTTTCCTGCTCCTTTAATCGTCTTGCAGCCTGTCCATCACATTGACTCTCAGAAACCACCTTTTTAGGCCTGTTGTTAAATGTTTTATTGTGCGTACTTACACCATTACTCAGCGTTTTGATCTGATTGCCCTTTGCAAGCCATTGCTCTACTTGCATGCCGTAATCCGGCTTGATGTACATATTTGGTGAAATTGATTCATTCATGCCACTTTCTCCAGATGTCCAATCAAACTGTTAAGTAGTTGTGCAGCACCGTTTAGCTGTTTGACCATTGCTGTGCATTCAGCGCGTGCTACCGCTTTAACTGCCTTCCACGTTTCGTCATAATCTGCATCAAGCTCTTTGATCCAGTTCTTCGTCACGCCTGTCCAACGAGTCTTAATGCCACCTTGATTGATTTTGATGTGCTTAGCACCATTCAAAACTTCATGCATGGACATTGGCTTATCAAATTCCCATTCCATTTCGCACTCTGAAGTACAACCATCATCACACTCCAGATAAGTCGTGATTTTTAACTTCCATACTTGTTTGTGGCTTACCCGGTTTGCATGAAAAAGTGGATAGAAAGAGCCAGCGAAGATTTGCAGCATTTCTTCATTTGTCGGATCACGGCCCAAGTTTTCTAACCATTCAGCGCTAGAAATAGTTTCCCATTCTGCGTACAGTTTTCTTTTGATTTGTTTCACGCTGCACCTCTCAACGCCACTGGTACTGCTCTACCTTCGGCTTTCAAGTTTTCGATGTATTGTTCTTTTTGATCGAATGGATCAGGCCAGTACTCAGAATCCTCTTTGAGTTCCCAAGGCTGAATCTCTTTGATCTCATCAGACATTTTGTTCAGTGGCGCTTTGAGCTTTAGTTTCTCGCGCAACTCAGCAATGGCCTTTTGAGCAGTTGATTTGTATTGCTCGGCTTCTGCTAGTTGTTCTGCTTTGGTTTGCTTATGCTCAAGCTGTAATTGAGTTTCTGGGCCAGATAAGAACCCTGCTACTTCGGCCTGTTTGATTGCGCTGATACGCTGATCCGGATCAACACCAAGGCTCACGTTGTAGACTGGTTTTAATCCTTGGTCCTTTGCCTCAGTTACCAGGCGCTCATAGATCGAAACAAAGGTTTTCTTTGCCTCAGCCAATTGGAACTTGTCCCCGGTTGCAACTAGATCAGCGCACTTTTCAAATGCTTTAGCTGCTTGCTCCGTCCAGATCACAGTTAATTCACGACCTGTCCCATATTCAACTGATTGCTTTGCAATGGCCCAAGCTTCATGCGCATCTAACCATGCATCAGCTTTGGGCTCACACCATGCTCTGAACTCTGGCACTGTTGGGCAGAAAGTAGATTTCATCATCTTGGCTACACCACGCTTGAAATCTTCTGTGGTTAAGCCCTGATAACACTCAACCATAGCTGCTGCGATTTCCTGAGCGTCAATCTCTCCCCATTGGTCTGCATATCTTTTCCCGTAGAATGCTTTCATTTTGTTGAGCAGACGTGCTGCATCTTGCAAAGTGAATTGATTCATTACTTGACCTCCAGCAAGGTTTGATCTGGGTACACATCAACGATCTCGTTATTTGAACCAACCCCATACTGAGCAAAGAAATCATCATGCTTCTTCATGTTTTGGGCTTGTTGCGCTGCTTTCGACTGATAGGCATTCGAATAAGACTGAACAGCTTCCCTCGGTTTAAATAAGCCGATCCAAGAATTTTTGATTGAGTTTTCAATTGACTGGTTTGCAGTTGCACTTGAACCCATTTTGTTTAAATCAGAGATCAATAATTCAACTGCTTTCCGAGTTGGTGCTTTTTTCATTGAATGACGCATTTCGATGTATGTTGACCAGAGTGAACGGTCAACCCCATTTGGTAGTTCTACAGAACAAGCATCTTCCAAAGAAAACTTCGTGATTTTAGGATTGGTTTTTTTATTAGTATTCTCTTGTTTAATCTCTTGTGTATTCTCTTGTAGAGATTGGTTCATTTTGAGCCTATCCATTGGCTCATTTTGAACTACTCCATTGGTGCAAATTGAGCTACTCGATTGGTTCATTTTGAGCCTATCAATAGAATCAATAGCTTGAGTAATGTTTTCCTCAACAATGGACAAAATATCGTAGTCAATGGAATAGTAATTAACTTGATTTGATTTTGACTTATCAAAGCGTTCAACAAGAATCAAACGCTGTTCTTTTAGCGATTTGATTGTACGTTTTAAAGTCGAAATGGACATGTATTTAAGTTGCAACAACCACTCTGGATATGTGTTGTAAATCCAGATACGATCATCCTTTTTGTACTTGGATGCGCCAAGCCAATAGTGAAGTTGTTGAAGAAGAATCGCCTCATTAAGTCCAATAGCCATCGCCAAGGATGGCTGAACCTGCAAAGGTGATTCATTGATCAGGAGTTTAGACATTCCATCCTCCCGATAATCGAGAACAGAATCCGCCATGCTTCACCTGTCTAATTTGATGTGTTAGTATTTCTTTGTTCATACAGCTAACTCCTGTGTGAATGACCGCCCTAGCTATTTGCCGTAGCTGGGGCTTTATTTTGGGTTGTAGAAATTCCATGAATTACGCAAAGAGATATAAGTTTTTGTCCCGTCAAATAATTCACTTCTTTCCGTTTGCCTTGAGACAAAAGAGAAATGAAAGGCTGAGAGCAGTTAGCCATTTCAGCCAATTCTTTTTGTGTCATCTTTTCTAGTAGTTCATTAATGATGGATTCCCAGTTCATAATAACCATCTCCATAACATAAGTTATAATTTATAATCTTTGTTGTACAAAGTCAATTACTCATGTTATTTTGTTTTCAGTTAAATTATTACTAAGGTAATTTTTGTGTTATGAGTATTCTTATGGCTGCTTTAACTTGTGGGGATCGAGTTCGAGAGATTCGGGTTAGACTTGGCATGTCGCAATCGGCATTAGCTAAAAAAGCTGCCGTCTCTCAAGCTGCTATATCAAAAATAGAAAACAATGGTACAGATAGTTCCAAATATATTGGGCAGGTTGCGAAAGCTTTGAACACGACTGCTGACTTCCTTATTTATGGAGATGAGTACGTTAAACAGCAGTCTGGAACCTTAGATGATTTTGTCATTATTGGTGGCGAGCAATCTGGTGAAAAGCCTAGCCCAGAAGAATACATACTTGTTCCCCAGTTTGATATTTATGGATCATGTGGATCTGGCTCAATTATTGATAGTGTTGAGGTTAAAGGTGGATTGGTATTTAGCCGTAAGTGGCTTAGAGAGCAGAATCTACCTGCCCAGGATGATCTAAGAGTTATATATGCGAAGGGTGATAGCATGTTCCCTTTTATTGAGGATGGACAGGTGCTTTTGGTCAACCCGCATGATGTAACCCCGAAGTCTAATAAGGTTTACTTCTTATGTATTGATGGCCAATATTTTGTAAAAAGATTAATCAATATGGTGACTCATTGGGTTATAAGATCTGATAATCCAGACAAGGTGCAGTACCCTGATATCATGCTTTCAATGGATGATATTAAGGAGAATATTGAGATTGAAGGCCGCATCTGCTGGAAAGGCGGGTCGATGTAAATTATTAAATATTACTTAAAGGCGCATTAAGCGCCTTTTTTATTACCCCTGTTATAACAAAAATTATAAATTTTATTCTCTATGTTATTGACCACATCTATAACTTAAGTTATATTTTATCTCATCGAAAGCAAAAAAGCACACAGACCCGTCAGAATCCAGTGTGCTTTTACTCAAAGAGCGAGATAAGTATGACACAAAATCAAAAAACAATCACTTCCTTCAAGGGGTTTGACAAAGACCTTCAATGTCGTGGTTTCCAATATGAAATCGGCAAGACATATAAACATGAAGGTGAAGTTAAAGCTTGTGGTTCAGGCTTCCATGCATGTGAGCATCCATTAGATGTATTTGGTTACTACCCTCCTGCTCAAAGTCGTTACGCAGTTGTTGAGCAAACTGGTGACTTAAGTCGTGAAGAAGGCGGTGATACTAAAGTTGCTAGCCGAGAAATCTCTCTAAAGTTCGAAATCAGTATTGCGGATCTAGTTAAGTTTGCAATCGACTACACGTTCAGCAATGCCAAACATGTGAAAGGCAGTCAAACAACCGGTTATCAAGGTGCAGCGTCAGCTACTGGTAATCGTGGTGCAGCGTCAGCTACTGGTTATCAAGGTGCAGCGTCAGCTACTGGTTATCAAGGTGCAGCGTCAGCTACTGGTGAATATGGTGCAGCGTCAGCTACTGGTAATCGTGGTGCAGCGTCAGCTACTGGTTATCAAGGTGCAGCGTCAGCTACTGGTGAA
>NZ_CAJHGI010000015.1:0-5156 GCF_904886855.1 Acinetobacter sp. 'aerobic (ED)'
TAAGTCAGTAATTGATGAGCCAAGATTTGTAGCCATAAGCTACTAATGATTTTAAACTGAAGAGTTTGATCATGGCTCAGATTGAACGCTGGCGGCAGGCTTAACACATGCAAGTCGAGCGGGGAAGGTTGCTTCGGTAACTGACCTAGCGGCGGACGGGTGAGTAATGCTTAGGAATCTGCCATTTAGTGGGGGACAACATTCCGAAAGGAATGCTAATACCGCATACGTCCTACGGGAGAAAGCAGGGGATCTTCGGACCTTGCGCTAAATGATGAGCCTAAGTCGGATTAGCTAGTTGGTGGGGTAAAGGCCTACCAAGGCGACGATCTGTAGCGGGTCTGAGAGGATGATCCGCCACACTGGGACTGAGACACGGCCCAGACTCCTACGGGAGGCAGCAGTGGGGAATATTGGACAATGGGCGCAAGCCTGATCCAGCCATGCCGCGTGTGTGAAGAAGGCCTTTTGGTTGTAAAGCACTTTAAGCGAGGAGGAGGCTCTCTTAGTTAATACCTAAGATGAGTGGACGTTACTCGCAGAATAAGCACCGGCTAACTCTGTGCCAGCAGCCGCGGTAATACAGAGGGTGCGAGCGTTAATCGGATTTACTGGGCGTAAAGCGTGCGTAGGCGGCTTTTTAAGTCGGATGTGAAATCCCCGAGCTTAACTTGGGAATTGCATTCGATACTGGGAAGCTAGAGTATGGGAGAGGATGGTAGAATTCCAGGTGTAGCGGTGAAATGCGTAGAGATCTGGAGGAATACCGATGGCGAAGGCAGCCATCTGGCCTAATACTGACGCTGAGGTACGAAAGCATGGGGAGCAAACAGGATTAGATACCCTGGTAGTCCATGCCGTAAACGATGTCTACTAGCCGTTGGGGCCTTTGAGGCTTTAGTGGCGCAGCTAACGCGATAAGTAGACCGCCTGGGGAGTACGGTCGCAAGACTAAAACTCAAATGAATTGACGGGGGCCCGCACAAGCGGTGGAGCATGTGGTTTAATTCGATGCAACGCGAAGAACCTTACCTGGCCTTGACATACTAGAAACTTTCCAGAGATGGATTGGTGCCTTCGGGAATCTAGATACAGGTGCTGCATGGCTGTCGTCAGCTCGTGTCGTGAGATGTTGGGTTAAGTCCCGCAACGAGCGCAACCCTTTTCCTTACTTGCCAGCATTTCGGATGGGAACTTTAAGGATACTGCCAGTGACAAACTGGAGGAAGGCGGGGACGACGTCAAGTCATCATGGCCCTTACGGCCAGGGCTACACACGTGCTACAATGGTCGGTACAAAGGGTTGCTACCTAGCGATAGGATGCTAATCTCAAAAAGCCGATCGTAGTCCGGATTGGAGTCTGCAACTCGACTCCATGAAGTCGGAATCGCTAGTAATCGCGGATCAGAATGCCGCGGTGAATACGTTCCCGGGCCTTGTACACACCGCCCGTCACACCATGGGAGTTTGTTGCACCAGAAGTAGCTAGCCTAACTGCAAAGAGGGCGGTTACCACGGTGTGGCCGATGACTGGGGTGAAGTCGTAACAAGGTAGCCGTAGGGGAACCTGCGGCTGGATCACCTCCTTAACGAAAGATTGGTGACCGGTAAGAATCCACAACAAGTTGTTCTTCGAAGATGTATCTGAGGGTCTGTAGCTCAGTTGGTTAGAGCACACGCTTGATAAGCGTGGGGTCACAAGTTCAAGTCTTGTCAGACCCACCAAATCTGATAGCTGAAGCTGAGATTAAGATATATCGTTCATTATGATTGTAAGCTGGGGACTTAGCTTAGTTGGTAGAGCGCCTGCTTTGCACGCAGGAGGTCAGGAGTTCGACTCTCCTAGTCTCCACCACGTACTTTACGGAGTACGGGCTAAAGATTACAGAACTTAGTAAGTTAAACGCTTATTAACTTCTGTGATTTATCACAGTTTACTACGCACCGACGAGGTGGTAGTTAATCATTAACAGATTAGTAGAATTGAGTCTGAAATAAATTGTTCACTCATTCTTTGATTTAAGCATTTCGATGTTTAAGTTGAATGAAATGAGAACTAGCAAAAACACTGAATCAAGCGTTTTGGTATATGAATTTAGATTGAAGCTGTATGGTGATTAAGTTCACAGACAACGAATAGTAGCAATTAAGTTTGCAACGCTAACACTCACTTGTATGTGTTAACGACTGTTTGGGGTTGTATAGTCAAGTAATTAAGTGCATGTGGTGGATGCCTTGGCAGTCAGAGGCGATGAAAGACGTGATAGCCTGCGAAAAGCTCCGGGGAGGCGGCAAATATCCTTTGATCCGGAGATTTCTGAATGGGGGAACCCACCCGCTATAAGGCGGGTATCATAAGCTGAATACATAGGCTTATGAAGCGAACGAGGGGAAGTGAAACATCTCAGTACCCTTAGGAAAAGAAATCAATTGAGATTCCCTTAGTAGCGGCGAGCGAACGGGGAGCAGCCCATTAAGTTATGTGTGTTCTAGTGGAACGCTCTGGGAAGTGCGAACGTAGAGGGTGATATTCCCGTACACGAAAGGGCACACATAATGATGACGAGTAGGGCGAGGCACGTGAAACCTTGTCTGAATATGGGGGGACCATCCTCCAAGGCTAAATACTCCTGACTGACCGATAGTGAACCAGTACCGTGAGGGAAAGGCGAAAAGAACCCCTGTGAGGGGAGTGAAATAGATCCTGAAACCGCATGCATACAAGCAGTGGGAGCACCTTCGTGGTGTGACTGCGTACCTTTTGTATAATGGGTCAGCGACTTATATTCAGTAGCAAGGTTAACCGCATAGGGGAGCCGTAGAGAAATCGAGTCTTAATAGGGCGTTTAGTTGCTGGGTATAGACCCGAAACCAGGCGATCTATCCATGAGCAGGTTGAAGGTTGGGTAACACTAACTGGAGGACCGAACCCACTGTCGTTGAAAAGCCAGGGGATGACTTGTGGATAGGGGTGAAAGGCTAATCAAGCCTGGTGATAGCTGGTTCTCCCCGAAAGCTATTTAGGTAGCGCCTCGGACGAATACCATTGGGGGTAGAGCACTGTTTCGGCTAGGGGGTCATCCCGACTTACCAAACCGATGCAAACTCCGAATACCAATGAGTACTATCCGGGAGACAGACTGCGGGTGCTAACGTCCGTAGTCAAGAGGAAAACAATCCAGACCGCCAGCTAAGGCCCCAAAATCATAGTTAAGTGGGAAACGATGTGGGAAGGCATAGACAGCTAGGAGGTTGGCTTAGAAGCAGCCACCCTTTAAAGAAAGCGTAATAGCTCACTAGTCGAGTCGGCCTGCGCGGAAGATGTAACGGGGCTAAAACTATGTGCCGAAGCTGCGGATGTATACTTTGTATACGTGGTAGGGGAGCGTTCTGTAAGCCGATGAAGGTGTATTGAGAAGTATGCTGGAGGTATCAGAAGTGCGAATGCTGACGTGAGTAACGACAAAACGGGTGAAAAACCCGTTCGCTGAAAGACCAAGGGTTCCAGTCCAACGTTAATCGGGGCTGGGTGAGTCGACCCCTAAGGCGAGGCCGAGAGGCGTAGTCGATGGGAAATTGGTTAATATTCCAATACTTCTGTGTAATGCGATGAGAGGACGGAGAAGGTTAAGTCAGCCTGGCGTTGGTTGTCCAGGTGGAAGGCAGTAGGCATGCATCTTAGGCAAATCCGGGGTGCTCTATGCTGAGAGCTGATAGCAAGCTGTACTTGTACAGTGAAGTGGCTGATACCATGCTTCCAGGAAAAGTCTCTAAGCTTCAGTTACACAGGAATCGTACCCGAAACCGACACAGGTGGTCAGGTCGAGTAGACCAAAGCGCTTGAGAGAACTCTGCTGAAGGAACTAGGCAAAATGGTACCGTAACTTCGGGAGAAGGTACGCTGCTGACGGTGATGGGACTTGCTCCCTGAGCTGTTGGCAGCCACAGAAACCAGGCCGCTGCAACTGTTTATTAAAAACATAGCACTCTGCAAACACGAAAGTGGACGTATAGGGTGTGATGCCTGCCCGGTGCTGGAAGGTTAATTGATGGGGTTAGCGTAAGCGAAGCTCTTGATCGAAGCCCCAGTAAACGGCGGCCGTAACTATAACGGTCCTAAGGTAGCGAAATTCCTTGTCGGGTAAGTTCCGACCTGCACGAATGGCATAATGATGGCGGCGCTGTCTCCAGCAGAGGCTCAGTGAAATCGAAATCGCTGTGAAGATGCAGTGTACCCGCGGCTAGACGGAAAGACCCCGTGAACCTTTACTGCAGCTTGACATTGAACTTTGACCTTACTTGTGTAGGATAGGTGGGAGGCTTTGAAGTTAGAACGCTAGTTCTAATGGAGCCGTCCTTGAAATACCACCCTGGTAATGTTGAGGTTCTAACTCTGCCCCGTAATCCGGGGCGAGGACCATGTCTGGTGGGTAGTTTGACTGGGGCGGTCTCCTCCTAAAGAGTAACGGAGGAGTACGAAGGTGCGCTCAGCGTGGTCGGAAATCACGCGTAGAGTATAAAGGCAAAAGCGCGCTTAACTGCGAGACCCACAAGTCGAGCAGGTACGAAAGTAGGTCTTAGTGATCCGGTGGTTCTGTATGGAAGGGCCATCGCTCAACGGATAAAAGGTACTCTGGGGATAACAGGCTGATACCGCCCAAGAGTTCATATCGACGGCGGTGTTTGGCACCTCGATGTCGGCTCATCTCATCCTGGGGCTGAAGCAGGTCCCAAGGGTATGGCTGTTCGCCATTTAAAGAGGTACGCGAGCTGGGTTTAGAACGTCGTGAGACAGTTCGGTCCCTATCTACCGTGGGCGCTGGAAATTTGAGAGGATCTGCTCCTAGTACGAGAGGACCAGAGTGGACGAACCTCTGGTGTACCGGTTGTGACGCCAGTCGCATCGCCGGGTAGCTATGTTCGGAAGGGATAACCGCTGAAAGCATCTAAGCGGGAAGCCTACCTCAAGATAAGATTTCCCTAGGAATTTATTCCTCTAAAGAGCCGTTCGAGACTAGGACGTTGATAGGTTGGGTGTGGAAGCACGGTGACGTGTGAAGCTGACCAATACTAATTGCTCGTGAGGCTTGACTATACAACACCCAAACAGTTGTTGTATTCAAGATAAATTCAATACATAACTTGATTTAGTGTA
>NZ_CAJHGI010000016.1:0-1287 GCF_904886855.1 Acinetobacter sp. 'aerobic (ED)'
TGCAGTGTAAGTCACACCATTGATGACTAAAGTCACCACTGTGGTGGCTGCATCTGCAGGGATACCGGTTAAGGTACCTGTCACAGTAATGGTGGTTGTTGATTCAGCTGCATTCAACACGTTATCTGCAGTCACCGCATCAATCGCAAGGGTTGCACCCGCTGGATTTGGTGGAGTGATGTCTACAGTCTCTGTACCTGGTACAGACGGGTTACCTGCAGGGTCAGTGGCAATCGCAGTGATGGTATCACCATCCACCAGACCGCCTGGGTTTGGTACAGTCCACTCGCCTGTCACTGGATCAGTCACCACATCAACGGTGCTGCCATCCGGGAAGGTCACAGTCACAGTTGAACCTGGTTCTGCCGTACCGGTGATTGGATCGGTACCATTGACTGGATCAATCTCTGGGGCATTCGGTGCAGTCACATCCACGTTATAGACTTGGGTGTCAGTCACGCTGCTGCTGTTACCGGCTGCATCGGTGAAGGTCGCTGTAGCATCAATGGTTTTATCGCCATCGGCCAACAGGTCACTACCTGCGACATCCGCTGTCCAGTTACCAGTTGCTGCATCTACCGTTGCAGTGTAAGTCACACCATTGATGACTAAAGTCACCACTGTGGTGGCTGCATCTGCAGGGATACCGGTTAAGGTACCTGTCACTGTTACGGTGCCAGTAGATTCTGCTGCGTTAATAACGTTGTCTGCAGTCACCGCATCAATCGCAAGGGTTGCACCCGCTGGATTTGGTGGAGTGATGTCTACAGTCTCTGTACCTGGTACAGACGGGTTACCTGCAGGGTCAGTGGCAATCGCAGTGATGGTATCACCATCCACCAGACCGCCTGGGTTTGGTACAGTCCACTCGCCTGTCACTGGATCAGTCACCACATCAACGGTGCTGCCATCCGGGAAGGTCACCGTCACGGTTGAACCTGGTTCTGCCGTACCGGTGATTGGATCGGTACCATTGACCGGATCAATCTCTGGGGCATTCGGTGCAGTCACATCCACGTTATAGACTTGGGTGTCAGTCACGCTGCTGCTGTTACCTGCTGCATCGGTGAAGGTCGCTGTAGCATCAATGGTTTTATCGCCATCGGCCAACAGGTCACTACCTGCGACATCCGCTGTCCAGTTACCAGTTGCTGCATCTACGGTTGCAGTGTAAGTCACACCATTGATGACTAAAGTCACCACTGTGGTGGCTGCATCTGCAGGGATACCGGTTAAGGTACCTGTCACAGTAATGGTGGTTGTTGATTCAGCTGCATTCAACACGTT
>NZ_CAJHGI010000017.1:0-1164 GCF_904886855.1 Acinetobacter sp. 'aerobic (ED)'
AAACCACACGTAAACGTGGGTACAATTGGTCACGTTGACCATGGTAAAACAACTTTAACTGCTGCGATTGCAACGATCTGTGCAAAAACTTACGGCGGTGAAGCGAAAGATTACTCACAAATCGACTCAGCTCCTGAAGAAAAAGCACGTGGTATTACAATTAATACATCACACGTAGAATACGATTCTCCAATCCGTCACTACGCTCACGTAGACTGCCCGGGCCACGCCGATTATGTTAAAAACATGATTACTGGTGCTGCTCAGATGGACGGCGCGATCCTTGTATGTGCTGCGACTGATGGTCCAATGCCACAAACTCGTGAACACATCCTTCTTTCACGTCAGGTTGGTGTACCTTACATCGTTGTATTCTTGAACAAGTGTGACCTTGTTGATGACGAAGAATTACTTGAATTGGTAGAAATGGAAGTTCGTGAACTTCTTTCTACTTATGACTTCCCAGGTGATGACACTCCAGTTATCCGTGGTTCAGCGCTTAAAGCGTTGGAAGGTGATGCTGGTCAATATGGCGAATCAGCAGTTATCGCTCTTGTTGAAGCGCTTGACTCTTACATTCCAGAACCAGAACGTGCAATCGACAAAGCATTCTTGATGCCAATCGAAGACGTATTCTCAATTTCTGGTCGTGGTACTGTAGTAACAGGCCGTGTAGAAGCTGGTATCGTTAAAGTTGGTGAAGAAGTCGAGATCGTTGGTATTAAAGATACAGTTAAAACAACTGTAACTGGCGTAGAAATGTTCCGTAAACTTCTTGACGAAGGCCGTGCAGGTGAGAACTGTGGTATCTTGCTTCGTGGTACTAAGCGTGAAGACGTACAACGTGGTCAAGTACTTGCTAAACCAGGTACAATCAAGCCGCACACTAAATTCGATGCAGAAGTATACGTACTTTCTAAAGAAGAAGGTGGTCGTCACACTCCATTCCTTAACGGTTACCGTCCACAGTTCTACTTCCGTACAACTGACGTAACTGGCGCGATCAAATTACAAGATGGCGTAGAAATGGTAATGCCTGGTGACAACGTAGAAATGTCAGTAGAGTTAATCCACCCGATCGCAATGGACCCAGGTCTACGTTTTGCGATCCGTGAAGGTGGTCGTACTGTAGGTGCTGGTGTTGTTGCTAAAGTAACTGCATAA
>NZ_CAJHGI010000018.1:0-1073 GCF_904886855.1 Acinetobacter sp. 'aerobic (ED)'
ACAGGTACCTTGACTGGTATCCCGGCAGATGCAGCAACCACAGTGGTGACTTTAGTTATCAATGGTGTGACGTACACTGCAACTGTAGATGCAGCGACAGGTAACTGGACAGCCGATGTGGCAGGTAGTGACCTTTTGGCCGATGGCGATAAGACCATCGATGCCACAGCAACCTTCACCGATGCAGCAGGTAACAGCAGCACAATCACTGACACTCAAGTCTATACAGTCGATACCACTGGTCCGGACAACAGCACGACTACGATCACCATTAATCCGATTGCAGGCGATGGCATTGTAGATTCAGGCGAAGCCGCAACCAATCAAACCATCAGCGGTACGGTCACCGGTGAATACACCGTGGGTGATGTGGTTACGGTCAACGTCAATGGCGTAGACATCACCACCACAGTACAAACGGGTGGCTTATGGAGCGTGACCGTTGATGGCGGACAGTTAGTGCTTGATGCCGACAGCACCATCAATGTCAGCATTACGGCAACAGATGCC
This sequence comes from Acinetobacter sp. 'aerobic (ED)', assembly GCF_904886855.1. NCBI lineage: Bacteria > Pseudomonadati > Pseudomonadota > Gammaproteobacteria > Moraxellales > Moraxellaceae > Acinetobacter > Acinetobacter sp. 'aerobic (ED)'. The sequence goes on from NZ_CAJHGI010000018.1 coordinate 511, forward strand.
GCAGGCAACACCGGTACTGTGACAGCAGATGCCAGCTACACCGTGGATATCACCACACCAGTGGTGGTGATCAACCCGATTGCAGGCGATAACACCGTTAACGCAGCAGAAGCGGGTGTGGACCAAACGGTCAGTGGTGCGGTTGTAGGCGACTTCACTGCAGGTGATGCAGTGACAGTTGTGGTCAACGGCAACAATTACAACACCACGGTACAGGCGGATGGAACATGGAGCGTGACCGTTCCAGGTAGCGAGTTGACTGCAGATGCAGACAGCACCATTGAAGTGACTGTTGATGTAACAGGTACAGGTCCGGTCAGTGCAGATCACAGCTATGTTGTGGATACCACTGCACCAGATACCACGGGTAGCACACTGACTGTTGCGCCAGTGACAGCAGACAACGTTATTAACGCAGCAGAATCTACTGGCACCGTAACAGTGACAGGTACCTTGACCGGTATCCCTGCAGATGCAGCCACCACAGTGGTGACTTTAGTTATCAATGGCGTGACTTACACTGCAACGGTAGATGCAGCAACTGGTAACTGGACAGCGGATGT
>NZ_CAJHGI010000019.1:0-991 GCF_904886855.1 Acinetobacter sp. 'aerobic (ED)'
TTTCGATTCAAGCTTGGCACCATTTTCCAGTTCAACTTCAACCAGACCGTTGGCGGTTTGATCTGCGCCTGTGATCTTGCTGACACGTTGCAGGTTCATGATATCCACGCCGTATTCACGGACGTGTGCTTCCATATCCTGAGCAAACTTAGGACCAACGGTTTTTTGCACTGTGGTGAAGTTTTCAATGTCCATGGTATCCATCACCTGACCGCCAAAGCGTTCAGCCACGATACCAGTCTTGATGCCTTTACGCGCTGCATAGATTGCCGCAGTACCACCGGCAGGACCCCCACCAATCACCAACACATCAAATGTATCTTTGGCATTGATGGCTGCTGCATCTTTCTCAGCAGAATGGGTATCTAACTTGGCCACGATTTCTTCCAAAGTCATACGACCCTGACCGATATGTTCATTGTCCTGAAACACCATTGGTACAGCCAAGATTTTGCGCTCTTCCACTTCATCCTGGAAGAAAGCACCATCAATCATGGTCGCTGTGGTATTCGGGTTGTTGATTGCAATCAGGTTAAGTGCCTGCACCACATCTGGACAGTTATGACAGCTCAATGACACAAACACATCAAAGTTGGCAGTCAGGTTGAGACCTTTGATTTGAGCCAAGACTTCATCAGAGACTTTTGGCGCATAACCCGATACTTGCAATAATGCCAGAATCAAAGAAGTAAACTCATGGCCCATTGGCAAACCAGCAAAGAACACACGCGGTTGTTCACCTGCTTTGGCCACACCAAAGCTAGGACGGCGAGCGTTTGAACCGTCAAAACGCGCCGTAACCTGATCAGAAAGTTCTGCGATTTCAGTCACCAGTTCTTTGATTTTCTCTGCTTTGTCTGAGTCATCTAAAGCAGCAACCAGTTCGATCGGACTTTCTAAACGTTCTAAATAAGCTTTTAATTGAGTTTTGATATTTTGATCTAACATGTATTTCTCCAAACCCTAAGACTTTTAAATCGGTCAATTCATT
>NZ_CAJHGI010000020.1:0-724 GCF_904886855.1 Acinetobacter sp. 'aerobic (ED)'
TACGTTAACTGCATCAGTTCCTGCAACACCCGGTCCTACATTGCTGATGGTCGTGCCCGCAGCATCAATACCAGACTTGGTCACGCTTGGACCGCCAGTAATGGTCATACCGTCGTTGTTAATAACCGTATCACCCGCAGTCACGCTATCCACTTTCAGGTCACGGTTCAGGCTGTACTTGATGTTGTTGCCTTCTTTCGCAACTTGCAGGTTTTCTTCGCCGTCTGCTGTGCCGATATCAACGGTATCTCCCGCTTTCACAGCACCACTGTTGGCACCGTTCGACTGTAAATTCCAGCCTTTGTCCAGTTCAGTAATTGCATCGCCGACATTGTTCAGGCTGGTGCCATTCACGCTGTAGTTCGGTGCAGAGACTGTGCCGTCCGGATTCACCGTTGAACCACCACCCAAGGCATCTGCTGTGCTTTGTGCAGTATTGTGTAACTGGCTACCGTTAATCGCATCTTTCGAATCTGGATTGATATCGCCATCGGCTACATTGGTGACTTTAGTTCCTGCAGCATCAATACCTGACTTGGTCATGCTTGGGCCGCCGGCAATGGTCACACCGTCCGTATTCATCACGGTATCGCCTGCTGTTACGCTGTCGACGTTCAGGTCTTTGGCCAGTTCAATCGCCACTTTACCGTCTTGAACTTTGGTGCTGATATTTGAATCAGCGCCAACCACATCAACCGCTTCGCCCAGTTTCTTCTGAACAGTG
>NZ_CAJHGI010000021.1:0-709 GCF_904886855.1 Acinetobacter sp. 'aerobic (ED)'
AGTGACAGGTACCTTGACCGGTATCCCTGCAGATGCAGCCACCACAGTGGTGACTTTAGTTATCAATGGCGTGACTTACACTGCAACGGTAGATGCAGCAACTGGTAACTGGACAGCGGATGTGGCAGGTAGCGACCTGTTGGCTGATGGCGACAAGACCATTGATGCTACAGCGACCTTCACCGATGCAGCTGGTAACAGCAGCACAATCACTGATACCCAAAGCTTCACTGTTGACGTGACTGCACCGAATGCCCCAGAGATTGATCCGGTCAATGGTACCGATCCAATCACCGGTACGGCAGAACCAGGTTCAACCGTGACTGTGACCTTCCCGGATGGCAGCACCGTTGATGTGGTGACTGATCCAGTGACAGGCGAGTGGACTGTACCAAACCCAGGCGGTCTGGTGGATGGTGATACCATCACTGCGATTGCCACCGACCCTGCAGGTAACCCGTCTTTACCAGGTACAGAAACCGTCGATGCGACCCCACCAAATCCAGCGGGTGCAACCCTTGCGATTGATGCGGTAACTGCCGATAACGTTGTGAATGCAACTGAGGGTGCAGGCAATGTCACGATTACAGGTACCTTGACTGGTATCCCGGCAGATGCAGCAACCACAGTGGTGACTTTAGTTATCAATGGTGTGACGTACACTGCAACTGTAGATGCAGCGACAGGTAACTGGACAGCCGATGTGGCA
>NZ_CAJHGI010000022.1:0-661 GCF_904886855.1 Acinetobacter sp. 'aerobic (ED)'
TGGGCCATCTTTGATGGTTAAGCCATTGTTGTTCAATACGCTGTCGCCAGTGGTGATGCTATCGAATTTCGCGTCTTTCAACAATTCGATCTTGATGCCATCTGCTGTAGTACGGGTAATGACATTTTCACCGCTAGTCTTGTCTTCTGCTGTTGCAGCATCAGCGCCACCCACGATGTTGAGCTTGTCACCCAAGTTACGGTGAACGTCTGCACCGGCATTACCAGCAAAGTTCAAGCCCTTGTTTTCCAACTCGGTCTTGGTATTGTCAATCTTGCTGTTTAACTCAGTCTTGGTGTTATTGATCGTGTTATTTAACTCAGTTTTAGTATCAGTAATCTGAGTGGTTAACTGATCTTTGGTATCTGTAATACGGTTACCCAAGTCTTTTTTAGCGTCGTCTAACTTGTTGTTGGTATCAGTAATCTTGTTATCCAGACCATCTTTGGTTTTGGTTAACTGGTCAACATTGACTGCATCTTTACCATTTACGCCATCAGCAACGTTAGTAATAACTTTATTACCTGCATTGATACCATCTTTAGTGATGCTTGGGCCATCTTTGATGGTTAAGCCATTGTTGTTCAATACGCTGTCGCCAGTGGTGATGCTGTCGAACTTCGCATCTTTCAACAATTCGATCTTGATGCCATCTGCTGTC
>NZ_CAJHGI010000023.1:0-507 GCF_904886855.1 Acinetobacter sp. 'aerobic (ED)'
CAGCGAGTTAGACAAAGGCTGGAACTTGCAATCGAACGGTGCCAATAGTGGCGCAGTCAAAGCGGGTGACACGGTTGATATCGGTACAGCAGATGGCGAAGAGAACCTGCAAGTTGCGAAAGACGGCAACAACATCAAGTACAGCCTGAACCGTGACCTGAAAGTCGATAGCGTGACTGCGGGCGATACCGTGATTAACAACGACGGTATGACCATTACTGGCGGTCCAAGCGTAACCAAATCCGGTATTGATGCTGCGGGCACGACCATCAGCAATGTAGGACCGGGTGTTGCAGGAACTGATGCAGTTAACGTAGATCAACTTAACCAAGCGAGCCAGGACTTAACTGACAAAGGCTTCGGTTTAACCGCACAAGACGGCAGCACTGTTCAGAAGAAACTGGGCGAAGCGGTTGATGTGGTTGGCGCTGATTCAAATATCAGCACCAAAGTTCAAGACGGTAAAGTGGCGATTGAACTGGCCAAAGACCTGAAAGTCGATAGCGT